>JBNLCO010000001.1:0-16202 GCA_050303855.1 Candidatus Pacearchaeota archaeon
GCACCGGGCAACGGCGCGTTCGCCGAGTCCAATGGCTACTACCTCGAGGGCGGCTACCGCTTCCCGGGCACCAAGTGGGAGCTGGATTTACGCTACGACGTGTATAACCGGCTGGACGGCAACCGCTTCGAGATTCAGTACAAGGACAATTATCCCGAGGTTGTTGAAACCAAGGATGATTTGTTGGCCTCCATCAACTCACTCAGTCGCCGCGGCATCGTCCTGACCCGCTTTAAGGGTTTGGGTGAAATGAGTTCCGATCAGCTTTGGGATACTACAATGAATCCTAAATCTAGAAAGCTGAAAAAGATTTATGTTGAAGACGCTGTTGAAGCAGATAGGATCTTTAGTATGTTGATGGGCGATGATGTTCAATCTCGAAAAGAGTTTATACAGGAAAATGCAGAGGAGGCTGATTTAGATATTTAAAATGGTAAAGAAATCGAAGTTATCAACACCTGCGTGGATACTTGAAGGTTATGATAGTCCTGCTGAGTATGAAAAAGCTCATGGTGGAGGCTCAGGAAAAGGTAAGAAGGCTGGAAAAGTCTTTAAGATAAGAGAATGTCCAAAGTGTGGTAGTGATGAGGTAGGAATTGTTTTAAGCAATTCTGATGCGGAGGAGGATAGTAATACTGGAAAACAATGGTCTTGTAGAAAATGTAAATGGTCTGGAATGGACATTAAAGAAAAAGAATTAACTGAGGACGAGTTTATGGAATATTTAGATAATAAAGGGGAGGAAGTTGCATAAAATGTCGGAGTATAGTGATTTTGAGAAATTGGATGTGCGTGTTGGAAAGATAATTAATGTTGATGATTTTCCTGAGGCTAAAAAACCTGCCTATAAGTTGGATATAGATTTTGGAGATGAAATTGGAAAGAAGAAATCTTCAGTTCAGATTGTTAAAAATTACAAAAAAGATGATTTAAATGGAAAACAAGTTTTATGCGTTGTTAATTTTCCACCGAGGCAGATTGGACCCTTTCTTTCTGAGGTTTTAACTCTTGGGGTTCCTGATGAAAATGGAAATTGTGTTTTGGTGGTTCCAGATAAAAATTCTTTAATAGGGGGGAAATTGTATTAAAATGTCAGAAGAAAATATAGAAGCTATTGAACAAGAAAAGGAAGAATATTTAGAAGATCATCCGGAGGAAGACGTTAATGTCGAGGAAATTGAATTTGGTTTAACAGATTCAGAAATTGAAGAATGGATTGGAGAGTTAACTAGACTTAAAGAAGAAAAAGGTAAAATTACTTTGAGTGTTGATGAAGAAACTGATTTGATAATTAGTTATGAAGAAGATTCCGGAGAAAATGGAGAGGAGGATCAAGATGACGGAGAATAAAGAATTTGCAAAAGAAGCTGAGAAAGGAATTGTTCAGACCGAAGTTACTGAAGAAATGAAGAAAGCATATTTGGATTATGCTATGAGTGTTATTGTTTCTAGAGCTATTCCTTCAATAGAGGATGGTATGAAACCAGTTCAGAGAAGAATACTTTATGTTATGAATAAAATGGGTTTGAAACCAAATACTCCTACAAGAAAATCAGCTACTGTTGTTGGTGAGGTTATGGGTAAGTACCATCCTCACGGTGATAGTGCTATTTATGATGCTATGGTTAGAATGGCTCAAGATTTCTCTTTGAGATACCCTTTGGTTTTTGGGCAGGGTAACTTTGGTAGTGTAGATGGGGATCCTGCGGCAGCGATGAGATATACTGAAGCTAAAATGCAGAAGATATCTGCAGAATTATTGGAAGATATTGATAAGGAGACTGTTGAATTTGCTGATAATTATGATGGTTCAACAAAAGAACCTAAGATTCTTCCAGGTAAACTTCCTACCTTGATTTTAAATGGTGCGTCAGGTATTGCAGTTGGTATGGCTACAAATATTCCGCCTCACAATTTGACAGAGGTTTGTGATGCTATAACTGCTTATATTAAGAATCCAAATATTACTTTTGAAGAGCTATCTGAGATTATTACTGGTCCTGATTTTCCTACTGGAGGAAGTGTTACAGGAGATATGCTTGAGTTGTATAAAACTGGTAGAGGTAGATTAATTATGAGAGGTAAGACTTCTACTGAAAATTTAAAGAAGAAAGAAGCTGTTGTTATTACCGAGATTCCTTATATGTTGAATAAATCTCTTTTAATGGAGCAAATAGCTAAATTAGTGCAAGAAAAGAAAATAAAAGATGTTTCTGATTTGAGAGATGAAAGTTCTAAGGGTAAAACAAGAGTTGTTCTTGAATTGAAGAAAGATGCCAATCCTAAATTTATAATTAACTCTTTATACAAATATACAAGATTACAAGATAGTTTTAATGTTAATTTTTTAGCTTTACATAATGAAAGACCTAAAGTTATGAATTTGAAAGAAGTTCTTGAAGCATATGTTTCTCATAGGAAAGTTGTTATTACAAATAGAACTAAGTTTGAATTAAAGAAAGCTCAAGAAAGACAAGAAATTGTTGAAGGGTTGCTTGTTGCTTTAAAGGATATTGATGGTGTTATAAGTTTAATTAAGAAATCTAAAACTAAGGCTGAAGCTCTTGAAGGTTTAGAGAAACAATATGGTCTTTCTAGAAGACAGGCTGAGGCTGTTTTAGAGACGAAGTTACAACAGTTAACTTCCCTTGAAGTTGATAAACTTAAAGCAGAGCATGATGAATTAAAGACAAGGATTGAGCATTATATGAAAATACTCGGAGACATAAAAGAAGTTCTTAAGATTATTACAAAAGAAGTAAGCGATTTAAGAAAGAATTATGGAGACGAGAGAAGGACAACTGTTTTGAAAGGAATAAAGGAAATTCATGAGAAAGATTTGGTTCAGGATAAGGATGTTGTTGTAACTATAACTGATAAAGGTTATTGTAAGAGAATGGATGTTCAATCCTACAAGGAACAGAAAAGGGGCGGTAGAGGAGTTATTGGAAGTGGTTTAGCTACTGGAGATTTCGTGAAACAATTAATTACCTGCTCAACTCATGATTATTTAATGTTTTTTACTTCACGTGGAAGATTATTATGGTTGAAAGCTTATGATATCCCTGCTGCTGAAAGATATAGTAAGGGTAGAGCAATTGCAAATTTACTTAGTCTCAAAGATGAAATTGTTACAAATGTTTTATCTGTAAAGAATTTTGATGACTCGTTATTTATGGCAACTAAGCAAGGACAGGTTAAGAGGATATCTTTGAAACATTTCTCTAAGCCAAGAGCTTCAGGAATAAAAGCAATTAACCTACCGAATGATAATTCTGATTTCCTTGTTGGTGTGGAAATAGTTAAGAAAGGAGAGGAAGTTTTAATGGCAACAAGACATGGTAAGGCTATAAGATTTAATGCTGGAGATGTCAGGGAAATGGGAAGGTCAAGTTACGGGGTAACAGGAATTAAGTTAGATAAAGGAGATGAAGTGGTTTCTCTTGAGATTCTTAGAACTGATGCCATAATTACTATAACTGAGAAAGGTTATGGTAAGAGAACTGCAGTTGAGGATTATAGAAAGACTGCTAGAGCTGGTAAAGGAGTAATTAATCTTAAGATATCAGATAAGACTGGAGATGTTGTAACAACTGTTGCGGTTAATGATACAGATAATATAATTATTACAACTGCTAAAGGAATGGTAATAAGAACTGGTTTGAATAACATAAGAGTTATGGGGCGTGCAGCTCAGGGCGTTAGAATTGTTAAACTTCAAGATGGAGATAAAGTTACTGATTTGACTAAAGTTCTAGAAGATGATACTTCCTCTAAAGATTCTGGAGAAGTTCAGGAAACTGTTTCTGAATCTCCTGCTCAGGAAGAGTTCGAAGAAGTTGAAGAAGAATTAGAAGAAGAGGCTGCTGAAGAAAGTAGTGAAGAATCTGAACAAAGTGAATAATTACCAAATATCTAATCTAAAGTTTCTCCTATCTGCTGGATTTCCTTCTGAGAATTCTTTTATGTATTTTTTTGTTGTTGGGAAGTTGTTTATTTCTTGATTTTGTTGGGAGGGGGAATCTTTTGGTTTATTCGGATCTTCTATTATTGTGGAATGTGTTGAATTTGGATTCCAGGCAGGGCATTGGTCTTTGTATTCACACCATTCGCAGAGGATTGTTTTATTGTGAGGAAATTCGGTTGTGGATTCTATCTTTTTTATTAGCGCAATTGTATCTGCCTTTAATTGTCTTAATTGTTCATTTGTTCTATGGGATATTATTTTTGTGTCGTGGGCAAGGTAGTGCCATATTAGAACTACTTCATTATCTTCCCCATAGATTTCTTTTATTGCAATTGAATATAATGCTAATTGCCTATCGTTGTCCATTTTTTCTTGGGTGGGGAGAGTGTTAGCTGTTTTATAATCGTGAATTTCATATACTCCTTTTTCTATGTTGTGTACTAAACGATCTATGAAACCTTGTAATTTTGTATTTTCATCTAGTTCTATTATAATTTTTTTTTCACATTCTAATGTTCCGTCTTTGAAAGGAGTGTGTTGTTTGTAATAATTTAATAAGAAATCTACTCCTTTATTGAAATAATCTTTGGCGTTTAGATCTTTTTTTACAATCATTATTTCGTCAGAGAATTCATCTTGCCATTTTACAGAATAACGTGTTATTATTTCATCAAGGGTTATTACTTTATTTGGGTTTTCTTTTACTTCGTTGTATACCCATTCTAACGTATCGTGAACGCAAGTCCCTAAATGCGCTTCAATTGTTTTCTCAATTTCAGGACGTATTTTGTCTATATATTTTAGCTTGTATCTTAGAGCACATTGCTCAAAAGTAGATAACTTTGAATGAGAGTAAAATTTCACCTTAGACATGGATGTGGAAAAATCTTTATCAGTTATAAATATTATTGTTGATTTTTGTTAAGAATTATTGTGCTACATTTATATAATAAATGTTCTAAAAATTTCATTTTTTCTTTATATTTTGCATTCTTTTTTGATTTTTTTCTTTTTCTACTACATTTCTTTGTTTATTAAGAAACTTATATATTCTCTTGCCTTTATTTTCGAAATGATAATATTTTTCTTCTTCTTTAAAATAGACATACACTGAATATTTATTATTGATTACTTCTCTTGAGACGCATGTTTCTAGAGATTCTTTTTCTGAGATTATGTTAAGATTTTCCTGATTGTAGGAAAACTTATATGTTTGAGTGACTTTGCCACGCATGTCATAATTGCTACTTGCTTTGTAGTTCCAATCAGAAAAGGGAAGATTCTTTACAATTTTTTTTATTTCTCTAAGTAATTTATTTTCTGAGACTTGAATTTCCATGATTTTCTTATAAAATTATTTCTTTTTAAGAATTATTGTGTTTCGTTTGTAGAATTATCAGATTCTGTGTTGTCCTTAGCATCTGCTGCTAGGAATCCCCACCAAGGATTTCTTTCTCTTAGAATTTCACCAGTTTCTGCGTCTATTTGTGCTCTTACCCTTTCTCTAACTGGAATTAATCCTAATAATCTAGCTCTCTTTCTCGCTTCAATTTGGTATCTTCCTTCTTCATCAAGGGTTATGTTTTCATCTCTTAATTTTGCTCTTGTTCTATTTTGTATTCTGTCTCTTGCTTCATCTGGAAGTATTATTTTTCTTGTATCATTATTTCTGAATCTTCCGTAGATCATATCTCCTTCTTTGTATAAGAAAACTCTTGTTGATGCATTGATATCTTTTATTTGTAATATTGTGTTGTTTGAATTTCCAGCACGTATCATGAGTGTTCTTGAACCGTTTTCAAATTCACATCTTGTTGCGGAACCGTTACAGTCACATTCTGAAGGGCAGTCTAGTGCATTTATTCTTTCACGAACTCTTAGCTCATTTCTTTCTCTTATTATATTTTCAACTTCTTCAGGAGTAAGGTTTGTTCTTTCTCTTAGTTCATATCTTAATGTAGCTCTATCTTCTGTCTGTTGCATGTATGGAGAATCATCATTGCCATTTCTATTTGGATCATCATGTGCTGCGAGAACTAAAACACTCGTTAAGATTAGAACTGCAAAAATTAAAGTCACACCCTTTTTCATACTCATATCTTTTTTGAGGTTTTTGGTATTTATAAAATTTCTCCTAATCCAATTAATCTCCAGTGGTTGTTAATATTTCTTGCAATTCCTACGTTGTCACCTTTTAGAGAGATTATTGGCATGTTGAGGGATAACTCTATTTCGTTTTTGTCCGAATTTATTTTTTCTACTGTTCCTACGGTAATAGTTGTATTTACTGATAACATTAACATTTCTTTTGTTTTTAACGGGTCTATTTTTTGATGTTGTTCTGTACCTAATATTTCTCCAAATAAAGAATATTTCATTTTTATTGTATTTGTTGGATCAGGCAAATTTCCTTTTATTGAAACCAAACCTCCAATTAATGAATCTGTTTTAGTTAAGAATGGATCTAGATTTGTTTCTATTGATATGCTTGCCCCGGGTAAGATTTCTTTTACAGATTCTGATCCTTTTTGTAATGATCTTATGCTTGTTAAAAGAGGTTTGTAGGTTATTTGGTTTTGTTTTTTTATCATTAAGCCAGGTTTAATTTCTATTTCGTCACCTACTTTTAATTTCCCTTTCTTTAGTATTCCTCCTAAAACTCCTCCTTTTAGGTTTTTGATTTCGGTTCCAGGACGGTTTACATCGAAACTTCTTGCTATTAAGAATATTGGTTCAGAATCTTTATCCTTTTCGGGTATCTTTATTTTGCATAATTCTTCAAGTATTTTATCTATGTTTACACCTTGTTGTGCAGACACAGGAATTATTGTGGAATTTTCTGCAGATGTTCCTTTTAGTAATTCCTTTATTTCTTTATAATTCTCGAGTGCTTTTTCTTTTGATATTAGATCAATTTTATTTTGAACAATTATTATGTTTTTGATTCCTTTTGCTTGGAGCGCCATAAAATGTTCTCTTGTTTGAGGTTTTATTCCTTCATTTGCTGCAACAACTAAAATTGCCGCATCTGCTATTGCCGCACCTGAAAGCATAGTTGCCATTAGCATTTCGTGTCCGGGAGCATCAATAAAAGATAAATATCTTTGAGGCGTTCCTGAAGAAATGTTATATATTCCTTTATCATTTTTATAAACAGTTATTTCTGCATAACCCAATTTGATTGTTATACCTCGTTTTAGTTCTTCAGAATGGGTGTCTGTAAACTTTCCAGTAAGTTTTGATAAAAGAGTTGTTTTACCGTGATCAATATGTCCTGCAACTACAATATTCAAGGATTCTATTTCTTTGTTTGTCATGAAAATTTTAGAATAAGTCGATTAAAAAAGGTTTGGGTGTCTCTACTTTTCTTCTAGTTTTTTGAATAACTCTTCTCCAGATATCCATTTTTCGGGGTTTATCTTTCTTATTATTTTTCCTTCACTTCCTCGCTCTTGGATATAACCATTTCCATCTAAATCTGGAGCATAAATTTTTCCAGATCTTTCTCCGTTATTGACCTTGTCCATAAAAAATATGTAATCGTTGTAAGAATTTTGATTGTGTTTTATTTCCTCGCCCATATATTCTTTCCATATGTCATCGTAATTCTCATAAATTCCCCAATTGCACTTTTCAAATTCTTCTTGGGGTATTCCACAACTATTTAATAGAATTGCCGAACCAAGGGCTATTAATGTTTTATATTGTTTTTTCATTTTAAATTTAGAAATTTAATTATTCTTTTTTCTCTTCTGAAGGTGATTCAGAGAAAATTTCATTAAGTTTTTTCCCACCCTCTTTAATGACTTTGGTGTTAATTTGAACGATTTCTGGGGAAATGGAGTTTCCTCTTACTGTTTTTCTTAATCTAAGTCCACCGGGAGTGAAATTTGACCTTTTCTTTTTTCCTTCTCTTTTTGGTCTTTTATGCATAGCTTTTCCATATTTTAAGAGCACCCTTTTTAATCCAATTCCTTCAACTTCTTTTATTCCTGTGAATCCTGCTTTATCCGAAAGTCCAGTAATCTCTAATTCGTATCCACTCATATCTGGAGATATTAATTCTCCTGGGACTTTTTCCCCCATTGATTTTCCAATTAATTCTTCTGATGAGGACTCTATTTTGTATGTTTTTCCTTCTTTAGTTCCTATATTTACTTTGAATACCATACGAGATAGTATTGGAAAGGGTTTTTAAAGGTTATTGGTGCCTTCTTTTACCGAAACGTTTATAACTTAAATTTTATATTGTTCCCTGTTAAAGAAAAGATTAATAAGATTAAGATTACTTAGTTTTTTGATGAATAAGAAAATGAAAGATAATAAGAGAGATTTTAACAAAGGTTCTAATAAAGGATTTAAGAAAGACTTTGGTGGCTTTAAGAAACCTTCAAAACCTATGAATGATCCTGTAGGTAACTCTACAATAAGGGACGTTAGAGATGGTTTGAAAGGTAAGGCTAATTTGGTTGGAAAAGTTAATCGAGTAGTTCAGACTGGAGGACCTACTGTTTTTATGGTTTCGGACGGTACTGGGAGCTTGCCTTTGAAAGGTTTTGTTAAACCAGGAGTTAGAGCTTTTCCAGAAATTGAAGAGGGGGATTCTGTTAAGGCTTTGGTAAAAATAGAAGAATTTCAAGGGGAGACAGAAGGAGATATAATTAAGATTAGTAAGTTGAGTGATTCTGAAGAAAAAGAATTTGTTAAATCTCTTGAGAAACTTGAGATGGATAGAGCTAAAGTTGAACCTCCGGAGTTTTTGATAAAGAGCAAGATTTTGGATAAGCTTAAGGATTCTTTTGTTAAGGCAGCTACTGAAATACGTTTGGCTATAATTCAAGATAGGCCAATAATTGTAAGGCACCATAATGATGCAGATGGTTATAGTTCTGGATTTTCTTTAGAAAGAGCAATTCTTCCTTTAATCCAGGAACAACACGGTTCTGATAAGGCGGGATGGGAATTCTTCCAGAGGGCCCCTTGTGCGGCACCTTTTTATGAAATTGATGATTCTATAAGGGATACTGCTCAGTCTTTGAGAAATGTTGCTAAGTTTTCTAATAAAATGCCTTTGATAATTATTGCTGATAATGGTTCTTCTCCTGAGGATTTAATGGCCATAAAGCAGGGTAAAATTCATGGGAGTGATTTTATTGTTATAGATCATCATGGTTTTGATGAGGATGTAATATCCAAAGAAGTTTTAACTCACATCAATCCTTTTTTAGTTGGAGAAGATGGTTCTCATTTTTCTGCGGGTATGTTGTGTACTGAGTTTGCAAGATTTGTGAATCCTAATGTCAAGAATATTGAACAAATTCCTGCTATGGCTGGTTTTGCGGATATGATTCAGTTAGGAAATCCTGAGGCTATGGAAAAGTATCTTAAGATTGCAGAAAAGGAAGGATATACAAAAGAATTATTGAGCGATATTGCATTGGTTATTGATTATGTTTCTGCGAAGGTGAGGTTTATGGAAGTTAGAGAATATATTGAGGTTTTATTTGGTGAACCAAGAGAACAACAAAAGAAACTTGTTGCGTTAATGGCTCCTTATATTAGGGAAATGGATAGTAAAGGTTTGGCTATTGGAAAGAGTAATGCTAAACAAGAGAAGATTGGAAAAGTTACTTTACAGATAATTGAGGTTGAGAATACCTTTCCTGGATTTGGATTTTTCCCTAAACCGGGTAGGGCGGTTGGTTTGGTTCATGATAATTTGCAACACGAAAAAGGAGTTACTAGTTTGGTTACGGTTGGAATTATGAATACAGCAATAACAATTAGAGCAACAGATGAAGCAAATTTCTCTGTTCATGAATTAATTAATTTTATTAAGAAAAAATCTCCCGATGCATTTGTCGAAGGTGGAGGACATAAAAATGCTGGATCAATAACTTTCTTGCCTTATAAAAAGGAAGAAGTTGTTAAGTTGTTGAAAGAATTTATTAAGAGTAGATAATTTCTTAAAAAAGATTTAAATAATTTCTATTTTTTATAATTCTATGGTTAAGAGAAAAGAGATTGTTATCCACTTGGATAATGTTGCTAAACACTATTATATGGGGGATAATGTTGTTAAGGCTGTAGATGGAGTTAATATTGATGTCCATAAAGGAGATTTTGTTGCAGTTATGGGTCCTTCTGGTTCTGGGAAATCAACAAGTATGAATCTAATTGGGAGTTTAGACACTCCGACAAAAGGTCATATACTTTTAGATGGGGAGGACATTTCTACTTTGGATGAATCTGATTTGGCACAACTCAGAGGAAAAAATATTGGTTTTATTTTTCAGCAATTTAATTTAATTCCTACTTTGACTGTTAAGGAAAATGTTATGTTGCCCATGACTTTGCAAAATTATGATGAATATGAAAAAGAGGAAAGGGTTTTAGATTTATTGAAGAAAGTAGAATTATTGGATAGAGCGGATCATTATCCTAATCAAATTTCTGGGGGGCAACAACAAAGAGTGGCTATTGCACGTGCTCTTGCAAATGATCCGGAGGTTATTTTGGCTGATGAACCCACGGGAAATCTAGATACTCACACTGGTGAGAAAGTTATGGATTTTCTACAACAGTTAAATAAAGAAGGCAAGACTATTGTTATGGTTACTCATTCCCCCGAATTAGCAAAAGAATATGCAGATATTGTTTATTGGTTGAAAGATGGAAAAGTGGAAAAAGTAACAAAAAAAGATAGTAAAAGTATGAAGAAAATTGGGAAATGGAAGGGAGATTGATTTTCTAATCTTTTTCCCTCTTTAGAAGTAAATTTTATTTTTTAGTAAGGTTAATAAATGAATATTTCTTCATTTGAGTCATGGTTGTTAGAGGTGTTCCAAAAATACGATTTGTTCATTATTTGTCTTCGTTGTTTTTAGTGCTTTTATTTGTGATTCCGTTAATTGGATCTTTTAGTGGTTCTGGTTCTGGAACTTCTGGAGACCCTTATCAAATAACAAATTGGTCCCAATTGGCGGAAATTGCAAACGATCGTACTGCAAGTTATATTTTGATGAATGATTTGAACTTGAGTACTTCGGGTTATGATACTTATGCTGGTCCGAATGCAAACTCTGGAGCGGGGTGGCTTGCTATTGGGACTTCCACAGGAGTTTATTTTTCGGGAACTTTTGACGGACAGAATTATACTATTGGTGATTTGTATATTAATCGTAATGCAACTAATTATGTCGGTTTGTTTGGTTCTATTTCTGGCGCTACAGTTAAGGACATCCGTTTAACTAATGTTTCAATTAATGGTAGTGAGAATGTAGGGGGTTTAATAGGTTATGCTGTTTCTTCTTCTTTGATTTCCAATTCCTACGCCTCAGGAATTGTTAATGGTAATTCTACTTCTAACTTGGCTCATACTGGTGGGTTGGTAGGGTATATTTCCGGAAGTACTATAAATCAATCTTATGCTGATGTGGATGTTTTTTCTTCAGGGGGTTCTGCAGGAGGTCTTGTGGGACGTGTTGCTTCAAGTGCAGAAATTTATAATTCTTATGCTTTAGGAAATGTTTCCATTTCTGGGAGTTATGTGGGGGGTTTAGTGGGTAGGTTGGAGTCATCTACTATCACTAATGCTTATTCTGTTGGAGGGGTTAGCGGGGGTGCTAGTGTTGGAGGTTTAGTTGGGTATACTATTAGTTCTACTTCTTCTAATTCTTTCTGGGATACTGAGGCCTCGGGGCAGGGATCTAGTGCCGAAGGTACTGGGAGAACTACTTCCCAAATGCAAACCCTTGAAACATTCTCAAATGCTGGTTGGGACATTACTACACTCGAAGCTCACACGACACAGAAATGGTATATAAATAATGCATCGGCGTATCCTCATCTTGGATGGGAACTTCTTTCTTATGATCCCTACTTCACTGTTGTTCCAAGTAATACTTCTATCTTTTACGCAAATAATTGGTCTGGTGTAGATTTTGATGCGACTGATGAGACTGGAATTGACTCTTATTTCATAAATGACACTACTCGTTTTGTGATTAATTCTACTGGTTTTTTAGATGAGGTAGATATTTTGCCCTACGGAAATTATACGATAAATGTGAGTGTTAATGATACTGGAGGGAATGAATCTTCTACAACTTATCTTTTAACAGTTAATCAGAATGATTCTAATTGTCAGGTGTTGTTTAATGATACTAGTCCGGTATATTATTTGGGAGGGTTTTTGGTTTGGAGTGATTGTGATTCGGACTTTACTCTTTATAGAAATGGTTCCCAAATAACAAATAATTCTGTTCAGTCTGGTTTGAGTGCGGGAAGTTATAATTATACTGTTATTAGGAATGACTCTTTTAATTATTCTAATTATTATTATGAGACTCTAATGATTTTATCCTCTACTCCTGTTACTGCACCTTTGATTACCCTTGGAGCAAATCCTGTTGAGAGTTATAATACTACCAGTAGTTCAATTGTTTTTGATTTTAAAGTTTCAGATGATTCTTTGGATACTGTTCAATTATATACAAATACAACAGGAAGCTGGGCTGCAAATTATACAAATACCTCTTATGTTAACGATAGTTGGGTCAATATTACTGTTTCTGGAATCGCGGATGGGCACTATATTTGGGGAGTTTATGCAAATGATACGGATACAAAATATAATTCTTCTGAAAATAGGACTTTTATTGTAGATTCTACGGCCCCAGTGTTTACAACTTTGAGTAATCAGACTGGGTATGATAATCAGAGTTTTGGTTATGATGTTGATGCGAATGATACTGTAATTGGTGTTGAGAATTATGCAATTGATGATACGACGAATTTTTCAATAAATTCTACAGGTTATATTACAAATGTTTCTACTTTGGGTTTGACAACTTATTCTGTTAACGTTAGTGTAAATGACTCATTAGGAAATACTAATTGGAGTTGGTTGGGCATTACAATTACAAATTCTAGCCCTACACCTATAACTTATTACGTTTCAAATTCTGGAAGCGATTCTAATGATGGAATGAGTGAGGGTAGTCCATGGCAGACGATTGCAAAAGTTAATAGTATGAGTTTTAATCCAGGAGATAGTATTTTGTTTAAGAAAGGAGATATATGGTTTACTCCAGAAGACGATTTTATTGATATTCCTTCTTCGGGTACTGCTTCAGATTATATTACTTTTGGAGCATATGGTTCTGGGAATAGGCCTAGGATTTTAGGTGCTTATAATGCTACAAACTGGACTGCCACTGGAACTGCAAATGTTTGGGTTTCATCTACAAATGTTCCTAACAATCCCCGAACGACTAATTATGGGTCTCAATTGTTTTTTGAAAATAATTTGAGTGGGGCTAACGTTTCTTGGGGTACTTATCAAACTTATGATGCTAGTTTTACCCAGTTAACTTCAGAATTGGATTGGACTTGGAATGGGGGGACGGTTTACGTTTATTCTCCTAGTGATCCTAATACAAGGTATGAATCTATTTTGGCTCCTAATGAGCTTCGTACGATGGAAACAAATGGAAATAATTATATTGCGGTTGATAGTTTAGAGCTTGCTTATTCAATACTCTCTAGTATTTATGATCCTTATTCTTCTAATGATTATTATGGGTTTAATGTTACAAATTGTTACATTCATAATGTTGGAGTTATAAATAGCGCTTCTGCTTTTGGGATTTCTTTAAAACATTCTGATATGATTATTTCAAATAACGAATTTCATGATCTTGGTCGTAGAGCTATCTCTATTCATCAGTATGGTGATTTTGTTGGTTCTACTTTGAAAAATGTAACTATTGAAGATAATTATTTTGGGGTTGGTTGGCATACCCAGGGTGTTGATTTAGGTAATGATGGGGGTACGAATAATATAATGGAAAATATTACTATCCGAAGAAATATCTTTGAGGGGGATCCGACGATAGATCTTGATGCAACCCCTGTATCTAACGGAAATCCCATTTTTATCAATGCGGATCCGACAACCGGAACTTACACTTATAATATAAGCGTTTATAATAATATTTTCTTATGGGTTCATGGTTATACTGGAGGCAGTGGTTATCAAAATTTTGATATTTTCTACAACACTTTTTATGGCAATAATCCTACTGGGAGAAGCAATCCTAATGGTGCACCTTCCCAGAATATACTACATCTTACAGTGTTTAGTACCAGTAGGGTTCCTACAAATATTTCTGTTGGAAACAATATTATATTTAATACTATGCCTATCTCTGGTAATCCTTACGCCCATGCAATGTTTATTTCGAATGATTCTTATGAGGCTTTAGATTATGTGGATTATAATTTGTATTGGTTAAATGATTCTGAACAACAAATGATAAATATTTATGAGCAGAGTGTAATAAACGAGGTTTATTTTAGGGACAATACAGGAGGTAGAAATGATTTGAGTGATTGGACAACTTATACCGGAGGTTTTGATGCTAATTCTCCAACCCCTGCTGATCCTATGTTTGTGGATGTGGATTTTGAATCTCAACCGGGTCAATACTGCCCTAATTCTTATAGGTGTTACAATATTCCTAATGTTAGTTTGCAAGCAGGTAGTCCTGCTATTGCAGCTGGTTCTCCTGTTGATTCTATTAATACAGACCCAATATTGGGTGTTACTACAGACTTTTATGGAAACCCTCGGGACCCCACAAATCCTTCTCTCGGGGCTATTGCGTATATAGTCAGTTCTGTTGCAGGTTCCCCCGTTGCGTCTTTGGGAACAAATCTTTCTGATAACTATGAAACAACAAATACTTCAGTTACTTTTGATTTCAAAGCATATGATAATGGAAGTATTGATTATATCCAATTATATACAAATACAACAGGAAGCTGGGCTGTGAACTATACGAACACGTCTTATGTAAATAATACTTGGTTAAACATCACCGTCTCGGGTATTTCTGATGGTTCTTACAAATGGGGAGTTTATGTAAACGATACAGAAGGATATAACGATACTACGGTTAATAGGACCTTTACCATTGATACTACAGCTCCAATTTTTACTACTTTAACAAACCAAACCGGATTTACTAATCAATCTCTAGCTTATGACATTGATGCTTCTGATTCAGGAGTTGGAGTTAGTACATATGCAATCGATGATACTACAAACTTTTCAATAAATTCTACGGGTTATATAACAAATATTACAACTTTAATTGAAACATATTATGAAGTTAATGTTTCTGTAAATGATTCATTAGGAAACACCAACTGGAGTTGGTGGAGCCTCAATGTTAGTTATGTTGATACATCGAGTCCAACAATAACTTTGAATGCACCTTCAGATAATTACAATTCCACTAACACTACTGTAGAATTTAGTGCCAGTGTTAGTGATAATGTTGGAGTAAGTTATGTAAGTTTATATACTAACTCAACAGGAAGTTGGGCAATAAACTCAACAAACACTTCTGGATTAAACAATACCCAATATAATTTCACTTTAACTTTTAATGATGGACATTATCATTGGGGATATTGGGCTAATGACTCGGATGGTAACGCGGTCTTTTCAAGTTCAAATAGGACATTTATTATTGATACAACAGCTCCAGTATTTACCGCTTTGGTAAATCAATCTGGAGCTTTAACCTCTTCATTAAGTTACGATGTAGATGCTTCTGATTCAGGAGTTGGAGTTAGTACATATGCAATCGATGATACTACAAATTTCTCAATCAATCCAACAACGGGGATAATTACCAATGCTACAACTTTAATTGAAACATATTATGAAGTTAATGTTTCTGTAAATGATTCATTAGGAAACACCAACTGGAGTTGGTGGAGTTATAATGTAAGTTATGTTGATACTTTAGCTCCAACAATAACATTAAATTCTCCAGCGGATGGCTATAACACTTCAAGTTCTTCAGTTGAATTTAGTGCTAATGCTTCAGATGATGTTGCTATAGATTATGTAATATTATATATTAACTCAACAGGAAGTTGGGCGATAAACTCAACAAATAATTCTCAAATAAACAATACCCAATATAATTTCACACTAACTTTAAGTGATGGAAATTATAGTTGGGGATATTGGGTAAATGATACTTCTGGAAACATTACAACAAGTTCAAATAGAACTCTTTTAGTAGATACAACAGCACCACTATTTACAAGTTTATCTAATCAAACAGGATATACAACATCATCATTTAGTTACGATGTAGATGCTTCTGATTCAGGAGTTGGGTTGGGTAATTTCTCAATAAACGACACTACAAAT
>JBNLCO010000002.1:0-18351 GCA_050303855.1 Candidatus Pacearchaeota archaeon
TTATGAAATTTCTCAAAACAACCCATAAAATACCCACGGCAACAAAGACCAATAACACAACAATTAATGTTGCAACAATAGTTGATAGACCTTTCTTACCTCTTTTCATAAACTAACTATTACAGATTAGTTTAAAAATATTTCTGATTTCTGAGAAATAAGCCCTCATCGCATAATGGTTATTGCACCCGACTCGAAATCGGGGCCGTAAGGCATCCAGGTTCGATTCCTGGTGAGGGCGTAAACCTTTATTTGCAAGGCGTCGAACTTTAACAAAAAACTTATAACTTTTGATTCTTAGATTAAATTATGGAAGATTTACATAAAAAATGGCCTCATAGATGGGTTACCTCCAAGGCGAAATCAATACACTCCCAAATCCATGGAACAGGAGTTGAGGCAATTGAAGATATAAAAAAAGGAGACAACATTGCCGTATTTGGAGGAATTGTTATTCCTACGAGTGAAATTAGGGAATATTGGGAGAAAATAGGCCACATTGGAATTCAAATAAGCGATGATTTTTTTATAGTTCCTTCTACCAGAGAAGAGGTAGATATTGGAGGAGTTTTCAATCATTCTTGTGGTCCAAATTGTGGCTTTTCAAATACATTTACTTTAATTGCGATAAGAGATATAAGTAAAGGAGAAGAATTAACTTTTGATTATGCATTTAATGAGAATTATTGTGATGATTTTGAATGTAATTGTGGTTCTGAGAATTGTAGAAAGATTATTCATGGAGATGATTGGAAAATAAAAGAGATTCAAGACAAGTATTTGGATTATTTCTCTCCATATGTTAAAGAAAAAGTAAATTAATAGATGCTCCTAAATCTATAAATACCTTTAAAATTTACTTAATCCATGTCTATAAATTACAAAAAAATTGGGGTGATTACCCTTAAATGTTTAGGGTTTGTTTTTACACTTGGAACTACACATTTATTCCTTCATGATTCACTCTCTCCAAATTGTCTCTCTCATCCCACACAAATTTCAAGTTATGATAATCCTGATTGTAATTCCATTTTTGTCCCAGTTGGTTTTGAACCTACAAAAGAATTAAACATTTCAGGAAGTCGTGTAGCTTCTGGAGCATTTATTTCATCATCTGGATTACAAACAACCTCCAGTTTTGCTTTAACAGGCCATCCATATGTTACTAGTCTTTAATTCAACTCCCCCTGCTCTCTTGGTGAGGGCGTAAACATTTTTAAAGTTCTTAAACATACCAATTATAACTGAGGTGAAAATGGCTTACGAATATCTTTCAACTATAGCTGAACAAATGGGGATTTCTCTGGGACTATTCATAATAATATTACTCTGGTCTGTAGTTTGGAAACTTTTAGCATTTTGGAAGTCAGCAAGAAAAGGTCAGGTTATTTGGTTTATTGCATTTGCAATAATAAACACATTAGGAATATTAGAAATATTGTACATATATGTTTTTTCGGATATGAAGATGAAAAAAACATCTTTAAAAAAGAAAACATCAAAGAAAAAGACTTCAAAAAAGAAATAATTATTTAATTTCACAAACTTCTCGAACTTCTTCAAGAATCTTGTTAATTTCTCTCTCAGATAAACCTGTATTTTTAACTAATTCTTCAACAGGATGGTTCAAAAGGTTTTTTGCAATAACTATTTTCAATCCAAATAGTTTCTCTTTGGTATTGTGGTTAATACTCTTAATAATCGTAATTGGGTATAATTTCTTCTTACTAATTAACTTCTGAAGGCTAGAATTTCTTGGAAAATTCCAACTAGTTATTTTCAAACCAACCCCTTTAGCATAACCCAAAGCATCTTTAGAACATTTTGTATTTGTAACCAACCAAGGAGTGTCAAACTCTTTAGAATAATTTATATCCAAAAATCGAGCATATGTATATAGTGCAGGATGTAATCTTGTAGAACTACCTGTTTCATTGTGGTATTTGCACTCAATCATATAATTTTTATCTTTACCATTAACTATTTTCTTAGCAATTATATCTACCTCATGAGTTATTACTTTACCTTTTATGAAATTGCTTATTTTTGTTTCATAACCATATTCCTTTAACAAATTACCAAAGAAAGTTTCAAAAGGAAAACCAGAAGGTCCCAAATTCATAACCGCTCTTTTCAAATCATATCTTGCTTTTATATTAGGAAAATCTTTCAATTCCATTAACACAAAATTAAGAATTTCTCCAGTAGTCATACCTTTATGGTACTTTTTCTTAACAGATGCAACAATTTTTCTAGCAAGTTTTCCCGAACTACCTGCCTCAAGAAGAGTATGATATATCTTTTTTGAACTAAATTGTTCTTCTAAACCGGAAGCCTTTATCACCTTCATAGTTTAATCAAAGAAATAAGATATTATAAATTTATTCAAGATTAAAGATGCTTTGCCATGTCCTGCAAGATCTCATAACCTGCTTGAACTCTTTCTTCAGGAGTCTTCGGCCCAGTAATCGCCCTCCCTACAACAAGAATACTAGAACCATCCTCTACAGCATTCCCAGGTGTAAACACCCTCTTCTGATCCATTCCTGCAGGGGTATTAACTCCCTTTATTCCCGGAGTTACATACATAAAATTCTCAGGTAACTTATCTTTTACGTAATGAAGATCCGCTGCAGAGCAAACAATTCCGTCAAGACCAGCATTATATGATAACTTTGCAAAATTTAAAACCTGATCTTCAACTCTTCCAGGAACTTTTAGTTCGTTATTAAGAATCTCATTATCTAAACTTGTCAAAACAGTAACAGCAGTAATTTTTGGAATTTTTGTTCCATATTTCTCAGATGCAATTCTTGCACCATCATGTGCAGCTCGCATCATCTCCCATCCTCCTGAAGCATGAACATTAAACATATAAACTCCAAGTTGTGTAGCAGCATCCGCAGCTCCTTTAACAGTATTTGGAATATCGTGATATTTCAAATCCAAAAATACGTTAGAACCATAATTCTGTACAGCTTTAACAGCATCAGGCCCAAATCGAGTGTAACTTTCTTTTCCAATTTTAAATAACCCTACAACTGGACTTAATTCTTTAACTCTTGAGTCTAAATCCTTAAGTGAATAGATTCCATCCAAAGGCAAACAAACCATTTCTCTAGCTTTCTGTTCTTTATCGGTTAACTTCATTTTTCAACCTTTGGAAAGCCATGCTTTTCTCCCCAACCAAATGGGTCTTCTCTCCAGTCTTTTAATAACTTAATTTGATTTTTATTAAGGTAACCTGTTTCCTTTGCAACTTCCAACAAAATGTCATAAGTCAACAAAGATCTAACATTACATTTAGGATCAAGAGAATCAAAAGCTTGAACAGCTTTATCCAACCCATAATCAAAAATAGAATAGCAATTATTACATTCTCCATTTGCATCTCTTATGGCTTGAACCGCCTTTGCCGAACTTCCACCTGTAGAAATCAAGTCTTCAATCAAAAGAACCCTTTTTCCAGATAAATCTGATTCTGCATCAATACCTTCAATTTGGTTTTTTAATCCGTGAGATTTTGGCTTGTCTCTAATGTAGACCATAGGAAGCATTAATCTATCAGCAAGAGTTGTAGCATGAGGAATTCCTGCTGTTGAAGTCCCAGCAATAACATCATATCCAACATCTAAAACGCTAATTCCTTCTCTATGGTAACCAATAAGATCTACAAAACCATCCGAAACAAGACCCCTATCATCTGAATTACCTAAAAATAATCGATTATCATTGTATATTGGCATCTGATACCCTGAAGCCCATACAAAAGGTTTATCCGGATTTAATTTAATAGCCTTAATTTCCAAACCTCTCTTAGCAAGTTCTTTTCCGATCTCTTCAACCTGAAAACCCATTACAAATACTAATCGAATTTCTTTTTAAGTATTTATGTTAAAAAAAATATATTTAGAAAAATTATTCAAGACTGCATCCACTCAAAGCTGCAAGTTCTTCAAGTTCTTGAACTCCTGGATATCTTTGACCATTAATTTTCCAAGTTGGATAACCCGTTATGCCTTCTCTATTACAAACCTCACTCTTAAAATCACAATTAACATAATCAATATACTTGAAAGATTTGTCAAACATTTTCTTCTGTTCTAAACAATGAGGGCACCAATCAGTACCATACATAACCAAACCACTCTGAGTTACGCAATTAGCAAAACTATCTAAATTATATTCTTGAACAGTATTTCCAGTAAAAGCAGGTTTAAGTAAGAAAAATAAAGCTATAACAAAAAGTGTAACAATCACAACTATAAACTTTCTCATACTAATACTCCGTAAACACTTTTTATAAATTTATTCATATTCTCTTCCTTCTTAAAAGGTTAGCATTACTTACTACTGTTATGGAACTTAAAGCCATTGCAATTTCTGCTACAACAGGATGTAAAACCCCTGCAACAGCAAGAGGAATAGCCACAATATTATATGCAAAAGCCCAAAATAAATTCTGCTTTATTTTACTAAATGTCGCTTTACTTAATTCTATAGCTTGACACACCCCTATAAGAGAACCTTTAGTCAAAACGATATCTCCTGACTCGATTGCAATATCTGTTCCAGTTCCCATAGCAATTCCAACATTTGATTGTTTCAAAGCAGGAGCATCATTTATCCCATCACCAACAAAGGCAACAAAAGTACCGTTATTCTTCATTTGCAATTTCTTAACTTCATTAGACTTATCTTCAGGCAAAACATCTGCAATAACTTTCTTTATTCCAACGTCTTCAGCAATAGCTTTAGCAGTTCTTTCATTATCTCCAGTAATCATAACAGTATAGTATCCTTTTCTATGCAAGTACCTTAAAGCTCTCAAAGAATCGTCCTTAACAGAATCTGCAACAGCAATTAATCCTAAAACTTTCTTATTCTTTTCGGAAGCCAAAATCATAACTGTCTTTCCCTCGTTTTCTAAAGATTCTATCTCTTCATGAAATTTAGAAATATTAATAGATTTCTCGCTCATCAATCTCTTATTCCCAATAATGTACTTAACTCTAGAAATATTGCCCTCAATACCTCTACCTCTAAGAATCTTAAAACTCGTTACAGATTTATAACTACTTAATTTTGAATAATTTACAATAGCCTTAGATAAAGGATGTTCTGATAGATTTTCTAAACTTCCTGCAATTTCAATAAAACTCTTCTGACTGATTTTATCAAAAATCTTAACGTCTGTAACTTCAGGTTTACCTTTGGTAATAGTTCCAGTCTTGTCAAACATAACGACCTTCACATTTTTCATAGTTTGTATTGCCTCCCCTTTTCTTATCAAAATACCTCTTTTAGCCCCCATACCAGATCCAACAGTTAATGCTATTGGGGTAGCCAAACCTAAAGCACAAGGACACGAGATAACTAAAACAGCTATTGCAGCGCTAAATGCAGAATTAATATTACCAAATATAGCCCATCCTAAAAAAGTAACCAAAGATAAACCTAAAACTGAAGGAACAAAAATGTTAGTTATTTTGTCTGCAAGTTTTTGAATAGGTATTTTAGATCCTTGAGCTTCTTCAACTAAATCAATAATATGGGCTAAAAAAGTATCCTTCCCAACTTTGGTTGCCTTAACATATAAAATACCATCTTGATTTAAAGTTGCCCCAATAACATTACTTCCTTTTAATTTATCTACAGGTAAACTTTCTCCAGTAACCATCGATTCATCAACCGAGCTTTCACCTTTTGTAACAAGACCATCTGTAGGAATTTTTTCTCCAGGTTTAACAATAAATATATCTCCAACAATAACTTCGGATATAGGAATCTCAATCTCCTTCCCATTTCTAACAACTCTAGCATTTTTAGCACCCAACTCCAATAACTTTCTTATTTCTTGACCCGCTTTACCTCTTGCTTTAGATTCAATATATTTTCCTGTAACAAAAATAGCCATTATCATGGCACTAATTCCAGAATAATTTTGTATTTCAAAAAACAAACTTGCAATCCCAGTTAAATAAGCCACAACGGTTCCCAAAGCAATAAGAGAATCCATATTGAAATAGAAACTAATAAACCCTCTAAACCCTGATTTCAACGTAGAGAAACCAATAACAAACATAACGGGGAAAGCCATTATCAAAACTATAATGGTCATTAATCTCTCACTAAACAACATAATTCCAAAAAGCAATGGCAAATACATCAATAATATTATTGGAATAGAAATTATCCAACCCCAAACTAACTTCTTCTTCCAGGATTCTACTTCCATTTCTTCAGGACTCTTGCTATGATTATGTTTCATTTTAAGTAAATTATTCGATAGATACTGCTTTATAGCCTGCACGTGCAACAGCTTTTTTCAATTCTTCATCAGAAGTCTTTGCATTATCATCAAGTTCCACAATAGCTTTTCTAGTAACCATGCTAACAGAACTATTAGAAACACCTGGAACCTTCTTCAAACTTCTTTCTATATTTGAAGCACAAGAAGCGCAATGCATGCCTTCAACTAAAATCTTCTTCTTCATCTTTTTGACCTCCTTGTACTTTTATTTTCATTTTGGATCTTTTTTATCAACCAAACTATCAATAATACAAGCCCCCCTATTATTAAAATATTTACTAACCAAGTAAATATGCCTCCGTACATACCGTAATTTGAAAAACATCCGTATACCATTATTCTACAATAAGTGTTCCAGTTCCCATGCCCATACTACATGCAAACCGATAACTTCCTTTTTTAGTTGGTGTAAATTCGACATAATCTTTAGGTGTTGCGAGATATTTAGCAATTCCAAAATCTCTTATGGTAAAACTTCTGTAACACCCTCCTACGCTTTTATCCAAGTATATTCTTACAGGTTGATTAGCTTTAACGGCCACAGTATTTGGATAATAATTGTACCCTTTCATTCCTAGCGTAACTTCTTGAATTTTTCCTGAACCGGAATTCCCTGATACAGCATTTCCTGAGGGACCAGAACCTTTTATCAAAAAGAATCCAGCTCCTACTATAACCAGTACAACTAAAACTGTTAAAAATTTATTACTCATCCGAATAAAACACTCCTTGGCCCGTAGACCATAAACCAAACTGTAACTAAAGTTAATATCAAACTCAAAAATACAACCATGTAATAATCTTCCTTAACTTCCCTTTCATTTTCTTTCATTTCAAAATAAATCATATAGTTTAGTGAGAAAACAATTATAGAGGCTATAATAAATACAACAATTCCAGCAAGCTTCAAATGATCGTTTAACATCATAACTGCAGTCATTGCACCCATTAATCCTCCCATAAATCCTGCCATTAAACCTTCCATAACACCCATAACACCACAACACTTACCATTCCAAATACCCATAAATATGCCTATAGCCATACCAAAAACGCTACCCCAAAACATTCCATTTGTAGATCCTATAAAATAACCTGGCAAAAATCCTGCAATCATTCCAGTAGTCATACCAATCATCATTCCAGACATACATGAAAATCTTCCATAAGCTCTAACTTGCCTTATTGAAGGAAGAACTACAGCATAGCTTAATATTGCAAAGAAAATAAAGAAACCATATTTAGGCAAGAAATCTTCAATATATCTTAATCTATAAAAATACCAAAATAAGAACAACCCAAATGAAATTAAAAGAGAATATAAAATAGTCTTGATCAATTCTCCTTCAACACGGTTGTTTTTATTCAACTCTTTTTTGAACTCTTTGAAACTCATCCAGAAATCAGAAAAATAAATTATATAACCGCTTTGGTGAAACTGGTTTCACTAATTATTGACTGGATCATTCAACTAATAAACATTAATTATATAAATACTATTTGTAATATAAAATAAAGAGGTTAGAAGGGATGAAAAAGAATTTTACCAAAAACATTTATGTGTCTGTAATAAAATAAAAATGAATAAAATCATTGTTAATTTTGTTGTAATAGGACTATTTTGCATCCTAATTTTTAACTTCTTCTTTTATGCCTCTATAGAAAGTACGGGGGCAAATGAAGCTTCAGATATTTTGTCAAAAGATATTAGATTAAAAACAGATCAAATTGACACTTATCTTTTAAAAATTAATGATGAAATAAAAGAGATTCAGGATTCCGAACACGTTAAAGAATTATTTGAACAAGATTTATTTTCTACTGAGGAAGCCATAAAAATGGATGTTGACGAGAGATCAAGAATTATCTCTCAAGAAGCCGAGAATTATCTTAAAGCACATCCTGAAATGACTTTGAAAGATTTGCAAGAGGATGAAATCTTTAATGATATTGTTGTTCGACCAGTAAGCAAGAGCTTCAAGGACATAGTTGTTCAGCCAGTAGGTAAAGAAGGGTATAGTTTTGCATTTGACACAGAGAGTTTAATAAATTACTTCCACAAGGAAGAGACAAGAGTGGGCTTTGATTATAATGAAATAAACGAAACTTTCCCCGAATTATGGAACCTGTTTAAAGAAAATTCTGAAAAAGGTTTCTCTGAAAATTTCTACCATCGAGAGGAAATAGACGGGTCTATTTCATATAAATATGGAAAATTTGTTCAGATACCAGTTGCAACTGCAGATGGAATATCTATATCTTTGGGGACAACATCTTATGTAAACGACTACAAAGTTATTAAAGAAAAGTCAAATTATCTCGATTCAATAAAGGAATCTTCAAATTATTCAAATATAATTCTCATTTCTCCTGAAGGCTATGTAATTTATATGGTCCAACCAGAAGAAGATTATGGGACAAATCTCATGTGGGAAGTAAATTTAGAAAAAGGTTTATCCAAACATTATGGTTCAGCTGATGCTTTCAATATTTCTTTTTATGGGCCGTTCCTAGACATTTATGGAGAGATTTACCCCCAATTTTCAGTTATGGCCCCTGTTTATAAGGAAAATAATCTACTTGGATACATAACTATATTGGAAGAAATGGACAAAGTATTTGAAATAGCAACAAATAATGAAAATCTTGGAGAAACTGGTGAAGTTTATTTAATCAATAATGAAGGATTTTTGATAACTCCTTTAAGAAAACCTCTTTTTGATATAATGATTCAGACAATAAGTTCAAAAAATGCTCAAGATTGCATTGAACATCTCAATCTCTCGAAAGATATATCCAAACATAAGGAAAGAACTTTAATTTATGAAAACTATGATGGAGAAAAGGTTCTTGGAATCCATACATATATACCTGAGACAAAATGGTGCGTAATTGCCGAAATTAGCAAAGGAGAATCAATAAAATCAAAGGGAGAAAAGTTACTTTGGAAAGGGATTTATTTTTCAATAATTTTGTTAGGTATTTTCTTGATTACAGGAATAGTCTATAGTATTAGAAATAAAGAAATAAAGAAATTTATGAAAAAAACAAGATTTTCAAAATATCTAGCCTCCATTGCATTCTCTCTATTATTTGTAGCGATCTTGGTGTATATTTTAAAAATCCCAAAAGCAAATCTTCATATTGGTTTATTGCCTGATCTAATATCACTTGTTTTATTTTCTTTCTTGTTTTTTTATGCTATCTCTAAAAAACCTGGAACTTCTAAAAAGCTTATTTTGATTGGTTCAGCAATATGCATTATTTCCCAAATAATGCAAATCATTCTGGGAGGGACATTTTTTGAAGGAAGCCCCTCTTCAATATTATGGTCCATAATTTTATTTGTTACAATATCTGGAATATCTTTAATATTGTTTGGATTTAGGGGGGTCGTAAAATGATAACAACTGGTGATCTCATACTAATCATCTCACTTTCTATAGAATCTATAATACTTTTATGGGTTGTATCAAAAACAATATTGGATAAAAAAAGAATTCTTGTATTTGCGCCATTTATATTTGTAGGACTCTTATTCGGAACCATTGCCTCTATTGGGTTCTTTTCTGATATTTCCAGAGGTAGTTTATTTTTTATAAAACTAATTTGGACGGCCCTTGTATTTTGGATAGTGGTTAGCACTTGGAGGCAAAAGTGGAATTAACAAATATAGCTTCTGTAGGGAATTATTTTGCTCAGTTTGTACTTGTTATTATCTTACTTGGAATTTTAATTAGCGAATTTATAAAGAGAGATAAAAATAACAAAAAAGGCATACTCTTCTACATAATTATTGCAATAATGGTAGTAATAAGTGATTTGTTTAATACGATAATGACCTTTAATCTTAACAATTCAAGTTTGTTGCCTTTAATAACAGGAATCACCACTGCAGCATGGGGCATAGCATTTATTATAAATTCTATACTTGTTTGGAAATATGTAAATAAAACATTATTTTTCCTTGTCATTTTGTTTTCAGTGATTACAGCAATATTAATGTCCATATTTTATATCACAATAGATTCCAATTATCAAATTATTGTAAGTTTATCTGATCTTATGTCCATAGTATTTGGTTATTTCTTTATAATAAGTTTTTTGATAAACACCTCAAATAAAAAGATTAAAAATAGAGGAAATAAATAATCTAAAATGAAAAAATCTTATGGCTTGTTGGTTGCAATAACCATAATCTGTTTTTTATATATTATGCCTGCCTCTGCTCTAAGCATTTCGGTTCACGTCCCAGAGAAATATACAGAAGTCAATGCAGGAGAAAGGCTTTATTTTGAAATAGAAGTAAAATATCCAGAGAATCCGTCAAGAAAAGATTTAAAATTAAGCTATGAAGTTATAGATTCTGAAGGAAATTTGATTGCCCAGGCAAAAGTTCTAAAAGCTATAGAAACTCAAGCATCATTCATTGATTTTATAATAGTTCCTGAAAATGCAAAAAGTGGCTTGCATATCATAAAAGTAAACGTCGAAGATTATGAAAATTTAAGAGAAAGTGTTGAATCAAGTTTCCATGTCAGCTCAGGAGGATTCAATCAAATAAAGCTATATTTCTTTGTTTTGTTGGGAGCGGTTATCCTTGTAGGAATTCTTGTATTAGTTAGTATATTCGAGAAAAAGAAATAAATTATTTATTGCCTCTTATATTCCTAATTTTACTTTTCAATCGAAGAATTTCTTTTTCTTTAGAAATTTTCTTTTTGATTTTTTCCTTTTGGATCATCAGCTTCTTTTTTTCCTTATTTAAATATTCCTCTGACTTTTCAAGCTTTTTTAATCCATCTTCCAAAGTTTTCAAAACAGAGCTAGACAACTCCTTCCTAATAGAATTCTTTTTATTCACCATCTTTGACCTACAATAAATAGTTTAAAACCATTTTTATATTTTTCTAGTCCTTTATTGATTTTAATTTCCCCCTAACTTTCTTTTTATATTCTCCCACGCTTTTTTTATTTTTCTTGTTTTCTTTTTTCTTTTTTCGTCTTTTAATAAATAAGATTATTGCTAAACCTATTATTACAACAATTAGAACCCCCCAATACCAACAAAAGATAAATTTGCCAAAGTTCAACCCCAATAATTCGCAGGAAGATTTCTTAATTTCAAAATTCTGATCAAATTCATCATAAACATTATCTCCATAAAGAGTTTCCAACCTAAAAGTATATTTTCCCTCAGGCAAATTTAAACCAAGAAAACCCTTTCTCAAGAACCCTTCAGTCCCGACAATCAAACTGCCTTCCTCGGAGAAAATCTCTCTTCCACTGCGATCAAGAATTAAATAAGTCAAATTTATTTTTGTAGGAATGTCCCCAAAATTCTCAAAAGTTATTACAACAGTTAAATCATCTGAATTTTTTATGGATTTCTCTTCAAGAAACATACTTATATCAAAAAGTTGTTTTACTTTTCCTTCTTCAACATCTAACTGAATTGTCCTATGGGATTCTCCAGTTACAGAATTATAACTAGCCTTAACTTTAAAAACATAAATTCCAGATTCAATCCCTTCGGGAATAAGTAAACTCGCACTTTCGGTCTTCTCTTCATTTGCTCCAAAATAAATAACGTCTGAACCTGAAGAAATTTTTGTCTTGTTTGAATTTTCAATCCAAAAATCAATTGTCACGTCATGGTTAATGCTACCCACACCTTTTACATAATAACTAAAATCCAAATATTCTCCCAGGATTAGATCAGAGTCGATTTCTAATATTTTCACATCAAATTGTATTTGAGTTGATCCTCCTCCTCCGCCCGAAGAGGTTACAGCTTCTTGAGAAACTTCATCAGAGCACCCTTCTCCAAAAAGACCGCATCCATAGATATTTGAACCATAATTGTTAGCTGAAGCAGAACCAATAAACAATAAGATTAAAATTATCAAAAATAAAACCTTTTTCAACTTACCCACCTCTTCAAACCAAAGAAGTTGTTATATAAAAAAGTTTGTAAAATTATTTCCTTTTCCAAATCATCCAAGCAGAATACAAAGCTCCAAGTGTTGCAACAAAGAACATTCCTGTTAACAAATTACTTGCAATGTTCCATGAAAACAATCTTGTTAAATCATAAAAGACATAGATTACAAAGGTAATTACAAGACCGTACAAATACTTCTTGCCTTTCATTGAAGCTGCCAAAAACAATCCGGCGATAGCCAATTCAAGAACTATCGAAATTAATTGTATGTAATTCATTTTAACCTCCTTACTAATTAAAGGTGTACTCTATTTAAGGATTTTTCTAAATGTAACAAAATACTTAAAACTCCAAATTCATTATATAAAAAATGAAAAAGGAGACTATTTTATTAGGTTTTTTAATTTTATCAATTATCTTTTTTTCGAGCTATATCCTTGCACAGGAAACTAATGATGCAGGAGTTGTTTTGGATGGCAGTACATCTACAATTATCGAAGAAGGAAATTCTAAATTTTGTTCTTACACTTGGGACCCCACAGATTATTTTGGAAAGGATGTGGAAATCACAGCAAAAATAACTTCTCTAGGGAAATCAGTATCCGATTCAATACAAATAAGGGTTGTTGATGAAAATGTGGATGTCATAGAAGATATAAGTTTACAGAGTGAAGGAGATTTATCAATTAAAATAAATAAACCCTTAGGAGAAAAAGTTACAACTGGAAGGGCAACCAACATAATAATCTCTATAAATAGTTTAGACGAATTAGAACCAATCTCCCTTGTATTTTCAACTGATGATTCTAAGAAGAAGATCATAATATCTGACAAAAATTGTGCAGATACATACAACAAAATTGCAAACACTTGCGAAAGATATTACCTTTGTGGAGATGGAAAGGAAGTCCAATATTGTGAACTTGTAAAAACATACAATGGAAACCAAGAAGCTTCTGGAACTGGTTGTGTATGTAGATCAATTCCCGAACAATTATGCAGTGCCCAAGACTATAGGGGTCTTAATGAGGCGGGAGTGCCAAATAACAGAATAGATTCTACAACCGGAGAAGAACTCTCTGGAAATAATACTGAAATTGTAGAAACAGAATATGAGGGGGTTGAACAAAATTCAAATAAAGAAGAGAGTGGAAATACACTCAATACAGAAACTAATAGAACAGGAGAGAGCACAACTCAAATAATCTGTGATGGTTGTATTGTCGAGGACAAATGTGTTCCAGTAGGGTATAGGATAAATAACAAATACTGCGAAATCACAAAAGAATTGACAGACCAGCTAGATGCAGGTGAATCTTGCAATAATAATTTTGAATGTTCAACAAACTTATGTATTGATAGCAAATGTATAAGTAGCAATCTCTGGCAAAAGTTTGTTAGTCTTTTTGAAAAACTGTTTGGATAAAATAATTGCACCTTTTCCCGTTCCTTTCTATCAATAACCCCCTAGACGAATCCATTATTCCAAGTAATAACCTGAAACAACAACATAAGTCTTTCCCTCATAAACCGCAGGCATAACATAAGACCTCTTTGAAACTGATTCTGTTTCACCAGGCTTTGGATAAACATATTCAACCCATCCTCCGCCGTTCTTAGCTGCACCAATAAACAAATCCTCCAGAGAAGTCCCCTCCGCATCTGTTAATCCTGCAACAGATTCACCTTCTTTTTCCGGATTAGGGGGAAAAACCAACCGAATAGAATCCATACTCCAAACAAAAGCATAAGAGTCTCCATCAATATTGTTTCTAATAAGATCAAATGCATCTTCTCCCTGTTCTTCAATTAGTTTTGCTGAACTTTGCGCAAGTTGCATAGCATTTTGTTCAGATGAAATATTATCTTTCCCACTATTTCCTAAATAATCAATGCTTAATATCAAAGCCAAAACAGCAATGAGTAAAATGAGTGTGATCAAATACTTTTTCTTCATTTTATTAACATCCCGAAGTATCATATACCTCACAAACTTGTTTTGTTGGATAATAGACTGCCTTATCTACAAATAAAGAAATATTCCCCAGATTTCCCTCTTGTAAATTTCCAAGAAGAGTTTTATATTCAAAATCAATTTCATCCCCTCTCGGATAGATCCTAGTTACCTCAATAATAACATCCTCATTATTTTCTGTAGCAATAGCGGCATTAGGAGAGGAATCTTTGTAAACCTCGTCCCATGTACCCTCAAGTTCACTTATGCTAATTTTACCGACTCGATGATAGGGTCTGTCGGTAACCCATTCAACTGAATCAGGACTTACAGTTAGAACATCTCCCTTAACTGAAGCTTCACCATGAACCACAAAAAATACACTATGCTCTGCTTCTTTTATCTCAGAAAATTTATCAAAAGAATAAAAGCCGACACCAATTATTATAACAACTAAAAGAGAAATTATAACCATAGATTTCTTCTTTGTTTTTCTCACTTTCATCCCCTTACACACCTCACCATATTGTATACTCTCTGTACATCTCCCTGTGGAGCATTTGAAGCTGAAACCGGATAATCCTTTTCATTTCCTGATTTAGGATCACTCCTCTGACAACCTGCACCATGAAAATCCATTAACTGCCCATTCATTGCACCAAGCCCTCTTCCAAATGCAATATAAACAGCCTCGTCTCCACCCTTCTGAGATTTATGGGTAGTTCCAGTCCAATAATATCCCCAATCATTTTCTCCCATTAAATTAGTAAAACTAGTTGAATCAAAAATCGGATCAATTGCAGGGGAGTCTGTTGTATCTGGGCTTCTTGAATAATCAACTATATATTGCAACTCTTTAGCATTTGGAAGCCTCCAATCTCTGTAACCCCCTAAATTCAAATCTTCGCAATAACTAAGAGCACTTTCCCAATCAAGACCTTTTATCGAATCAGATTTCTCCCACATTAAACCACTTGATTCATCCGTAACTGTTCCATCGCTATTTTCAACAAAACTATTTGTCCCATAACTCTTTTCTCTAACATATCTCAAAAAATATCCATTATCCCTACCTGTATTTGCCGTTGGATAACACTTTATCCTCCCATCGGCGAAATTCACTCCAAAGAAACATTCTTGATTTACCATAACTTTAGAAACATAAATATTACTTGTTATCCACTGCGAATCAATAATTCTATCTCCTTTGGTGATGTCTCCATACTCAAACACAAACATTTCATCATCTATAAAGGGGGTGCCTCCCAATGTTGCAGTTGAACCAACATTTGTTGCGCTAAAATCAATCAACGAATAAAGTTCCTTGATTGTAGGTATTCTCCAGTCACTATACCCTGCATAAGAAATTGAATTTTTAGCATCATAATAAAGTGTTTTGTCTCCTGCATCTCGAATCCACATTAATCCTGTATTCAAATCAGTAATTGTTCCGTCACCATTGTCTTTGTAAGAAGGTTGAATTCCACCATAATTGCCATCTTGGCCATAAAATGCTTTTCCTGAACTTGGACAATTTATTGTAGAATCTTCATCAAAACATTCCTTTTGATTTGTATCAACGACCTTTGAAGTTAGGGTTGTTTGCGAATCTTCATCTAAATCAACGCAATCTTCTTCCCAGACTCTCAAACATTTTTGTTTTTCTTCACACCAACTATAACCTGCAGACGGTTTGCATCCATGCTCGTCTGTATCACTCCCAGGCATTACTTTTGTATCATTATTTACGTTTTCATCTTTGTCAGAATTCATCCATCCAAAAAAGAAGTCAAATAATTTTACAAAGAATCCTTTTTGAGGTTCCTCAACTGAAGGAGTCTGTTGTATAGAACTTTGTGCAATCTCATCTGGAGCAGCTGAATTAGGAATACAGGCAAACTGACTATCAGGGGTTTGTAAACATGTACCTGAAACACTCTCGCTTTGAGCGCCTGTAAAAGAACAAACCTCTCCCGCAGATTTTCCCTCGCAAGCACTAATTGCTTCCTGAGGAATTGTTTGAGCAAAAACTAAACTTAAACTGATAAAAAATAAAAAACCCAATACAAAATTCTTTGTCTTCATGTTCACCTCTCTTGTACAAAACATTTTTCCTTTTTAAATAATATGGATTAAGACCCTTCTTCACAAATACGATCCAAGATAAATTTATAATCTCCTTTCAAAAAGAGTATTCAACCCTTAATTATTTATTTCTGTTGCAAACATTCAACAGCAACAATATTAATTGTTTGGTCTCCAACAGTTAGTGGAACTTGCTGGCACGCCGAGACTTGTTGCGCAACCTGTAAAATTGCTTGCTCATAACCATATTGTGCCCCTTGTTGATAAATCCCTAAATCTTTTTTCTGTTTATGTGTTACATAACTACTAATAAGAATATACCCTAAAGCCAGAGCAAGTAAAATAATAAGGCCAATAACAATTTTCTTTTGTTTATCCATTTTGTTTACCCCCTTTCATCCTCAAAATATATTGCTAACCCAGTTAATAAATTTAATTAAAACACCCTCTCTGTTCTCAGTTCCAATAACTCCTCCTGTAATTGGAGAACTTCCACTCTCAGAACCCTCGTCTGAACTTCCACTTTCTGAGGCCTCAGGTACAGGTTCTGGAGGTGATCCTTCGTCGGAGGTTTCAGAAATTGTTTCAAGTTTTTCTTCTGCAACTAGTACTTCTTCAATAATTTCAGCAGGTTCGTCAACATTTTCTTGTACAACTGATCTCTCTTCAACTGACTCTTCTGTTTGATTTACAGATTCTTCTACAGGTTCATCTATTGTATCATTTGTAGGTTCTTCTATTGAAATATTTGGCTCTGTAACTTTTTCAGTTACATTTACAACCACAGAAACGTTTGTTGAATCTTCCTCAGGAGTATCATTAATTGTCTGATTTATCTTTTCAATAACTTCTTCAGTTGGGTTTTCTTCAGGAGTCTCATTACTTGTTCCATTTGCAATAGTTTCATTAACCTCTTCTGTTACATTTAAAGGAGTTGTAAGGTTGGTTTCATTAGTTTGTGTGCCATTAACCTCTTCTGTTAAATTTGTTATTGTAACATTATTTTCTTCTCCACCTTCAACAGCAAAAGCATGCCAATCAAAATTAATGTCTTGTTCTTGAGTTTTTTGTAGTTCAATTACAAATCCGTTAATAGATTTCTTTGTAACTCTATACTGCCCGTCAATAAAATCAAGAGGTGTAACCGTCACAATCGGAACATTTGAATAATTATTTTCAAACTCTATCTCAACAAAAGTCTCATTAACTTTCACGGTAGCTGTCCCAATCATATCTTTATAAAATACTGCCTTACCCGTTATAGTATAATTTCCACCAACCAAAGAATCAAGCCTTTCCTTCAGTTCCTGAATTGCTTTAAGCAACTTCCAAGGATTTGGTTGTTCTACAAACAAGGTCCCGTTAACATCTTCTACTAATTCTGGATGAGTCTTATTAATCTCCTGAGCAATAACCCCTGTTGTATTTTTTCCTGAAGCTTTCACAACATAATCCTTAATTTCAATATCCTCAAAATCTTCTAAAGCCGAAGTGGTATTCTTAATATCTTCTTTTAATTTCTCGTCCGAACTACAAGAAGTAACTAGAGAACCAGAATCAGGATCCAAATTACAAGTACCATCAGCATCCTGAATCCTCACAGTATTTCCTTCACCGGATTGATTTACATGAAGAGTAAGTGAAGGATCTGTAGTTCCAATACCAACTCTTCCAGTATTTCCTTGCACAGAGAATATCTCTGTTTCATTTGGTCCGTATGCAATTCCATATCTAAGACTTCCAAGTATACCTGTCACAAATTGCATATCTGTCCTTGGAACTCCACCGCCAGTCCCCGTAAAAAGAAGTTTAGCTCTTGTAGCAGAATAGGATGACTCAGAATCCTGAATATATACATAAGGGTCTGCTGATTTAATATGCAATACATTTGCAGGAGCTGATACCCCAATTCCAACATTTCCACTTTCATTAACATAAAGAGTATTGTTTAAATTAACATTTCCATTAACTTCTAATTTTGATGATGGAGATTCAGTTCCAATTCCAACCTTTCCAGAACTTCCAAGAATAGTCAGTTTTGCATTTAGACTTGGG
>JBNLCO010000003.1:0-52300 GCA_050303855.1 Candidatus Pacearchaeota archaeon
AACGCTTGGTGTGGTTAATGCTTCTGAAATAAGTAAAGTGGAAATTGTTCCTGTATTTACTTTAGAATCGGGCAAAGAATCTTTGGGAGATGTTAAGGATACTTTAGTTTTGCAAGAAGCAACCCCTGGTCAAGGAAGTCAGGGAGGTTCTCAATGTACAAATGAATGTTCTTCCCTAGGATCAAGCCAATGTTTAACATCAACTAGTTACCAAACATGTGGGAATTACGATTCCGATAGTTGTTTGGAGTGGGATAGTGCGGTTTCTTGTGGCAATGGAGAGGCTTGTTCTTTAGGTTTATGTGTGTCTTCTGGAAATAATCCTCCAGGGTTTACTAATTTAATAACGTGGTTAAGATTTGAGGGTAATTTGTTGGATGAACAAGAGAATAATGATGCTAACCTTAATGGAGCCATTCCTTATTCACAAGGGTATGGAGAGGGGCAGAGTTTAGATTTTCCCGGATTAGGAAATCCAACACCCTATGTTAACTTGCCTATATCCATATCAGGCAATGAATTAACTATTGCTTTTTGGGCTAATGCAGATGATACTTCTGAATTGAGGGGTTTCTTTAATTATAACTATAATTCTGGATATAGAAGCAGGATTAGTGGGAGCCATGTTCAACTACTCATTTTGGGATCATCATGCTCTTATTCGGGATCAACAATTCTTCCTCAAGGGAGTTGGGTCCATTATGCGTATACATTTAATAGTGTTACAAATGAGGTTAGGGTTTATGTTAATGGTGTTGAAGAGATAAGCCAGACTTGTTCTCAATTGAATATTGCAACATCTTATTTGCAAATTGGAAAATCTTGGACAGATAGTGAATTATTTAAGGGTAGATTTGATGAGTTTATGGTTTATAATAGGGTTCTGACTCCTACTGAAATTTCTGACCTTGCTTCTTATTCAGCTTAATCATTTTATTTTTTCTTAACTTGGAAATAGTTCTAAATGTTTAAATACCTCTTGATTAACTATATTCTTGCATTATACAACCTGTGGTAATAAAGAGGGTTAAAACATACAATATCTTGTATGTTATATAAAATTATGAACTGTCCATATTGTGCACATACAAAATCACGCGTAACAAATAAGCGTGCTTCTCCTGAAGGGGTGAGGAGAAGGAGGGAGTGCTTAAACCCCAAATGTAAGAGACGGTTTACCACCTATGAGGTTGTAGAAAAGAGTGACCTATATGTTATAAAAAAAGATGGTCGAAGGGAAAGGTTCGAGATAAATAAGCTTGAAGCAGGAGTTCAAAGAGCATTTGAAAAGAGACCGGTTCCCAAAGATAAAATTAATAAAATGATACAAGAGGTTGAAGAAATGTTAAGAAGAAGAGGTAAAAAAGAAGTGGGAAGCTCAGTAATAGGCGATGTTGTTTCAAGAAAAATAAGGAAATTGGACAAGGTTGCATTCATAAGATTTGCTTCTGTGTATAGAGATTTTGAAGATATAAAGGATTTCAAGGAGGTTATAAAAGAGGCATAATGGAACTACAAGAAGGATTACAAATAGGAAAGCAGAATTTAGATAGTGAGCCAAAACAAAGCTTTATGGACAATAAAGAAGAAAGAAAAGTTTATTCTAATGAAGAAGCTGTAAAAGCTTCAATTGAATATTTTAAAGGAGATGAACTTGCGGGCACGGTTTGGGTTAATAAATATGCACTTAAAGATTCCAAAGGAAATATCTATGAGAAGAGCCCGGAGGATATGCATTTGAGAATAGCAAATGAAATCTCCAGAATAGAAACAAAACATAATTATCCAAATCCTTTATCCTCTCAAGAAGTTTATTCTTTACTTAAGGAATTTAGGTACATCGTACCTCAAGGAAGTCCTATGTCTGGAATAGGCAACAATTTTCAGAAAGTTTCATTGTCAAATTGTTTTGTAATAGGAAATAAAGGAAATACTGATTCTTATGGAGGAATAATGAAGATTGATGAAGAACAAGTTCAATTAATGAAAAGACGTGGAGGAGTAGGCCATGATTTATCTCATTTAAGACCTAGAGGAAGCGAAGTTAAGAATTCTGCTTTAACTTCTACAGGGGTTGTTCCATTTATGGAAAGATATTCTAATTCAACTAGAGAAGTCGCTCAGGATGGAAGAAGAGGTGCTCTGATGCTTAGTATTTCCATAAAACATCCAGATGCAGGAGGATTTATTGATGCAAAGATGACTCAAGGTAAAGTTACGGGGGCTAATGTTTCTGTAAGGGTAGATGATGAATTCATGAATTCTTTAGAGGGGGAAGGAAAATATGTTCAAAAGTATCCTATCAATTCTAGTATGCCTAGTTTTACTAAGGAAATAAATTCAAAAGAACTCTGGAAAAAGATAATACATAATGCATGGAAATCTGCAGAGCCAGGGGTTTTATTTTGGGATACAATAAAAAGAGAATCAGTTCCAGATTGTTATACAGATCTTGGTTTTGAGACTGTGTCTACAAATCCTTGTGGAGAGATACCTTTGTGTCCTTATGATTCGTGTAGGCTTTTAGCTATTAATCTTTATAGTTATGTTAGAAATCCGTTTAAACCTAATGCAGATTTTGATTTTGAGCTTTTTAAGATACATGCACATTATGCCCAGAAGATTATGGATGATATAATTGATTTGGAATTAGAAAAGATAGATGTAATTTTAAACAAAATACAATCAGATCCGGAGGAAGAGAGTCTAAAAAGAACTGAATATGATCTTTGGCGTAAGATAAGGCAGAAGGCAGTTGAAGGTCGTAGAACGGGTATTGGAATAACTGCTGAAGGAGATATGCTTGCCGCTTTGGGATTGAGATATGGTAGCCCGGAAGCGATTGAATTTTCAACACAAGTCCATAAGACTCTTGCAGTTGAAGTTTACAGATCTTCAATAAACCTTGCTAAGGAAAGAGGAAAATTCCCTATATACGATTTTGAAAGAGAAAAGGAAAACCCTTTTGTTAAAAGAATACTTAATGAGGCTCCTGAACTTGAGAATGATCTGAGGATGTATGGTAGAAGGAATATTGCTTTATTAACTGTTGCTCCAACAGGAACTACTAGTCTAATGACACAAACTACTTCTGGTGTTGAGCCTGTATTTTTGCCTGTATATAAAAGAAGGAGAAAAGTTAATCCAAACGATAAAAATGTTAAAGTTGCATTTGTTGATGAAGTGGGAGATTCGTGGGAAGAATATCCTGTTTTTCACCATAAATTTGTGGATTGGATGGTCGCAAATAGTATTGATCCTGCAAGAGAATTTTCAGACCAGGAGATTGATGAGCTTGTTAAAATGTCTCCTTATTATAAAGCTACTTCAAATGATGTTGATTGGCTCGCTAAGGTTAAGCTTCAAGGTTCTATTCAAAAATGGGTAGATCATTCAATTAGTGTTACAATTAATTTACCTGAAAATGTTTCTGAGGATCTTGTTGATGAATTATATAGAACTGGATGGAAAGAAGGATGTAAAGGAATAACAGTTTATAGAGATGGTTCAAGAAGTGGTGTTTTAATATCCAATAAGGATAAGAAGGATAAAAATAATGGCGATCAAAAAATGTATAAGAGGCCTAAAGTTTTGAAAGCAGATATTATAAGATTCAATAACGGCGATGAGAAATGGATTGCGTTTGTTGGCTTGAAAGACGGTAGACCCTATGAGATCTTTACAGGTATTTCTGATGATGAGATGTTCCCAATACCAAAATCTATTGAAAAGGGTAAAATAATTAAGATTAGAGAAGAAGACGGAACTGCAAGATACGATTTTAGGTATGTAGATAAATACGGCTACCATAACACTATTGGCGGTTTATCACACCAGTTCAATAAAGAGTTCTGGAATTATGCTAAATTTATTTCAAGTGTTTTAAGGCATGAAATGCCTCTTCCAAAGATAGTTAGCCTTATCGATTCTTTGAATTTTGATAGTGACAATATAAATTCTTGGAAAGCTGGAGTTAAGAGAACTTTGAAGAGATATATACCGAATGGGACAAAGGCTGGAAGGGGACAGTGTAAAGATTGTGGATCTAATGATTTGATCTATCAGGAAGGATGTTTATTGTGTACTAATTGTGGTTCTTCTAAGTGTGGATAAAATGGACAGTAAAGAAATTAAAATTTTGTATATGAACTGGAAAGGCGAAACAAGCATTAGAAAAATTATTCCAAAAGAGATTGTATTCAAATCTACTGAATGGCATAAAGATGAACAATGGATTCTTATCGCATTTGATGTTGATAAACAAGCTGAGAGAAATTTTGCATGCAAGGACATAAAAGCATGGTTTCTCGAATAATTTCAATAAAATGCAACCAGATAAATCTAAATTAGGGCTTGTTCAGGTTTTTTGGGGAAATGGTAAGGGTAAGACAACTTCTGCTCTAGGAACGGCTCTAAGGGCGTGTGGTAATGGTTTTTCGGTGTACTTGATTCAGTTTATGAAGAATGGCGCAGATAGTTTAGAAGATCAAATTCCAGGAGAGATTTATGCATTGGAAAGATTTGATAATTTTAATTTCAAACGATTTGGAATTGATGGATGGGTTGTTGGAAAACCAACTGAATCTCAAATAGAATCCTGTAGAGAAGCTTTAAATTATGTTAAAGAAATACTGAATTCTATGGAAGCAGGCATAATTATTGCAGATGAAATTCTTTATGCAGTTCAATTAGGACTTCTTGAAGAAGAAGATATTTTGAAATTGATTGAAAGTAAGCCTGAAGATAAAGAATTAATTTTGACTGGATCTCATAAATCATTTGAAAGGATTTTTGATAAGGCCGATTTGGTTACTGAAGTAAGAAAAATAAAACATCCTTATGATAAAGGCATTATGGCTAGAAAAGGGGTGGAGTTCTAATGATTGTTTGGTTACTGATGATTTTGGATGCAGTTTCTTTTATTAATTTGAGTCTGTTGCAGTTTGGAATCCCTTATTCTAGAGAATTACTGTTGTTTTCGGGATTTTATTTAATTGGCAAAGCCTTAGCTTTTAGGGATGTTATGAGCATTATTGATGGAGTTTGGGGATTCTATATGATTCTTGTATTTTTGTTTCAAATTCATAGTTTCTTCTATTTTTTGATATTAATTTGGGTAATTTACAAGTTTATACCCTTTCTAATTGACTTTTTAGGTTGAAAGTTATTTTGGAACATAATTATACTTAAAAACTAAAAAAATATTTTTGTTATATGAAAAAGGTTAATTGGGATGATTATTTTATGTCTATGGTTTATCTTGTAGCTATGAAGAGTAAAGATGTTAGGAGTCACCTTGGTGCTGTTATTGTTGGTCCAGATAAGGAAATCAAATCTACAGGATATAATAGCTTTGTTAGAGGATTAAAAGATGATGTTCCAGAGAGACAATTAAAGCCAGAAAAGTATTTTTGGTTTGAGCATGCGGAGAGAAATGCAATTTTAAATGCGACTCTAATTGGAACTTCTTTGAAAGGTTGTAAAATGTTTACAAATGGAATTCCTTGTATGGATTGTGCTAGAGCGGTTGTTCAATCAGGTATTAAAGAAGTTGTTGTTGATAAATCATGGAATGATGGAAACCAAGGTGATGATTCTGAACATGCTAAAAGAACCTTGCAAATGTTTGAAGAAACAGGAGTTAAAGTTAGGATTTGGGAAGGAGAAATCTTAGATATAGAAAAGTATAGAAGAGGAGAAGTTATTCAGAAAAATAAAAGGGAGGAAAATAATATGCAGAAGCCTAAGATAAAAATAAAGAAATTGCATCCAGAGGCTATAATTCCTAAGTATGCTCACCCAGGTGATGCTGGAATGGATTTATATGCGATAGAAGATTTGGTTTTACATTCTGGAGAAAGAGCTGGTGTTAAAACAGGAATATCTATTGAACTTCCAGAAAATCATGTTAGTTTGATTTGGGATAAATCAGGTGTTGCACTTAATTCAGGGGTTAAAACAATGGCAGGAGTTTGCGATTCAGGATACAGAGGAGAATACACAGTTGTTCTAATTAACTTATCTGGAAAAGATTTTGAAATAAAGAAAGGTCAAAAGATTGCACAAGTTTTAGTTCAAAAAGTTGAAAACCCAGAAATAGAAATTGTAGATGAACTTTCTGAAACTTCAAGAGGAGTAGGTGGTTTTGGTTCTACAGGAATTAATTAATTTTTATATAAATTCTTTTAAAGTAAAAATTTATTCTCTTTATTAGAGGTGAGTAATTAAGATGGCGAATCGAAATGAAAACCAAGAGGATTGGGAAAATAATCCGGCATTAGTCAATATTTTTTATGAGCAGGATTTAAAAGAATATATTGAAGATTTTGGGAAAGGTTTTCCTGTTGATCAAAAAGAGATAGAACTTTTAGAAGTCTATAAGGATTATTTGATTGAAAAAGGGAAAAATAGAAAATTATATGAAGATCTTAAAGAAAGTAAAAAATTAATTTCCGATTTAAAGAGAAATAGAACGATTACCTTAAGGCATGAGAATACTTTGAATAAGCTGAGAGAAGATATTTTAGGTTATGCTGGAAAAATACCTCCTCAAAATGTCAGATTGGAAGAGATTGTTCTTGGATCCTATATGAAATTTCCAAAGTTGATTAAGCAAGGAAAAATTTCACAACCTTATTTGAATTTAATGTGGTATAAAGAAGCACATCTTAAGATTCATAGCGTTATAATGAATTCTTTTAGGAAAGTAACTCCACAAGTTGTTATTTCTGATCTTAGAAGAATTGGAGAGTTAGACGATGTTGGAGGTCCCTACCATATAAATCTATTGGCAGAGGATAAAGAAGTTACAGATGATCTTGCAACAATAAATATGTATACTGATGAATTGGAACACCATTATGGAAAAAGGAGACTTATTGGGTTTGCCACAGAATTAACTAATTTAGCATATGACGAGGACAAAATTCAATCTGTTCCAGACACAATAAGAGAACAGTCTGCAAAAATTCTTGAGTTACTTCCATTTAAACACAGACAATTCTACGATAAAAAAGCTGCAGTTGTGCAAGTCCAAGAAGATTTGGCGGATTTGGAAAAAAGAAAAGGTCTACCAAAAGTTTCTACTGGGTTCAAAAAATTGGATGGCCTAACTCATGGGATACTCCCGGGAAAATTATTTATCAACGGTGCACGAGGCAAAATGGGAAAAACTATCCTTACAACTGGTATTTCAGATAACGTTGTTGAACAAGGTTATGATGCGGCATATTTTTCTCATGAAGTTCCACTAAAAGAGATGATAAATAGATCTGTTTCAAAAAAGACAGGAATTGATTTTGGAAGATTTGAATATAATCCAAATGGCTTTAGCATGAAAGAGAAAAAAAGGATAGAAGAAGCTCTTGAAGAAATAAAGAATTCAAAGTTACACTATGAACCTGGAAGAGCTCCGAGTCTTGATTATATTGTAGGTAAATCAAAACAATTGAAAATGACTTATCCTGATTTAAAATTAATTGTATTTGATGGAATTCAAGCTTACGGACATTTAGTTCCAGATAGAGGGAATAAATCCGATTTCTTTACTAAAGTTATGGAAACTATGAAATATGAAATTGCAGAACCTCTAGAAGTTTGTGTTTTTTTGAACGGACAGTTAAAAACGATCGTGGATGAAAGTTATAAGGGCCCAAATAAAAAATACAATAAATTATTCATGCCAAGTGCGGTTGGAGAATTTTCAGATTGTAAAGGTATCCCGGATGTTTGTGATGGAGCTTTTGGTATTTGGAGGGGAGAATATTATTTCCCAGATAACGAAAAATACAAGGATAAAATGAAAATAATTCCATTAACTTTGAGGAGTGAAAATAAACACTTACCTCCTGTAGACATAGGATGTGATATTAAAACTATGAAAGTTTATGATATTTAGATTAAAAAATCTTTTACTGTTTTGTAAACTAATTCGTGATTATCTTCAATAGATCTCATTTTTCCATTTTCGCTTAGATCTATTTTGTTCCAGTTGAACAAATCCGCTAGTTCGAGGTAAGTTCTTTCGGAATTCATTAGATATTCTTTGTCTTCTTCAACACGGTCTTTTTGTACATTCATTTTTGATTTTAAATCAATTCCAACTTCAAAAGGAACGTATAAGAAAACCGTAAAGTCTGGCCTTGGGATTTTCATAAATTCGTGTTCAAGATAATCTAAGTCTTGGAACAGTAAATGTCTTTCTTCTAGTTTTGATAGTTTTCCTCCTTGGTGAGCCATATTCGATCCAACATATCTGTCTAGTATTAAATTAGTTCCTGAGTTTAATATAGACTTCATCAAAGGGAGGGCAAATCTTCTATCTGCTGCATAATAAGCAGAAATGGCTCTAGAATCCTCCTTTGCTGGATTTGCAAAATAAGAGTCTCCAAATTCCCCTCTTTTTCCTAAAACGGGACCTGCAATAATTCTTCCAGATGGAGTATCATACATTGGAAAAGTTCCCAAGGTGGAAGGAATCCCTTCATAGTTTAACCTTTCAACAACTTTTTTTGTATGTGTTTCTTTTCCAGAAGCATCATTTCCTTCAAAAACAATTAATTTTCCTCTATTCATTTTTTGTTTAGTTGAAACTCCTTATAAACGATTGTTGTTATTTAAACTATATTTTATAGATTATAATTACTTAAAAGAGTTTTAAACTTGAACAATTCATGACAAAAAAGAGATACTCCTTTATGGAAGAGGTTCCTAAAGAAATTAAGGAGAAATTAGATGATTATGTAACTAATGTTGGAGGAGATACTTTCGTTATTCATGGTTTGCCTTCAGAATTGACTGGTGCTCTTATGGCAAGATATTCTCGTGCTCCAACAGGTTTACAGCTTACACTTGTTAATGAATTCTTAGATGAAAATGGAAATCCTTCTCAGCAGAAAGGAACCGAATTAGTTGATAGAGTATTGAACGCTTTTGGGGATGATTCGGTAGGAGAGTTAGAAAATACCCATATAGGTGTTGAAGATGTTTCGCAATTATTGACAAAAGAAATTGAAGATAGAAGAATTGGTGGAAGTCCAATCGAACAATCAACCAGATATGTTAAGTATGATGTTAAAGATATAAATGGTAATTGGAGATATCTTAGACCCAAAGAAATAATGTCCTCGGGCTTTGGAGAAAAATTTGAATTAGTAAATGATAAGGCCTTTGAATTATATTCTAAAACAGTTGCAAAATTATCTGATCATTTTAAAGAACAATTTCCTAAAGAACAATTTGAAATTGTTGTGGACAGAAACGGTGAGAAGGTTCCAATTAAAGAAAAAGATCTCGTTACGGATGATGAGAAAATTGCATTCAAAAATGCATATAACTTTACTATAAGATGTGCAGCTTTAGATACAGGTAGAGGGGTTTTGCCTTCATCTACATTAACTCATTTAGGGGAGAATGCTAATGGAAGATTCTATACAAATTTAATTTCTCATCTTAAATCTGGGGACTTGGAAGAAATGATAGAGAGAGGTAATAAACTTGAAATAGAATTATCTAAAGTTATCCCTACTTTTATAAAAAGGAATGAGGTGAGAGCGTATAATAAAGCAGTTCGTTATAATATGAATGAACTTTCAAAAAAATTCTTTGGAGGAATAAATCCCCAAGATGATAAAGTAAGTCTTGTTACAGATGTGCCTTATTTTGATATGGTGATTGCTTCTTCAGTTTTCCCTTTCACAAATATCTCACTACCTCAAATAGTTAAGAGACTTGATGAGATACCTTTGGAGCAAAAGGAATTCTTATTTAACAAATATATTGGTGACAGAAGAACTAGAAGGGATAGAAGCGGTAGAGGATTGGAAGCCGGTTACCCCCTTAATTTTGATTTAGTTGGAGGTTTTGCTGAGTATCGTGATTTGGAAAGACATAGGATGGATACCCAACAGAGACAAAGACTAACAACTGATTTTGGACTTATAGTCCCTCCAGAGATAGGTATTGTTGGACTTGAAAAGGAAACAATGGAGATTGGAGATATGATGGCTGATTTGAATAGCGATTTGAAGCATGCAGGTCTTGAAGAGGCAGCACAGTATGCAACTCTTTTCAACAATAGAATTAGGTTTATGTTTGGTATGAACTTAAGGGAGTTCCAACATCTTTCAGAATTGAGAACTCAGCCTGCAGGACACTTTAGTTATAGAAGTATGGTTATGGAAATGGCAGACCAAGTTAAAGCCAAATATCCTTGGGCCTCAAAAGCTTTTGAGTTTGTTGATTATTCTGATCCTGGAAACAAGATTTCAAGAGCAAAGGAACAGTCAAAAATTGCAGGGAAGAACCTTAATTCTGGAATAAGTTCAGATCTTGACTATCAGTAAATTTAAAAACAGACAATATTATAGAAATACTAATGAGGTTGTTTAAAGATGGTATCAGAATTAACAAACGGGGAATTCACAGAGTTCATAAAAGAAGGTACAGTTCTAATTGATTTTTATGCAGATTGGTGTATGCCTTGTGTTATTATGAGTCCAATTGTTGAAGACATGTCTGAGAAATTTAAAGGAAAGGTTAAATTCGGAAAGGTTAATATTGAGGACAATAATGAAATTGCCCAAAAGTTTAATGTTTCTTCTATCCCCAACTTTGTATTGTTCAAAGACGGAAAAGTAGTGAATCAGTTTGTTGGTGGCATGGATGAGGAAGATTTTGAATCCAAGATTAAAGAATCTATGTAAAACATCTATAAGATAATTTTATAAACAATTTATTTCTAATTTTCTTAATGGCTCCGTAGCTCAGCCTGGTTAGAGCACTGGACTTTTAATCCAGGTGTCGCGGGTTCAAATCCCGTCGGGGCCATTTTACCCAAAGGTTGTTTTACAATATATATTTTCAAATATACAGAAAGGTTTTTAAAGCAATTTTTAGTATCTTTTATTATTGCATAGTTGTTAATAACATCAGAATCTACTCTGCAATTTAATAAATTACACACCCCGAGGATTAAATGCACATTCTACAACCAAAACACACAAGACTAGGCGAAAAAGAGATACAAGACTTATTGGAAAGATTAAATATTTCTAAATCACAATTACCTAAGATATTATCTGATGATCCTGCATTACCTGAAGGGTGTGAAACAGGTGATGTAATAAAGATTGAGAGAAAAGATTCAGATACAGGGGAATTAAATTTATACTACAGGGTTGTTTTATAATGGGTGAAAAGAATAATCATTTGGTTGTAAGAAATTACCTTAGAGAACATTCTTTAGTTGAATCAAATATTACTTCTTTCAATAATTTTATAGAAAAAAGACTTCAAGAGATAGTTGAAGAAATTCAAGAGACAATCGATAATGAAGATTATGAAATTACTCTTGGAAGAATTGAAGTTGGAAAGCCCAAAGTAATAGAGGCAGACGGTAGTTCATCATTAATAACTCCTGCTGAAGCAAGGTTAAGAAATTTGACTTATGCTGCACCAGTAAATCTTGAACTTACAGTTAAGAAAGACGGTCAGATTGACTCTGAAGTTGTTGAGATTGGTAAAGTTCCTGTTATGGTTAAGAGTAATGTATGTAATACAAAAGGGATGTCTAGAGAAGAGTTGATTCAAAATTATAATGATCCTATGGATCCTGGTGGTTATTTCATAATAAAAGGGAATGAAAGGGTTATGGTTATGGCAGAAGATCTTGCTGAGAACCAAGTGTTTATTGAAAATAATAAGAAAGGAGAATTAACTCTTAAGTTATTTTCATTAAAGGGAACGTATAGAATACCTATAACAATTAATGAACATAAGGAAGGATTACTTAATGTTTCATTCAGTAGATTTAAGGATGTTCCTGCAGTTATACTTCTTAAGGCGCTAGGAATGACTAAAGAATCTGAAATTTCTGCTTACATTGGAAAAGAAACGGATAGTGTTATTGTTAATTTGTATGAATTTGTTGATATTGCTACAAAAGAAGATGCTATGATGTATATTGCAGAGAAAACAAATCTTCAAGGTACTAAAAAGGAAATTTTAGATAGAGTAAGTCAGAGAATTGATTCATATCTATTCCCTCATGTTGGTCAAAAGAAAGAAGAGAGAATGAAAAAGGCAGTTACTTTGTGTAAATTAATAAAACAATTTTTGGTTGCTAAGGAAAACCCTAAACTTAGAACAGATAAAGATCATTATGCTAACAAGAGAGTTAGATTGTCTGGAGATTTATTAGCAACTTTGTTCAGAGTAAACCTTGGTATATTAATAAGAGATATACAGTATTCTTTACAAAAGTCTTCTAAGAGAAAGAAGTTCTTTTCAATAAAGGTTCTTGCTAAGTCTACTTTATTCAGCCATAGAGTTGAATCAGCTATTGCTACAGGTTCATGGACTGGAGAGAGGTCAGGTATTACTCAGAATATTGATAAGACTAATTATTTAGCAACAATTTCACAGTTGCAGAGAGTTTCATCTATGCTTCCTGGAGACCAAGAAAATTTCATGGCAAGGACATTACATCCAACTCATTATGGTAGATTCTGTCCTATTGAGACACCAGAAGGAACTGAGATTGGTTTGAGAAAGAATTTGGCAATACTATCTAGAGTTTCAACAAGAATTGAAATGGATAGTAAAAAGTTGATGAAAGAACTTGAAAGTGCTGGAGTTTCATACGAGGAACATAAGAAATATGATGTGTTCAATAATGGACAATATATTGGAAGTGTTGATGATGGACAGGATTTTATTTCTAAATTAAAGGATAAGAGAAGGGAAGGATCTTTACCAGAACAAATGAGTTTTAGAATTGAAGAAGGTATGGACATTGTTCATGTTTCTACAGAACCAGGAAGAGTTTTGAGACCTTTGGTAATTGTTGAAGAAGGTGTTCCAAGATTAAGAAACGAACATTTAATCCAAATAGAACAAGGAGAAATGAAGTGGAAAGATTTAGTGCAGAAAGGAATAATCGAATATTTAGATGCTGCTGAAGAAGACAATTGTTTGGTTGCATTATATGAAGAGGAATTAACTCCCGAACATACACATATGGAAATTGATGCCGTTGCATTATTTGGTGCGGTTACAAGTTTAGTTCCGTATGGTAACCACGATCAGAGTTCTAGACTTAATAGAGGTAGTAAGACTCAGAAACAGGCTTTAGGATTATATGCTGCTAATTATTTATGTAGGTTAGATACAGACGTTAGCGTTTTACAATACCCTCAAAAGCCAATCGTTAGAAGTTTCGTTTATGACACTTTAGATATTTATCCTGCAGGACAAAATCTTGTTGTTGCAATAATGGGGTATGATGGATATAATATGGAAGATGCTTTGGTATTGAATAAAGGAAGTATCGACAGAGGTATGGGAAGAAGTTTCTACTTTAGACCTTATTCGGCTGTTGAAATGAATTATGCTGGTGGATTGAAGGATGAAATTGCAGTTCCTGAGAAGGATTCTTCTGGTTATAGGATGGAATCAAGTTATAGAATGTTAGAAGATGATGGTATAATCCATCCTGAAGCTAATGTTCATGAAGGAGAGGTTTTGATTGGTAAGATGTCTCCTCCAAAATTCCTTTCAGAAGCTAGAGAAATTTCAATAAGAACAAAGAAAGAGTCCTCTGTAACGTTAAGACAAGAAGAAAAAGGAACTGTTGAATCAGTGTTCGTTACGGAAGATGATGAAGGCAATAAGATTGTCCAAGTTAAAACAAGAGACCACAGAATACCTGAATTAGGAGATAAGTTTGCAACATCCCATGGTCAGAAGGGTGTTATCGGGGCCATTGTTCCAGAAGAAGATATTCCATTTACTGCTAATGGTATAAAGCCAGATGTAATGTTTAACCCTCACGGTTTGCCATCGCGTATGACAGTTGGTTATTTGTTAGAATTACTTGCTGGTAAGGTGGGATGTGTTAGTGGAAGTGTTATTGATGGTACTTCATTCTCAGGAGCAAGTAAGAAAGAATTAGAAGATCAATTAGAAAAATTAGGATTTAGATATGACGGTAAAGAAACAATGTATAGCGGTATAACTGGTAAGAGGATGGCCTCAAAGATTTTTGTTGGAAATTTATATTACTTGAAGTTGAAGTATATGGTGGGTAACAAGATGCACGGGCGTGCTTCAGGTAAAGTTGCATTACTAACAAGACAGCCTATTGAAGGAAGATCAAGAGGGGGAGCACTAAGATTAGGAGAAATGGAGCAGCAAGCTTTAGTTGCTCACGGAGCTTCATTATTGTTGAAAGAAAGGTATGATTCGGATAAGGTTGTTTTACCTATATGTTCGAAGTGTGGGGCTCAAGCAAGAGAAGACCACTTGAAAAAGAAATTTGTATGTAGTGTATGTAGTAGCGAGGACGTTGAGCCTGTTGAAGTTTCATACGCATTCAAATTACTCCTTGAAGAATTACAGGGATTACACATAAATACGTCCTTCGATTTGAAGAACAGGTACGAATAATTAAAATGCAAAAAATTGTAAAGAAAAAAATTGGAAGTATTAAGTTTAGCTTACTTAGTCCGGAACTTATTAAGAAATTAAGTTCAGCTAAGATAGTTACACCAGAATTGTACGATATTGACGGTTACCCTGTAGATGGAGGACTAATGGATTTGAGACTTGGTGCAGTGGATCCAGGTGTTAGATGTAGAACTTGCGGTGGAAGGATAAAAGAATGTTTAGGACACCCTGGAAGTATTGATTTGGCAAGACCTGTTGTTCATCTTAAATATGTTCCTTTAGTTGAAATGGCTTTGAGATGTTTCTGTCAGGAATGTAATAAGTTAATGTTAAGTGAGAAGGATTTGCAAAAGTATTCTCCAAGTCAGAGAGCTAAGAAAGCTAAAGATACAAAGAAATGTCCTTACTGTCAGGCAGCTCAAGAAAAAATGAAATTAGACAAACCGACTTCATTCTATAAAGGGAAGACAAGAATATTCCCTACTGAGGTTAGAGAGATACTTGCGGGAATTCCAGATGAAGAATTAAAGAAGATTGGGGTTAATCCTAATGCGGCTAGACCAGAATGGGGAATTTTGACAACTTTACTTGTTCCACCTGTAACGGTGAGGCCCAGTATTATTTTGGAATCTGGTGAGAGATCAGAAGATGATTTAACTCACAAATTGTCAGACATAATAAGAGCCAATCAGAGACTATGGGAGAATTTGAATGCTGGTGCTCCTGAAGTTATTATAGAAGATCTTTGGGATTTATTGCAATATCACGTTACAACTTTCTTTGATAATACTGTATCAAGAGTTCCACCTGCAAGACATAGAAGTGGTCAACCTCTTAAGACAATCACTGAAAGAATAAAAGGTAAGGAAGGAAGAATAAGAAAGAACATGGCTGGTAAGAGAGTTAATTATTCTGGTAGAACTGTTGTATCTCCTGATCCGTCTATAGAAATTAACGAAGTTGGTGTTCCTTATGAAATTGCAAGAATCGTTACTGTTGCTGAAACTGTTACGGATGTTAATATGAAGAAGTTAAAAGAGTTAATAACAAATGGTGAGACTTATCCTGGAGCTAGTTATATTATAAGACCAGATGGAAAGAAAAAGAAAATTACAGCCGAATTAAAAGAAGAAATAATTAACGAGTTAACTGTTGGATACAAGGTTGAAAGACATTTGAGCGATGGAGATATTGTATTGTTCAATAGACACCCATCTCTTCATAGAGGAAGTTTGATGGCTCATTTTGTAAAGGTTCTTCCAGGAAGAACATTCAGAATGCATCCTGCAGCTTGTGCACCTTATAATGCTGACTTCGACGGTGATGAGATGAATATCCACAGTCCGCAGAATGAAGAAGCCAGGGCAGAAGCCAAAATACTTTTAGATGTTAAGAGGAATTTAATTTCACCTAAAAATAATACAAATTTAGTTGGTGCAATTGCAGATTCAGTTACAGGAAATTATCTTCTTGGAATGGATGAATTTTCAAAAGAAGATGCAGATCAACTTTTATTTAGTTCAGGCATTGATGAAAAAAGTTCAAAGAAAACAATCGGAGGGATGGAATTATTCTCAAAAATCTTCCCAAAGAACGTTAACTTCTCAAATGATTCTATAGAAATAAAGAATGGTGAAGCAATTAAGGGAGTTATTGATAAGACTACATTCGGTGATGAAGATGGAGAATTAATAAAAGAGCTAGACAGAACGGTTGGCAGAGAAGAAGCATTCAAAGTTTTGAGAAGAGCATTCAATCTAGGTAAGAATTATTTAACAAATAGAGGTATCTCAATAGCTGTGAATGATTTCGATTTAAGTGAAGACCTGCTTAAACAAGGTGAAGATTTAATCCAAAAAGCTGAAAAGAAAACTCAAGAAATAATTGAGTCTTATAATAAAGGAGATCTAGAACAAATCCCTGGTAAGACTTTGGAAGAATCAAGAGAAATTAAGATACTTCAAACCCTTAACGAAGTTAGGACAAAGATTGGTGCTATTGTAAAGAAAGAATTCCCTGAGAAAAACCCTGCAAGTTCTATGATTAAATCTGGTGGTGCAGGTAATGCAATGCAGATTACTCAGATGGCATCTTGTGTTGGTCAGCAGGCTTTCATGGGTGGAAGAATTAATATTGGTTATAATAACAGAACACTTTCATTCTTTAAGAGAGATGATTTATCCCCTCAATCAAGAGGATTCATTAGAAGTTCTTTCATAAGAGGTTTGAGGCCTGATGAATTCTTCTTCCAGGCAATTACAGGAAGAGATTCACTTATGGATACGGGTCTTAGAACTCCTAAATCAGGTTACTTGTATAGAAGATTAGCAAGTGCATTGCAAGACATAAGAGTAGAGTATGATGGAACAGTTAGAGACAGTAATAATAATATAATCCAATTCAAATTCGGAGACGACGGTATTGAAGTAACTAAGTTGCATAAAAACGAATCAATTGATTCTGGTGAAGCTATTGGTATTGTAGCGGCACAATCATTTGGTGAGAGTTCTACACAGATGGTTTTGAACACATTCCATATGGCAGGTGTAGCTGAAATGCAGGTTACTACTGGTCTTCCAAGACTTATAGAAATATTTGATGCTAGAAAGACACCTTCTTCACCTAAGATGGAGATTTATTTGGATAAAGATCACAATAATGAAAATGGAGCTAGGACTTTTGCTGAAAAAATAAAGGAAGTTAAATTGAAGGAGATATCTTCTGAAATAAACTTAGACTTTGGTAGTAAGAATATTGAGATTAAGATTGATAAAGAAGCCCTTAGAAGGACACACTCTTCACTTAAGAGAATTGTTGAGAGATTAACTGAATTGAACTATAACGCTAAGGAGAAAGGAGAGATGATTGTTCTTAATGCTGATGAGTTAGGATTTAGAGATATATACAAACTTAAAGAGAAGTTAAAAGAAACAATAATCTCTGGTATTAAGGGCGTAGAGCAAATCTTGGTTGTAAAAAGGGATAGGGATTATGTTATCGTTACTCTTGGAACAAACCTTGAAGAGGTTATAAAACTTAAAGAAGTTAATGCAAGCAAGTGTATATCTAACGACTTCTACGAAGTTGCTAAGTTGTTCGGAATTGAAGCAGCAAGAGAATTGCTAATAAAGGAAATAAAAGAAGTTCTTAAGACTCAGGGCCTTGACATTGATATCAGACATCTTAAACTTGCTTCAGATAGCATGACAAATACTGGAGAAGTTAAAGGAGTTACAAGAATGGGTATTATTGCTCAGAAGAATTCAATCCTTGCTAGAGCAACTTTCGAAACCCCTGTAAAGCAATTCGTTAACGCTACAATCAAAGGAGCTAAAGATGATTTGGTAAGTGTTATAGAAAATATAATCTTGAATCAACCAGTTCCTGTAGGTACAGGTCTTCCAGGGTTAGCAGTGAAGGTTGTTGGACCTTTGGTAAAGAAAGATTCTGAGAAGAAAACTGCTGATAAGAAAGTAGTTGAAAAAGCTAATGAATAATCTCCGTCGGGAAGATAATTTATTTTTTATTGAATTAATCAAAATATAAAAGTTTAAAAACGAAACACATCTAAGAATTTTAATGGTGAATACAATTGATATGCAAGATTTGAGATATCTCAATCTTTTTAATAAAATAACTAGAATAAGTACAAAGTATTGTTTTGAATATAATAATACAATCTATTTTTGCGTTCCAAAAGGTCTTATATCGAAGGCTGTTGGAGAGAATGCTTCAAACATAAGAAGAATAAGTGAGGTTATTAAGAAAAGAGTTAGAGTTATTCCGATTCCAAGAGATATTGGCGATGCTAAAGCGTTTATTGAGACATTAGCGAATCCAGTTCAAATAAAAGAAATTGAGATAAATGAAAATGAAATTATAGTTGGTGGAAACGTTCAAACTAAGGCTGCACTAATTGGAAGAAATAAAAGAAGACTTATTGAGATGCAGGAAATAATAAAAGATTTTTTTAAGAGAGATTTTAGGGTCCAGTAGTCTTCCTATCGTTTTCTAATCTTTTGTATTCAAAGATGTTGTCTATAATTTTTCTGGCTTGATGATTATAACTTGGAGCATTTCTTATTGCAAGTAAATAGGAGAAATGAGCCCCGTTTATTTGACTGAAATTACGGGCGCTTTTAACAACCATCCCAAAATTTACTGCATCTCTTTTCTCAACATCAGAGAAGTAATCTAATCCACTTAATTTCTTAACCTCTCTTTCTATATCCATAGGATTTTTGAGCTTAATAATTATTTAATAATTATTGTCGTGAAAAGTACAAATCCTAATAGCAAGCTTTAAAAAGTAATTTCGTTAAGAATTATCAATGGGATTAAAGAATGCTGTTAAAAAAATAAAGGATAGAAGAAAGTTCAAGTGGAAAGACAGACAGTACAAAGTTAGAACTCTAGATCTATATGCTAAATCAGACCCATTAGCGGGTGCTAACCAAGCTAAAGGAATCGTTCTTAAAAAAGTTCAAAAAGAAGCAAAGCAGCCAAACTCAGCTATGAGAAAGTGTTGCACAGTTCAGCTTACAAAGAATGGTAAGACAGTTACTGCATTCATCCCTGGAAATTTAGCTCAGAAATTTATTGATGAACACGATGAAGTTATGATTGAAAGAATTGGTGGAAAGCAAGGAAGAAGTAAAGGAGATATTCCTGGAGTTAGATATAAGGTTATTAAAGTAAATGATCAGCCACTTCACAGATTGTGGGTTGGAAAGATCCAGAAGGGTAGAAGATAAATGGAAGTTAGTACAACATATATTGGAGATCTTCTTAGAGAAACTGTTGAGGAAGTTTCTAAACCAAAGAATTTGAAGTACAAAGTTGGGTTTGATAAATCCCTTGAAGTTCAAAATTATCTTAATGGAATTAGAGAACTAGAAAGGAAAGGTAATATGTACTTTGGTATTGAAGGGTCGCTAAGAATAGAAAATGGATTTGTTTCTTACCAAGACAATTTGGTGATGTCAAAAAATGAAGAATTAAATAAGTTCCTTATGGAAGGTTTAGCAAAGAGGTTGGAATAATAAAATGAGTGAACAAGAAACAAAACCTGGAATGGCCTTCAAGGCATTTGATAAGTATGATTTAACAACTATAGAAGTTAAAGATCTTGGATTAAAGAATGCAATAAATCTTGAGCCAAAGTTAGTTATAAAGTCACATGGAAGAAATGTTGTAAAATACGGACAGACAAAAGTTAACATTATTGAGAGACTTGTAAATAGAATTGCTACTGCTGGACACAGAGGTAAGAAGCACAGAATCCAGAAAGGAAATGCTACAGGAAAATATACGAAGAATATGAAGATTGTTCTTGAAGCTTTTGAATTAGTTGAAAAGAAGACTGGAAAGAACCCTGTTGAGGTTTTTATAAGAGCTATTGAAAATTCTGCTCCAAGAGATGAGGTAACTATGATTGAATATGGTGGTGCAAGATATCCTCAGGCTGTTGATGTATCTCCAATAAGAAGAATTAACCTTGCATTGAAACATTTAACTCATGGAGCAAGTGATAAGGCGTTTAATAAGAAGAAAACTTTTGCTCAAGCTCTTGCTGAGGAAATATTTATGGCTTCAGAAAATAATGGTGAAAGCTTTGCTGTTAGAAAGAAAAAAGATGCTGAAGCTCAGGCTGATTCTGCACGGTAATTTTGAGTTTAATTTTAGTATAATAATCCTTAAAAATAATTATTTCTATAATTTTGTATGAGATTGGATGATGATTTATTGGATTTGGAAGGTGATGTCGTAAGCCCCTATAATTTTGGGAAAATGTTTCATCAAATCTTAAAAAAGGCGGATCCTTCTTATAATGATAATTTTACGTACGTGATTGTAAAGGGTAGGGATAATTACATCATTAAATTAGATTCTGTGAAAGATCAAAAGATTGGAGTAGCCTACGAATATTTTAAGAATGGATTTGTGTCGAATGATAAGACCTCTGGTGAATTGAATAAATTTCTTTCAGACTATAATATTCTTTTAGGCTTAGCTGAACACAATAAATCTTCAAAATAATTTTACATTTTTGTCGTAGCTATTTTTAGTATTTGGTTAACAATTATTATTGTTTGGATCAATAAGATTTATAAACTAATTTCGTCAAACATTAAAATGGCAAGTGAAGCTGACTTTGTAAGGTTGATGAAGACTCAAGAGAAGATTAGAAATATTGCAATTGCTGCACATATTGATCACGGAAAAACTACTTTCTCAGATAATCTTTTGGCGGGAGCAGGTATGCTTTCAGAAGAGACTGCTGGAAAGCAGAGAGCTTTGGATTTCCATGAAGATGAAGCGTCAAGAGGGATTACAATTGATAGTGCTTCTGTTTCTATGATCCACAAATTGAATGGTGAAGAACATTTAATCAATTTAATTGATACTCCCGGACATGTTGACTTTGGTGGAGATGTAACAAGAGCTATGAGAGCTGTTGACGGATGTATTGTTTTATCTTGTGCTGTTGAAGGTGTGATGCCTCAGACTGAAACTGTATTAAGACAGGCTCTAAAAGAATTAGTTAAGCCAGTTTTATTCATCAATAAAGTAGATAGATTGATCAAAGAGGTTAAGTTGACTCCTGAAGAAATGCAGAAGAAATTTGTCGCTATAATTGATCATGTTAATAATTTAATTGAACAAATTGCTCCAGAAGGATATAAAGAAAAATGGAAGGTTGGTGTTGGAGAAGGAACTGTTGCTTTCGGAAGCGCTTTCCATAATTGGGCTTTAAGTTTCCCTTACATGCAAGCTAAAGGAATTACTTTCAAGGACGTAATTGATGCTTATGAAAATGATAATCATAAAGAATTAGCTAAGAGAGCTCCTTTACACGAAGTTGTTTTGAATATGAGTATTAAACATCATCCAAATCCAGTTGATGCTCAGAAATATAGAATTCCAAAGATATGGCATGGAGACGAATCTTCAGATATAGGAAAAGATTTGGTTAATTGTGATCCAAAGGGTGAACCTGTTTTTGTTCCGATAAAGATTGTTGTTGATAAACATGCTGGAGAGATTGCTGCAGGGAGAATGTTTTCAGGAACAGTGAGACAAGGTGATGAAGTTTTAATGAATGTTAATGGATCTAAAACTAGAATACAACAAGTTTCTGTATATAAGGGAGCTCAAAGAGTTGTCTTGGAGGAAGTTTCTGCAGGAAATATTGTGGGTATTGTAGGACTTAGGGATGTTGTTGCAGGGGAGACAGTTTCAAAACATGAGATGGTTCCATTTGAGGCTATAACCCATTTGTTTGATCCAGTTGTTACAAAATCTATTGAACCAACTAAGGCAGCTGATTTGCCCAAGCTTATAGAAGTTTTAAGACAAGTTGGCAAAGAAGATCCTTCAATAAAAGTTCAAATTAACGAGCAAACTGGGGAAAGTTTAATTTCAGGTATGGGTGAATTACATTTAGAAATTATTGAAAACAGAATAAAGACCGAAAAAGGATTAGAAGTTAAGACATCACCTCCAATTATTGTTTATAGAGAAACTGTTACAAAGACTTCAAACCCAAGTGAAGGAAGAAGTCCAAATAAGCACAATAGTTTCTTTGTTAAGGTTGAGCCTTTAGAAGATGAGATTTATAATCTAATAAAATCTGGAGATTTGCCTGAAGGAAGGGTTAAGAAGAAATCAGATGCTGTTACAAAGGTATTATCTGAGAACCTTGGATGGGGTAGTGATGATATAAGAAATGTTAAAGATATTTACAAAGGGAACATGTTCTTAGATGAGACTCGGGGAGAAGTTCATATTGGAGAGGTTATTGAAATGGTATTAGATGCTTTTGAAATGGTTATGGATGAAGGTCCATTGGCAAGAGAACCTTGTATGAAGATGAAAGTGTCATTAGTTGATATAAAACTACACGAGGATGCTATCCATAGAGGTCCTGCTCAGGTTTATCCTGCTGTAAGAGATGCTGTTAAGGAAGCTATGAAGACTGCTGGACCAGCAATCTTTGAACCGTTACAGACTCATGTTATTGAAGCTCCAGACGAGTTTATGGGGACTATTACAAAGCTTGTAGGAAGTAAGAGAGGCCAGATGATGGATATGACTCAGGAAGGTTCTACTGCCCAGATAAAGGCAAAAATACCAGTAGCGGAAATGATGGGCTGGTCAAATGATTTAAGATCATCTACGGAAGGTAGAGGAATTTCATCTCTACTTGAACAGAGCTTCGAGAGATTACCTCAAGGCTTACAGGATGATATTATTAGAAAGATAAGGGAAAGAAAGGGTCTTTCTGAGAATCAGTAAACTCTATACTTTTTTATAATTAATTTTATAAGCGGGGATTTTATTTTCTTTTTAATGGCTTTTAAGAAAAAACCAAAATTGGAATCTATGAATCTTTTGAAAAATGCAATTGGGGAAGAAACATTAATTGCTTTAATGAGGGAGGAAGCCATACTTAGGAGAGATAGTAATGGAAAATCTCCTTTCCAAGTTATTATATACCCCAGCGGAGAAATTATTTATGATTCTAGATCAAGCAAAGTAATTTCTTATGAATGTTTTGAGGAAGTAAAAGTCCAAACTCGGGGGGATAAGGGCTTTGATAACTTCTATAGATTAGGAGATGATTACGTTCAAGAATACCACAAGCTTCTTATGAGAGAATCCAATTAACAAGGTTTATAAATCAAATTTGTTAGGGAATAACTCATGTTAAAGAAAACTAAAATTGTTGCTACAATTTCTGATATAAATTGTTCGGAGGATTTTATTAGAGAACTCTATGACAACGGCATGAATGTTGTTAGACTTAATACTGCACATCAAGATTTTGAAGGAACTAAAAGAGTTATTGAAAATGTAAAAAAGGTTTCTGATAAGATACCTTTTTTACTAGATACAAAGGGTCCTGAAATAAGAACAACAAAATCTGAAGTAGAAATAAAATTAGAAAGAGGGCAAGAAATATCGATTGAAGGGAATTCTAAAGAAGAATGTTCTGAAGATTGCATAAGAGTTAATTATGACGGTTTTGTAAATGATTTGAGTGAAGGCAATAGAATTCTTATTGATGACGGAGACGTTGAATTATTGGTTAAATCAAAAGAAAATAATAAACTTCTTTGTGAAGTTATGAATTCAGGTATTGTTAAGGGAAAAAAGAGTGTTAATGTTCCAGACGTTCATATTAATCTTCCTTCTTTGAGTTCAAAAGATATTGATTATATTAATTTTGCAATTGAAAACGGGATTGAATTCTTAGCTCATTCATTTGTAAGAAACAAAGAAGATGTTGAAGAAATCCAAAAGATATTGGATAAAAATAATAGCGATATAAAGATAATTGCAAAAATTGAAAATCAAGAGGGGGTGAATAATATTGAAGAAATATTGGATAGGGTTTATGGAGTTATGATTGCAAGAGGAGATTTAGGTATTGAAATATCTGCAGAAAAAATACCTCCAATACAAAGAAACATTATAAGGAAAAGTATGGAGAAAAGGAAACCTGTAATTGTTGCAACACAAATGCTCCATACTATGATTAAGAATCCAAGACCAACGAGAGCAGAAGTTTCTGATGTTGCTAACGCTATTTATCTTGGGGCAGATGCAATAATGCTTTCAGGTGAGACCGCTTATGGAGACTATCCTGTTGATTCGGTAAAGATTATGTCTAAGATTGCACGCGAGGTTGAAACCCATAAAGAAGATTATGAGAGAACTCAAATAAAGAATGTTGAAGGAGACATCCCAAATTTCCTTGCAAAGTCTGCAGTTAAGGCTTCAATGAAGCTTCCTATAAAGGCCATAATTACTGACACTATGACTGGAAGAACTCCAAAATACGTTTCAGCTTATAGAGGGAAGAATCCAATATTTGCACTTTGTTATGATAAGAAAGTTATGAAAGAGTTGGCTTTATCTTACGGCGTTTATGCCAGTTACAGCGAAACTAAAAAGACAAAAGATGAATTCATAAAAGAAATTGTTTTGCCTTTAGTTGAAGAAAACAAATTTGCTAAAGAAGATTTGATAGTCGTTCTTGCAGGAAACTTTGGTCCAGGCCACGGAGCTTCATTTATTGAGATAACTCAAGTTGGAAACTTGATTAACTTTTAGATCACAACTAATTTTTTAAACTGATTAATTCTGAGGGTTTTTATGCCAAGTAGAAAAAAAGCTAGAGAGAAGTTGCTTAAGGAAAAACGTGCTGAGAGAAATAAATCTAACTGGAAAAAACAAAAATACAAAGATATGGCAGATAAAGGAATTCTTGGTCAAAGAGAATTAGACTTGTATAAACACATGTATTCTAGTATTAAAGATGGAATGGAATCATTTGCTCACCCAGATTATAACCCTACACGTCAAGACTACATTTCTTTGAAAAAAATGTATTCTTCTCTTGATTCAAAACTTTAAACCAAAACATTTACTCCCAGTCTTTACTCCAGCCTTCCCACTTGCCAGTATTATCATTTATCCAACTACCGTCATTGAGGATTGTAGGGTTATTTCCCAAAAGAGAATTATCCCATATATCTGTATCGTAAAAAGATTTTGATCCTAGATTGTTAAAACCCTCTAGAAATAATTTTAATTCGCTGAAACTCAGTTTTAAATTAAGCTTCTTTAATAAATAGCTTAACGATTTCTTTGGAAAATAATTGTGTTCAATAAATGTGTCTTTGAGTAAATTTGGTATATGACCCCTTTGTCCACTCTCAAAACAAAAATAATTGGCACCAAACATGCCCCTCTCGTTAAAATATAACTGAGGTAATTTGCTTTTAGAATCCACATAAATAGAATGAGTTTTATATAATTCCCTTTTGGTTCTAGGATTAAATTCACTCTCAATCTTATTATCTGGATATAAATCTCCAAAAATATCCACAATGGATAAATTGCTTATTAATGTGAAATAATCTTCCATTATTTCTCTCACATACGATCTCTATAAAAATCTATCTAAACTAAAACACTTACTCCCATAAGTGCTGCGAAGATTATTAAGAAATATCCAAAGTTAATTTTCTTTGCTACTTTCATAAGAATATGGATTGTTAAGATACCGAATATAAAACTAAAGATTAATCCATATATTGCTGTTGAGGTAAATACAAAATCATTTATGCTCAATAAGATATTCCCTATAAGGACTATTGGTAAACTCATCAAGAAACTTAATTTTAATGAAGTGGTATCATCAAATTTTCTCAACAATAAAGAGGATACAGTCATACCGGATCTTGAAAGTCCCGGAAGAACTGCAATACCTTGAGCAAATCCAAGCAATAAACCGTCTGAAGATTTCAAATCTCTTTCTTTTTTTATTCCCTGTTTCTTTATCTTTAATTGCAATAAACCTGTAATTAATAACAAAGCGGCTATTACTATTACGATTGTCTTGCTTGTTATATTAAATGAGCTAGATGCAGACTCTATTGCCTTTAGAATTATTAGTCCAAGAATTCCTGAGATTATAGTTGATATTATTAAGAAGTTTAATGTCTTCTTTGTAGAAGATTTTCTATCAATTTTTCTATAATTTAATAAATTAACAAGTAATTTTGTAACTTCTTTTCTGAAGTATATTAACGCTGCAAAGAAAGTTCCTAAATGAAGCATTAGGGCACTTTTTAAAATAAAATCGGGATCAGTTATCGAGAATAAATTAGACATTGCTAGGGTGATAAAGGCACTAGAACTTATTGGAAGCCATTCAAAAATACCTTGTATTATTCCGACGATAATTTGTTGAATTATTGTTAATTCCATTTTGAAAAGAGCAAATTTAATAATTTAAATCTATTGAATGTTTTGTTTAGTCCGAGGATAAATTTTCAATAAACGAAATATTTATAAACCCAAATTTTTATTAATCATTACTTAAAAAGATTATAATAACAAAATATAAAATGGCAAAAGAAAAACCAAATATGAATGTTGTTTTTGTAGGGCATGTTGATGCTGGTAAATCAACTTGTGTTGGACAGCTAATGTTCTCAAGTGGTGCTGTATCTGAGCAAGAGATGACTAAGCTTAGACAAGAAGCAGAGAAGCATGGTAAGGCTGGTTTCGAGTTTGCTTATGTTATGGATAAGATTAAGGAAGAAAGAGAAAGAGGAGTTACTATTGATCTAGCTTATAAGAAGATTATAACACAAAAATATGAAGTTACAATCATTGATGCTCCAGGTCACAAAGACTTTGTTAAGAATATGATTACAGGTGCTTCACAGGCAGATTCTGCTTTCTTAGTTATTGCGGCTCCCGCAGGAGTACAACCTCAGACAACAGAGCATTTATGGCTATTGAGAACAATGGGCGTTAAGAATTTAGCAGTTGTTGTTAATAAGATGGATGCTGTTGAATACAAGGAAGAGAAATATAATCAGGTTAGAGAAGATGTAGGAAAATTATTGAAAGGTGTTGGTATAAACCCTGAGACAACTGCATTTATCGCTGCTTCAGGACTTAAAGGAGATAATGTTGTTAAGAAATCTGAAAACATGGCTTGGTATAAAGGACCGACTATAATGGAACAGATGGATGCTTTCCCTGCTCCAGAATTGCCAACTACTTTACCTATGAGAATGCCAGTACAGGATGTTTATGAAATAACCGGTATTGGAACTGTTCCTGTTGGAAAGATTGAGACTGGAATAATGAAAGTAGGACAAAAAGTTAAGATTCTTCCAGGTAGAACTGGTACTGGTATTGACGGTGAAGTTAAGACTATTGAAGCTCACCATGAATCATTCCAAGAAGCAACTGCTGGAGACAATGTTGGTATCAACATAAGAGGAGTTGGTAAGAAAGATCTTGCAAGAGGGGATGTTATCTGTGAGGCTAGTGCTCCAATACCAATCGTTGAAGAATTTGTAGCTACTATTACTGTAATAAATCACCCAACTGTTTTGGCAAAAGGATATACTCCTGTATTCCATGTTCATACAGCTCAAGTTCCTTGCCAGTTTATAGAGTTGATTGCTAAAATTAACCCTGCTACAGGTGAAGTTATACAAGAAAATCCTGATTTCTTAAAGAATGGAGATTCTGCTAAGGTTAAGATAAAACCTATCGGAAATCTTTGTTTGGAAACTCAAAAGGATAACCCTTGGATGAGTAGATTTGCAGTAAGAGATGCTGGTGCTACTGTTGCAGCTGGTATGTGTACTGAAATCACAAAGAAGAAATAATTATTCTTAGGTTTTAATATGTTAGACTTATTTTCTGTTGTATTGGATTTGCAAGAGCTAGGTAGATATTATTCGGATCCAAGTGCAATGAAGATGCTTGGGAAGACCAATTCAAAACACCAAGGACATATTGTTTCAGAAGAATACAAAGGCATTGACTACAAGGAAATTGCAAAACATGTTTCTGAAAATATAGGTGAATTTTTGGAGAAACATTCCGAACTTGAAGGAATTATAGATCCAAAATTAGTGAGGAAAGGCTACGGTCACTTGAAAGACATTGATATTTTCTATGATGATTAATAATCTAAATTTTTCTTTATAATATCCCCATAAAATGTAAATTGAGAAAACTTTATATAGTTCATAGAATTGTACTCTTTATTAGAAAAATGTCCTTATGGCTTTAGAATAAGGAATTATCACTTACATCACATTCATTTAGCACTTACGCTTTATTTAAGTAAGAAAGCTAGTAGTTAGAGATATTTTTCTATGCAAAATCATAAGATTTTGGTAAATTAAACGTGAGAAAAAACAAAAAATGGCAAAAGTTAGTCCAGTATCAATAAAATATATGATACATGCGAATTTTTCAGCTGAAGGTGCTTTAGAAAAACCTGATGTAATCGGAGCTCTATTTGGTCAAACTGAAGGTCTTCTTGGTTCTGAACTTGAAATGAGAGAACTTCAGAAAGAAGGGAAAATAGGTAGAATAGAAGTTGACTTAGAAAGAGAAGGTAAGAGAACTGTAGGTAAAATACACATTCCAACAGCTCTGGACCAATCTGAAACAACTCTTATTGCTGCGGCTATTGAGACTATTGAAAGAATAGGCCCAAGTGACTCTCAGATCGAAATAGACAGAATCGAAGATGTCAGAGGAAGTAAGAGAGATTATATCTTAGATAGAGCTAAGAAGCTTATGCAAGGAATCCAAGGTTCTACAGACTCAAGAGAAATCTCAAATGCTATAAAAGACGCTACAAAGACTTCAAATATCAAAGAGTATGGAGATGAAAAGCTCCCTGCTGGTGATTTGTCTGGAAAAGAAGTTATAGTTGTTGAAGGGAGAGCAGATGTTGTCAATCTACTTAGAGCGGGAGTTAATAACGTAATAGGTATGAATGGGACAAAGCTTCCAGAGGCTATAAAACAACTTGGAAAGGACAAAGATATAACTTTGTTTGTTGATGGGGATCGTGGAGGAAAATTAATAATCCAAAACGTTTTAGACAATGCAAATGTGAAATACATTGCAATGGCTCCTGATGGAAAGGAAGTTGAAGAGCTTGCAGCAAAAGAAGTTCTTATGAACCTTAGAAAGAAGGTTTCTGTTGGAGAATACCTAAGAAAAGATAGGTATCAAAGCAGAGATTCTAGAAGCTATTCTAGAGATTCTAAGGAATCTAAAGTGTCTGAAGAAATGCCTAAAGTAGAACTTGATGATGAGAAGAAACAGACTCTTAAGGACATATCTATGGAAATAGAGGGTTCTGGAAAAGCTGTTCTTTTAGATAGCGATTTCAAAGAGATGAGAAGTGTTTCATCAAGAGGATTGGGCCTTACATTAAAGAAGATCTCTGAGAAACCAGCAATAATTGTTATTGATGGTTCAGTTACAAGTTCTATAATTGATGGCGCTGAAGATGTCGGATGTCAAGTCATTGTTGCTAAGAACTTTTCTGCAACAAGTGATAAGATTCAAATGTTAAGTTTTTAATTTTATAATGCAAGGAGGCCTAATTGGCCTTCTTTTTATTTTTTAGATAATTTTTTAAATTGAATATTTTTTAATGAAAAATGATAGAAAAAGATGTTCAAATGCCTGAGGTAGAGAAAATACACAATAGTGAAGATTTCTCTAAGAACGTGGAAAGAGTTTTGAGAAGATACCACATTAGTGAGAGAGACCTTAATATTTTTAACCAGATTTATGGTTTAGGGGGAGAAGATGAAAAAACCCCAAAAGAGATAGCAAATGAAGTAGGTTTGGATTATCAGACAGTTTTGAAGATTCACAAGAAATATCTTACCTCTTTAAAAGTTCATTTTAGACTTCATAAGGAGAATAGGTACAACCTACTTTACTAATAGGATTCTCGACGATAAAATAATTCTGGTTCGTGTGTCCGGACATAAGGTAACACAAAGTATCCTGGTGTTACTTACACTTAGTGTAATTTTATAATTAAACATTTATGTTATCACCATAAAGTTTATAAAGGAAAATCAGGGTAAATTATTAGTAGAAATCAATGTATTTCTACACAATTAAATAAAATGGTAACGAAGATGAACGCAAAGAAGCTATTAGTTTCTTTAAGTCTTGCAGTTCTTGCAATCTTCATGGTTGCTACAGTTAGTGCTGCCCAAGTAACTACATCATATACTGTTGAAGTAGATGGTATATATGTGGGATCTAACCCTGCTGTTATAGCTGGGGATTCTGTTGCAGTTACATTAGAATTTACTTCTCTTGTTAACGCTTCAGATATAAAGGTAAAGGCAGAACTTGAAGGCGACAAAGTTGATGTGGAAGTTGTTTCAAAACCTTTTGATATTGAATACAATAACACATACAAGAAGACTTTGAAGTTAAACGTTCCATTCGAGCTTAAGGATCAAACTTCTGATGAAGCTACTCTTAACTTGAAAATATGGAATGGAGACGAAAAAACTGAAATCAACAATTTAGTTTTGAAAGTCCAAAGACCTTCATACAACCCTGTTGTTAAGTCTATAACTGTTTCTCAATCTGTTGATGCTGGTGAAACTTTCCCAGTTGAAGTAGTTTTGAAGAACCTTGGTTATAACGATCTTGATGACGTATATATGACTGTGGCTATCTCTGAGTTGAATGTTTACAAAACAGGATACTTTGGTGATTTAATCAATCTTGAAGACTTGTGTAAGAGTGACGATGATGACTGTGATGACACTGTTTCTGGAACTCTATATTTAGAAATTCCATATGGTGTTGATGCTGGTGTTTACACACTTGAAGTTGTTGTTGAAAATGACGATGTAGTTTCAAAAGCTACTAAGAATGTAGTTGTTGAAAACGACTTTTCTGAAAACGTTATTACAACAAGTACAAGTAAAACAGTTGCAGTTGGTGAAGATGCTGAATATACTTTGTTATTGGTTAATCCAACTAACAAATTGAAGGTTTACACTCTTTCAAGTGAATCTGACTCAGTAATTTCTTCTGAAACTGAATCTGTAGTAGCAGTTCCAGCTGGTTCAAGTAAGACAGTTACTGTAAATGCTAAGGCTAGCGAAGCTGGAGAATACAACTTTAATGTTAATGTATTATCTGGAAGCGCAGTTGAAAGCACAGTAGCTCTAAGCTTAACTGCTGAAGCTAAATCTGCATCAAACCCTATAGTGGTTTTGACAGTGATCTTGGCTATAGTTTTCCTTGTACTTTTAGTTGTACTAATTGTACTTTTGGGAAAGAAGTCAAACAAGACTGAAGAATTCGGAGAAAGTTATTACTAAAAACCCTTTTTTCTTTTTTTATTTTCTTTTTGTACTTTCTCCTTTTTTCCCTTATTTGGGATATTTAAGAGCGTGATGATTTGAATAAAATGAACGCGAATGAATTTTTTAAAAAAATGGAATCTGGAAAATACCCAGGTGAACCAATGGACACGGTGGAAAACATATGTGAATATGTATCTAAACCAGATTCACACAAAGTTTACAATACTTCAAGTCCAAACTATGCTAACGGTTTGGCAGACATATTTAATTCTAAAGAAGATTTTGAGGCAAGAGTCTTTAAGATGAAAGATACAAACTCATACCAATTGGGTGTTTTTCATAAAAAACATTAAGACTTGTAAATATTCTTTCTGTGACCTAATTCAATAACGCATATAACTAGTTCATTATTTTGTATATCTAATATTACTCTATAGTCTCCGACCCTTAATCGGAAATATTTTGTGTTTTGTATTCTCTTTACAAAATGGTGGGGGCGAATCTTTATCCTTTCAAGAGTACTAATAATTCTCCTTTGTTCTAATTCTTGTAGCTTTTCTAATTGCTTCTTAGCTTTCAAATCAAAAATAATAAAATACATTAAAGACCCAATTCCTCTTTTATTTTATTTAGAGGAATTCCTTTGAAAGTTTTATTTTTTATATTTTGTTCATATTCTTTAAGAGATTTCTTCGTTTCTTCAGAAAGTTCCATACGATCTTCAATTAAGTCCCAAATAACATCTTCATAGCTTTCTTTTGAATGAATCTTCATTACTTGGAGAGCTCCTAAAAGCTGTTTACTTACTTGCATAGTTGTATCCATACTAGGTATATAGGAGACTATAGTTTAAATATTTTTCTCAAATCAAGCCTTTAAACTAACAACTTTACTTATTCCATCATGCATGGAGACTCCATAAAGGTTTGTTGCTCTTGATATAACTTCATCATTGTGTGAAATTACTATGTATTGACCTCTCTGCATGTACTTCTTTAGGAGGTTTGCAAGCCTCTCAGAGTTCCTTTTGTCTAAAGCTGCGTCTATTTCATCTAATATATAGAAACAGTACGGATTTAGCTCTTGTATGGCAAATATAAGGGATAGGGCCACCATTGTTTGCTCTCCTCCTGACAAAGATGTAACGTCAAAGTACTTTCCATGACCTGTTTTAACCAGTATTCCAACTCCTGCTTCAAAAGGCTCTTTTTTATTTTCAAGTTCCAAAGAAACTTGTCCTTTAGTTGATATTTGGGCGAAATTTCTTGAGAAGATCTCATTTAATTCATGGAAAGTTTTCATGAATGTTCTTTTTTTCTTTATATCTATTTCTGCAATAATCTTCATAATATCTGACTTTTCTTTTTCTATTGTGTCTACTTTTTCCTTTATTGAGTCATATTCTTTCTTAACGTCTTCATAAACTTCTAGGGATCTTAAATTTACAGACCCCATTGTAGATAATACATTTTGAGCTTTTGTTAGTCTTTCTACTAAAACATCCCTATTTGTCCTAATTATTTCTACACCGGGGAAATTAAGCAATTCCATTTCATAGTTTTCTATTTCTGCATCAAACCTTGCCTTTTCTATCTTTAGATTATTGATTAAATTCTCAATATTATGTACGTGGTTTCTTTTCTCGGATAAACTTAATTCGCTTGTTCTTATTTTACCTTGAATTGCATCACGCTCTGCAATTAGCTTCTTAAATTTCTCAGATAATTCTGCTTCTTGTTTACGTTTCTTTTCTAATTGCGCTTCTTTATCAAGAAGGTTCTTTTTTAGGACTGTTAGGTCTTCCATTAGATCCGATTCATCTCTAAATAATTGTTTTAAGGATATTTTTGATCTTTCCAGCTCTCTTTGTTTGAAGGATATCTCAGAATTAACGTTTTCTTCAGTTCTTATAGAAACTTCTTGGAATTCTACTCTTAATGTCTCGTATTTCTGTTCAACATTTGAGAATTGATCAAAGTCTTTTTCTAAACGGTTCTTTATTTTCTCTAATTCGGTAAATTCACTTTTTGCAATCTCGGATCTCTCATGAATACTCTGTATTTGCTTTTTCTTTTCATCAATGGAGTTTAGTTTAACAATATCTGATTCACGCCTAGATACTTCAAGAGTTATTTGTTCTATTTGTTGTTTTAAGACCTCTTTTTTGTTGTAAATATCTGCTAATTCTTTATCTGAACTTTCTATTTCTTTTTTTAAGGAATCAATCTTCGGGAGAGCGTCTTGATGTATTGAATGGATATGGTCTTCGGTTATCTTGTTTTTACATAAAGGACAGACATCCATTTGTTCGATCTTTTCGACCATCTTATTTTGTTTATCTATCTCATATTCGTTTGTGTATGATACCTTTTCTAAATCAACTTCTCTTTTGAATATGTTTTCAAGCATTTCTTTCTTTTGGGCGATACTAAGTTTTAGCTCATTAACTTTCTCTTGGGAAGTCTTTTTGTCAAATAGATCTCTTGCAAGGGAATCTATTTGTTTTAATAGAAATTCGGATTCAGAATTATAGTTTTGTATAACCATTTTCTTATCCTCAAACCTTCCCTGAATTGACCTTAGTTCAGACTTTACCATATAGAATTTCTTTCTTTGTTCTTCAAGTTTTTCAAGTTCTTTCTTCTTTTCATCTATTTGTTTTTGTTTCTTAGCTATAGAAGGGGAAGATTTCTCTAAGTCTCTGATTAGTTCATCATTCTCTTTTATTATATTATTTAATTCTATCTTTTGTTTGGAGATTGAGTTTAATTTGGAATCGTAGTTTTCTTTCTTAACGTTCATCCCTGCAAGTTCGGCTCTTATGTTAGCTATCTCTTGATTAAGTTTTTCTTGTTCTAATCCGGTTGATTCTTGTATTTTTGAATTGATTGAATTTATATTTGATTCAAAGTTCTTTATTTGTGCTTCAATCTCTACAATTACTTTCTTTATTTTTTCTATTTCAGAGTTTTTCTTAGTTACTTGTTCTTCAATTGAGATTTTTTCTTTCTTTTTACGATTTAGATCAAAATTTATTATACTTGCTTTGAATTTCTTAACATCTTCCTGTAATTGTTTGAATTTTAGAGCTTGCTGTCTTTCTTTTTCTAAATTGCTTAGATAGGAGGTTCTTTCCCTTAATATTGCTAAAACTTCTTTTAGTTTCTCATCTGTTTTATCCAATTCTCTGATTGCTTTTTCTTTTCTTGTTTCATATACAGAAATTCCTGAAACTTCTTCAATGATCTTTCTACGTTCTTCATTATGCATTTTTACAAAATTCTGGATTTCACCCTGTAAGATTATATTAAAACCATTTGGATCTATTCCTGCCTGAGCCAATAGAGTTAAAACTTCTTGACGAGTTTTTGTTTCATTGTTTATTTTGTAAATGCTTTGACCATTCTTTCTTACTATTCTTTTTATTGAAATCTCATCCTTATTTATTGTAAATACCTTATCAGAGTTGTCAAATACTATTTCAACAACTGCCTCCTTTGATGGGCCTGCAATTTTTGATCCCATAAAAATAAGATTTTGTGCTTTTGCCGCCCTCATTGATTTAGCACTTAATCTACCCAATACAAAACACAGTGCATCTGTAACATTAGATTTTCCAGAACCGTTTGGTCCTAGAACACAATTTATTCCAGGAGAGAAAGGTAATTCTGTCTTCTTTGCAAAACTTTTGAAACCGTGTGCAGTCAGCCTCTTTATATAAACCATGCGAAGAAACCCCTTGTTTTCCTCGCGCTCCTTCCTCTAACTTCTGAAGGGTGGCATCTTTTTATTGCCTCCGAAGGATACCACGAGTTTGATTTAATTATCACCATTAGTTTTACAAGAAAAATGAGTTTTTAAGATTTTCAGGGCTAATTATAATCCTTTTTTATAAGCAACAATTCCTTTTTCTATATCTTCTTTTGATAATTTGTAAGTTCCGATGGGAGTTGGTTTTCCGGGTTCTGAAATTCCGCACATATGGTACATCTTAAATTTTTCTTTCTTGCTCAAAGATCCAGAATGATCTTCATCAGCCAACCTTTCTAATTCATGCCTCTTAGAAAAATGATTTTCATAAAGACTCCTAATTCCGTTTCCTCCGACCGCAACTGCCAGAATCATACCGTAAGCTATTAAATTCTTGTCAATTCCCATAAATAAGTAATAAAAAGTCTCTATTTAAGTTTTTCTCTTTGTAATCCTTATTAAATAATAACAATGTAACACAACATTTATATAATATCTGTGTCTGTATTTTCTATGCCCACAATAACGTTATCTGTCCCAGAAGATTTGAAAAAGGCTATGGATAGTTCTAAAATGATAAATTGGTCTGAAGTTGCTAGGAGAGCTTTTGTTGAACAATTGAAAGATCTTATGGAATTGCAGAAAATGAAAAAGATTAGAGATATTTCAGAAATAAGTGCTTTTGACGATAGAGATTTTAATGAGCAATATAAAAAAGAGTTAATGAAGATTGTGAAAGGTCCTCACATAAAGATGAACATTAATGATTTAGATAAATTAATGGGAATAAAATGAGTTTTGGGTTTGAAATCTCTCCCAAATTAAAACCCGTTTTGGATAAACTTTATAAAAAAGACAAAAATCTTGCAATTTCCCTCAATAAAAAAATAAAGCAAATAATTAATTCTGATTTGGAGTCTATCAACCATTTCAAAAATTTAAAGAAACCTTTAAATCATCTTAAGAGGGTACATGTCGGTAGTTTTGTTCTTACATTTCAGGTTAAAGATAATTCAGTCATATTTGAAGATTTTGTGCATCACGACAAAGCATACTAATTATAATGTTCTCTGAGAGACTTTTGCGATCATTACTTTCCATGTTTCCCAGGTCTTTCTGAAGATGCCGTCATTTTCATGTTTTATGGCGTGTTTCTCAAGAAACATCATTGTTGCAGGATCGGATGGATATCCTGAACCGATTTCTCTTCCGTATATTTCCCTTAATTTATCCATTTCTTTCTCACGGACGTGTTTTGCAATCAAAGATGCTGCAGAAACTGCTACATGGTTCTTATCTGCTTTATGTTCACAGACAATTTCTAGATTTGATAGATTATTTACATGGGTTCTTAGATAATCTGTCCACTTCCCAATTGTAGTAGAAGGGCAGTCAATCACCACTTTTATTCTTGCGTAACCCTTATTGATTTTATTTATGACTTCTGCCATTTTTTGGGCTTCTAGCTTGTTCAGATTAGATCCATCATTAAAATTACCATCAATTTCATTAGGAGTAGCTAGAACTATTTCAAAGGTTTCTGCCATTTCTTTTACTTTCTCGGCTAGCATTTCCCTTCTTTTTGGAGTTAGCTCCTTTGAGTCTTTAACACCCAGTTTTTTTAGTTCTCTCTGGGTTTTATCAGTAAGTAAACATCCTGCAAGAACCATTGGGCCTATTACCGGACCTCTGCCCGCATCATCAATTCCAAGAATAAACTCTTCAACCATAGGGTAAAGAAAAAATCATGGTTTTTAATGATTGCTGTATTTGGAAAGATTCTTTAGAAAGGAGTTTCTTCTTCTATAGGGTGGATCCAATCAGGAATCCCTTCCAGGTCAAGTTTGGGTTTCTCTCCTATGAGGCCTTTTGTGTGTTGATGAAATCTATATGAAAGGGTTTTATCTGAATTTATCTTTTCTTCAACATGTTCTATAAACCGATCATAGTTTTTGTCCCAAATAAATAGCATGGGGAAAGAATTTATTAAATTACCATTAATCCTTGAATTCTTGGGAAACTTTCTTTTTTTTATTTCAAAATCATTTGGATCAAGCCCAAATTTTCTTAAGGCTTCCTCGGGATCGGCTATGAATTTGTTCAAAGTTGAGGTATTTAATCCGGTTAGAGAGTCAAAATTTGGCCCATCATATCTGTAATTAGCATCATTATCTTGAATATATGATTCAAATATAACACTAAAAGGCAAAGTTATTGAAAATCTAATTGTTGAAGAAAGATCTTTAACCAGGCCTTCTATATTGCCTCCTTTGTATTTTTCTTGCATCCCTTTTACCCCGTGTCTGTAAATATCAAAAAATATCTTTGGAGGATTCTTAAAATAATTTCTTGTTTGAAATAAAACATATTTGGCAATTTGAGTATCTCTTAATTTCAGACTATTTCCAGGAGCAACAGCTTTAACTTCTCTTAAAACACCTTTATTTTCATTGGTTATATCTGGCTCTGTGGAAACAAAATCTTTGTTACTTTTTCCATTTTTGTGGTATCTGGACTTTATTTTTCCACCATAGATACTGTGGTCAATTAACTCAAATAATCTCCCTTCAGAGGTCCTTAATCCATATCCTTCATCTTTCTTTCCATTAACAAGATGTTCGATTGACCCATTAAATAATGAAAGTTGTATCGGATATTTTGTAGATTCTTCCTTTACAGAGATTCTTTTAGATTTCCTATACTCGTCTAGCCCTTCAAAAGGGTCTTTAGAACTAATAAATTTGTACCTCTCGCCCATAAGGTTTAATCCAGGAATAATTTTAAAAGCATATCTCTTTTACAAAATATATCTTTTATGCCCAGATGGCACTCAAAACATCTCTCTGAGATTTCGGTGTTCACCTGTGCTAATGCCCAGATGGCGGAGTGGTTAACGCACACGATTGGAAATCGTGACCTTTCGGGGTGCCAAGGTTCGAATCCTTGTCTGGGCGTCCATACCAAATGTTAGACTCCTAAATACTTAAAAAGATTCTATACGGTAAACAAAAATGGGTTCTATAAAAAATCAAACAGAAAATAGAAAAGGATGGTCTAAAACCATCAAGGTGGTCGGCGTTATTACTGTTTTAGCTCTACCTTTAGCTCAACTCTCCATAATTCCGCACGATTATCTCCCTCAAAATTGTGTTTACCAGAATCCTGACAACGTCTATGCAGGCAATAATTTTCTTGATTGTGGCCAATTTGAAGTCCCTCCTTTTACTGACTTTCTTAATGTTTCTGGATCTCAAACTTTCTTCGATGCCCAAGCTTCAGGGGCTATAATTCTCAGACCTGGAAACAATCTTAGTTTTTAATAATCTCCTCAAAGAATCTTAACTCCTTATCCAGGTGTTTTAATTCTTATATCCATCACCTTCTTTAACAAAAAGTAGAAGAATTGTTGCTACAAGAGCTACGCCTGAAATATATAAGAACATACTTTGAGGATTTATATCCCAGAGGATTCCGGCAATAATACCTGCAGGAATATTTACAATTCCTATAACTGAATGGAAGAGACCCATAGCAGTACCTTTCATATCTCCGGACAAATCTGAGGCTAGAGCTCTCTGATTTGAATTTGTTATTGCGTAGATTAAACCATATACTGCAAATAGGATTATTAGGCATGCAAGACTATTGCAGAACAATAAGAATAACGCAGTTCCGAAGAATAATATGTATCCTATTGTCAGAACTTTTTTTCTTCCAATTCTATCTGACAACTTGCCAAAAGGAACTACAAATAATGCAGAACAGAAATTAAATAACAAATATAATGCTAAAGGAATCACTATTGTATTGGTTATTTGTTTAGCCATCAACAACATAAAAAGGTAAAGCCCAAAATTCCCAAGAGTAAATACAGAAGTTACAAAAATAAAGTATTTGAGTTTTTTATTTAACCTTTTTACTCCTTTGAAGAGCCCTCTGTTTATGGCTCTAGTTTTTGGTTCTCTAACAAAAATTAATGGAATTAAGGATAGAGCTGAGATTATTGCTGCTATCAAAATTATGGGTTTAAAGTCTAAGCTTAATTTCCAGAATAGAATAATAACAATTATTGTCCCAAAAATTGCTCCGGATGAATCCATCATTTGGTGTATTCCAAACCACTTTCCTCTATGGTGAGTGGATTCTGCAATTATTGCGTCTCTTGGAGGATCCCGTAATTTTCCAAATCTCTCCAGAGAAACAAATCCTAGAATCCATTGCCAAGAACTTGCTAAGAAAATTAAGAATCTTGATATTACAGAAAATAAATATCCCAAAAAGACAAATATTTTCCTTTTGCCCTGTTTATCTGATAGCCACCCTCCAACTATTTTGAATAAACTTGACAATCCTTCACGCAAACCACTTAGAGTACCTATTGCAACTCCAGAACCCCCCAAAGCAAGAACGTAAAAAGGAAGTATTGGCGTGATCATTTCACTACCAACATCATTGAAGAAACTTGATCCTCCAAGAAGATAAATATTCTTATGACGACGCTTTCTATTCATTTCCCCCTCTCTTTAATTTATTAGTTATTTGTAATTTAAAAATGTTGATTCAATAATGAACTCTCTAATGGTTACGAATATTAATAATATTTAGAGTTTTTGATTTGTTGTGGAAGAAAAAATAGCAGAATTTATAGGAATTATGTTGGGCGATGGTAACTTTGGAGTGTACGGTCCTAAGAATCGTAAGAAAAGTCAATACAGAATTAGAGTAAGTCTCGATTCTAGAAATATAAGTTATCTTGACCATGTTAAATCCGTATTCAGAGAAGTTTTAGGAATAGAACCAAAAATTTACTTTAAATCTAAAGAAAATGCAGTAGATGTTCAATATTGTAGTAAGGAGATATTCCTCTTTGTTAAAAAAGAGATTGGATTGTTGGAGTCTCCAAAATGGAATAGTATGAAAATACCAGACAATTATTTTAAAAAAGAATTATTTCCATTTATCCTTAGAGGATTGTTTGATACTGACGGATGTCTTTCAATTTTTAATAATAATGGAACTAAATACCCTAGAATTGAAATAAAAATATGCCCTTCTCCGGCTCAAGATCAATTTAAACAGATTCTTGAGACTTTAGACATAAATTATAGAATACAAATTTTAGATAAAAACGAAATCAGATTAAGAATAAGTGGAAAAAAAGAATTAATGAAATGGTTTGAAACCATTGGGAGTTCAAATAAGATTCATATTGATAAAGCCCATAAAATGTTAAATAGCGAGGGCAGGATTTGAACCATGCGACCTCCGGGTTATGGGCCCGGCGAACACTCCAGGCTGTTCTACCTCGCTATGAAAATTTAACTATGAAAATCCTTATAAATCTAACTATTTTGATTGTTTCGGATAATGCCCACATCGCATAGTGGTTATTGCACCGGATTGCTAATCCGGGCCCTTCGGGGCTCGCAGGTTCGAGTCCTGCTGTGGGCGTTCAATTTTCTCAGTAAGATTTTTAAACATATTTTTATTGAAATCACTCGGACAAAATGATACACCCATGGCACGATGTTGAAGTAGGAAAAAAGGCACCAGAAGTCATTAATGCTATAATTGAAATTCCAAAAGATTCTCAGATTAAGTACGAATTAGATAAAGATACAGGATTATTGAAACTTGATAGATATCTTTATTCTTCTGTTCATTATCCTGGAGACTACGGGTTTGTTCCCCAGACTTTGTGGGATGATAATGATCCTTTGGACGTAATAATTCTTACAGGTAGACCAGTTTACCCTATGACACTTGTTAAAATAAGAGTTATAGGTGTTTTGAGAATGATTGATAATGATGAAAAAGATGATAAGATAATTGCGGTATATGATGATGACCCTAGATTTAAGGAATTCCAAAGCATAAATGATATTCCAATGCACACAATTGCGGAGCTAAAACATTTCTTTGAAACATATAAACAGTTACAGGGAAAAGAATGCAAAATACTTGAAATACTTGATAAGAAAGATGCAATGAAAGATGTTGAAATGGGTATGAAATTATATGATTTGAAGTATAAAGTTGATAAGATTACTAATCCTAATAATGATTTTTGAAAGATTTAAAAATAACTTTTGTGAAAAAGTATTATGAAAATCATGAGATTTAGAGAAGTATTAAGCAAATTGATTCTTAATGGAGAAAAGGGGGTAACTTTCAGATTATTTGATGATAAAGACCTTTCTGAAGGAGACATTGTTTCATTTGTAGTGTGGGAAACAGGAGAAGAATTTGCAAGGGCGAAATTAATACAAGTTAAAGAAAAAGAATTTGGAGACTTGACAGAAGAAGATTTTGAAGGTCACGAAAGATTTAATTCTGAAAAAGAAAAATATGATACTTATTCTTTGTATTATGAAAGGGAAGTTACCCCAAAAAGCCCGACAAAGATAATTAAATTTGAATTAATTTAAGCTTCTACTTTTCTACCTTGCCTTAAACTAGATTTCTCAAGAAATTGTTTTTGTAATTGTTTTAGGCATTCTTTAGAGCAACACCCAATATACTCTTGTTGGCAATCTAAACAAGATATCACCAATCTATCACAATCATTGTTTCTACAGTTTTTGTATAAATCACAAGGAACACCGCAAGTTTCACATTCAGTTATAGTATCATTTTCCGAATCAGGAGAGTTTATTGGAGCAACCATTCTTTTATCAAAAACAAAACATTTTCCTTCCCAGAAGGTGTCTGGATATTTCTTACCGAAAGTTAGAATCCCGTCTTTTAATTGGTAAACGTCTTTGAATCCTTTTTCTTTCATGAATGTAGCGGCTTTTTCACACCTAATCCCTCCAGTACAATAAGTTACTATTTTCTTATCTTTCAGATTTTCAATTTTCTTTAGAGCTTCAGGGAAATCTCTAAAATTCTTTATGTTTAGGTGTATAGCATTCTTGAATTTCCCAACTTTGTACTCGTAATCATTCCTTGTATCTAATATAATGAGGTCTTCTGGATTTTCTTGATATAATTTATAGAGTTCCTCTGACTCAATATATTCTGCAGGATTACTTCTATCAAATTCTTGTTTGAATGTAACAATTTCTTTCTTTACTTTAATTTGCATTCTTGTGAAGGTTGGAGAAATTATTTCATCTTCCTTGAAAACAATTCCTGAGAATTTTGGGTCTGAAGTTAGACGATTTTTATAAGCATCTACTTGTTCTCTATTTCCACAGACGCTTCCATTTATACCTTCATTAGCTACAAGTATTCTTCCCAATAGATTTATAGAATTACAAAATTCCAAATGTTCTTTTCTAAATTTCTCTGGATTTTCTATTTCTGCAAACTTATAGAATAACAAAACATATAGTTTTTCCATATGAAATAAGATTCATATTAATTTAAAAGTTTAACGTTTAATCTCAGAACGTTTTTTCCAAGCAATATGGTTCTTTTCAAGAATATCCACAACACTCTGACGCATTTCAGAGCTTCCAAGCCCTTTCCAGTCTAAGATCACAAAATCATAGTTTTCAACAGTTTTTGAGAGGCATTGTCTTATATTTTCTTCCGTTATAGGTAGAGCGTATACTGGAATTACATGGGATATTGCAACATTCGATTTTGACTGCAATTTATTGAATCCCGGACAATAATGAGGCCCTCCGATACCTATGGCTATTTCTTTGTAAGGGTCAGGAGCAAAATCAGCTATTGTCTCCTGGATAGTTTTTGCAATAACAAATCCTGCTCTTGAATTTATCCAAGAATGCTCGTCCGAACCTATTTCAATAAAAACGCAAGGTTTCTCGATTAATGGGCCGTGATGTGTTGCTTCTAGAGTTACATTATAATCCTTAAGACCGTGTTCTGAAGCATTTTTGTTTAGTTTTTGGAATAGATATTTGTTAAATAATGCTGAAGCAGGAGACACTTTGTTTGGTTGTCCACCAAGATTTGCTTCTCTAAAGTTTCCTACAGAATGTATTGAAAGAGTTTTTTGTTTTTCTTCTGAGTGAGTTGAATGTTTTGATGCAAAAATTATGAAGTCGTATTGATTTATTCTTTGGATATTTAGATTTTCTGTGTAAACTATTTCTTCTTCCACTACTGCGATGTCAAAAACAGGCTTATTTGAGCTGGACATTGAACTCAACATTGGATTTGGCTTAAACTGGACTAGTTGGTTAACTATATTCATACCTGCAGGATCTTTTTTACTTGCTAAGACTAGAAATTTCTTGAACATGAATAATTATAAAAACACTATTTAATAAATATTATTATGGAAGAGGGGATAAAAATACTTATTGGGATTGTAGTGTTGTTTTTAGGTATACCTTTGGGTAATCTCTTAGCAAATCAAACAAAAGAAGAATTACGTTCAGGACAGAAATATTTTAGGGTAATTGTTTGGGTAGGACTTTTAGGAGGATTAGTTGGATTAATAATTAGAGATGATATTCTTATGTTTAGCTTATTTTTTATAGCAATTGTAACTTCAAGAAGTCTTATTAGTAAAAGGAAGAAAAAGAAATGAGTATAAAGATAGGGCCTGCTGGTTTAGGGCCAGTAAAAACGGCACAGAAAATATTGGAAGAATACAAAAGTAATGGGATAAGAAATTGCGAGATTGCTTTTACTTACTCCGTTTATATTAAGAAAGATGATGCAATAAAGATAGGAAAGATTGCAAAAGAATTAGATATAGAATTAAGCATCCATGCCCCTTATTTTGTAAATCTTAATTCAGATGATGAGACTAAGTTAGAAGCTACAAAAAAGAGAATTCTGAGTTGTTGTGAAGCAGGACATTACCTTGGAGCTAAAAGTATTGTGTTCCATCCAGGATACTACGGAAAAGATTTTGCTAAGCCAAAAACTTCTGAAGAACAAAAGAATTTGATTAGAGGAGAAACTTATGCTAAAGTTAAGGAAGGAGTTTTAGAATTAATGGAAGAAGTTAAGAAAAATAAATGGGATGTAATCTTATGTCCTGAAACTATGGGAAAGATAAATGTTTTTGGGAGCCCAGAAGAGATATCCAGATTGGTTAAAGAAACCGGATGTGGTTTTTGTATTGATTTTGCGCATATACTTGCTAGAGAAAAGAAAGTAGATTATAAGAAGATTATAGAACTATTTCCCCAGAAACATTGGCACGTTCATTTTTCAGGAATCGTGTATAATGAGAAAGGAGAAAGGCATCATATTAATCTTGAAGAAGAACAATGGAAAAAGTTATTGGAGGAATTACCCAAAGACAAATCAATAACAATCGTTTGTGAAAGCCCCGACACAATTGGTGATGCTATTAAGGGTTTGAAACTTTTAGAATAGTTCTTTTTTTAGATAAACAAAACATTTATATACTACTGTACATTACAAAGTACTAAGTAATACAATAAAAAATTTGTTCCAAATTTTTAATACTCCAAATTAGGACTGTCGCCCTTCGGGTATTTTTTGGGAAACAAAGCGACACAAAAAATATATGAAAAATGGACACACAATTCAAGAAAGGAGTTTTGGAAGTTGCGGTTTTAAGCTTACTGCAAAAGAAAGACTACTACGGCTATGAGTTAGTCCAGATGATCTCTAAGAAAATAGAGATAACTGAAGGAACATTATACCCTCTTTTGAGGAGACTGAAAAAGGAAGGTTTCTTGAAAACCTACCTAAAAGAATCAAAGGAAGGACCTTCAAGAAAGTATTACCAACTTACCTCAAAGGGTAAAACAAAATCAACAAAGATGAAAAGCGAATGGAAAGACTTTGTTGGAAAGATAAAGAAACTATTGGATGAATAAAATGAAAAAACAAATGGATAAGAAAAAATTTATGAGTGAACTTAAGAGAAATCTTAAAGGACTTTCAAAAGAAGATAGAGAAGAAATAATAGAAGATTATGAGGAACATTTTGAAGTTGGTAAGAAGAAGAAACGTAAAGAATCAGAAATTGCAGAGTCTTTAGGAAATCCAAAGCATCTTGCAAAACAAGCTAAATTAGAGCTATTGGTTTCTAAAGCTGAAGAAGAAAAATCGGTTAAGAATATATTAAGAGTTGTGTTTGCCACAATAAGTTTAAGTTTCTTTAATTTAGTATTCGTTGTAGGTATATTCTTTGGTTTATTGGCTGTAGTAATTTCATTATTTGCTGTGGGTTTCTCTATAGCAATATCTGGCCTTGCAGTTTTTATTTCTGGAATTTTATACCCTGTATTGTCCAATTACACTTACTTGTTTGGGATAAGCCCTTTGGCAGTAATATTTTCCGGAATTGCACTTATGGCGTTTGGGACTTTGTTCTTAATAGGTACGTGGTATGTTGGGAAGGGATTTTACATAATAACAATAAAATACGTTAAATTAAATGTAAGGATAGTTAGAGGTAGATCCAAATGAAAGCAATAGGTAAAGTTTCTATAATCTTTGGAGCAATATTTATAATTTCTAGTGTAGTGGCTAGCTTGTTCTTTTTTGCAAGTTTTGATGTAAATGAAATAAAGAGTTCTGATCATTACACTGAACTAAATTATGAAAAGAGTATTTCTTATTTAGGAATTGATAAAGTTAATCTGGAATTTGTAAGCGAGGAAATTACAATTGAAAAGATTTCTGGAGATAATTTTGTTATTAAGTTGAACGGATATTATCCATTAAGTGAGTCTGGTGAATCGCCCGAATTAATTGTTGAGCAAAATGAAGGAACTTTGAATAGTTATGTAAAATACATTCCAATAAAGTTCTTCTTTGGAATAAATTCAATAAACTCAAGTTTATATGTTGGAGTTCCTGAGAATTATAATGCAGATTTATCTTTAGATAGTGTCTCTGGAAACGTTGAAGTTAGTGATTTGGATCTGGATCAATTTGAAATAACTCTTGTTTCAGGAAATATGTTGATCAGTAATTCTAAATTTTCTGAAAGCGAATTTGATAGTGTTTCTGGAAAGATAACTATTGATAATTCTAACTCAATAGATTCTTTGTCTAGTGTGTCTGGAAGGATAGAGATTATTGGTTATGAGATAAGTAAAGATTTGGATATTGAAACAGTTTCTGGAGATATAAAATTAGACTTATTAAAAGGGTCATCTGTAGAGGTTAATTTTGATAGCGTTTCAGGAGACTTGAAGAATGATTTTGGAACAATCAATGATGGAGATTACAAGATAAATGTGGATAGCGTTTCAGGATACTTAAGCGTTTACTAAAACTGAGAGAGCTCTTTTCCGAATCTCCTTATCTCTTCCTTTGACTCCTCTAAAATATAATCCAAATTCTTTGTTGAATATTCAATTGCTAAATTTTGGAAAACCTTTGAAGCAGTTTCATTATCTTGATATAATCCGACTACATTAAATTTTTCCCCCTCATAATCTTTAACTTGATGTGCCCAAGCTATTATTTCTTTTCTTACATTTCCCCTGTTTTTCTCCTCTTCTTCCAAGTTTGAATGTGCCTCATTTAGGCTTATTCTAACTGTGTTTTCCAATGCAGAAGAAGAGGCGTCTCCAATTAAAGACACAAAAATCTTTTCCTTACCAACTTCTGAATAAGAAAGAATATCTGTAATTTCTGCATGGTATTTTTCCAAACTAGGTTTAACATACTTTTCAAAACCCCTCATAGATAATCCACTTCCAATCTCAAAATTTCCTGAACTCATCTATATTTATTTAGAAGTTTATTATTTAAAGATAGTTGTATGGCAAAATATATTTAGAGATTATATAAAAGTCAAAGCGTACATTATTAGTATTCCTAAGATTATTGCTATAATGTTCTTTATGGAGAAGTTTCTTTCTTGTTTTTTGTGGATTTCGGGTATTAAATCTGAACCTGCAATGTATAGGAATCCTCCTGCTGCAATAGGAATTACAATGTTTGCAAATGATTCTGAACTTCCTGAGAAAACAATACCTAGGATTGCACCTAAAAGTGCGGCTAGTGCTGAAAGGAAATTGAAGAATAAAGCTCTTTTCTTTGTGAATCCAGAATAAAGTAATACTCCAAAGTCGCCTATCTCTTGAGGCAGTTCGTGGATTAAAACTGCAATAGTTGTAGCAATACCCACTGGGATGCTTACAAAATATGCAGCTGCTATAACAAGACCATCTATGAAATTGTGTATCCCATCTCCAATTAAATTCATGGTTCCCAACCTATGAGGATGTTTTTCTGAAGTTGGTATGTGGCAGTGCCTCCAGTGGATGAAGTTCTCTATAATGAAGAACAATACAATCCCTCCCAAAATAAGGAAAGACGTGTTCAAAGTGTACAATCCTTCACTAATTATCTCTGGAATTAAGTGTAAGAAGGCTCCTCCTAAAAGAGAACCCGCAGATAGAGCTACAAGGAATAAGAGTATTTTTTCTAAGATCTTTTCTCTTAAAAAGAAAAATAAGATTCCAATTACAGAAATTAATGACACTAGTATCACGCTAAGAATTATGTATAGATTAGTACTCATTTTAGTAGTACTATTTTTTGGTTTTTATATTTTGGGATAAAAATATAAAGCATGGATGGATATTCCTATTATGAAGAAATCAATGAGGATATATATTTCGGGTACGGTGCAAGGAGTGTTTTTTAGATCCTTCATAAAAGAGAATGCGGAAAGATATAATGTGAAGGGTTTTGTAAGGAATCTTGAAGATGGAAGGATAGAGGTATTTATTGAAGGAAATGTTGATGAAGTTAACAAAATGGCAGAATTATGTAAGAAAGGCCCAAAACATGCTCAAATAAGGAAGGTTGAGGAAAAACCAGAGAAGTTTCAAGATTTCAAGACTTTCAAGGTTTTGCATATTTAACTTATTATAAAATATCCCTACTTGTGAGCAATTCATGGAATTCGGTAAAACTTTGCTCGTACCTTGGAGTTCTTAGTATTTTTGTCCTGAAGTGGTCTTTATATTCTTTAGAGTTATAATATTCTCTTAAAATTCTTAATCTTTGATCTTCAACTTCATCAGAGGAAAAATTCTTCATCTTCATAATTGGTTTGAAAGTAGTGTAATCATCATAATTTGTGGAAGTGATTAATTTTTGGTTTTTACTGTTCAATTCTTCCCAAAGAGGTGTTCCTGGAAAAGGAGTCAAATAAGAAATTCTAACTTCATCAGGTTTTAATTGTTTCAATGTTTTGATAACTTTGTTGTAATATTCTTTTGTTTCGTTAGGATGTCCAAGAATAAGGAAAACTTTAGATAGAGCCTCTAGTTCATCAATCTTCCTTAGAACTCTTTCGTCTTCCTCTAAGGAAGTAGGTCTATGGTAATCCTTCATTGCACTTTCTTCAAAACTTTCGATACCAAACCCAATTTTTGTTGCTCCTGCTTTTACCATAGCCTCAAGAGTAGAATTTCTTAGAAGAGGTTGGTTTGAGGGACTAGTCGGACGAACCAAAGCATACCAAGATAATCCAAGTTTAGCTTCTGATAATTTTTTACAAAATTCTTCAGAATACCACGGCTTCAAATTAAAAGTTAAATCGGTTATGAAAGCAGTATTCATATTAAATTGTTCCCTCATGTTTCTCATTTCGTTAACTAAAAATTCTGATGAACTCATAGTTAGTTCCCCTCCATATAAAGTTGTTGCAGAACAATAAGAACATCTTAAAGGACAACCAAATTGAAAGAGGAAGCTTCCAGCCCCTGTTTGTTCAGAAACAGATGGATACATTAATGCGCCTATCTTGGAAGCCTTCAAAATTTCTGGATCTCTTAAGGGCAAAGGTATATTTGTCCTATCAAAAACTCTTTTTCTTGGAGAATTAATCTGTAGTTCCCCTTCTTCGTTGATATATGAAATCCCCTGAATTTCTTCTAACGGTTTATTTTCTAAAATTTCTTTGAACGTCTCTTCTCCTTCTCCATAAACACCTATATCTATAACGGGGTAACTCTTAACATCTGAAGGATTAGTTCCAATGTGATCTCCTCCAAAGATTATTAAAGTTTTTGGAGAATTTTTCTTTACTTCTTCTGCTAACTTTACAGATCTATTAAAAGTATTAGTCATGCTAGACATTCCAAGAATATCTGGCTGAAATCTTGAAATTTCCTCAAGAATCAGTTTTTCACTAGGATTGGCCTTCTGATAAGGATGAAATATTCGAACATCATGATCATAATATTTGGCGACCCCTCCGATATATAATAAACCCAAAGGTTCTGTATCGTTGTAAACATTTTTTCTACTTTCAGTCAAATGCTCTGATCCTAAGAGTGATGCTAATGCAACCTTCTTTTCCATAAGATTTTATTGTATTATGATTTAAAACTATTTAGATAACCTAATAAACCCTAATTTTCTATAGATTTTATGTTATACTTAATAGGATTAGGTTTGAATAAGAAGGGAATTTCTTTAGAAGGCCATGAGATAGTTAAAAGATGTAAAAAAGTATTCTTAGAGAATTATACTGTAGATTTTCCCTACTCGGTTGGAGAATTATCTGAATCTTTAGGGAAAGATATTGTTCCACTAGATAGGGAAGAAGTTGAGAGTTTGGAATTTATTGATTATGCTAAGAAGAGTGATGTTGCTCTTTTGGTTTATGGAAGTCCTTTAATGGCTACAACTCACATTACAATATTAGATGAATGTAATAAATCTAAAATTAAAACAAAGGTTATGCATGCGGGATCAATATTTGATGCAATTGCAGAGACTGGATTACAGGCTTACAAGTTTGGGAAAGTGGCTTCAATGCCCGCTTGGAAGAAATCATTTACTCCCGATTCGTTTATGGAGATTGTTAAAGATAATCAAAGGGCTAAAGCTCATAGTTTGATCTTGATTGACATTGGTTTGAATTTTTCTGATGCCTTGGATCAACTTAGGAAATCTTCAGGAAAGTATGAAATAAAATTGAAAAAGTTGATTGTATGTCAGAGCTTAGGAACTAAAAGACAAAAAATACTTTATAGAGATATAACGGAACTAAGCGAGTTTACAGGAGTTAAGAAACCCTATTGTATAATTATTCCATCAAGTGATTTACATCATGTTGAATCTGATTATTTGAAGAATTTTGAGTGATTCAGAATTTTTTATTCCGATTCCTTATACTTGCCAGAACACAAGCAATTTCATCATAATTTATAGAATCGTCTTTAATCCGGTTTTTAATAATTTTTAGGGAATCTTTCTTATTCCTTATTTTGGAAACAATCTTATATATCTTCTCTTTTGATAAAGTTTCTAATAAGGACAACTGATTATGTTCAATAAGGTTGATTATATGTTTCCATACAGTTGGTTCTTTTATCAAACTTTTCTCAGCAATCTGTTTAATATTGAAACCTTTTTTGAATAAATATAGGGTTTTTTGTGTACTGAATTCAAAACCCGTTTTTCCAAGTTTACTTAAGAAATTCTTCTGTTTTTTAGAGTTTACCCTCTTATCCGAAAGAACAAATTGTTTGTCAAAGACCTTGATCAGATGACTTCTATATTTGAATGTGTTTGCATGGGAACAATAGGCAAGCCATCCTTCTAGGGAATCAAATATTTTTTCTTTATTTAATATACTTGATTGGAAAAGTATTTTTGTTTGATTGAACTTTCTTTCAAAATTTTTTAGATTGCTTTTCTTTATTAATTTAAAATTATAAAAAATCTTAAATCCAAGAAAATTTACCCCCTCATTCAAATTATATATTTTTGATTTGTCCTGATGAAGTTCAAGTCTTAACCTTTTATTAAGAAATACTTCAATCTCCTTTTTCCATATTTTTAATTGTTTTTTAGAAGTATGTAAAATTACAAAATCATCAACATAGCGGAGATAGTATTTTGCTTTTAATTTGTGTTTTACAAATTGATCTAATTCATTAAGATAAACGTTAGCAAAAAATTGGGAGGTTAAATTTCCCAAAGGCATACCCTTAGAAATTATCAAAGAATCCGCGTCTCTCTCTCTCTCTCTCTCGTTCAACCTTGTTCTGCATTATTTGTTTTATCAACCAGATCGTTTTTCCACACTTGATTTTTCTTTGGATTATATCCAATAATATTTTATGATCAATTTCTTCAAAATAGTGTTTTATGTCTGCTTTCAAAATGAAGCAATTTCTAGAATTGTTTTTTGAGACTCTTCTCTTGAAAATATCAAATCTCTTGATTGATTCAAATGTTCCTTTTCCTACTTGATTTGCATGAGAATCATAAATGAAGCCTTTTTCAAAGGTAGGGGAGATCATATTGCAAAGAGCATGATGGACAACTCTATCTCTAAAAGCAGAAATGGATATTTTACGTGTTTTTGGATCTCTAATAACCTTCTTCTTTAAATTATAAGGCAAATACGTTCGGGTGATCAATTCGCTTCTTAGGTTTATTAAATTTCTTCCGAGATTTTTCTGAAATCTTTTGACGTACCTTTTCTTGTTTTTCTTCTTCTTTGCTTTTTTGAAAGCCAGTAAAAGGTTCTTAAGAGAACATATTTCACCATACATTTTACAATAAAACCTAGAGTAAGCTAAGATATTCGACGAACTGATCGTTCCTGTTGCCAAGATTGTTCCTAGCGTTGGCATTAGACCTGTTCTCAAGCCTGTTGAGGTTCAAGGCACGCACGAAGTAGCCATTTTACTTGATAGCTTAACGCTTTCACCATTACTTCATTTCTGTCGCAATTGAATTTTATGACAATAAATTGCCTTTGTAAAAGGGCGTATAACCTAGCTTACTTCATAAACCAAAGTTCACGGTTACTAGGCTAGATAAAAAAGAAAAAGGGTTTTAAAAATTTATTTCTTTAGCTTAATATTCTTTGCATTTGTTGGAACATATAAAATTCCATTATGTTCGAAAGCGATTCCAGAATTTATTGCGGACAAAATATCTTTTCCAAGCTTGTCTTCCAAATCTTTCTTATCCTTCCCTGCGGCTCCGCCGCTAGATCCGACGAACCGATCGCCCCCGTAGCCAAGATTATTCCTAGCGCCGGCATTAGACCTGCCCCCAAGCCTGCCGAGGCCCAAGGCACGTCCCTTTTCAAAGTTACTTTTAGAATCAAAATAAATCTCCATAGCTTTTTTTATCCCAAACCTTTTCTTCATTTCTGGGAAGAATTCATCTGTATAGTCAGAAAGTAATTTATTGTCTCTTGCTAGAAAATTCCATACTTCAGAATCTTTCACACTTTCAACTGTGTAAGGTTTATTGTGAAGATTTTTCACTTCACCTTTGGGCAAATATAATACTTTACTCTTGTCATTTAAGCTTTCAAAAGTTCCATTGTCTAAAACAACTGCTCCTTCATTTAATTTTGTTGAAGGGTCAATATTTCTGATGTAATCTGCATCCAAGACAATTTTAACATCTCCTCTTGTATTGTAAACTGTTCCGTCAGAAGTGTCAAAAAAATTATCTTTCCAATCTGAGAATTCTCTTCCATAACTCAATCTATTTTGCATAACATC
>JBNLCO010000004.1:0-114147 GCA_050303855.1 Candidatus Pacearchaeota archaeon
TTGATAAAGAATTTTCTTTAGAAGGTTTACCTGAAGGAGATTATAGTGTTGAAATGGAAGTTATTTCTCCTGAAGGGGTTTTATCCGACACATCTAACTTTAAGATTAGATTGAGGAATATTGATTCTAAAGAATTACTGATTATAATTGAGGTTCTTATTGGTTTGTTGGTTATTTTCGTAATTTATACTCTTCTCAAGAAGAGAAAAGAGACATTTGGAGACGTTACTGGGAGAGAATTGACAGAGGAAGAAAAGAAGTCTAGAAGAAATAAGATTTTGATGATTGTTGTTACGGTTATTGTTCTTTTATTGGCGATATTTATTATTTTTGGAAGTCCAAAGAACTGGTTTTAGTATTCTCGGGTAAAGTTAATAAATGAACAATCTTTATTAGATTCTGTGAGGAGATATAATGAATTATTTTGTATTTGCGTTTAGAAATTTAAAGAAAAAAGGAATAAGAAGTTGGCTTACTCTATTAGGAATATTTATTGGTGTTTTGGCTGTGGTTTCACTTATAACTCTTGGAAGTGCTCTTAAAGTTGCTGTTGTTTCTCAGTTTGGAGCTGGTTCTACAGAGGTTATAACTGTTCAGGCTGGAGGTTTAAGTTATGGTCCTCCTGGGTCTGCTGTTGTGAACCCTTTGACTGTTGATGATGCGGAAGCTATTTCTAAATTGGGTACCGTTGATTTTGCTATTGGGAGAAATATTGAGACTGGAAAATTGGAATATAATAATGTTCTTGGGATTGGTTCTGCTTACTCTATTCCTGAGGGGTATGAAAAAGAGGTATTTGAAGTGTTTGATGATATTGAAGCTCAGTATGGGAGATTACTTGAGAATGGGGATTATAGAAAAGTAGTTCTTGGAAATAATTTCTACAATGGAGATAGCAATGGCTTTGGTAAAGACATTATTCCAGGAAAGAATGTCCTTATTAACGATATAGAGTTTGAGGTAGTTGGAGTTATTAAGAAGCAAGGTAGTTTTATTTATGATTGGACCGTTTTTATGTATGATGACGAGTTGAAAGATCTTATGGGTTATGGGGATGTTGTTGATTTAATTTCTGTTAAAGTTAAGAATAAAGATTTAATTGATAAGACAAAAGAAGACATAGAGAAATTGATGAGACAGAGACATAATGTTGATATTGGAGAGGAAGATTTTGATGTTTCAACCCCTGAATCTACTTTGGAATCAGTCAATTCTGTTTTAGGGGCTATTCAGGCTTTTATTATAATTATTGCCTCCATTTCAATTATCGTTGGTGCAATTGGAATTGTTAACACAATGAGCACATCTGTTCTTGAGAGGAAAAAAGAAATAGGCATAATGAAGGCAATTGGTTCTAGAAATTCTCAGATTTTCCTACAGTTTTTTGTTGAATCTGGATTTTTAGGTTTGATTGGAGGGGCAATAGGGGCCGTATTTGGTATTGGGATAGGATATGTTGGAACTTTTGCTATTAATTCTTGGTTGGGAACGGATATTAGTCCAAGTATTGATCTTGTTTTGATATTCTTTACTTTACTTGGTAGTTTTTTGATCGGGGCTATTGCAGGAATTATTCCCGCTATGCATGCAGCTAAACAGAATCCAGTGGAGGCTTTGAGAGGTTGAATAAATGAAACAAGAATCAATAAAATATTCTTTGAATAATCTTAAACATAGGAAGCTTAGAAGTTCCTTTACTATAATTTCTATATTGATTGGTATTACTACGATATTTATCTTTGTTAGTTTTGGTTTGGGTTTGTATAATTATGTTAATGAGATTTCTTCATCTTCTTCAGCAGATAAGGTTATTATCCAGTCAAAGGGGACGGCTGCTGCAGGTCTTGATACCACTTTTGCTTTGACTGATGATGATTTGAAAACTATTGAGAAGACTTCGGGTGTTTATGAGGCTACAGGGGCTTATTTTAAGGCGGGGGAGGTTACACAAGGTAAGAAAAGGATTTATACACTTATCTTGGGGTATGATCCTAAAACTCCTTTAATAATGGAGTTATCTGATTTAGATATCTATAAGGGGAGAGAATTAGTTTCTGGAGAAGATAATGTTGTTTTGGGATATAACTATTTGTTCGCAGATAAGATTTTTCCGAGTGAATATTCTCTGGGAGAAAAAATAGAGATTCAGGGTCAAAAAGTTAAGGTTGTTGGTTTTTATGATTCTGTAGGGAATCCTCAGGATGATTCTCAGGTTTATGTTACTCAAGATTTTTTTAAAGAACTTTATGGGGAAAATGTTTCATATAATTGGATTGTAGCAAGAGTGGATGTTTCTGACGTTGATAAAGTTGTTAGTAATATAGAGAAACAATTGCGTAAGGAAAGAGGTTTAGAAGAAGGGAAGGAAGACTTTTTTGTTCAATCTTTTAATGATCTTATTGATACGTATAAATCTGTTTTGAATATGGTCATTGGTTTTGTTATACTTATTGCATTAATTTCTGTTTTGGTTTCTGCAGTTAATACTGCTAATACTATGATTACTTCTGTTTTAGAAAGAATAAAGGAGATTGGAATTATGAAATCAATTGGAGCAAGAAATTCAGAGATATTTAGGATATTCTTGTTTGAATCAAGCTTCTTAGGATTTGTTGCAGGTAGTTTAGGAGTTATTTTAGGGTTTTTAGTTACTTTTGCTGGAGGGAGTATTTTGGAGAGTCTTGGTTATGGTTTCCTTCAGCCTGCTTATTCAATATGGTTGTTTGTAGGGTGTATTGCATTTGCGACATTGACTGGGGCTATTTCTGGTGTTGCTCCTGCAGTTAAAGCTATGAAAATAGATCCAGTTAAGGCTTTAAGATATGAGTGATTCTTCTTTTAGAACACATTTTGGATAATTGTTTCTATGGAATCTTGTAATTCTCTTTTTGGAATCATTACTTTATGAGGTTCTAATTTAATTTTAGATTTGTAATTTTCTGTCCAAGGTACGTGAATGAATGTGTTCATTATTTCTGGCTTATTATTTTGTAAAAAATTTGATGTTAGGTATATTAATGAGTTGCATATGAAATAGTCTGCATTGTTTGATATTTCAGTTTTTATTCCGTTATTTGACAAGATTTGGGATAGGTAGAGATTGTCTGAATTTGTTTTTATTGATTCTTTTCCTCCGGGAATTAGGGGTATTCCTTTTGGAGAATATCCTTCTGCGTCAGGATACTTTCCTTCCATGCGGTTTATCCCTGTTGTCTCGAATCTTATTCCCCTTACGCTTGAGGCTAATCCTGTGCTTAAGATATGATCTGGATTTAGTTCTTCTACGGCTTCTTTTAATATTTTAAATGCTCCAAAATACGTGCAGGGAAGGACAATCCCTTTTATCTTGTTTCCTTTTAAGAGCTTTTTATCGAAATATTTTGTGCTTTCTTCAACTGGATTGAATTTGTAAGGCCCAAATGGTTGGAATCCTGTGAGAATAACTTTTTTCATTAGGTTTAATATTTTATTTTCCTTTAAAAGAATTTGTTGTTTTTGGAATAATCTTTCTCTTTAACGACTATGCTTGTGCATTAGTTTTCTCTTCATTTTGTTTTTCTTGGATCTTTTGTATATTATCCAGATAATTATCAAAACAATTATTACAATTACCCAAGCTTTTCCTTTTCCGTTTGACGTCCCGTTTCTTTCTGTGAAATAGCTAGAATCAAACATAACTGTTTTTTCTATTGTTCTTAGTTCATTTATAGAATCTTGATAGCTTATTATGATTTTTATTTCTCCCTCAGAAGGTGTTGCCTCAAATTCAGCAGTTGTATATTCGTTTGAATCTAAATCCCCTACAATTATTTTGTTTGAACCCTTTACTTGTATGTTTTCTTGTTTAGGTATTTCTACTCTCACTAGTTCAACATCTACGTCTTCAATATTTAATATTTCTAAAGTAAATTCTTTTGTAATATAATCATAATCTTTTACATAAACCTCAAAATCTGCCCGTGTATCTTCGATGTATAAATCAAAATCTTGTAGTATTTCTGGGCCATTTTTGTAAGTATAATATACTTCTATGGGGTTGTCTCCTTCTATTGCGTTTTCATCTATCCTTAGTTTGTACGTTGCTAAATAAAATGAACTGTATGTTCTTTGAAATGTTCCAGAATTTATTGTGATTTGATTCGTTGTGTTTGGGTCTAGTGAGATTGGATAATTCTCTTTTAATCCGAATGCTACTGTTCCACATTCTGGATTTGCTAAACCATCTATTTGGAATACTACTTTAACGTAATCTCCAGGTATTGCTGGATAAGGATCTTGATTTAACATTGAAACACTTAATTCACAAGGAGCTGCACTTATTAATGGAATTAGGAATAAGCTCAACATTGCAAGAAATATTAGCACTTCTTTTCTCATTCTTTAGAAAATGATATGTTCTTTTTAAATATTTTGAATTACATTCCCCAATCATCTTTTGTAGAACGTTTTATCTCCGCAATTTCTTGGAGTGTTTTTTTCTCTGATTGAGACAGCAAATCCTTGTTTTTCTTGAATTTTCTAAACTGAGATTCCCCTAAATCAGTGTAAAGATATTTTTTATCCCCAAGAACTCTTTCAAAGTTTATGTTTGATATTGATAGTGCAACTTCTTGACCCTCCGATGCTTCGTCAACCGATTTCTTTTCGTGTTGTATTGCTTTTGTTTTTCCTATTTTGTTTCCGGATTCATCAATTAGGCTTAGATCTTTGGTCAATTTTCCTCCCACTATACGAACACCAAATATTGCAGGGCTTGTATTTCTGAAAACATATTGGTGTAGTATTTCTAATTTGCATATTGTTGCAAGTTCCATTAAACGCTTCTTCTCTATTTCGTTTTGTTTTTGTTTTCTCCACTCTTCTAATTCTTCAATTAGTTTGTAAACCACTTCGTTTGTAAGGGCCTTTATGTTTTTCTCAGACTTCATCAATTCCTTGGCATCTTCATCAATTGATACGTTAAAACCGACAATTATTGAGTTTAGCTCATCTATTTCTAAATTCGCCTTTGCAGATATGATGTCCGCTTTGTTAATATTTCCTATTCCTGCTTTTAGTATTGGAACGTTACTTTGTTTTAGGAGAGTCATTAATGCTTCAAGACTTCCTAGAGAATCAGCTTTGATTATTATTCCTTTTTTCTCTAATGATGAATTAATGTTTTCAGATATTTCTTTTTTGAATTTTTGTTTAAGTTCATCTAAGTTGTTTTTATGTACTTCAAATGGCATCCCGGGAAGTATATTTTCTTTTTCTATTAATTGCATTCTTATTCCTGTTGAAGCTGTTACTGAATCTTTTGGACCGAATTTTGAAGATAAGGGCTTTATTTCTTCAAGAACACGTATTTTTGTTGTTATTGGATCTGCATTTACATCAAAATTTGCTATTGCAATTTCATCGGTTTTACTTAGTTGTCCATCATAAAGTATTGCTTCTATGTAACTTGTGTTTTTGTCTTTTTTTATTTCAAGCATCACTCCTTTTGCTTCTGTTCCGAGTTTTAGTTTTTCCGATAAGAATTTTTGCGATAAACCACACAGCATCATTATTAGTTCGGGTATTCCTTGTGTTGTTCTTGCCGAGGTTGGAACTAAAGATATTTTCTTTGTAAAATCATCTATGTTGTAATATAAATCGGAGTCAAATCCATAAGAGTTTAGTGCACCCATTATTGTCATATATCTTTCCATAAAGATGTTTTGTACTGATTCGGATTGAGATTCTATGTTCTCTTTTAATGGGGTGTTTTTATCTGGAGGTGTTCTCCATCCAGAAATGTTATCAATTTTGTTTAGAGCAATTATGAATGGTGTTTTGTTGTGTTTTAATATTTGTATTACTTCTGCGGTTTGAGGTTTTATTCCTTCATTTATATCAATTACTAGAACTGCAAGATCTGCTAGAGAACCTCCACGTTTTCTTAGATTTGTAAATGCTGCGTGTCCGGGAGTGTCTATTAATAAGAATCCTGGAATGTCTAGATTTATTCCTGATTTTTCAATTAAGGGGCAGGCTTTTTTTAATTGGTCCATTGGATAAAGTGTGAAAGATATCTTTTGAGTTATCCCTCCCATTTCTCCTTCTTGAACAGAGGTGCTTCTAAGACAATCTAAGATAGATGTGTTGTGCAAAATTGTTCTTTCTGCAATGAAATTGTGTGTTCCCGGTACTGTGAAGTCGTATACATATTTGTCTTTGTTTTTTATTTCTCTTTTTGATATTACTTTGACGAAATTTTCCTCTCTTTCAAGAATGGTTCTTAGATGATAAGACTCAGCATTTTCTTCTTCTATATTTTGAAGTATATTTTGCAAAAAATTTCTCGTGATGTTTTGGTTTTTAATATATTTGTTAAAATAGGGTATAACTTTGTTCGGTTTCTGAGGAAGCTTCAGTTTCTTTATAATTTCTTTCGAGATGGGATAAATATCAAATATCCTGCTTGATTGAGCTTTTTCTGATGCACTAATTATTCTTCTTAGTTTTCTTTTTAGTCTAGGTCTGAAATTTTCTAAAAATTTGTTTATAGGGTATTTATTTGAAATTCTTAAATTGAAAAAGCCGTTCTTTTCATAGACTGAGGATTGGATCCCGAAATTTAAAAGCAGTATAGAGCATTGCTTGATTAGAATCTGGCTTTTGCTTGTCAGTTCAATTGAATTGTTTATATGTGAAACATATCCATCTGTATCAATAAGTCCTGCAAAAAACCCTCTAAATACTTCCATATTTTTTTGGGCAATTTCAGGAACGCTTACTCCGCTTGATTTTTGCTTGTCAGGCATTCCAATTATTTCGTTTATAAATCGTTTGAATGTCAGTCCTCCTTCGTTTATTATCGTTTTGCAGGTATGATTTTGTTTTATTTTTGAATTTAGATTAAAGATATCCTTTAGATATTCTATATATGAATTCTGAATGTCTTCGTCATTATTATCTAGAAGCACTTGTGTTTTGGACAGGTGTCCGTCGCCGGCAATGCACCCTAAGACATATCCAATTTTTTCAGGATCATGAAAATCGGGCAACTTTATTATTCTGCTTGTGTGGCCTGCCCTTTGTTTCTCGCTTGAATTTTTTATTGCTCCAATCATGTCATAGATTTTGTCTTCCTGTATTTTGAAAAATTCTGATAATTTTAACAGATCTTGCATCCTTAATCTTGATTTTCTAAGCGAATCTGCCAAGTATTTTATTCCAAGTCTTTTTTCAATTTTATTTATGCCGGTTCTTTTTATTTTTTCTATCAGTCCTCCAGAATTCAAATTTAATAAACAAATAAAATTTTTTTCTTTTAACTTCTCAAATAGTATTTTTTTGGGATCAGAACTTCTTATTCTGATTTGCCTTGGCACTGCTATATAGTCTCCTTCTTTCAAATCTTTTGCCATTATTTTGGTTTCAGGAAGTCCGGGAAATTTGAAATAAGGATGTTCGGGGGTTGTTCTTATTCTATCTCCGTGAGCCGTTTTTATTTCTATTAATTTGTTCGCTTTTCTTTTCCATATGTGAGATGGTTTCTTTGGAAGTATTATTTGTCCGTAATTTGTAAATAATTCAATCCTGTCTATTTCTTGAATTATGTCTCCATCAATTCTTTTTGCTTTTTGTTTGTCATAGTTGTTGTTAAAAAGTTCTTTTGCTGTTATTAGAGTTCCATCTGTAAGAGGGATTATTGTATCTCCTGAGACACACTTTCCGTGATCTACATGACCACATACAGTTACAATTGGTTGACGTATCTTTTTCATTAATTCAGAAGAAGTAATTAAGTTAAAAATGTTTTGAAGATCCTAGAAAAGAATAAATGGGAGCGATGAACCGAAGTTCGTGCTCCCGACAACTTAACCGAAGTTAAGAAGATCTAACCGAAGTTAGACAATTATTGTAAGAATTTAGGGTTTATAAGGCTTTTTTTTAATTATTGTGTCGTGACAAAGTGCTAAAATTAGTAATCTGGGAGTTCTTCTTGACCGTTTGAAGCTTCAGGTTCCTTTGGAACACCTTCGGATTCTAATGGGGCCATGTCTTCGTCACTTACAGACTTAATCATATCTTTGAACGCTTTAAAGTCACTTGAAAGTATTCTCACTCCTGCTTTTGTAAATCCTGTATATCTATCAGAAGTTACATACTCTCTTATTGTAAGGCCTTTTCTTCCTCCAAAATCGTCCACTCTGATTACTATATCTGTTGTATCATTCTTTTTTATTTTTCCTATGTCTTTTTCCATGTTTTCATTAAAATAAGTTCTTTTATAAATTTTTGTATGTTTTATTCTAAACAATAGTTTGTGTAAGGATTAATGTATTGACTAGGATTTACTTTTATTTCAAATTGATTTGTTTTTCCCTTATTTGTTACTTTTCCGTTTTTGTTTATTTTGATTTTATATGGTTCGTATTTATCGTAATAACTGTTCGTTGAGAAATCTTTTTTTATGCAAGGTCCTTTTAAGAAGTAGATTGTAGTCGATGTATCGCTTGGGCTTTGGTTTATAGTTAGAATTGGTGGTTCAGGTATTTTGCTTCCAAACAGATTAAATGCGAAAGAATATATTGTGTCCTTCTTTTCCTTGTTTGATAAAATGAGGTGGTAATCTATTTTTTCTTGGGAAAAGCATTTTTCTATTGTGTATTTCTTTGTTTCCCAGAATATTGAGTCTTTATTTTGTGCGTTAAGACCTAGAGATAATCCAATTAGTGGCATTAACATCTTTGATAAAAGATTCATTTTTTTACTTAGAGTTTGGTTTTTTTAACAATTCTTACGTTCCAATATATACATTAATTTTTTAACTTGGGTTTTGTTATTTGAGTTATGGTAAAAGGATTGAGGATTGGAAGGATTAAACTGGAGAATCCTTTATTTCTGGCGCCTATGGTAGATGTTACTGATTTGGCTTTTAGGTTGATTTGTAGGAAGTCTGGGGCTAGTATTGCTTATACTGAGATGTTACAGGCTGAGGCTTTGAAGAATGCTTCAAATGAGAAGGCTTTGAAATTGAAAATGTTAACTAATTCCAAGGATAAACCTTTAGGAATACAGGTTACTGGAAGGAAGGTTTCTCATTTTGAGGATATAGTTCCTGAATTGAAGAAATATGATTTGGTTGATTTGAATTGTGGGTGTCCAGGGCATTTGACAATAGACCATGGATCTGGTTCTTATTTGATGAAGAGTCCAGACAAGATCGCTAAAATTATTAGGTTGTTGAGGGATAATGGTTTGACTGTAACTGCAAAGATTAGATTAGGTTTTAGTAAGAATAATGTTTTGGATCTGGCTAAGAAGATTGATGGTGCTGGAGCAGATGCTTTGACTTTACATCCTAGATTAGCTTCTCAAGGAAGAGGAGTTCCTGCTGATTGGAGTTGGTTTTCAAAAGTTAAAGATCAGATTGGAATTCCTTTGATTGGTAATGGAGATGTGTTTAAGCCTGAAGATGCGGGTAAAATTTTGGAGGTTTGTGATGGAGTTATGATTGCTAGAGGTGCAATAGGAAATCCCTTGATCTTCAAACAGACGTTAGACTATCTTAGGAAAGGAAGATATAAAGAAAATAATTACAAAGACAATTTGAAATTATATGTGGAGTATCTTAAGATCGCTAAGAAGTATGATTTGTTGAAGATGTCTAAGGCCAAATATATTGGAGGTAAGTTTTTAAGAGGTTTTGATGGGGCTCCTGAGAAAAGAAATAAGTTTATGGGTTTGAAGAGTTTTGATAGTGTTGAGAGTTTTGTTAATGAGCTTATTTGAGTTTATTTTATTAACATTAGGTTATGAGAAGTTGGATTCTCCCGTGAGCATGCGAGCTGGATGAGAATTCAATTTGGGAAAATCACGAGCCGAGTATTTTTCCGTTAAATTCTTGTTATGAGCCCTGACGACCGAAGGAAGGAAAGCGCAGTGGGGCTCGACACCAGTATTAGTTTTGAAATGGAAGTAATGCATTAGCATAATCATAAATGAATTTCATTGCCTTTATATCTTCGATTACTCCTTTTGATTTCCTAAAATGCAATGTCCCAGTTTGATAATCATTTTGAGTTACTGGGTAAACTTTTGTTCTTCCAAGTGCAATATTGAAAAGAACCTTTTTATAATCAGTTACTCTATCTAAAATACCTGATTCTAAATCTAAGATAACCCCCTCTCTTGAAGAATAATTACTGCCATTGCTACAAGCAATTCCAGTAACTCTATAATAAACAACAAATGAACCTGCATCATCATGAGAGATTTTACCATGATTTTGGTTATTATCAAAGTATTTCTCAATTGTATTTTTTGAATTTCTGGGGACTAATAAATTCATACTTGAAGGAAATTAAAAGTCGTTTATAAAAGTGCCTCTTTCTTAATTTCCCTTAACAAGCTGTACAATTGAATTCTTTTAATAGTGCATAGGATTCAAGGATATAAACCTAAATAATATAAATAATTATTCAATTAAAACAATATTTTTTATAATTACTTTTTCTTTTGGCATGTCTTGAGAATTTGTTTGAACTTTTGAGATTTTATCCACAACGTCCATACCTTCAATTACCTTTCCGAATACAGCGTATCCATCGTCTCTTACGCCATAATTTAGGAAATCGTTGTCTTGAGTATTTATGAAAAATTGAGATGTTGCTGAATCTGCTACATAAGTTCTTGCCATTGCAAGTGTTCCTCTGTCGTTTTTTAATCCATTGTTTGACTCTAGTTTAATTGGATCTTTTGTAGGTTTTTCTTGTCCAGTTGAAGCATCAATACCTCCACCTTGGATCATGAAACCATCAATTACTCTATGGAATATTGTGTTTGAGTAGAAATCTTCTTCAATGTATGCTTTAAAATTTTGAACTGTTATAGGAGCTTTATCTGGATACAATTCTACGATTATGTCTCCATAGTTTGTTTCTATTTTTACTTGGTCGTTTGAACCTGATATTACATTTCCTGTCATTTTTGATATTCCGAATATTATACCTGCTATAAGAATAAGTGTTATTAAAAAGGTTATTGATTTGTTCATATTTGGTTAAAGAAATGTTTTGTTTTTAAGATTTACGATCAATTTTTCTTTGTAAAGACATTGCTATTATTATTTTTTCATTATTTTCAATGTCTATTATTGTTTCTATGCCTAAACCCTTTCCTAAAATCGCTGCTCCTTTTTTGGGTATCTGGTGATTTTGTGGATCGTTATAGTGTAGGAGTGTAGATTCTAGTTTTCCTTCGTTTGTCTCATAAATTTTATCCACTATTTCATCTATAGAATCATATCCATATTCTTTGTCTTTTGGCCTTATTGTTTCCCATTTTTGAGATTTAAGATTTAATCCTTCAAGTCTAAATCCAGAATTGGCCTTGTCCTTTGTTTTGTGTATTTTGTAGATATTGAATGCGGAATATTTTGGTTCAGAACTCATTTTAATCTTTCATTTCGATCTTTACATTTACAGATTTTGGTATCTGCATTCTCATAATATGATGTAGGACTTTTTCGTTTGCTGGAATGTCAATAAGTCTCTTATGGATACGCATTTCAAATCTATCAAAAGTAGCAGTTCCATCTCCACATGGAGATTTTCTTGTAGTAACTTTAAGCTTCTTAGTAGGTAGAGGGATAGGTCCACGTACAGTTATTCCAGACTTTCTTGCAGTTTCACCAATAAAATTACAAATATTGTTAAGTGCGTCTATATCTGTACTATTCAATTTTATTCTTACGATTGCCATAGTAATTTTATTGTGAAATGGTTTAAAAAGCTTTTTATAGGTTAAATTGTTCTTTTTTTGGAGAGGTTGATATTCATGGAACCAGTATTTATTCAATTAGCAGTCATACTTTTTGCGGCTTTTATAGTTTCGTATGTAGCTAGAATGCTAAAACAGCCAATAATTATTGGTTATATTGTTGCAGGTATTATAATTAGTCCTTTTTTGATAAAACTTGGGGCCACTACTGATGTTATTGGTATCTTCTCTCAGTTTGGTATAGCGTTTTTGTTGTTCATTGTGGGTTTACATCTTAATCCAAAGGTTATAAAGGAGATTGGGTTTCAATCTTTGATAATTGGTCTTGCCCAAATTATTCTTACTTTTGCGTTAGGTTTTGTAGTCTCGTGGCAGTTGTTGAATTTTTCCTTAGTTGCTAGTGTTTATTTGGGTATTGCTTTAGCTTTTTCTAGTACGATTATCATTATGAAATTATTATCTGATGAGCAGACATTAGATTCATTGTATGGTAAGATTTCAATAGGTATTTTGATTATCCAGGATTTAGTTGCAATTGGAGTACTTTTGGTTATTTCTTCAATGTCTTCAGGAGGGGCTCATATTGAGGGTGGTGCTTTGAGAAGTCTTCTTGGAGGGGCTGGGTTGATTGTTATTTTGTTTTTGTTTGGATTCTTCATATTGCCCAAACTTACAAGGAGTATAGCGAAATCTCAGGAATTATTGTTCTTGTTTTCTATATGTTGGTGTTTCTTAATTGCTGCCTTATTTAGTTACTTTGGGTTGTCTATTGAAATTGGAGCTTTAGTAGCGGGAGTTATTTTATCTGGAACTCCTTATAGTACTGAAATAAGTTCTAAGATTAGGCCTCTTAGAGATTTCTTTTTAATCATATTCTTTATAATATTGGGATTGAATATCCAGATCTCGCAATTGAATGCCATTTTGTTTAATGCAATTGTTTTATCTCTTTTGGTTATTGTTTTCAAGCCAATAATCTTGATGTATCTTGTTGGGAGATTCAAGTATACTAAGAGAACTAATTTTTTAGTTGGAACGACTTTGGCACAAATTTCAGAATTTTCCCTTATTATTCTAGGATTGGGTGTTGCTTTAGGCCATATTACTCAGAATGTTCTTTATACTTCAATATTGACAATGGTAATAACTATATTTTTGTCAACGTATATGATCCTTTATTCTAAGGAGTTCTACTTGAAATTATCTGGTTTTGCGGGATTATTTGAGAGGAAGAAAGTTAAGAAAGACCCTGTTCAAGGGAAGAAATATGATGCTATTTTATTTGGTTATAATAGGATCGGGTTTGGAATATTAAATGCAATGAAAGCGGCTAGGAAGAAATCTTTAGTTGTGGATTTTAATCCTGATACTATAACTAGTCTTAGTAAGTTTAAGATTCCGTGTTTATATGGGGATGTGGACGATACTGAATTCTTGAGAGAACTGCCTTTGGACAAAATAAAAATGGCGGTTTCTACAATTCCAGATTTTGAGGCTAATTTCCTTTTAGTTGAAGAAATAAGACTTGTTAACCCTGATGCAATTATAATTGTTAGAGCTCATACAATACAGGATGCTCTTGATTTGTATAAGAAAGGTGCGAGTTACGTTCTAACTCCCCACTTCCTTGGAGGAGAATACATATCTAAGATGATAAAAGATCTTGATGTTAAGGAAAAAAAATACGAATCTGAGAAAGAGAAACACATAAAGATGCTTAATGAAATCGCTTCACGTGGAAAAGATCATCCTTATGTAGATAAGGATTAGATTTATATTGGTTTGATTGTTTGTTTTAAGATGGTTGAGAAAAAGGGGCTAAGTCAAGAAAAAGCGGAAAAGAACTTAGAGAAGTATGGTTTTAATGAATTGAAAGATGTTCATTCTTTTTCCGCACTTAAGATTTTATACCATCAGGTAAAGGGAAACTTTATGTTTTATCTTCTTGTTTGTGCAATGGTTCTTTCATTTATTGTTGAGAAGTCTATTACTGCATATGCTATTTTGGGAGTAATTGTTCTTGTTGTAGGGATTGGTTTTTTTCAAGAGTATAAGGCTGAAAAGGTGATTAAATCTCTTAGATCTATGCTTATGCCTATTTCAATTGTAGTAAGAGATGGTGTTGAGAAGGAAATTCCTTCAAAAGAAATAGTTCCAGATGATGTTGTTGTTTTAAGAAGTGGGGAGAAAATTCCTGCTGATTGTGTTGTTTTGGAACAGGTTAATCTTAGTGTTGATGAATCTATCTTGACTGGAGAATCAAAAGAAATAAGTAAGATTGTTTTTAAGGGTGGAAAAATCAAAGAAGAGAATTTGCTTTTTATGGGTTCATTTATTTCTCAAGGAAAGTGTGTTGCAAGGGTTGTAAAAACTGGGATGGATACTAAGTTTGGTCAGATTTCTAAGATGATTTCTAGTGCTGAGAAAGAATTACCTCTTCAGAAGAAACTTAATCATATTTCTAAGTTTATGGCAATTGTTGCAATTTTGTTTTCTATTGTAACCGGATTTGTCCTTTTATTGGGTGTTGAAATATCAAACCAGGTTATTGTTGATGCTATAATTTTGGTTATTGCTTTGGCTGTTTCTGCATTTCCCGAATCTTTACCAGTTGTTTTAGTTACCGCTTTGTCTACTGGAGCTTATAGAATGGCTAAGAAGAACGCAATAGTTAATAGAATGTCTATAATTGAAACTCTTGGAGAGACTACTGTTATTTGTTCTGATAAGACTGGGACAATTACAAAGGGAGAGATGACTGTTAAGAAACTTTATGGAGGGGATTCTACTATTGATGTTTCAGGAGTTGGTTATGAGGGTAATGGGGATTTTTATTCAGAGGGTAGAAAGATAAATGTCTTGAAGGAAAATGTTTTTGGTTTATTAATTAAGGCTTCAGTTATATGTAATGATGCTAGAATACAAAGAACTGGAGAGGATAAACTCTATCATGTTATTGGAAGTTCTACTGAAGGAGCTTTGTTAGTTATGGCTTCAAAAGCTGGAGTTCATAGTGAAGACTTGAAATATGAAAGGATAGAAGAAATTCCTTTTAGTTCTGAAAGAAAGATGATGAGTGTTTTTTGTAAACACGGTTCAGATAAATACGTTTTCTCAAAAGGTGCTGGAGAATATATTGTTGGCAAGTGTAAATATATACAAAAGAGAAATAATGTCTATAGGCTTACTGAAAAAGAAAGAGAGGCTCTTTTAAAGATTAATAAGAAATTTGGTAAAGATGGTTTAAGGAATCTGGGATTTGCTTATAAAAAAGTTGATTCATTTAATAAGAAAGATTTTGAAGAGGATTTGGTTTTCTTAGGTTTTACAGGTATGGAAGATTCTCCTAGAGAAGAAGTTTATGATTCTATTAGGGTTTGCCTTAAGTCTGGAATTAGTGTTAAAATGATTACGGGGGATAATAAGGAAACTGCTGTTTCTATTGCGAAACAGATTGGTCTCTCGGGGCAGGTTATGGAAGGTTCCGAATTGGATAGAATCAGTGAAAAAGAATTGGCCAAAATTGTGAAAGATATAATTATTTTTTCAAGAGTTAAACCTGAACACAAATTGAAGATTGTTAGGGCTTTGAAAGCGAATGGTGAAATTGTAACCATGACTGGAGATGGTGTTAATGATGCTCCTGCTTTGAAAGAGGCTCATATTGGGGTTGCAATGGGGATTTCTGGAACTGATGTTTCAAGAGAGGTTTCTGATTTAATATTGAGAGATGATAATTTCTCTACAATTGTTTCTGCAGTTAAAGAAGGGAGAACTATTTTTAATAATATAAGGAAATTTGTTTCATATCAATTGTCATGTAATTATGCTGAATTATTTATAATATTTATTGGATTACTTTTGGCCCCATTTTTAGGATGGCAGGTTCCACTTTTACTGTCTTTGCAAATATTGTTTATGAATTTGGTTACGGATGATTTGCCTGCTATAACTCTTGCTATAACACCTTCCACCAAGGATGTTATGCTTGAGAAACCGATTAAGGATAGAAAGATCTTGAATAAGTCACTTATTTATTGGTTTGTTTTATCTGGTTTCTTAATGATGATACTTTCTTTAGCTGTGTTTTATGTTACGTTTAATATCTTACATCAGGATTTTGATTATGCTAGGACTACTGCTTTGGTAACTTTGATTTTATTGGAGATAGGTAATGCTTATAACTTCCTTTCTTTCAGAGATGGAGTTAAGATAAAGAACTTGTTATTGAATAAGTATTTGTTCTACGCTTCAATAATTTCAATAGTGGCTACATTAGTCATAATTTATACTCCTGTTAGGAGTATATTTGGAACTGTGCATATAACTTTTATGGATTGGGTTGTTGCATTAATCGCAACATTTGTAATGGTTTTGTTGTTTAATTTATTGAAGAATTTGAATCGAAAGAAGAAGTGGTTTGAGTTGGAGAAGTTTTAGTTTTCTTCTTTTTCCTCTTTAGATTTTGGAGTTTCGTTATTTATTCCAAGTATTGTGAATAGTAGATCAAAGGCTCTTAGTAATATTTCTAATAATATTATGAATATTAGGTATGTTAGTATATTACTGAAGAATGCAGGTAGTTCTGTTAAATGGGATATTACTCTTTGGAAGTCAAAGAATCCTGCTTTAGTCATAGATACTGCTAATAGCGTGAAAGGAAGAAGCTTTGCAATTTCCTTTGATATCTCTTCTTTGTAGTAAGAAGCCATTCTTATTGCTCCGATTACAGTAGCGGATAATATGAGTATTGTTGGGGTAGGTATATCTTCTGTAAGGAAAATTAAGAATAGTGTGAAGACTCCAAACCAGAAGAAGATAAGGAATGGCAATATTATTATGTATTCAAGTATATATAGTAAGGAATTCCATATTTTTGATAAGACTGGATGTTCTGAACGATTATATTGTCTTAAATCTAAGGATAAAATGTCTTTTTTTGATACGAATCTATAGAACTTCCATATAAAAACTGCATAGATAAAGATTAATAGTACTAGTAAGAACAATCCTATAAAGTTTTGAGCTCTTCCTGGAAGTAATGCAACCAGATAATCATACATGCTTGTAAGTGCCGTACTAATAGAACTTATCACCTCTGCCATGATTTATGGAGTTAATAGGAATTTTTAAATGTTTCAATAAATTTAAATATCAGGTTTATTTTTTGAGAGTATGATTGATATAAAGGTTGTAAGAGAGTACCCGGATTTGGTTCGGGACAATATTAAGAAGAAATTTCAGGATTCTAAGTTAAAACTTGTTGATGAAGTTCTTGAATTGGATGAAAAATGGAGGAAAGTTAAGTATGAGGAGGATGGTCTTAGAAGTGAGAGGAATAAGGTCTCTAAACAGATTAGCGAATTGAAGAAATTAGGTAAAAATGCCGATAAGGAAATGAAGAGGGCTAAAGAAATTCCTGGGAAAATTGAGAAAATTGAGGTTAGGAGAAAGAAACTTGAAGAGGAGAGAGATATGGTTTTAAGTAAAATTCCCAATTTTATTTCAGATCGAGTTCCTTTTGGTAAGAGTGATAAAGAAAATGTTGTTGAGAAAGTATTTGGTAAACCTAAAGATTTTGGCTTTAAAGTTAAGAGTCATGGGGATTTGATTGAAGATTTAGGTTTGGGTGATTTTGATAGTTCTTCTAGAGTTGCTGGAACTGGATTTTATTATTTGCAAGGAGATTTGGCTTTAATGAATCAGGCTTTGATACAGTTTGCTATTAGTAAAATGGTTTCTAAAGGATTTACTTATGTTGAAACGCCTTTGATGTTAAGAAATGAGGTAATCAATAGAGTAACTGATTTGAATGATCAAGAGGGCATGATTTATAGGATTGCTAATGATGAGGTTTCTTTAATTGGGACTTCAGAACACTCTTTAATTGGAAGATATGTTGATAAAGAAGTTGATTATAATGAGTTGCCAATAAAACAAACTTCTTATTCTATGTGTTTTAGAAAAGAGATTGGAAGTCATGGTATTGATGAGAAAGGTTTGTTTAGAACTCATCAGTTTAATAAAGTGGAGATGGTTGTAATCTGTAAACCTGAAGATTCTGATAAGTTCTTTGATAATATGAAAGATCTAACTGTTGAGATCTTTAAGGATTTGGATCTTCCAGTTAGGGTTTTGAGAATTTGTTCTGGAGATTTGGGTGATTTGAAGAAGGAACAGATTGATGTTGAGGTTTACTCCCCAAGGAAGAAAGATTATTTTGAAGTTGGTAGTTGTAGCAATTTAACTGACGCCCAAGCAAGAAAGCTTGGTATAAGTTATGTTGAGAAAGGAGTGAGGGTTGTTCCACATACTTTGAACAATACTGCTATGGCCACCTCAAGAGCTTTGGTTGCCATTCTTGAGAATAATCAGGATAAGGATGGAAATGTTAAAATTCCTAAAGTTTTGCAACCTTTTATGGGTGGTAAGAAAGTTTTGAAGAAAATAGTTTGAATAAAACTTAAATATTTCCGAATATTTCTTATTTGATGAAAAAGAAAATTAGATATATTAAAGTTGGTTTTGAGTCTATTCTTGGAAGGCATGATTGGATAATTGCTTTTGGCTTTTTGATGGCTGTAGGAACACTTGTTAAACTCTTAGGGCACTTAGATTTCTCTTCGGATTGGTTTTGGTTTATTGCTGGTGTGGGTTTATTTATAGAAGGGTTAATTGCTTCAGCTAAACAAAGAAGATTTGATAAAAAGTATAAGATACTTAGCCAGGAAGAATTTGAGAGATTAGTTGCAAACGATCGGGGTTAATTTACTGAATTGTTATTATTGGATAACTTTCTGATAAATTGTATTTTATATCTTCTAACTCTTGGTTACTAATTTTACTATAGAAATGCTTATCTTTTGAGCCAAGTTCTTCACTATTACTTTTCAAGATTACCTCTAGATCTCCTGAATCGAAATATTTGAGTGTGTTTTTTATTTCTCCTGCTAATTGGGAGATATCTTCTCCAGCATATCCTCCGGAGTTTCCTTCTTCAGCTACTAAATTGATGAAATAACCCTTTTTACAGTTTTTTTGTAATTTGCTCTTGATTGAGGGACATGGTCAATATAGTTTTTGTTGTCAATTATGTTTATTGTTACTTTTTTATTCATTTTTTAATTTTGGGAGAATCAATATTTATATTTCTCTTTCTTATATTTTATTATTTCTTTCTCAAACTTTAAGTATCGGAGCCAGTTTAATTCCCTTATCCTTTGATTCCCTCTATTTGTTCTAAAGAGTCCTTTATAATTTCCCGGAAGAGTTTTTGATACTAGCCCGTGCTCGAAACTATCTTGAACTTTTTCGATAAATTCTTTTGCTAATTTAGGTATATTTTCTTCTTCAACATATCTTTGAAATTCTTTGTTGTTTTCTCTACACAACACTTCATATTTGTTTGGTTTACCTTTTTCGATTATTTTTACGGGGGTGTATGTTATTGGGGTTTTTTCTTCCATTTTATTTTCTTTTTTCTAGAGTTTATAACAATTATTGTATTTTTGAAGATGTTTGGCTAGGAGTAAGCTTTAAAAATCCGCCAAGATATAGATTTCTATTGTATGCCTCGGTAGTTTAGTGGCTAGAACACGTGCCTGTCGCGCACGAAATCCGGGTTCGATTCCCGGTCGGGGCGTCTCTAGTTTTTGTCTATTTGAAGAAATGTACTCAAAATATACAGACTTCTTTTTAAGAAAGTCTGTTTTAACTACACATGAAAATAGACCCTTACAAACACAAAGAGAGATACTTTAGTTGGAAAGAAAAAGCCATGAAGGATGGAATTCCTGGTTCCTCTGAGACTAATTCTAAGATAATTCTACAATATCTGAGTGATATGGAGCATGGGATTAATGTTTCTTTGAAAAGTGTTAAAGGCGCTAGAGGTTATCCTAGATTGAATACTCTTAGGGAGAAGATGTTGTTTTTCACAAGAAGATTTAAGGAACTTTACGATTTGGACAATATTACGGAAGTTAGTGAGGAACAATTGCTTCTTTTATTTTCAAAGATGAGGAAAGGGGAGATTTTTAAGAAAGGAGGTCAAAGATATCTTTCTGTGAACTATTTTGTTAAATCATTTAAGTCTTTTTGGCACTGGTGGCAAACTTCTAATAAGAAGAAAGGGGTTGATGTTCAAGATATAACAATAGACTTAGATTCTAGGGGTGAAAAACCAAAATGGGTTTATTTAACTGAAGAACAAGTTAGAAAACTTTGTAATAAGGCAAAATATGAATATAGGGTGTTAATCATGTTCTTGTTTGATACTGGAATAAGGGCTCCAACCGAACTGATTAATCTTAAAGTTTCTGATCTGTATAATGATTGTAAGGAATTGCAGATTAGGGATGAAATTTCTAAAACTTTTGGGAGAAAGATAAAATTAATGCTTTCATCTGATTTGTTGAGACAATATATTGCGGATAGGGAATTGAAGGAAAGCGATCACCTCTTTTTAATAAAGCCCGCCACGGTTAATTTGTATTTGAAGAGATTGACTGTTAGAGTTCTTGGTGATGGTATGAGTTTGGCAGGTCAGAGATACTCTGAGATAACTATGTATGATTTTAGGCATATTTCCTGTTGTTATTGGTTGCCTAGATATAAATCTGAAAGTGCTTTGAAGTATCGGTTTGGATGGAAGAAGTCTGATAAAGTGCACTACTATTCGGAACTGCTTGGTATGAAAGACACTATTCAGGAAGAAGATTTATTCATAGATAATACTAAAACTGAACTTGAAAGGGAACAAATTAGATTGAGTAAGGAGAATGATATCTTAAAGGAGAAAATGGATGTTATGGGTAGTCAGATGAAGGAGATCTTTGGTTTAGTTAAGGAAATGGTTGAAAAGACTAAGGTTTGAGCTTGGAAGCTCGTTTTTTAAATTCTTCTCTTAATTCGCTTTCATTTAATATTTCTTTTACAATTTCACCTTCAGTTAAATTCTTTTCTAATTCTTCTAAAAGTGATAAATCTTTATTTAAAATTACTTTTTGTGCTTCAGTAAAAAAATTATTCTTATATAATTCATCATTAGGGACTCTAAAATATAATTCAGTCAATCTTTTTAAAATATTGAAGTCTAAATAATCTAAAATTACTCCTAAAGGGATTTTCAAGCTCTTTTTTAATTCTTTAAAATTCTCGTCATCTATTTTTCCAACAATCCAAAACCGCCGAAATTTCCCTATTTCTTTTATTACTTTGCTCATTTTAGATGAGTTAAGATATCTTTGAAGCTTTGATATTTCTACTTTATTCTTACAAAATGAAGAATCAATCCAATATTTTGAATCCCAAACAGAAATAGATCCTTCATGATCTATAAAATTTATCCCGTCTGGAATATATTTTCCCCCAAGTTTCTGAGAACTTGGGAAAAATAATCTTAATATTTCCCCTGTATCTCCTTCTGCAAGATTTCCAAAATTTTCGGGAGTGGCTTCTATAAGCATCTCAATATTTTCTATGGCTTCTCTCCTTGTTTTTTCACTTCTTTCTTTAATTCTTCTAAAATAAGGGTTTATTACATCCTCTCTAACGCTAAAAGAACTTTCATTTTCAATAAGATCTCCTAGCAAGATTTGTACAAATTCACTATTTTCCAATTTATTTGTGTCAGACAAACATACAAATATAGGGGTTGTATCTAATTTACTGCATCTATTTAGTATACTTTTTATTGATCTTTTATCATTCTTTTTTATTATAGAAAGATAAAAAGAAATGAATTTATTTTTTAAAAGATACAAAGATGTTGCCTTTGGATTTAATTTATATAAACCTGTTATTTTTTTACTATTATAACCTTCTTTTTTAAAAAATTCTAAGATTTTATTTTCTAAGTTTCTGTCGTTTATTTCAAGAGAAAATACATCTTTCTTTTTTGCTATTTGCTCTTTTTCCAATAGACTTAGAGCTTTTTGGCATAGAAGTATATCGAGCCAAAATAATTGTCCATTGTTTGCAAATAATCTACTTACTTGTGAAGAAAGATCTAGTTTAGAATCTTCTCCAATAACAATTAAATTATTTTTTATATTATTATTTGTTAGAAATTCTAAATCCCCTTGAGATAGATTTTTATCTGTAAATTTGTATTTTATCCCAATATCCTTTGATCCTTTTTTTATTCTTTTTAATGTTCTTTTTATTTTAATCTGAATTAATGAAGATAATCTAAGTTTAAAACTTAATATATACCTTGCATCTTCAAATAAAAAGGACTTCATCTTATCCACAGCCTCTTTTATTGATTGATTTGTATTAATGGAATTTAATTCTAGTCTAGGTGTTTGTGGGAGATTTGTTTCTTTGAATCTTATACTTTCTAAATTTTCAAAAGAGACGATCTTATCAAATTCATTTTTCATTTCCTTAATAACAACATTATTTGGAACAAGGATATTAGAAATATCTTTAATTTTATTAGATATTTTATTAACTAAACTTACTCCAAACAATCCAGATTGGAAAAAAAGATTAAGTTTGTTCCCTCTTTTTTCAATAATTATTGAACGTGTATAATCTATTTTATTATTTGTAGTGAATTTTTGTACTAGTTCTTTTTTTGTAGAATTTTGAACTTTAATTAACGATATAAAATTCTTATTATTCCCAAAAATAGAGAATTGTTTGAATCTATGTGTCCCAAGAAATTCTTGCCGGAGTAATTTCAATGTTTTTCTTAATTCTTTAATTCCAAAAGAAAAATCTGCCTCAGAAACAAATTGGTTATGGATAAAGCTCCCATAACTTTTTTTCTTAAAAATAAATAATTGTTTTATTAGGTCTTCTACGCCTTTCTTTGTATTTTGTTGTCTAATTTTTTCTAATAAGGTTTTTTCATCTTCAGTTAAATCTCGGTTATCGTAATAATCCAAGAATTTCTCAAGATTGTCATTAAAAGAACCTTCTTCTAATAATTCTACATCTTCCCAAAAACCCATAGAATTATATTCTTTAGAGATATATAGAATTTTCTATTTCCACCTAGCTTTCTTCAAAGGCGTTCCGTTTAGCTTTTTACCTAAAGTATCTTTTAAATTATGGATGTCTTGTTCTTCAGTCCAAACAAAAAACCAATTCTTGTTTTTTTCACACCATTTTTCATAAGCCTTGATTTTCTTTTCCATTTTTCCATTATAATCATCATTATCTAATCCAAAATGTTCAATAATTATTATGTTGTCCCCATCTTCAATTACAAAATCAGGACGATATTCTTTATTATCTAATGTAAGCAAATCTTCATATCTTGGATGTAATCCGTTTGCTTCAAAGAAATATAATAAGAGTAATTCGGATTTTGACTTAACTTTTTGTCCATTAAAATAAAATCTCCCTTCAAATTTATCTCTAAAATCTGTTTCCTTTTTGTTTTTTACATAATCTATTTGTTTTATTTTTTTCTTTTCTTCTTGTTTTTCTTTCCAATGTTCTTTACAAAGATTATGTCCTTCTGGGACTTCTATTCCGCAAACTTCACAAGTAGGTTTTTGCTTTTCTTTTTCATTACAATCAAAACAAAGTTCAAACCAAGGTTTCTTTGGATTTCCACATTTTGGGCATTCTGTTTTTGACATTTTATATCTATTAATAGGTATTCATACGTAGTATAAAAGATTATGTGTAGTTATTCACATATGCATAGGGATATACTTATGATTACAGAGGAAATTCTTAAAACTTTATCTAAGAATAAGGAATTATCAACAAGACAAGTATCTTTGAAAGTTAAAACTCATAGGGCAGTTGCTTTAAGATCCCTAGAGTTTCTTAAAAGAATAAATTTGGTTAAAGAAAGAGAAGGTACAGAGACGAATCGGGTTGAGAGGCTGTTTAGTTTGAAGAATTAAATTCCCAAATAATTCTTTAAAATTAAGGCGAGGCTGAAAGTTATTATAAATGTAGCAAATATTTTAATAAGAAACTTTTTGAATTTTTCTTTATCATAGTACATTAATCTTTCTGTTCTTTCTATATTTTGAGAGATATCAATTACCCATTTATAAGAAGCATAAATCAACAATATATTAAAAATAAATAATATTAATTTTCCTATAGATTCAAAGAGAATCAAAAAACCTGACTCTTTAATTGCTGGTAAAAGATAATCTGAAATTATTGATAATTCTGTAGGTAAAGCAAATCCCAAACCAATAGCTTCCTTTATGATTATTTTTTGGGTTTTATTCATAGTTCTTTGAGTTTATTCAATATTTCGTCAATATTTTTATTATGAACTAAAAAGAAATGGAGGTTTTTATCTAAGGAACTCCAGATATTTCCAATTTCTTCTTTATATTGTGTGTCTTCATTGCTTATCCTATCTTCTCCTTTCCATTCTAATGCAATAATGTTCCCTTTTTTGGTTAATGCTATAAAATCTGGATAGAATTTATTCTTTTTCCACCCTTGGATAAAGAAAGGGTCTTTCTTTTCTCTATTTCTTACCCAAAATTTAATATTATTTAATCCATCCAAATCTAGTCTTTGAACAAAATTCATTTCCTCTTTGTTTAATTTATCAACATTTTCATAATAGTTTTTGTTCCATTTTCTATCTGGTTCTTGACTTAAAATGATTGTTTCTGGAAATTTATCCAATTTCATTACAGATATCTTCTTTTCTTTTAACATCTTTTCGAATTTGCCTTTGGAATAATCTTCTAAAATCTTTAATATTAGATCGCTTAGTTTTTCCAATAGGATGAATCTGTTTACTGAGAGTTCTGAGATTGTTTTTTCTTTTAATTGTTCTTCAATTATTTTTCTAATGAACTTTACTTTATCTGGCTTATCTAGTAGTGTAAATCTCAATTTCTTATCTAACCATTGTATTAGTTCTTCTTTTGAGAAGTTTTTATCTTTGTAGGTTATATGGAGTGTTTGTTGAGCACTTCTTACCCATTTGTCTTTATCTTGGATATCTATTATTGCCTTGCCATCTCCATCATAAAACATCTCAAATTCAAATTTGTAATTTTGTTTTGAGAGTTCAAAGTCTTCTCCAATTAATTCTTCAAAGGATAATTTTTCTTTATCAAGGGACATTATTGGGATAAATAAATCTTCTTTGAATGATCTACTTATTTCTAGCTCATATTTTTGATTTTTGTCTGTAGAATTAATTAAATCTAGTTTACTATATCCATTATTTTCTAGTCCTGAGATTATTTGATTTGCTGATTCATTAAAATTTTTAGCTGACGCAAAGATATAGCTTCTATTTAAAACTTCATTTTCCTTTTTTTGAGCATTAGGCATCCTTAAGACCCTTCCAATTATTTGTTCAACTGCAATTTTTGAACCGATGTTTGCCACTGAAATTAAAACATATGCAAAGGAACAGTCCCAACCTTCTGCTAGGGCATTTATTGTTATAATATATCTAATCTTACATTTTTGACTAAATAAGTTTATTCCTTCTAATTCATTCTTATTTGAGGTCTTTATTGCTATTTCCTCTTCAGGTATTTTTCTTTCTTTAATTAAAAAATCTTTGATTTTGTCTACAGTTACGCAATCTTTGTCTTTTTTATCCGATTCCGCTTGTAGAAGGGCTATGGGTCTTATATATTCATTTTTATTTTTCTTTGCTTGTTTTTCTAATTCAATTCTTTCATTAACTCCTTTGATTATTGAATTTTGCCATTGTGCTGTACTTTCTAAGACTATTGGGAGTTTTACCATTTGTTCTTCTTTTAATTCTGAGGAATGTATCTCAACTAAAATATTGCTTTCTGTTCTAGGGGTTGCTGTATATTCTATAATAAAACTAGGATTTAGTTCCTTTAGAAATTCAATTGATAATCTTGTTTTTGTTTTATGGCCCTCATCTATAATGATTAATGGGTTTGATATTCTTATTACGTTTGCTAGTGAATTAATTATTGTATTTTCTTCATCTTTTTCTAAGAATTCTTTTTCTTCTAAGTTTTCAAAATGACTTAGTAATGCCCCATTTTCTTGATAAACTTTATATTTATTTTGAAGTGCTCTTTCTTTTCTAAATGCTTCTAAACTAGAAATTATTATACATAAGTTGTCTTGCACATCTTCTTTTCTTATTCTTAACGCTTCCTCATTTGAGAAAATTCTTATATTATTATCAAAAGCTTCATCCAATACTTTTCTATGCCAATCGTTTTTATCTTTAAACTTTCTTAGGGTTTGAGATTTTATGGATTCTGATGGAACAAACCACATTATGATTCCCTTCTCCATTTTATTTTTTAAAACAGAGGACATTATTTCAACAACGGAATGGCATCCTACAAGAGTTTTTCCTCCTCCTGTAGGTATTTTCATGCAAATGAAAGGTGTTTCGTTAAAGAAATCCGACTTGTAAGGTTTATCTGTAATGCCCATAAATGCATATTTAGTTCCAACCCTTTCTAATTCTTTAAGATAATTTCTCAATATTTCAATTGACTTTTGTTGATATTTTTTTAGTTCTACCATTTTAATTAATTGAATCCTCTGCTGATTTAATCATTTCTCTTATAATCTCCTTTATTTCATTGGCATCTTCATTTTTATAATTTTCAGAATGCACATATCTTGCAGAATCTCTCAAACTTTTTAGTTTAGATAAAATAGTGCTAAATTCTGGTTTAATGTTTCCTAAATTTGCCCAACTAGTCAATTTTTTCTCTATTTTTCCATGAATGCGGAACGATTTGTCATTTAAAATATCCTTATCTGGCAATATTAACAAAATACTCTTCGCAGATAATTCCGCAGTTGCAAAGGCATTTTCATAGAATGCCCTTAATCTATTCTTTTCTAAACTATCAATAGCAGTTTCATAAAATTCTTTTGATGCTTCAATATGCTCTTTTATTTTCTCTTTATTATATCTAGCATCAAAGGAGATAATCCAATTATTTTTAAAAAGCAAGAGAGTTATATGACCACAATTAACATCTTCGTCGGTTAATTCAACTCCCCCAATCTCACCTATATCAGATTCATAGACTAATTCTCCTTTTTGTATGTCTCTAGTGGCTTTTCCATGTATAATCGCTTTGACTTCTTCATTTAACCTAATATCGTTTTTTCCTTTATCTAAGTTAAAAACAATTTGTATTCTTGTTATCGGGATTCCTTCTTTTATTGTCCTTCTTTTTATTCTTCTTTCTATCTCAGGGTTAACGAAGATGTCCATTACTTGTTGAAAAACTCTTTGTTTTGTTTCATCATCAAAATTTAATTTTTCTTCTACCATCTTAGTAAACTTTCACCTCATAAGGGATTTGTTTAAATTGTATGTTGAATTTTTCTAAAGTGTCCTCATCAACCATACAAAAGTCGGCATAAATGACTTTTTTATTCCTTGTTTTTTTAATTTTAGATAAGAATGACTTATTTAGAACATTTTTGTATTTTTCTTTATAAATTAAATAATATTCTGTTTCTCCAGTTTCCCCTATGAAATTTTTATCAATTTGTTTTTTATCTATGTTTGTTTGAGTTTCTGTAAAGTAAATATAAGTTGCAAATTGGTTAAAGTCACAAGTTTCTTCTATTTGCCCGTTTTCATCAAATAGGGGTTTATCTAATTCGCAATATTCAAATCCATCTTTATAACCATATTTTTCTATTGCTCTTTTAATTCTTTCAGCTGTTATTTTTTTTGCAATATCATCTTCCATTTCAATTAAAATAAATTTTCTGTTTCCCCCATCTTCTTTATTTAAATCTAAAACTGCGTGTCCTGTTGTCCCTGAACCTGCGAAAGAGTCTAAGATTATATCTTCCCCAGAAGAGCTTAAATGAATAATTCTTTTCAAAAATGAAACTGGTTTTGGTGTGTCGAATTCCTTACTCCCCTCAAAAAGTTTCATTAACTCTTTTGTTCCCTCAGTTGCGGTTCCAACATCATCCCAGATTGTAAAAGGGTTTGTGCCTTTTTCTAATGCCTCAGACTTAAATCTTTTGTATTGAGGTTTTGAATTACCTGTCTTGCCAAACACAATACGATTGTCATTTAATGCCTCAAGATATTTGTCTTTTGTAAATCTCCAATGTCTACCTTTTGGAGGGACATAAATTTTCCCTGTGTTTTGATTTTTTATTTCGTATTCTAAATTTGGTCTTATTGCGGGAGCATCCATTGGATCAGCCACCCAATCCCCTCTAGGATCATTGTCGGGGTTTGAAAATTTACTATCATCTATCCCAAGAGAATTTAACTTCAATCCATTTCTTTTCTTAGCAAAACAAAGAGTATAATTATGGGATAATGAAACATCTATATCATTCTGGCTCGACTTTCTATGTTTCCAAATAAAATCTGCGATAAAATTTTCCTCTCCAAAAATCTCATCCATCAAAAGTTTCAGATGTGATTGTTCATGGTCATCAATACTTACAAAAATGACTCCATCCTCACTTAATAAATCTCGAAGAAGTTTCAATCTTGGGTACATCATACAAAGCCATTTATCATGCCTACATAAATCCTGAGTTTCTCCTCCAACAACTTTTCCAAGCCATTTCTTTATTTTTGGAGAATTAACTTTGTCATTATAAACCCAATTTTCATTTCCGGTGTTATAAGGGGGATCTATATAGATGCATTTTACTTTTCCAATATAATAAGGCATAAGTGCTTTAAGCCCTTCTAAATTATCTCCTTTTATAATTAGATTTTGAGAATCCCCTACAGAATGAACTTTAATCTTTTTTAATAGTCTAAATGGTACTTCTTTGTCATGATTAACAACCGCTTCTTTTCCAATCCAGTTTAAGGTGGGCATGATTAGTAATATTAATAATCATATTTAATATTTTCTACTTAATCCAATCTCTTAAATTTGAAGGAGGCTTATTTCTCTTCTCCATTTCTTTTTCAATAATTGTTATCACTTCTTGATCCAAAGTAAATATTATTTCCTGTTTACATATAAAACACTCGGAATTTGATGTTTTTACCTTTAATTTATAAAAATATCCAAATGAGCTAATTAATCGGCTTTTTCTTATTGTAACGATGTATTTTGCTATATCTAAATCTGTTTGAAAGTCATCTTTATTGGAAGAAATGTATTTCAACATATAATTTAGGGTAAATCTTACCGTTCCTTGCTTTGAAACATGTATATTTACTCTTCTTTTTGAAGATTGTTTGAAAAGTCTTACAATTTTGGAATCTTTTTGCGTTCTAACCTTATTATCTATAGATCTCCCGTAAATTATTGCATGTAAATGAATATTCCAATTTCCTTCTGTGCCTTTTGTTTCTATTACATATAAGCCTCCTTTTATTCTCTGTTTGATATAGTCATGTCTTAAGAACTTTGAAAAGGATTGTTTAAGGTGTTTCATTCCTTCTTTTAAGTCTTCATAATTTTTTGGGGATATTGTAAGAAAATATATGAATTCTTTCCTATTTTGATTTATTCCTTTGAGTAATGGTAGATACTTTCTAGATATCTTTCTTTTTCTTATTTTTGAGCATTTAGGACACGTTCTAAGGTTACAATGATGTTCTAGTGGGAAAATCCTATTTCCGCATCCACAAGAAGCCATTGCTCTAAATCCTGATTTTACTCCACACTTCAATAAAGAATTTAGTGATTTCTCTGGATATCCTAATTCCAATAAATGTGAAGTTATTGCACTATTACCAAGTAAAAGGTTGGCTTCGCCAACCGGGGGAAAATCTTGAACGCGAGACTCCTGACTAAAGTCTACGGAGTCTCGCTCTAAAGATATAGAATTTTTTAACATAGTCGGAAAACAAGATTCCAACTTATAACCGACCTGTATAAACTTTGTACAAAATTAGTTTTTTTGTAAGATTTTGTCCATCTTTTTTTCTATTCTCATCAAAATATCTTTCTCTTTTTCTTTGCCTAACCATTCATCAAAGATTTTTCTAATTAATTCCGCGAGAGAAAGTCCTTCTTCTTTTGCCCTCTCTTTTAATTTTTTCTCGAGAGCAATTTTCATACTTATACGATAAGTATAATTATTCCCGGGCATCTTTCAACCCCTGAAAAGCATTTAGTAACTCATCTAATTGAGAATTAAGCTCTTTTAATTTAGAAATAATTTCTTGACCAATATCTGTACTGGGATTTTTGTTTTCCATTAGCGTTCTTAATAATTTTAATTGAACGCTACCCAGTCGCTATACACGTCGTATTTTTTTGTGTTTGGTAACTCGACCCCGTGTATCCAGTTAATAGAGTTAGTTAAGTTGTATTTAAAAATTTTATGTGTATAATTGATACACATATCTATAAATATTATTTAATTTTAGGAAGAACAATGGAAGAGTTTATTGAAGATATTGCAGAGAAGGGTTTGGGTTGGTTGGAAAAGAATTGGAAAAGGGTGTTAATATTTCTAGCAATTGTAATTTTATTTGGAGGTATTTTGGCTTCTATAAAATCTGATGTTAAAGATACTGAAGAGGAAATGAAAAAAGAATCGGTTGGAGTAATTGTTGAGACTTTTACTGAAACTGGAGATGCATTAACAGAAACTATTGATGATCCTGCTCTCAAAATGGAAATAAAAGGAATGTGGATATTTTTAGGATTAATGTTTGCGTTAGTTGTTGTTTTAATGATTGCAAAAGCATTCAAACCAATTTATGATGCTCTCAGTGCTTGGCAAATTTCTGGAAGAGTTGTGCACAGAATTTAAGAAAAATATATAAACTTCTTATGTATTAATCTTGTATAAATAAAGTCGTAGTACATTTCTATGACTCGACAAAAACTATCTCAGTTCGGTCGGGGCGTTCTCATAGTGTGAAACATTTAGGGTTTTCTTGGAAGTAATCTTTAAATAAATTAGATTAAGTGTTTTTTCATGAATAATAAATCCAATTCAGAAAAACCTCTTAATTGGAATTGGACAATTTCTCTAATTATTATCACCTTGGTTTTAGCAATCTTAATTAATGTATTTCTTGTTCCTGATCGAGAGGTTCCTGACAATTTGCCTAGGATAGTCCAAGATAATATTACTTATATTAATCTTAGTCAAAATGATTTAGAAAATAATATTCAAGAAAGTATAAATTCTGGTTCATTTGCTGAAATCTTGTGGAAAATTATTTATCTTGGTTCTGGAAGGGATAAGCTTTGTTTTGAAAGCTTTGGAGGTTCCCCTGAATTTAACGTTTCAGTTAACAATGACTTTGGAGAATTTTATAATTTGACCAATAAAAAGTGTTTTAGCATTCCTAAACGAAAGGATAAGACTACTTTTAATTTAAAATATCATCTAATGTTAACTATTCCTCAAATTGAGTCTGGGAAAATTGTTGATAAAAGTGAGTGCCTACCAGAAACAATAGATGAAAGCATAAATGAAACTTGTATTTTAGATGGAGTTTCTTATATTTGTCACCCTTGTTATACTTCTCCTGTGAGAGTTGAGTACGGGCCCTTGCCTGAAATAAAGACTTATTTTGAAGCTAATCTTTTCCATAAATTTATTAAATTCCTTTTTGTTTTTATTGTAACATCTATGTTTATTAAAGAATTGGTTGAAACTTTTGATTTTTTTAAAAAAAAAGAAAAATGAATCTGGACAAAATAAATAACCTTTGGAAGAAACTTGTTTCTTGGTATGAAAAGAGAACAAAGGATAGCAAGAAGGAAATCAATAGAAGTTTAGATTTTCTTGAATCTGATCTTTTCTATTTTTTGAAGTTGATCTTTACCAAAAAGGAAATTTATGAGGATGATCTAATTACTAAGAGGCATTTGAGCCTTGAGCGGTTTAATTTATTGAGGGATTTATCAATATCTAGAGGTTATGTTATTCCAATGGTTGCCTCTGTCCCTCGTTTTGGGACCGTTTATGGGATTACTTCTGAAGGAATTGATTATCTCTTGGGATCTGAAAAAATACGCGCTGAGAGTAAAAGTTCGGATACTATAAAATGGGCTACAATTGTTTTGGCAATCTCCGCTTTTGTTCAATTGGTGGATATATGGGTCAATAAACCTGAGACTAAGAGTGCTGTTCTAAATTTGATCTGGAAAACAATTGGCTTAATACTTGAGATCATTAGACAAGCTTTACCTTTTATAATTGTTTTCTCTATTTTGATTTTAATCTTAAAGATTATTAAAAAAAGGAGGAGCAAAAAAGTATTACTTAACTAGATTTTATACAACCTAGATAATAGCCTTCTTCACATGAATGTTCTATTTGAGGTTGATCATAACAAAATAGTTTGTAGAAAGATATCTTTCTCCATTTTGCTTAACTATTTCCCCTTTTTGCATTTTTGAAAATAGTAAGACCAATTGGTCTTCTGTTATTTTGGTTATATTGTCCAAACCATATATTTCCTTAAATTTTCTAGAGTAAAAAATCATCTTTTCCCTTAATGTGTTAAGCCTAATATAACTTATTCCACCTTTTACGTTTTTTAGAGATACATTTAGCCCGTGTTCCATATCTGAGAGGTATTGAATTGTTAAATCCGAATTTTCCTTACTCATTTCTGGGATTCCCGTTTCTCTAACCTTTTGCATCCATGCTTTGAATCTCTCTTCATGTTTGTAGGGATCAATTTTCATAAATAATTTTGGTGAATTTCTTTATAAGAAACTTGTAGCAAGGTTGTACATGTACCTGGTTTGTATGGGAAAATTTAAGTATATTCTTATACCAAAAAAATAATGGATAATGCCCAAACTTATTATATTTTCTCAGACGAATCTGGATATTTTGATAAGAATAATTTTTATTTAAGATCTAGTTTTATGATTCTTGCAAAGGAATATCAAGAGTTAACTAGAGATTTTTTGTCTTTGAAGGATCAATTTAATATTCCTCGAAATAAAGAATTTAAGTACCATTTTTTGTACCAGGTTAAACAGTATCAAGAAAAAGGGGTGAATAAGATGAGTAAAGATGTAGAATATTTTAAAGATATTCCTTATGCTAGTTTAATGGATTTTGTTAGATCTTCTATAAGATTGTTATCTAAATATGATGTTCAAATCCATAATATTTTTACTAAGTTTGTTCTTAAAAGATTTAAAACTCAGGAGGATATAGAAACGGATTTTATGAAAGTTCTTTTAAGTCAAATTGAAATGGATCTTCAAAATAAGACTACTCCTTCTTTTGGAGTTGTTTTTTATGATGATACCGAAATAAGAGATACTCTTTGTAAAGCATATAATCAGATATTTATGGAGGCTAAGTTTATTGAAAAATATTCTCAAATAAAGGATTCTCTATCTTTTGATATATCTACTTACTCTACAGGAATACAACTTGTCGATTACATTGTTGGAACAATTCATAGTTTTCTTAGAGGTTATAAAGAAGGAACAGAAATATTTCATGAAGATATTTCTCCTAGATTGAGAAGAAAGAAAGGCTATACTTTAGATAAAGTGGGTTTTATTCCAAGATATCTTGCAGGAGCTCCATTTTTAGAGGAGGTTTCTAATGAAATCTTTACTAGGATAGAGAATAAATCTTGATTATTAACTTGGGATAATAATCTTTATAATATGTTGTTTGTAGAATTATTAATGAATAAAAAAGGTCAAGAAGACATAGGAAAGATTCTTGGAGCAATATTTGGAATTTTTATTCTTTTTATTTTTGTAATTATAATAATCAATACTTTTGCTACAGTTAATAATTCAATAACTCAAGATCAATGTAGACCTATTCAAGAACAATTGGGAAATTGTCAAATACAACTTAATTCTACTTTAATAGCGGTCAATCAAACTGAAGGTCTTTTGGATCAATGCAATAGGGATTATGGGGAATTGGAGAATAACACAATAACAAGAAAAGATTTTGAAGAGATTAAAGGATATTTTGATTTGACTAAGAATGAAATAAATTCTATCAATAACAAAATAAGTGAGGTAAATAGAGTTTATAATTTTTATACTATCAAAAACTATTCTTTTGCTCTAAATATTGTACTTGGGATTGAAATTATAAGTTTGTTATTCTTCAAGAACGAAGTATTTTTGATAATTATTAACTGGGTAAAAAGAAAGAGAAAGAAAAAACAAAAAAAAGAAGAGCCAAAGGAATAAATCCCGAATGTTTCACACTATGCTAACCTGCGGTCGGAATACCTGTACATGTCTTGTACAATAAATTATAAAAGGTTAAAGTTACTAAGTTATCTATGAAAACTCAACTAGTAGAATTCAAAAATACAAAAAATGAAACTCTTAGGGGAATATTATTAAATCCTAAAAAAGAATCTTCTAAAGGAGTTATTTTTATTAGTGGATTTGAAAGAAATGGAACAACGGAACCAAAATTTAAAGATTTATCCGATAGATTATATAATTTGGGAGTCCCTTCAATGAGATTTGATTTTACGGGATTAGGTCTCTCAGATGGAGATTTTAAAGATACTACTTTAGGAAACTGGACAGAGGAATTTACAAATGCTTATGGCTTCTTTAAGTCTACTACAAAGGTTGAAGAAATCTATATTGTAGGTCATAGTTTAGGAACTTGTGTGTTAGGAAAATACCTAGAACAACATCCAGAAAAGATAGAGAAAGCTATTTTAATATCCCCTGCACTTAATCAAAAAGATTTAATGAGGTATTGGTTTGTTTCTGGAAAAATGAAAAAAGAAGATCCAAATAAACTAATTGATTGGAATAATTATGAAGAGTTTCTAGATGAAAAAGAATTTCAAAAAGATGCTAATAAGGCGGATAAAATGTCTAAATATAATTTCATTGAGGCAGAATATTTTAAAGAGTGTAGTAAACTAGATTTATCAAAAAACTTTCTAGATTATAAGAATAAATTTTTACATATTCATGGAGAAAAAGATATTGCTGTTCCAATTGAAAGTTTAGAAATTGAATTTTCTAATAAAATTATTGTTAGTGATGGAGACCATGATATGGAAAGACCAAATCAAAGAATTCAATGGATTGATAAAGCTGTTAAATATTTAATTGAATAAAAATCCTTAATGTTTCACGATATACTTGTTTCGGTCGGGGTTTTCTTTAATTTATCTTGTTTTTGTAATATTGATGCACACTTAGTGTATATAATACATATACTACAGCACAATAATGTTTATAAAGTGTATAATATACACTATTACAACTAAAGGTGGATAATAACCACATAAAATAAAAATCAAAATAAAAAATGACACTCGAAAACATTGAATACGAAGTAAAAAGGCCAATCATAAACTCTATACTTGACCTTGATATGTATAAGCTTACTATGGGACAATTTGCTTACCATAGATATCCTAATGTTCCTGTAAAGTATGCCTTCAAAAATAGAACTTCAAAGGTTAAATTAGCTAATATTGTGGATGAAGCTGACTTGAGAACCGAACTAGATCATATAAGAAAGTTGAAACTTACAGACTATGAGGCTAATTATCTTTCTACTTTGAAAAACGGTGATGGTCCAATGTTTAAGAAGGATTATATTGGGTTTTTGAAGGAGATGGATCTTCCTGATTATAATCTTGGAAAAGAAGATGGAAATTATGTTCTTGAATTTGAAGGAGATTGGTCAAAAGCAATATACTGGGAGACTCTTGCACTCTCTACAATGAATGAACTTTATTATAAGTCTTTGACAAAAGATATGAACCCTGAGGATATGGCTTCTGTTTACCGTGAAGGTCAGAGGAGGCTTGAGGCAAAAGTTAAGATCCTCTCCGATAACCCAGGGGTAAGATTTATTGAATTTGGTACGAGGAGAAGATTTAGTCAGGAATGGCAGGAAAGAGTTGTTTCTTATCTTAAAGAAAACACTCCTAATAATATTATTGGAACTTCAAATGTTTATCTTGCTATGAAGCACGGTCTTGTGCCTAAAGGCACTATTGCTCATGAACATGATATGGTGCTTTCAGGGATAATGCATGGAAGTGATGATGAAATAAGGGCTTCTCATAATAGGGCTTTAAGAGAATGGTGGGATGAATATGGGCCCGGTTTGTCAATTGCACTTACCGATACTTATGGAAGTAATTTTTTCTTCAAAGATTTTACTCCAGAACAAGCAAAAAATTGGATTGGTCTAAGACAGGATTCTGGAAGGCCGGAAGAATTTGCAAGAAGACAGATTGATTTTTATGAGAATCTTAAAATAAATCCTAAAGACAAATTGTTTGTTCCAAGCGATGGCCTTGAAATTAATAAAATTGTTGACTTGCACAATGAGTTTAACGATAAAATAAATGTAGTTGCGGGATGGGGAACAAGCCTTACAAATGATCTTGGATTTGACTCACTTTCTCTTGTTGTAAAGGCTGTTGAGTCTAATGGGCATGGAACTGTAAAACTAAGTGATAACCCTGCAAAGAAAACAGGAAAACCCGAAGATGTTGAGAGATTCGTAAAAATATTTGGTTATGATGAAAATGAGCATGAGATGCAGGAGTGTAAATATTAAAATGAAAACAAAATATGGTGCTTTGGTAGATTTTAGTAAGTCTTTTACAGATTCTAATGGTAGTTTTTATGCTGGGACAACTGAAGAACAAAAGGATAATGCTGTTGAAGTTATGAAGTTTATGGATAAGAATTTGTATCTTGTGGATGTTCATACAAGACAAAGTCCAGAATTCTTGACTAATGGAGGGGTTTATCCTGCTCACAATCTTATATCTAAAGATGATTATGGTCTTGATACCTTGGGAGTTGAAGGAAAGACTGTTAGTCCTCAGTTAACAGGTAAATTGTATGATGTTGTTAAAGATAAAAAATCTGGGTTAATTGTTCCTAGACATGTCTTTTTCCAGAACTATAATGGAGAACCAAATCCTCGGCCTGGTTTTGAGTTTAAAGATGTAGAAGAAACATTTGGTATTGAAAAATTGGTTTCTCAAGAGTTTTTAGACGGGGGTTTAGATTATGTTGTTAATGCCAAACATATGTTCAATGGATCTGCAATTCAGGCAACGGATTGGATGGGTAATTTCAAAGGAGTTCCGGATAAAGAAATGAATGTATTTTCTTTAATGAAACAAAAATATGGCCAGGGAGAAAACTTGGAATTCAATATTGAAGGAGTTGTTGTGGGTATTTGTATATATCAAACTGCTTCTGGCCTTAGACAGTTGTTTCCAAAATCTCAGATAAACGTTATTGCTGATGCTTCTACTCATCTGATTTATGCTCCACTTGGTTTTGAAAATGAAGACGATGCTAATAAGGCAGCTAAAGCTATGTGTTCTCAGGTTGGAATAAATTATCTTACTACAAAGGAGTTTTTAGGAAAATGAAACTTTCTTTAGTTCAGATGAGTCCTGTTACAGGAGATTTGAAAGGTAATTTTGAGAAAATTTGTAGGGAAATAGATAATGCTAAGATAAAATCTGCGGACATTGTTGTTTTTCCTGAGATGGCTCTTACTGGTTATTGTATTTCTGATTTGATTGAAGATAATTTATTTGTTAAAAGAAATAAGAATTTGTTAGATGAAATCTCTCAAAAAACTCAAGACATTATTGCAATTGTTGGTTTTGTGGACTATGATTCTGAAAAGATAAATCAGGATGGGCGTTTAAGAAAGTATAATGCTGCGGCAGTTTTTCAGAATGGAAAACTTTTGAGTATTGTACATAAAACACTTTTGCCTAATTACAGATATTTTGATGATAAAAGGTATTTTGTGTCTGGTGAAGAGAGAAAACCTGTTGAAGTTGAGATCAATGGTAAAAAAATTAATTTAGGGGTTTCTATATGTGAAGATATGTGGGACCAAGATTATGATCTTAAACCTATAAAGGAACTCTCCCACAAGGGGGCAGACATTATAATTAATATTAATGCATCTCCTTTTTATCCAGGAAAAATTAATCAGAGAGAAGAGATAATAAAAAGACATGTGGCTTCTAATGGATTGCCTTTTGTTTATGTTAATACTGTTGGTTCTGCAGATAATGGAAAAAATATTATTCCTTTTGATGGCCAGAGTTTAGTTTATGATTCAAGTGGTAATTTAATTGCAATTGGTAAACAGTTTGAGGAAGAGAGTTTAATTGTGGATTTGGATGATAGAATCATTACTAAACCTTTTTTTAATAGAGAAAAAGAACTATTTGAAGCGTTAGTTATGGGTTTGAAAGATTATTCAAAACAAACTGGTTTTAAGAAAGCAATTTTGCCTTTATCTGGAGGTATAGATTCTGCTTTGGGTTTGGTTATTGCTGCTGAGGCTTTGGGTAGTGAAAATGTTGTTGCTTATAATTTGCCTTCAAAGTTCAATACAGATATAACAAAAAGTATTGCAGAGAGATTGGCAAATAATCTAGATATTGAGTATAAGATTATTCCTATACAAGAAATAGATAATAAGTTAAGGGAAGTTTTTGAAAAAGAGGTTCATGAAATCCGTAATGGTGTTTCAAAGGAAAATCTTCATGCTAGAATAAGAGGTATCTTGATGATGTTAGAATCAAATGATGGTGGCTCTTTACTTATCTCTAATGGAAATAAAACTGAAATTGCATTGGGATATTCTACTTTGTATGGAGATATGTGCGGGGGGATTTCGGTTATAGGAGATTTATCTAAAATAGATGTGTATAATATTTGTAGGTACTTGAATGCAAGGTATGGAAAGGAAATTATTCCGAAAGAAATCTTTGAAATAAAACCTTCTGCTGAATTGAGTGAGGGCCAGGCTGATCCTTTTGATTATGAAATTGTATCGCCTATTGTAGATTTGTTTGTTGAGGAAAGATATTCTCCTGAGGAAATATTGGACAAATTTGATAAAAATCTTCTTGGAGAGAGATTTGGAAATGATTTATACCAAAAACATAATAGAGAAAGTTTTGATAAGCTGGTTTATGATCTTTACAGACTTCTTAGAAGGTCTGTTTACAAAAGATTGCAAGGCCCTCCAATTATCGCAGTTACTGGAAGATCTTTTGGTTTTGACTTGAGAGAGACTTTGATAAATAAGTGGGATGGTAAAAATGAGTGAATATATTAATCCTGCAAGCACGGTGGATTTAATTGTTAAGGATGAATCAGATAAAATTTTGCTAATAAAAAGAAAGCATGATCCTTTCAAAGAGTTTTGGGCTCTTCCAGGAGGATTTTTGGATTATGGAAAGGAAACTCTAGAACATGCGGGTGTAAGAGAATTGAGGGAAGAAACTTGTTTGAAAACTGAAGAGAAATACTTGAGGCTTATCGGAGTTTATTCTGATCCTAAGAGAGATCCGCGAGGACATGTAATTGCTCATGCATATGAAGTTACAAAACATTCTGGGATTGAAAAGGCAGCTGATGATGCTAAGGAACTAGGTTGGTTTTCATTAGACTCTTTACCTAATCTTGCTTTTGATCATGATAAGATTTTGGAGGATTATATAAAGTCTAAAGGAAGTAGGTTTTAGAATGTTATTAGAATTAGCGATCGGAGATGCTTATGGGGCAAGTTATGAGTTCTTTTCTAAGAATAGGGAAGATTTCCAGAAATTGGACTTTACAAAATATATAGAAAACCCAAATGGGGATTTTTCAACAGTTTCTCCAGGGAATTACACAGATGATACTCAAATGTCAATTGCAATAGCAGAACTTTTGTTGTGTGGTAAGGGCTATAATAAGGAGAATTTGGCAGAATCTTTTGTTAGGTGTTATAAGAGAGACCCCATTCCTGGATATGCGGGAGGTTTTCAGAAGTTTTTGGATTTTATTGGTTCTGGGGAAGAATTCTTGGAAAAGATTAAGCCTTACTCTGAAAGAAATGGTGCTGCTATGAGATCTTTGCCTTTGGGTTTTGTTAAAGATCCTCAGAAAGTTATCGATTATGCAAAGATTAACGCTTCTTTAACACATGATACTCCTAAAGGTATCGCCTCTTCTGTAGCTATCGCTTTAATGGCACATTATAATATTTACAATAAAGGCCTTGATGATTTAAATTCCCATTTATTTTCCGAAATTAAGAACATTGATGTCGAGAGTTTTGATTACTTCAAAAAAGTTAAAAATATGAGGGGTTTGGATTCGAAATTGCTCTTTGGAGAAAAGGATGAATTAAAAGGGGTGCCTTGTGATGGTATGAGGACTGTTGGAGCAGTTATGCATATTTTGTCTAATTATTCTAATGCAAAAGATGTTCTTTTGGAATCCGTTAAGCTTGGAGGGGATACGGATAGCACTGCATCAATTGCTTTGGGACTCTTTTCAATTAATAATAAAATAGATGACCTTCCCGAGTTTTTATCTAGGGATTTGATTAATAATAAATATGGAAAAGATTATTTAATAAACTTAGATGAACAGCTAAAAAAGAAATTTAATTTGTAAAATGTTTGATAAAATAATATTTGTAGTCAAGGAAGGGATTGTTCTTGAAGAAGATTTTATAAGTAGGATTAATGAACTATCTGGAAATAAAGAGATTGTCTTTGTGAATTTTTGCGATTTGAATAAAACTCATTTTGATGAAAATTCTCTTGTTGTGACTTTTGGAGGAGACGGTACCTTCGTAAAAGCTGCTAATTTGATGGACGAGGGTTATATTGTTGGTATAAATTCTTCTCCTAGTTCTAGTGTGGGTGCTCTTACAAGTTTGGAGATCGATGATTTGGAAAGGTTAAAGGAAGTTCTTGAAGGTAATTTTGACGTTTTATTAAGGCAAAGGGTGAAAGTTACCTTGAATGGAGAAGTTCTTAACGAACACGCTTTGAATGAAGTTTATGTTGGTGCTTTTTCGCAGTTTCATAGTTCTAGATATAGGATAAAGTATAACGGCTTTGAAGAGGAACATAGGAGTTCTGGGATTATTGTTTCTACTGGAACTGGTTCTCCAGCTTGGTTTTATTCTGCTGGAGGAGATGTTTTTGACCCAAGTGAAGAGAAGATTTCTTTTGTGGTTAGGGAGCCTTATTTTGCTAAGAGACTTTTTACTCCAACAATTTTGAAAGGAGACTTGAAAATTGGAGAAAAACTTATTATGGAATCTGAGAGAGTTTCTGGAGGATTGATTTCTATAAATGAATCAACTTATGATTTTAACAAAGGAGATATTGTGAAATTGGAACTTTCGGATAAACCTTTGAAGACGATTAAATTAAAATAATCTTAAGGTTTAAATATCTTAATGTCTTTAGAACACTATGGAAGAGGACAACATTCATGATTTTGAGAAACCTTCTGTTACTACAGACATAGTCATATTTACAATACAAGATGGAATTTTGAAAGTACTTCTTGTTAAAAGAGATATTGATCCCTTTAAGGGAAAGTGGGCTCTTCCAGGAGGATTTGTAAGAATTAATGAGTCTTTAGAAGAGTCTGCTAAAAGAGAACTTGATGAAGAAACAGGGGTTAAGAATGTCTATCTTGAACAACTATATAGTTTTGGTGAGCCTAAGAGAGATCCTAGAGGGAGAGTTATAACCGTTTCTTATATGGCTTTGATTAATCATGAAAATATCAACCTTAAAGCTTCAACAGATGTTTCGGATGCTAAATGGTTTCCAATTAATTCCATTCCTGGTTTGGCTTTTGATCATAGAAAAATTTTGGATTATGCTTTGAAGAGATTGAAATGGAAGTTTGAGTACACATTGGTGGCTTTTTCTTTATTGCCTAAGAAATTTACAATAAGTCAAATAAAACAAATATATGAAATTGTTTTTAATAAGAAATTTGATAAAAGGAATTTTGTTAAAAAAATATTATCTTTAGATATACTTAAAGAGGAAGGGTTGAATAATGATGTCCCTTATAGGCCTCCTATGATGTATTCGTTGAAGAAGAATATTAGTGAAATTGTTGCAATTATTTAATCTGTTTTTTAGCGACTCTAGCTTTGTTTTCTTCTCTTTGTTTTTCTTTCATCTTTTTTCGAGCTTCTTTTTCTTCTGCGCTCATAGGTTTCTTACCTCTTGCTAGACGCCTATTCATTCCTCTTTGCTTATTAGCTTTTGGTCTTCTTTTATTTCCCATTATTTTTTTAGAAAACTTGCCTATTTAGATGTTTGCTTTGAAATTATTGGTTTTTCAACACCTATAAATAATCTTTTTTTATATTGTTTTTATGGAAAAGACTTGGTATGTTTATATTCTTGAGTGTATGGATGGTTCTTTCTATACTGGTGTGACTAATGATATTGATTCTAGAATGAAGGCCCATGCAAAGGGTAAAGGTAGTAAATATGTTCGTAAAAAAGGTTTCAAAGAACTTCTTAGGGCTAAACCTTGTAAAGATAAGTCAGATGCTTGCAAATGTGAATATTTCATAAAGAAGCTACCTAGAAATGAGAAATTGACTTGGTTTGATTAATGCATAGTCTTATAAACCTCCATTTTGATCATATTATGTAGCAAATAGAATATGTTAGCGAGTCTTGAGCGGGAATTGTCTCTTATGACTTGCACTCAGGAATCAAAGTATAGTAATATAGTAAATTTCTTGAATATTGGATTTTTGTTAACTATCTGGCTTTGCCAGTTGAATATAGAATGGATGGAGAAAAACAAATAAAAATGAAAGGAAAAGTTAAGTTTTTTAATTTAGAGAAGGAATTCGGTTTCATAACTGGAGATGACGGAAAAGATTATTTCGTTCATAAGTCTGGTCTTGAAGATGGATTAACTATTGATAAAGACGATTCTGTAGAGTTTTCTGTTGAAGAAGGCGATAGAGGATTAAAAGCAGTTAAAGTGTCAAAAGCGTAAATTTGTATAGTTCTTAAAATGGAAAAGTTCACAGCATTAGGATTAAGTAAGGAATTAACAGATGTTCTAAAACAAAATGGTTTCAAAGAACCTTCTGAAATTCAATCAAAAACAATACCTTTAGCTTTAGCTGGGAGAGATGTTATAGGAGGATCTTATACGGGTTCTGGTAAGACTTTAGCTTTTGCTTCTTCTATTATTGAGAATTTAAGGCCTGGAAACCAAATTAAGGCTTTGGTTTTAACACCTACAAGAGAACTCGCAGAACAAGTTGCAACTTCAATAAGGAATTTTGGTAAAAATAAGAATCTTAATGTTTTAGCAGTTTATGGTGGAGTAAATATTAATTCTCAGATGAAGAAGATTCCTTTAGCAGATATTCTTGTTGGAACTCCTGGGAGAATTATAGATCACTTAAATAGGGGCTCTTTGAGATTAGGGGGAGTTAGATTTTTGGTTTTAGATGAAGTAGATAGAATGTTTGATATGGGATTTAGAAAAGATGTTGAAAAAATAATCCATGAATGTCCAAAAGAGAGACAAACTATGTTATTTTCAGCTACTATTTCTCCAGATATAGATTATCTTTCTAAAAAATACACTAAGAATCCTGTTGAAGTTTCTGTAAAGTCTTATGTTGATCCTTCTAAACTTAAACAAGTATATTATGATGTTCCCGATTACCAAAAGTTTTCTTTACTAGTTAGTTTATTGAAGAAAGAAAATTCAGATCTGGTTATGGTCTTTTGTAATACTAGAAGAAATGTTGATTTTGTTACAACTAATCTGTCCAAATCTGGGATAAATGCAAAGGCAATACATGGAGGTATTGATCAGAATAAGAGGATAAGGGTTTTAGAGGAGTTTCATAGAAAAGGTCTTGGGGTTTTAGTTTGTACTGATGTTGCAGCTAGAGGTTTGGATATAAAAGGAGTTAGTCATGTGTATAATTATGATGTTCCTGAGGATCCTAAAGATTACATCCATAGGATAGGTAGAACTGCCAGAGCTGGAAAAGATGGAAAGGCTGTAATGATTTTGGCTAGTAGAGATTATGATAATTTTAGATATCTGATGAGAACTCAGGATATTGATATTGAAGCTTTAGAATTGCCTGAGATCGAGAGTGTTAACATAAAGATCAACACTCCTAGAGGAAATAATAGATTTATTAGAGGATCAAAGAAAGACGTTAGTCGTGGAAGAGGATTTGATAAAAACCCTGATAGGGAATCTAATCGAGAAAGATCTCCAAGATCTAGTGGAAGAAGTTTTGGTGCTCGGAGAGATAGTAGGGATTCAAGAAGACCTAATTCAGGAAGAAATAATGGTTTTAGAGGTAGAAGTAATTCAAGATCAAATGGTCCTAGAAGAAGTTTTAGTGCTAGGCCTAGATATTAGTTATTCCAAATTATTTTTTATTTTTATTCTGTATGCTTCAGCATCTCCTGCTCCAATGTAAATGTCGATTGTTTCATCTTCATTAATGTTTAGGCCTCCTGGGAAGATCACATCTTTTAGATTCTGATTTTTTGATTGTCCTTCTTGTATATCTTTTCTTTGAAATAATATCTTTATTTTAGAATGCTCCCTTGTCTCTGGATTAATTGTGAAATACATAGGATAGTAGGATAGACTTTCATCTGGATTTTTTCTCGCAATATGTCCTAAAACAAACAATTCTCCTTTACTTAATAAATGGATTTCATTTGCTCCTCCCCATTCTTCATCGCTAAAATGAGAAAGTAGGGGCGCTTTACTTAGTATTTCATGGGAAAGTTCATCTAAAGAGTTTATAACTGTAAATCCTATTTTCCCTCTTCCTGCGATATTTCCTTGAGGTCTCGAGAATATTGCTATTTTGTTATTTGGTAGTTCTATGAATCTGATATCTTTCATTTTCCATGGCCCTTCAAAAATTCTCTTTGGTTCTTTTAGATTTTCTATTTCATATAAAACTGTCCTATAGTTTAGGGTGTTTTCTGGATCAAATTCATGAGCTTTATCCATTTTTATTACTTCTACACATCCAAGCATTAGTTTGTTATTAATTTTTGATATAAAGGGGTCTTCAGAATTTTCTAATGGTGGAAAGTTCTCTTCTGGAACCCAAATTTCATTATTTTTCTTGAAAAGAAATACTTTTGATAGTTCTGAATTATCTCTTGGTTCAACTCTTCCAAACAAATATTCTTTATTATCTATTTTAAACTTCTTACTTATATTGTAAACGTCTTTGTTATTTATATCCTTGAATCTTAGTTTTTCGGATATAATTATTTCTGTTTTTGGAGATTCACTCATTATTTCTTTTATACTTTTCATATCAATTTTTGTTCGCTTTTCTTTAAATCTTTTATTATAATAATGCTTAAAAGGGCAGAAAATGTGTTGTTTTTATGGGAAATAGAATTTCTCCTAAACCTTTTCTTCGAAAAGTAATTGCTTCACCGGAGGATTATAATCCTCTATCTGATAAATGTCAGGTTTTAGGGTCTTTTAATCCAGGGGCAGTTATGGTTAAGAATGATGAGGGAGATTTGGAAACACTGCTTATGGTAAGAGTTGCAGAATCTCCTAAAACAAATCTTACGAGTAATTATAGCGATAGAGTCTTTTTGCCTTACTTTAATATTCATAATAAGGTAAATCAACAATTGGAGATGAAGTTTGATGAAGTTTTAGATAAAGATATCTTATCTGAAGGTAAGAAAGAAGTGAGAATAAAGAATGGTACTTTTAGACTTAAACATATATCTCTTCCAAGGTTTTTGCATTTAGATGACAAGGGGGATGTACTAAGTAGAGAACAAAATCCAGCTTTGTATCCTGCTTTTGAATATGAACGGTTTGGTATGGAGGACTTTAGGATTACTCCTTTTGAAGATGGCAGGTTTATTTTAACTTACGTTTCTCCTCATAGGGATTTTGGAGTTTCAACACCTTTCTTAATAACAAATGACTTTAAGGAATACAAGCATTTTCCTGAAGATAACACTCCAAGGCCTATAATGACTGGGATAAAGGATGTAATCATCTTTCCTGAAAAGATTCCTAGCCCTTCAAAGACCGAGATAATTCAGAAAGGTCAAAAAATGTATGCGGGTTTCATAAGACCCAATGCATTTTATGATGTTAGTAAACCAGGGGTTTGGGTTTCTTATTCTCCTGATTTAGTTCATTGGGGACAGGATCATAGATTGACTATTTCTAAAAATGGGGAGACTACTGGTTCTGGTACTCCTGCTATAAAATTAGGAAAATCATGGATTTCTGCTTACCATGAGACTAACCATAATAATAAGGGAGAGGGTGTCTACAAAACAAAACTTATGAGAATGAATCATAATGAGCCTTGGAAAAATTTTAAGTCTTCGGGAGTTCTTTTGGATAGGAAGGATTATTTGGATCTTCTTCCAAGATCAGGTTATGTTCCTAATGTGGTTTTTACTTCGGGGATAACAAATAAGGATGGGATTGTTACGTTGTATTCGGGTATTGATGATACTTGGACTGTCATGGATAAGTTTTATGAAGAGGACTTGGTTAAATTTTTAAATAAATCTTAATTTAATAGTAATAAATCACGAGAAAATTTATAAATGGATCTCTATCTGAATTTGTATGGACAAACAAATTAATTATTTGAGGAAATTGACTGATGATTTTGGAATTATTCAATTTTCCAATAAAGACAATCCGGATATAAAGACTGGTTATACTATTGATGATGTTTCTAGAGCTTTAATTGTTTCTTCAAAGTTAGGTTTGGAAGATCTTTCTAAGACATATTTTGATTTTATCAAAAATGCTCAAATTGGGGATGGAAGGTTTGTTAATGTTTATTCCGGGGAGAGAAAACCTTTAGAGAAAGTTGGAAGTGAAGATTCTTTTGGAAGAACTTTGTGGGCTTTGGGAGATTATATGGATAATACTGGAAAAGGGGAGGAAGTTTCTTATAAAGCGGTAAAGGCACTTGAGGATCATGGTGTTCATTGGCCTATTTCTGAATCTTTTGCTTTGTTAGGTTTGACTAAAATGTATGATTTGGGATTTGAGAAAAAGAAAACTGGAGATTTGATTGGTAAATTAGGTAATTCTTTGGTTGGTAGGGCAAAATCGCATTTTGGTCCAGGATGGTTTTGGGTTTCTGATGAAATGTCATATGAAAATGCAAGAATTCCTCAGGCTTTGTTAAGATCTGGACAATCTATCGAAAATATGAATTTCTATGATTATGGTGAAGCTTTCAGAACCTTCTTGGCTCAAAATGTATTCGAGAGGGATTCTAATGGAAATGAATTCTTGAATGTTATAGGAAATAATACTAGCGGTTTAGAGGGAACTTGGTATAAGAAAGGGTTTGTTAAACCTAAATTTGATGAACAACCAGTTGATGCGGGAGGCATGGTCGAATTATATTTGGATCGTTTTAATATTAAGAGGAATTCTGGTGATCTTGATTGGGCAAAAATATCTCTAGACTGGTTTAGTGGAAGGAATAGATTGGCGTTAAATATGATTTCTCCTGAAGGAGGGGTTTATGATGGGCTTAATGAGGATAGAGTTAATCCTAATCAGGGAGCGGAGTCTTTGTTAGCATATATGATGGCTAGATCTAAATTTGATGAAATTGTGGGTAAAGATTTATATAATAATGGTAATGAAAGAGAAGAACAATTAAAAATTAATGAAAATGGACAGAGAAAATAAAATGGCATTTGATATTTATACTGTGAGCAGTTATGCACCAAGACCTTGCGGTATCGCTACTTTTACTAGAAGTTTTCTTGGAGGTCTGAATTCTTATACGGGGGAGATTGGTTCTAAATATGTTTTTGCTATAGATAATGCTTCTGAATCTGAGATAAGTTATGACCCTCTTGTTGAGAGTGTTATCGATCAATCTGATTCTAATTCCTGGGTTAGAAATGCTGGAAAATTGTTAGTTAGATCTTCTGAAAGAAGGCCTAGAAAGCCAGTGGTTGTTTTGCAGCATGAATTTGGATTGGATGGAAAAGATGCTAAGGGAGGTAATTATGTTACCTTTGCTAAAATAATGAATTCTGCAAATGTTCCTGTTTATACTTATTTGCATACTGTTTTGGATGAACCTAATAAACATCAATTAAAGACTACCCAAGACCTTGCTAATTATTCTGACAGGCTTATTGTTACAACTGAAAGTGCGATTGATATTTTATCTGAAAAATATGGTATTGATCCTAATAAAGCAAAACATATAGATCATGGTATTAGGATGCTTAATCCTTCAAAATATAGTAGGGAAGATATGAAGAAAAAGTATGGTGTTGAAAAGAAAGTTGTTTCTACGTTGGGTTTGAAATCTTTGAATAAAGGTTTGGATTATGGTTTGGAAGCTTTTTCTAAGTTTATGGGTGATACTTCAAATAAAGACGTAACTTATTTGATTGCAGGACAATTTCATCCTGGTTTTGTAAAGCAGGATGGAGGTAGATATTATCAGGAATATACCTCTAAACTAGAGAATATTGTTAAGAAATCTGGACTTAAATCCGTTAATTTAGAGAATCTGGAACAGGATTCTGATTTGGGAGAGGCAATTAATAATAATGCCGTTGTTTTCTTAGATAAATTCCTTGGAGAAGATTTATTGTTGGAGCTTTACGGTTTGACTGATGTTAAACTTCTTCCCTATAGAAATCCTCAACAGATTTCAAGTGGTATTTTAGCTGATACGATTGGTTCTGGAAGGACTGCCATTTCCACAAAATTCCTTTATGCTTTGGATATGCTTTCTGATGATCCAAAAAAAGCTAAGGAAAAAGGTTTATTTGTAGATGAGGTTAGGGGTAGAGGAATTTTGGTTGATCTAAACAAGGGAGAAGATAAGTATTTGTCTGATCCAGATGTGGAACAAATGGCGGAAGGTATTGATTACATGGTTTCAAATGACAAAGAAAGAATTGATATGGAAAGAAGGGCTTTTGAGAGAGGTCATAGGATGAGATGGGATATTGTTGCTGGAGATTTTATTAGGGATGTTCAATTTCTAGATAATCTTAGAAAGTAAATCTATTTTATTTTTTTAAAATTATATTTTTTTAGTTTTATTTCTTCTGTAATTTTGAATGCATTATGTACTTGTATGGAAGTGTTGTTTGAATTTGGATCTTGAACTATTTTTTCTAATTTTTCCTCAACGACTTGGTTTATTTCTTCGCCATTTTCTAGCATCAAACGAATATAATCCTCTTTAGACTGGGGAATGTCCATGTGGTTTCTTGAATTTAGTGTGTAGTGAACAATATAATCTGCCATGGTATTTTTAGGAATACTTTGTTTAAATAAATGATTGTGTTGTATTACTTGTTTCTAAAAATCTATAAAGTATATTTTCTTGTTTTTTGGTATGGTAAAGCCAAGATATAGTTTTTCATCAAGACATACAAGAAATGTATCCAATATTAGAAAACAAAAGAAAAAATATCCTTCTATAGCTGAGACTATAATTGAGAATTCAGATATTATTTTGGAGGTTCTTGATGCTAGATTTACAGAAGAAACTAGAAATAAGGAGTTTGAGAAACAGATATTTGATAAAAGAAGGAGGATTATTTATGTTATTAACAAATCTGATTTGGTTTTAAAGAGAAATTTGGATAAAATTCATTTGTATCCAAGAGTTTTTGTTTCTTGTACTAAAAGGAAAGGCATTGCTGATTTGAGGAATTTAATAAAGAGAGAGGCTAGGGAAGTAGAGAATATCATTAATAAAGATAAATCTGGGAAGGTAACTGTTGGAATTATAGGTTATCCTAATACGGGTAAGAGCTCTTTGATAAATATTCTTGTAGGTAAGAGCTCTGCTGGGGTTTCGGCTCAATCTGGTTTTACAAAAGCTTTACAAAAATTAAGGTTAACTGAAGAAATCCAGTTATTGGATAGTCCAGGGGTTATACCTGAAAATGAGTATTCTAATATTGATAAAATTAAGATTGCTCAGCATGCTAAATTAGGTGCTAGGGATTATAGCAAGGTTAGAGATCCTGAAATTGCTATTGCTGAACTTATGAGAGATTATTCGAAAGCGTTGGAGAGTCATTATAAGATTAAGAGTGAAGGGGATTCTGAAATGTTTATTGAGAATTTAGGTAAGAAAAAAGGATTTTTCAAAAAAGGCGGAATTGTTGATGAAGATAAAACTGCAAGGTTTGTTTTGAAAGAATGGCAAACTGGTGAGATTAAGATTTAGCTGTTTCGTATGTTCTTGGAGTATAGCATGGGCACTTCTTGTTTTCTTGGGGATCGTAATTACATATCTTACAATCTCCAGCGTATTTTTTCCCTGGAAAGTACCCTTTTTGTAATGAAATCTGGTTTAGACACCTCTCGATTGTTCCCATTTTTATTAGTCTCTTTGGAGGTATTTAACCATTATTCTTTTTGGAGATATATATAAAAATTCTATATTTGTATATTCCTTATGGTTTTGTCAAAAAAGAGGGAGGGGATATCTTCAAAAGTCAAAGAATTAGGTCTAGTCAATTTGGTTATTTCCTTGGCTATTGCTCTTGTTGGAACTATTTGGGCTATTTATTTTGAATCACTTACACATAATGCCTCTCAGGTTGGTTTTATCAATACTTTGTTCGGTTTGGTGGGAATAATCTCTTTTTTGGTATTTATTCCTTTGATTGAGAGGAGTAGTAAGACTCGTATTCTTGCTTTTGTTATTTGGATGTATCTTGTTTCTTACTTTTTGTTTTATTTTGTTAAGGATTTAGGTTTAGCTATTTTGTTGGGTGTTGTTCTGTATATTGTTGGTTCCTTAAGAGTAAATGTTTCTGGAATAATTCTGAGGGATAAATCTAAGGACGGCCAGGTTTCTGAGAATACTGGTTTTATGTATGTTTTGTTTAATCTTGCTTGGCTTATTGGTCCTTTGGCTGCAGGTTTCATATCCCAGAAATATGGAATAAATTTTGTTTTTATTGTTTCTGGATGTCTTATGCTTTTAGGGTTTATTTTGTTAAAGAGATTTAAGATTAAAGATGATAGGAAAACTAGGAATGTTGAAAATAATATCTTTAAATTGGTTAAAAGTTATTTTTCTCATAGGAAATTTATATTGAGTTATTTCGTTAGTGGAGGTATTTCGTTTTGGTGGGCTTTTATTTACATTTATATTCCAGTATATATTATTGAATCTGGTTTGAATGATCTTGTTGTAGGTTATTTTTTGGCTGGAATAATTGCCCCTTTGATTTTGTTGGAGTATCTTTTTGGTAAGACTGCTGGAAAAGTTGGTTTTAGGAAGATGTTTGTAAAGGGTTATTTGATCCTTTTTGCTGTGGCTGTTTTATGTTTCTTTATCAATGATCTTATGGGAATTCTTGTTCTATTGGTTTTAGGAAGTGTGGGGGCAGCAATGCTTGAACCCACGACAGAAGCTCATTTCTTTAGTATAGCTTCAAGAGAGGAACGTGATAAGTATTATGGAGTCTATAATACAGCCATCGACCTTAATTATATGGTTTCTTTGCTTTTAGTTGCGATCTTGCTTAGATTTTTAGAGTTTAAGTATTCGTTCATTTTAATTGGAGTGTTTATGTTAATATTCGCTTTGGTTTCTTTGAAGGTTAAAGATAAGAATTAATTTATATCGCCTTTTTCTATTAGGAAATAAATGTTGGGGGCCACATTGTGTTTCTTTTGTTTGATTTCTTCTATGTCTAGCCAAGTTACTTCTTTTATCGGAGGCATCGGTTTTAGGTCTTCTTTGTTTGTTAATTTTGCAAGATAGTGGATCAATATTATGCACATTTCGTCTTTTGTTTGCGGATTTTTCCAGAGTATCATTGGATGGAGAGGTTTAATTATCTCTATCTCTCCGTTGTTTTCTTCTTTTGTTTCTCTATGGCATGCTTCCTCTAAATCTTCTATTCCAGTTTCTACAGTTCCTCCGGGAAGTTTATAGAATTCATCTTTGTCATCTTTATTAACAAGCAATTTACCCCCTTCAAGTATTACAGGTCCAGATGCAACAATATATTTTCCTTCTGCCATGTTTGTTTATGTTTTTTCTACTATAAAACTTTTTCCATATAGATTTTTTCTTTATCTAACTTATATCCGAGTTTTTTGTAGTATTCTCTAACTCCTACCCCTGAGATAACTTTTATTATTTTACAAGAATGATCTTTTGTAATTTTCTCTGCTTCAAACATTAATTGTTTTCCTAGTCCGATATGTTGCGAGGTTATGCCTTCTCGTCCTTGTTCTTCAAGGTTTAGTGTTTTTCCATAAACGTGTAATTCTCTTACCATTACTTCTTCTGGCTTTTCTGGATTTAATCTTAGTCTTAATAGTCCGTATAAAACATCCTCTTGGTTTGTTATTTCTAAAAAATATTCTTTTCCTTCGGATGCAGGATATTCAATTGTTTTTAGTTTTAGTGTGTTTTTTGAATTGTTTAGTTGATTGAAACCTACCTCTCTCATACGGATTTCGTTTATTTTGATTCCTTGTTTCTTTAGGTTTTCTTCGATATCTTTTCTTATGTCTAATTTTATTGGTTCAGATCCCAACATTTTTTCTTTTGGTATTTCCCTCATGATTCTCATAATTCTGCAATATTCGGGTATTAGAGGTATTGCTTTTCTGAGGAAATCTTTTGTTTCTTCTGTGGTGTATGGTTTGAATTTTAGTATTTCATGGGTTTTTGCTAGAGGGGAATCATCAACTATTTGACAAGGATATATCTTTAATTGATCGGGTCTGAAATCTTCCGAACTGAATAGTTTTTTGAATAGTTCAAAATCTTTTTCTTTTGTTGAATGAGGCAATCCTGGCATATAATGATATCCTACTTTAAATCCTACATTTTTTAGTCTTTTAGTAGCATCAATTACATCTTGGACTGTGTGGCCTCGGTTTATTTTTTTGTAAATTTCATCATCTGGTATTTGAACACCAATTTCTACTCTTGTGCAACCAAATTCCAACATTCTTTTAATTTCTTCATTTGAGCAGTTATCTGGACGATTTTCAATACATAGTGCTACGCATCTGTGTTTTGCGGTTTCGTTTATTTTCTTAGCCTCTTCAAGATCTTTAGATGGTTTTCCATTAAGAGCATCAAAACATCCTTTTATGAATTCGTATTGATAGTCTAGTTCGTATTGTAGGAATGTTCCCCCTAAAACAATTATTTCTATTTTATCTGTTGGATGGCCCATTTTTGTTAGCACTTTTAATCTGTTTAGCACTTGTTCTTTTGGGTCGAATTTTAATGCTAGAGCTCTCATTATTGCTGGACTTTTGTCTGTATAAGATTGTGGAACATGTTCTCCTCCAGGGCAGTAAATGCAAGTTCCGTGATCACATTTTCTTGGTTTTAGAACTACTGTTAAAGGTGTAACTCCAGATACACTTCTTACTGGTTTTTTAGGAGCTTCTTTTGGATATGTTTTATTTGAGAGTGCCATACAAATCTGAGAAAAAGTTGTTATTAAAGCTTAACTGTTGGCACACCGTTCTTCCAATTTTTGTTTGAGTCGCTTTCTTTTCCAACTATGAAATGGCTTCCAGATTTTAACTTCTCTGCGTTTTTGAGGATATCTATATATTTTTTTGCTACTAAGACTGGAGAGTTTCCATGGAATTTAGACATTCCTGTTGCAATACTTCTTGGAGTTACGGCAAAAACCCTTATCTTAGGATATAATTCTTTAGCAAGGGATTCTGTTAACCCTATTATTGCAAATTTTGAGGAAGAGTATACTGTTAGATTTGGCTTTCCGAATAATCCGACATCAGAAGAAGCATTTACAATTACTCCTTTTTTAATGTATTTTTCTGCTAGTTTGCATCCGATAAACTCTCCTCTAACATTAACTTTGAAAACTTGATCAAATTCTTTGTAATCTATATTGCTGATTGGTTTAGATATGAGAATTCCTGCGTTGTTTATTACCGCGTTAATTTTTTTGAATTTTTGTTTCGTCTTCTTGAAAACATTTTCCATTTGTTTTTCGTTTGAAACATCTGCTTTCATCCATATAGCTTTTCCTTCGGAATTATTAATTTCTTCAACAACTTTTGCTGGAGATCTTGATACTGCCACAACTATAGCTTTTTCTTTTGATAATAATGCACATATTTCTCTCCCAACCCCTTGTGAAGCCCCAGTTATGATTATAACACTTTCTTTTAACTTCATAAGTTTACTAAATGTTTTACACTTTTATAATTTTTGGAGAATTGATAAATTTTTAAGTGAAGTTTCTTAATTTATTCTATGGAAAATCAAGAGAAAGTATGGGATGCAATAGCATGTGAATGGGACGAGTTTAAAGAAATTCCTTCAGAGTTTAGCAAAGAGTTTTTAGATAGTTGTATTGGTAAAGTTTTAGATTTGGGTAGTGGAAGTGGAAGACATCTTACTAAGATTAATAATGGGAAGATGTTCCTTGTTGATTTTTCTCGAGAGATGTTAGATCTTGCTGAAAAGAAGGCTAAGAAATTAGGTGTTGATGCTGAGTTTAAGAAAGGGGATTTATGGGATATTCCTTATGAAGATGATTTCTTTGATTATGGTATTTGTGTTTCTGCTTTGCATTGTATAAATCCAGAATATCATAAGAAAGTTGCTGAAGAAATTTATCGGGTTTTGAAGACTGGAGGTAAGGCTTTAATTGGTGTTTGGAATTATAATTCTAAGAGGTTTAAGAGCAAGAGGAAAAAAGGTAAAGAGCAAGAAATTGGGTGGAGAGATAAAGGAAAGAGATATTATTACTTGTTTGAGGAAGATGAAGTTCATAAATTGTTTGAAGAGGCGGGTTTTAATATTGTTAAGGAAAGAAACTCTGAAATGATGATTAATTTTGTTGTTGAAAAACTTCAGTAATGCTTAAATATACCTTTTTTATTTGTCTTTTATGAGGATAACACCTTTATATAAATTAGCTAAAGATTTGGATGGTTTGGGTGTGGAAGGACCTGAAAGAAGGGTGCTTATTGAGAATTGTTATAGTTGTCTTGGAAGGACTTTGGGTTTTAATAGTAATTTAAAAGATAACATTAAAGTTGCTTATGAAAAGAACTTATATGGGAAGGATGCGTATAAATTTCTTGAGAAGAAAATAAAGCAGCGTGATGAGACCTTTGCACTTAATTTTATTGGAAGTAATTTCTTCTAATTTTTCTTTTTCATTATTCTTATAAAATCAAAGAATGATTTCTTTTCAAAATTAGTTAGTTCTTTTGTGTCTAAATTGAATGTTACTTTTAACATTCCTAGGTTTGATAAAAAGATTGTTCCAATTAAGAATGATTGATTGTCTTTGCTTTGTAGGCTCCATAATATTTTTTCTACTTTGTTTTTTACCTTTTCTTTTTCCATTCTTTCTGTGATTACTTTTTCTAATTCATTAAAATCAAAATCAAAGTTATCCGATATTTTCTCTGGCTTTAGTTCTTTTCCTTCTTCATCTGCCGATTTGGAGAAATTTTCAACGTTAGTCATTTCTATTGGATTTTGATTAAGTTTGAAACTGAACATTTTGTTTAATTCTGGTATGAAGAAATCTAAATGTTGTTGATTGTCTGCCTTTGACTGGCTTTCGGGCGAGGTATTTTTCTTGTCTATTGAGAAGAATCCTGAGCAGAGGAATGCCGTTGGATTTTCTTTTTTGAACTTTAGAAATTCCTCTGAATCAAACAGCTTTTCTATGTAAAATTGGAAATTCATAAAAAAAGGATATTATTCTGATTTATAAGTTTTGGTATATAAATCATTTTAAAGGGGAGATTTGTTGTTGATTTATGGTTAGGCATAAAGAGAAGAGAGTTGTTCGTGATTCTAGAGAGAACGTTGTTATTACATATTCCAACATTGCTACTGGGAAAATTGTGAGTATCGATAAAGATAAGTTTGTTGTTAAGAGTTCTGTTGACAAACAAGATAAAGGTTTAGTTGAGATCATGCATGTTATTGAGCGTAATCCCAAAGATTATAGTTATTTCCAACTCCCAGACATAAAATATGATGTTTTATTGAAATACGAGGATAAAGATGCAAAGTTTGGAAAACATGAAGATGCCTATGATAATCTTCCCGCCCAAATAATCACTCGTAGTGGCAAGCTTCTTTATAGAAAAAATATAATTGGTTAATTCCTTTCTGAGATTTCTTTATTAATCTTTTCTATGAATTTATTAACTTCTAGAGATTCAAGTTTTCTTTCACCTTTATATCTTACAGAGACTGAGTTGTTTTCTTCCTCCTTATCTCCTACCAGAATTACCCAAGGGATTTTTAATTCTTCTGCAGATTTAACTTTTGACTGTACTGTTGTTTGTGAGAAATCTGAGTCAATTCTTATCCCCGGGATTTCTTCTTTTATTTGGTTAAGTATTTTTTCTGATGCTTTTGTATTTCTGTCTGTGAAGTTTAATACTCTTACTTGTATTGGAGCTAACCAAGTTGGAAGTCTCCCGCTAAAGTGTTCCAATACAATTCCCATGAATCTTTCTAGAGATCCGTATATAACTCTGTGAAGCATTATTGGTCTTTTTTTGGAGTTGTCTTTGTCTATATATTCGAGGTCGAATCTCTCTGGCATTAGGAAATCTAATTGTATTGTTGCACATTGCCAGGTTCTGTTTAGTGAATCTTTAAGATGGAAATCAATCTTTGGACCGTAGAATGCCCCATCTCCTTTGTTTACTTTGAATTTTATCTTTTTCTTCTCAAGTGCTTTTTGAAGAGTTCTTTCTGCTAAGTCCCATACCTTTTCTTCTCCTATCCTTTTTTCTGGACGTGTTGAGAGTTCTACTGTGTAATTGAACTCGAATTTCTTATACATTTTATCTACTAAATCCATTATCCCAAATATTTCATTTTCTATGTCTTCTTCCCTACAAAATAGATGTGCATCGTCTTGGGTAAATTGGATAACTCTAAATAATCCTCCTAAAACTCCTGATAATTCTTGTCTATGAACTATTCCTAATTCTCCAACTCTTAATGGGAGGTCTTTGTAAGATTTAGGTGAGCTTTTGTATACTAACATTCCTCCTGGACAGTTCATAGGTTTTACAGCAAATACTCTTTTTTCATATTCTGTAAGGAAGATGTTGTCCTTATATTTTTCCCAGTGTCCTGATATTTGCCAGAGTTTTTTATCTAATATTTGAGGGGTTTGAATTTCTTCATAATTGGCTTCTTGGTGTAGTTCTCTCCAGTATTTTATTAGTTCGTTTCTTATAACAAGTCCGTTGTTGTGCCAAAATACCATTCCGGGAGCAACTTCGTTGAAAGAAAATAGATCCATTTTCTTAGCTAATATTCTATGGTCGTTATCTTTTAGTTTGGAAGCATCTAATCTAGATTTTGAAATTTCTTTTAGAAGTCTTTTTGGATCGTATTCTTCTGTTACTTCGGGTGTTTCGGTTCCTTGGACTGTTATCTCTCTAGATAATTCACTTAACGGATGACCTTTTACTTTTAATTCAAATGTTTTGTAATACCCAAATGGTGCTCTAGAGACTTTAAATTTCTCTTTTTTTAGTTTTTCTTCAAGAAGATCCAAGATCTTTATTGCTGTTTGTGGGCTTCCAAGGTTTTTCGATAGGTGTGCATAAGGATATAATACAATATTCTTTGTCTTTATTTGATCCGATATTGATTTCGTGTTTTTTATGAATTCTTCAATAAATTCTTTTGAAGGGGAATCATCTTTTTCAACTGCTGTAAGAATTACTAGCGCATCTTCAACTTTTTTCTTTGAAGTATCTTGTTTTTTTAGTTCATCAATGTTTTTTAGGGCTTTTTTCAGTCCTTCCCATTCAATATAATCAACATGGAGATTTAGTGTCTTCATTCTACTCCTAACTTTAAGATATTTATAAAATTATATCTTTTTTTGGTTTTTTGCTTAGAATGGAAAATCTTGGCAATAAAATATATAAAGATAAATGTTGATTTGATTACCGAAAATGATCAATAAACAAATTTTATCGGGAGGGGAATTGTAATGGAAGAAGCGGATAGCGATAGTCATCAAATTTTTGGAGAATTTGTCTTTAGATGACTATTATTTTAATTTGTTTGTGGTAAGGAGATATTCTCTCAATAATTTTGGAAATTGCTTGTAAATTCTATTACATAACATTTAAAAAGTGTTACTATGCAGTGATAATATATTAAAGGAGTTAAAATGGGAAAAAATCTATTAAAAATACTTGGAACTGGCTTACTAGCTGGAGCTTTCACAATTGGAGGTATTAACCCTGTTTCCTCTTACTCTTCTGAGAAATTTATCGATTACAATGAACTAAAAGAGAAAATGTGGGACAAAGCAGTTGATGAACAAACCGTAGTTAATCCTTTTGTTCCAAACTACTGTATTCCCTCTAGTCATTGTTCAAGATATGCTAGGTTATCTACCCAAGAACTATTTGATAAAAATTATAGGGGAGCAGATGCTTGGGATTTGCAATATAAAAATTCTGTCATAGGTCATTTTGATAGCTTTAAAGAAGTAAAAGATCTTATTGCAGAGGGAACTCTCAAGCCGGGTATGCTTATTGGTGCTAAACATCCTGTAAAGAATATTAAGACCTATGGCGATAATGGTTTTGATGCTAGAGGTAAACTTATTGAGTATACTCATGTTGTTGCATATTATGGTCTTGATAAGAATGAGACTCCTATTTTCTTGCATCAGTGGGGAAGGAAAAAAGAAATTAGGACTCAGGAACAACTTAAGGAAGAATACGGTCTTGAATTTGTTGAGATCATAAATGATCGAGAGAAATAGTTTTTCCTCACAAATATTTATAAATAAAAGTTCATTAATTTTTTGATGGAAAAAAGATGGTTGATGTTGTTTGCAGTTGGAATACTTGTTTTAACGACTTTTAGTGTTTCCGCAGAGGTTATTTTTAATCAGCAACCTAAGGATGTTTATAATGTGGGAGATTCAATTACCGTTCCTGTTACAGTTAAGGCACTTTCTGATCTTTCTGGGAATTTGATTTTGACTTTGTTTTGTGAGGGTAAGCAGGTTAAGTTCTTTGAAAATGGTGTTGATTTGTCTTCGGGGCAGGAAGTAAAGATGTCTGCGGTTTTAAGTAAGGATAAGCTTAATTTCCCTGCTGATGGGTGTAGGGTTAAGGCGGTTCTTGGAGAGGATTATGTTTTGAGTGATGAGTTTTCTGTTTCTAATCAAATTGTTGTGCAGTCAAAGATAGATAAAACTGATTATAACCCTGGGGAGGCTGTTGTGTTTAAAGGAGATGCTTTTAAGAGTAATGGAGAGGGAGCTAATGGTTTTGTTAAATTTACAATTGTTACTGGAAATGATACTGCTAATTTAGAGGTTTTAGAGACTGTTAATGAAGGTTATTTTTCTGTGAGTCTTGATTTGCCTTCTGGATTAAGGGCTGGAGCTTATTTGGTTAAAGTGGATGTTTATGAACTTAATTCTAAGGAAGAGGAAATAAATAGGGGTTATATGAATTACAATATTAATGTTGCTCAAGTTCCTGCAAGCCTTGAGATAATATTGGAAAGTGAAGAAGGTATTGTTCCTGGAACACAGGTTAATGCTAGAGCAATACTTCATGACCAGACTGGAGAGGTTATTGCAACAGATTCAATCCTTACCCTTAAGAGATCCAATAATGAAATTTTAAAACAGGTTGAAGTGGGTCCAGACGAATCTTTGATTTATGATGTCCCTTATAATCATCCTCCTGCAAATTGGACTATTTTCGCTGTTTCAAATTTATTGGATTCTGAAAAGATATTTTCAGTTATAGAGAAGAGAGATGTTGAAGTTAGTGTTGCTAATGGAACTGTTTTGTTTACTAATAAAGGAAATGTTCTCTATAATGATTCTGTTTTGGTTAAGATTGGGGAAAACTCATCTTTGACTGTGGATATAATCCTAGCTGTTGATGAGTCAATTGAGTATAAGATTAATGCCCCTAACGGAGAGTATTCTGTTGAAGTTATAAGTGACGGTCAAAGTAGGTTTAGTGATACTGTTCTTTTGACAGGTAAGAGTATTGACCTTAAGGAAGTTAAGAATTTTGGAGTGGGTGTTAGCCCTATTATTTGGGTTTTTGTTATACTTGTTTTAGGATTTGTTGTTTTATTAACTGTTAAGAAAGGCTATAGAAAAACTTTCTTTGGTAAATTTAAAGGTTTTAAAAAAAAACGTAAATCTTTGAGGCCTTCTAGTGAATCTAAGCCCTCTAAATCTGGTTTCTTGTTTAATACCAAGAATAGAGCTAAACTTTCTCTTTCGTTAAAAGGCGAGAAACAAGAATCTGCAATTGTTTGCTTTAGAATTAAGAATATGGATTCTTTGGGTAAGAGTGGCATTAGCGAAACTGTTGGTAAGATCACTGGATATGCTGAAGATAAGAAAGCTATGATTTATGAGAATGGGGACTGTGTATTTTTTGTATTCTCTCCTTTGAAAACTAAGACCTTCAAGAATGAGAAGGCTGCAATTTCTTTAGCACAACAAATAGAGGTACTATTGGCTTATCATAATAAGATCTTTAAGGATAAATTTGATTATGGTCTTTCTATAGACACAGGATATGCGGTTTCTAAGATGAATTCTCAGGGTGAGTTAGAGTTTGTTACAATGGGCAATTTTATACCTAACTTGAAGAAGATAGCTGCGTTCTCAAAAGGAGAAATTCTTCTTAGTAAAGCTTTCAAAGAGAGATCTGGGAGTATGGTTAAGACTCAAGATAAGAATATGGATGATGTAAAAGTCTATATGGTTCGGGAAATGAGGGATAGGGAACAATATTCAAAGTTTATTGGAAACTTCCTTAATAATCTAGAAAAGGATAAGAAGGAAAGAGAAAAGAGAGATAAAAGATAATTATTTTTTAGGCTTTGATTTGATATTCTTTTCTAACATTTTTGTTTTTGTTTCTAGTTGTTTTATTTTGTTCTTGTTGTTTATATTTTCAATCTTTTGACTTATCTTCATTCCTATTCCTGTTAATTTCAAGACTATTCCGGCTGCTATAACTATTATTCCTGCTATAAACATCCACAAGAATACTTTTGTTGATTCAGAGAAGAATATGTTTACAATGCCCTTTACCAAATCATTTGAGCTTGTTTCTGATAGTGCTTGGGATATAGGAGATATTATTGCTTTTGCAATTGCTGTTCCTATTCCGGTTAGTTTCAGTATTATGAAAGAAGATGCTATTGAAAGAGAACCAGCAATGATTAACCCGTTTGATTTTTTCTCAGCTAAGAGAATAAGTAACGCCGTTAGTATTATTATTGCTAAGAATGTTTTGTAGAATGAACCTTTCCAATAGTTTTTTGCGTGAAGTGATATTAAAAAGAAAGGAGTATCTGATTCTTTAAAACAATCTGCAAATTTACAGTTGTATTCTTTATAATAAAAATCTTTAATGAAATAATCTATGGAGTAGCTTATTATACTTTCTTCACCAAGATATACTGTTTCACAGGGGATTGCTAATGTGAAATTTCCTAGATCTTTTACTATTTCTGTTCCATTTTGGCATACTGTTTTTGATAGATCCGTTAATTGAGGAACAATATTTTGTGTTCCTATTTGGTCTTCAACAAATTGCGTTGCTAAAGGGTTAATGTTCTTTTGGACGTTTTCGAACGTTAAGGAGTTATTTAATGTTGCAAAAGTTCCTGCTGAAATTAATATTAAAAATAATGCTACTGAACATATTACAATTCCAAAGCCCCTTAGTACACCCATTTTAATAGAGGGATGTTTGATGAGTTTTTAAATTATTTGGAGATTATTCCTTTCCCTTTTAGATAATATCTTATAAACTTGGGAAGAACTCTAAAATTGAATACACCGCTTGAGATAACTTTATTTATTTCAACGATGTTCTTATTGTAATTTTCTTCTCCTATCTCTTCTTTTATTTCGTTTAATATTTTCTTTAATATTTTTAATCCAAGAGGATATGTCGCATCTCTTAACGCAGAGAAAGGGGTTAGATTTGATTGAGAATATAGTATTGCAAGCCCATGGTTGTTTGTTATTTTCTTGAATTCTTCATTTTGATTGAAATCATTTTGCTCTATCTTCTTCAATCCAAGATATTTGTAGTAAGAACTAAAATTTGCTATTTCGTTTTCTGTTTCTGAGAATATTCTTTGAGTTATGTAATCGTCAATTATATTGTATTTTTCTTTGAATTTTTTCATGAAGTCTATTGATTCTTTTTCTGATAACTGAGAAACTCCTTCAAAATGTACATGTAATGGTTCAATTGAAGTGTTTATTGAATTGTCTTGCATAGCTAATGGAAAATCTTTTGAATATATTTCATGTCTACCGTGACCTATTAATTCGTGGAACATAACTTGGATAACTGCTGTTACGTTCATTTTTAGTTCGTTATCCTCCTTGTATATGAAAAATGCTCCTGGTGAGATTTCCATTCTTCTGTTTGTAGGGTGGAAGAAGGTCCTTTGAGAGTAAGGCTGTCCTAAAACTAGGTCAAAATCATAGTCCTCTGGGAATCCATAGTATTTTGTTGCATACTCCAGTATATCCTTTTTTAGTTCATTTAAGGTTTCTCTCATTTTCTCCCTTATATTTTCATCATCTACTGGAATGCTTTTATGGGCGTATTCTTGATATGATAAGTAATAGTCCCATAATTTTTTGTAATCAAAATTCTTTATGTTTTCTCTTAAAATATCAAGTGATTCTTCTCCAAGTATTTCTTTAAATAATTCTTCTGCATTTATCCCTCCTTTTGAGAAATACTCCAAGAATATTTTCTGAGATTTCAAATTGTAAGTTGAATTTTCAATGAATATTGCTTCAAATTCATCATCCGTTTCAATTTTCTCTAGTTTTCCTAGAAGATCATTTGCTATTTTTAGGAATTCTTCCACTGCGTAGAAATTTGGGAAATTTCCTAATGAACGTCCTGCTAAACTATAGAATTTGTTTGCATTGAATATTTCTTCATCCAGTTTTATTAATTCGGGGTTTTTTAGCTCAGTTTTCATAGAATTCTTTTGTTCTGGGGGTTTTTAAGATTTTTTACATTCTCTCTAATGCAGAAATCCTTTTTTCTATTGGAGGATGTGTGCTCCCAAGATTCTTGAAAGGGTTTGCAAAGAACATTGGTGCTAAAGCTTTACTTGGCTTTTTCTCTCTTTTTTCATTTAGAGTTGGGTGTTCGTAATCTTGTTTTATCTTTTTTAGAGCGTTAATTAGTCCTCCAGGATATCTTGTGAATTTAACCGCTGTAGCATCTGCAGAATATTCATGTTTTCTTGATATGGATAGTTGGACTAGTGCAACTACAATTGGAGCTAATATTGCTAGGATTATTCCTATTATGAGGTATATTGATTGAGCTTTTCCTCCTTCAGAGCTTCTTGATCCTCCAGAGAACCATAAACTTCTTAGAAATATTTCTGAAGCTATTGCAATCATCCCAACCATTACAGAGACTATTGTCATGTATCTGATATCATAGTTTCCTATATGTCCTAATTCGTGTGCTAATACTCCTTCAAGTTCTCTTTTATCTAGTTTCTCTAGGCAGCCTTCTGTTACACAAATTACTGCGTGTTTAGGGTCTCTTCCAGAGGCAAAGGCGTTTATTTGTTTGGAAGGCATTACGTATAATTTTGGCATTGGAAGTCCTGAGGCTATTGTTAATCCTTCAACTAGATCATAGAACATTTTATGTTCTGTCCGTGAGGCGCGTTTAGCCCTAACACTTGCTATAGCTATTTTATCCGAATTGTAGTAACTAATTGAAACGTATAGTATTGATACAATAATTGATATTATCATAATGAAGAAAAAAATTCCTTGAGAATCTGCGTAGAATGCTGAGATGACATACCCTAGTAGGAGAAACATTATGAATATGAAAACTATCATAAAAAAGGATTTTCTTTTATTCTTTGATATTTGGTCTCTGAAGTCCACTCTAGTGTATTGATCCATGTTTGACTGTAATAAATAAACTTAATAAACCTAATTATTTTTGTTTTATCATGGAAGATAAAATTACTAAGGAGAAAATTGATAAGTATTTCAATTTGACAGAGACAGCTTTATCTGAAGTTAAGAAGAATATAATTCCTGGGAAAGAAGCTTATGCTAAAGAAATAATTGATATGGTTGAGAATTACATTTCAGATGCTAAACATTTTGAAGAAAAAGGAGATTATGTTAATTGTTTTGCTGCTTTGAATTATGCTCATGGGTGGCTTGATTCTGGAGTAAGATTGGATGTTTTTGATGTTCACGACAGCAATTTATTCACTATAAAATAACTGTCGTGTTAAGATTTTACTGTTAAATAATTATTGAATACAATAACCTTCATCTACTTTTGTGTAAGGAATGGTAAATTTGAATTCTGTACCTTCTCCCAATTTTGTTTCTACGCTCATTTCTCCGCCGTTTTTCTCTACAAATTCTTTTGCTCCCCATAACCCTATCCCGTGATCTGTTGTTTTGTCATTTTTGGTTGAGAAACCTTTTTTGAATATGTTTTCTAGGTGTTGTTCTTTAATCCCAAATCCATTGTCTTTCATAGTCACTATATAATTTCCTTTTTCTGCAGGTTTCTTAAGATCTTTAATTTGTTTATTCTTTGCAGGAATCTCTTTTTCTGGCTTCCCTTCAATTTCTACTATTTTGTAGAAATCCTCTTTGTTTGTTCTCTTTTTTATATCATTCTCGGGATTGAAAGCGTGTTCTTTAATATTCCATGCAAGTTGTTCTATGACATTGTGAACATAATCTGTGTTAGTTATCATTCTATCTATACGTGTATACATTATCCCTATATTCTCTTCTTCAAAATCTTTTTTGAAATTTGTCCAGAAGCTCCATATATCTTCTTCAAAATAGTATTTGTCTCTTTTGAAATTTGGACTAAAAAATCTATTTGCAACATAATTTAGTATTTTTCCTGATTTGTCCGCACTTTTGCAAAGTCTTGTTTGGATTTCATTTAGTTTTGTAACATCTTTTAGCTTTGGGGTTATTGGCATGTACATATTCAATGTCTTCAAACTTCTATAACAGTTATCTGCTAATTCTTCTAAATTTTTTTTTGCTAATGTTTTCTTTTTGGCTTGTTACCTCTTTGAATATCTCGACCATAGAATTTACGTAATTTTTTCCTAAATTATGTAAGTTTTGGATATAGGCTCTTGCGAATATATCTTCAACAAAATATCTGTCTCTTAACTCTTTGTTTTCTTCCTCAGGTGTAATCGCTAAACTACTTATATCTCGAATTCCATAAAAGGGGGATAAAAAAGTGTGGGAAACAATTGCGTTTATCCAAGTTATCGCTTCTTCACTTTTTTTACTTTCCTCCATCCAATTTGTTATAACTTTTTGTACGTCCTTTGGTTTGAATTGAATCAGGTATTCTTTCATTCTTTTTTTGCTCTTCTTCAATATTTAATCTTTATTGTTTTGCTAAATAACTCTTTTTTAGCACAATAATTCTTTTAAAGATCTAGTTTGTTTCCAATTTATGCCGTGCATACCTTTTAACAAGTTGGAATCAGGAAAGGTTAGAATTCTTGATGGGGAATTGAATCTTTTAAGATTGAAAGAGGATAAACATTATTTGGTGGATGATTCTTTATTGGATGCAATAAGTTCCAAAATGCCTTACAATTCTGTTTTTGAAAATAATTCTTTGTCTTATATAGTTATTGGTTGGACTGCAGATAAGTCTCAAGGTATTGCCGGAAAGGTAAATGGTAGCGAATTTAAGGACGCTTTTGAAGAAATCCTTAGTTATGAAACTTTTTTAGTTAATCCTAAAGTATAAAAACATATTTCTCTTTATCTTAAAATGAGGTTAGCGATAATTGGGATACAAGGAAGTGGAAAGGGAACCCAAGCAAAACTTATTGCAAAAAAGTTTAAACTTAAGAGAATTACTGTTGGAGAAATTTTAAGGAAGGAAGTAAAAAAAGGATCAAGAGAAGGGAAGATTTTGGCTAAGTATATGAATAAAGGGTTGATGGCTCCGAATAGAATCGTGAATAAATTACTTTTGAGAAGCTTGCCGAAAGACAATTTTATAATTGATGGGTTTCCGAGAGATTCGAAGCAACTAAAAGTAGCAGATAAGCTTAATTTGGAAAAAGTTATTATTTTAACGCTTCCTAAGCGGGAAGTTCATAGAAGAATAAAATTAAGGCGGAAATTAGAGAATCGTGTTGATGATCAAGAAAAATCCTTGGAAGTTCGTTTGAAGTTATTTTACAAATACTCTCCAAAAATTATTAAACATTTTAAAGATAGATTAATAAAAATAAATGGAAATCAATCAATAAGAAAAGTATTTTCAGATATTGAAAAAGTATTGAAGAAATAAGATGGAATCGAATGAAACAATAATCACTCAGACAGAATTTAACAAATTGAAGAATGAGGTTAAGAAGGCTAAATCTGAGAAGAAGAAAATAATTTATTCTTCAAGTGATGATGAACTTAATAGAAAAGTTATTGAGAAATTGCCTGTAGATATTTTGTTGGTTAATTTGTCTGGGAGAAAAGATTATCAGAAGCAAAGAAATTCTGGGTTTAATCAGGTTATGGCCAAAGTAATGAAGAAGAAAGGTATTGTATTAGGAATCAATTTTGATGAAATCATTGAAGCGAGGGATTTGTATGCTAAGGTTGAGATTTTATCTAGAATAAAGCAGAATATCTTTTTATGTAATAAAAATAAAGTTAAAATGACTTTTATAATCCAAGATGATAAGAATCAGAGAAGTATATATGATCTAAAAGCTCTTGGATTGGTTTTGGGAATGCCAACTTGGATGACCAAACAATTTTAAATCCTCTTATTTTATAGTTTAAATGGCCGATAATAAATTAGATAGTAAGGAATTAAGCAAGGCGATTGATTCTCTTAGTCCTCATGAAAGAAAAATACTGCCTTTTTTGAATGAGAAGGATATAATTGAGATCTGTAAGAAGTCCAATTTGGATAAAGTTTCTGTTTTAAGAGCTCTTGATTATCTTCAGAATAAGGATGTTGTTAAAATCAATTCAGTTAAAAAGAAAATGGTGGAATTGGGGGTTAATGGTGCATTGTATCTTAAGAAAGGGCTTCCTGAGAGAAGATTGTTGAATTTGTTGAATGAGAAGAGAATTATCTCTTTAAAGGATGCTCAGGCTGAAAGTAAGCTTTCAAATGATGAATTTAAGGCTTCCTTAGGTGCTTTGAAGAAAAGAGCTTTAATCGAACTAAATAAGGGAAAGATTGTATTTAGCGGCCAACCTTCAGATATAGCTAAGAAAACTCTTGAAGAGCAGTTTATTGAGGCTTTGCCTTTAGATGCGGATAATTTGACTCCAGAACAGGATTTTGCTTTGAAGAATTTACGTTCTAGGAAAGGCATAATTCTAATTGAAGAAGATAAGGAGATTTCTTTTGAGGTTACAGGTTTTGGAAAGAAGCTTATGAACCTTAAAGTTAGGGAAGAAGATTTGATTGAACAAATAACTCCTGAATTACTTAAGTTGGATAAGAATTGGAAAGGAAAGAAGTTTAGAAGGTATGATGTTGTTTCTCCTTTACCTGATTTGAATGGAGGTAAGAGACATTTTGTTAATCAATCAATAGATTATGTTAGAAAGATTTGGACTGATATGGGTTTCAGAGAGGTTTCAGGAAGTATGATTCAGCAGAGTTTCTGGAATTTTGATGCTTTGTTCCAGCCTCAAGATCATCCTGCTAGGGAGTTAGCAGATACGTTCTTCATAAATAAGAAGATTGATTTGCCTCATGATAAGAAGATTGTTGAAGCGGTAAGAAAGGCTCATGAATCTGGTGTTGAAGGAAGTAAGGGTTGGGGATATAAATGGAACGATGAGGTTGCCAAACAGTTGGTTTTGAGAACTCATACAACTTCTTTGTCTGCTATGGAACTTACAAGAATAAAAGAAGAAGATCTTCCCGTGAAGATTTTTGCTTTGGGTAAGAATTTTAGAAATGAAACTGTTGATTGGGCACATGGTTTTGAATTTTATCAGACAGAAGGTATTGTTATAGATAAAAACGTTAATTTCAGACATCTGTTGGGATATTTGAAACAGTTCTATAAGAAGATGGGATTCGATAAAATAAGATTTAGACCTTCATATTTCCCTTATACAGAACCTTCTGTAGAAGTTGATGTTTGGCATCCTGAAAGAAATATGTGGTTGGAGTTAGGTGGAGCGGGTATCTTTAGACCTGAAGTTTCAGTTACTTTGCTTGGAAAGAATATACCTATTTTAGCTTGGGGTCAGGGAGTTGATAGGATTATCATGGATTATTATAAAATAAAAGATCTTAGGGAGTTATATAAGAATGATTTAACTCAATTAAGAAAGATCAAATATTGGATGAAATAGAATGGCTTCAATAAAATTTAGTAAAAAAGTATTTGAAAGAGAAATAGGAAAGCTTACTTCTGAGATGCAGGAAAAGATAGCTTTGTTTGGAACTCCTGTTGAAGGTATTGACGAGGAAGAAGTTGAATTAGACGTGACTCCAGATAGACCCGATTTGTTATCTTATCAGAATTTTAGGAGAAGCTTCTTAGCATTTTTAGGAAAGAAAACTGGTCTTAAGATTTATAAGATTCATAAGCCTGAGAAAGGATATAAGGTTAAGATAGATTCTTCTGTTCGAAATGTAAGGCCTTACACCGCTTGTGCAATTGTTAGAGGGTTAAGATTGGATGATGAAAAAATAAAAGAAATTATTGATATACAAGAGAAGTTACATATTACTGTAGGACGTAGAAGAAAGAAGTTAGCAATTGGTATTTATCCTTTGGATAAGATTAAGTTACCTATAATACTTAAGGCAATGGAGCCTGATAAAATAAAATTCGTTCCTTTAGAAATGGATCGGGAAATGTCTGGTTTGCAGATTCTTCAAAGACATCCAAAAGGAAAAGATTATGCTCACCTACTTGCAGGAAAATCTAGTTTCCCTGTTTTTGTTGATGCAGATAATAATGTATTAAGTATGCCTCCAGTTATAAATTCCCAAATGACTGGAAAGGTTACAAGTAAAACAAGAGATGTTTTTGTTGAATGTTCTGGTTTCGATTATGCTGTTTTGAGAAAGTGTTTGAATATTTTAGTAAGCTCTTTTGCAGAGATGGGTGGGAAGATTTACCAGATGGATGTTTCTGGTTTACCAAACGGAGAGAAATCTTCTCCAAATATGTCTTCAGAAAGTATAAAGATTTCGTTGGATAATGTGAATAAACTTTTAGGTTTAGATTTAGATGAGAAGACTTTGAAGGTTTTGCTTGAAAGAATGGGCCATAATTACAATCTGGGCAAGAATCTTGTTGAGGTTGGATGTTGGAGGATGGATATCTTACATGAAGTTGATTTGATTGAGGATGTTGCTATAGCTTATGGTTATGATAAACTTGTTCCAGAGATTCCTTCCTTGTCTACGATTGGAGAGGAAAATCATAGGGAGAATACTAAGAAAAGATTTGCTAATATACTTGCGGGCTTGGGATTACTTGAAGTTTCAAATTTCCATTTGACCACTAAGGATGATATGTTGGAGAATATGGGCTTGTCAGATAAGATTTCTAAGAGTATTATTGCGCTTGAAGAATCTAAGACAGAATATAATCTACTTAGAAGAGATTTAACACATTATGTTATGAAAGTCTTTTCAAACAATGTTGATTCTGAATACCCTCAGAAGATTTTTGAGATGGGAAGAGTTTTTGAGAATAATTCAGATGGAAGTATCTCTGAAAGTGAAAGACTTTCTTTAGGAATAACTCCTGGTAACTTTACTGAAGCCAAACAGATTTTGGAATATTTGTTTAGAATGATTGGTCTTAAATTGGATTTTAAAGAATCAGAGAATTTCCCCGGATATTTTATTGATGGGAGAGTTGCTGAAATTGTTTATGATGGTAAAAAGATTGGATTTTTGGGGGAGATACATCCAAGAATATTAAGGAATTGGAAGATTAAGATGCCTGTTGCTCTTTTAGAAATTGATTTAGAAGATATTTTTGGTGGTTTGAAATAATTATCCAAAGTAACCACTTTTCTTTACTGAGACTTCTGAGTTTGAGTTGAAGTTCTTTTCTGCGTAATCAATAACTTCGTATAGTTCTTCCTTTATTTCATTCCAAAGTTTGAATGAATCTTTAATGAATTCTGCTTCTGAAGATTCATCTGATTTTAGATCCAATTTTATTAGTTTTATTTCAAATTCTGACATCTTTGTGTATATTTCTGATAGTGTTTTTCTCTTTCCGTTGTCAAGAATCTTTACGAGTGAGAAGATAAACATTGAAGCACTTGAAGGGTTTACTATGTTTTCAAGGAATCTCATATAGTTTTGTATTTTATCTGCTATGTTATGGATAACCTCTCTTAGAAGGAATTCTGCATCTTCATCTAATTTCTCTATTCCAAATTCTTTGTTTAGATCTGTAAACTCCGGTAGGGAATATTTTTCTTTAAGTTCATTATACTTTTCTTTAAGACTATCTTTCTTTTCTTTTTCGTTCTCTGAGTCAGTTTTCTCTTGATTTTCCATCAAAAGCTTTAATAAAAAGATTTTATAAAGTTATTGTAGTTATGCAGATTGATTATTGCCGCAGTAGCTCAGTTTTGGTAGAGTGCTACCTTGGTAAGGTAGAGGTCCCGAGTTCAAATCTCGGCTGTGGCTCTTATAATATGTCCTTAAACCAAGGGTTTGCCATATATAATTTTATTAAGTTTGAATATATGGGGCTTTTATGGGAACTGAACCAGAAACTAGTAAGGGGATTATGTTTTACTCAATTCATGATGCTAAAAAAGTTGATTCTTTCAAGAAATCTGAATCTTTTTCAAAGATTGATATAGATAAAGAATTAATTCAAATCTTGTTGGTTAGAGACAATAATTGGAATGATTATAGCGTTGTCTCTAGTTTTGATGCTTATTACTTTGAGAAAAAGGATAATAATTGGACTTTTTTGGGAAGCGTTAAAATAATAAAGAACCCTGAAGAAGATATGTGGGATGAGAAGGGTCTTTGTTGCACAGTTCTTCCCGAAAATTTTGAAAGTTTAGATAAAAAGACCTATTTTTCTAGGGGAACAATCTCTTTTTACTCTAAGATTAAATCTTTGTTGGGAAAAAAGAAAGAAATACTTTCCTCTTTAAATGATGTTGAATATAATAATATTTCCCAAATAGATGTGTCTGCTATAAACCCTTCATTGGCCCACCACTATCAGAGCTCTTTGTATAGGGATTTTAATGAAAGTCTTACAACTTCTTCAGAATATGCTGCTAATTCTTTGGAAATTATAAATAATATTCATGATGCTGTGCTTTTCCTAATGAAGTCAGAGGAATCTGGAGGAAAAGATATAATGATTCGACTTTTATATGGTTCAGTTATATCTGCGTTGGAAGCTTATTTGGGTGATGCCTTTAAGTATAATGTAATAAACTCCCAAGAACATTTGGAGAATTTTATAAAAAAATATCTATCAAAGATAAAGGGTGAGAAGATTGAATGGAAAGATTTAATGTCTGAGAAAGGGAGTATTAATGATTTTGTTAAAAAAAGAGTGAAAGAAACAATGGACGATATGATCTTCCATAAAGTAAAAGAGGTTTATGATTTGTATAAAGAGGTTTTAGGTATTGAATTGCCCCAATCTTTATTTTCTTTTATACAGCCAATACAAAATAGGCATGTTATTTTTCATGGGGGCAAGAAAACTCGGGCAGGAGAAGACTTAGTAATTAGTATACATGATGTTCTTACATTAACTAAAGACGTTAGGGAATTTATTGGTGGTGCTGAAAAGGTTATCTTACCTCGACTTGATTAATGGCTATAAGTCCTTAAAAAAATGACAAATTGTTGAAGCTCGGCTGTGGCTTTTATTTCTTTTTCATTGCTTTCATAAGAACAAGTACTAGAACTGCCACAAGGAATGCAAGCGCTATAAATCCTAAGATTATACTTACAACCCCAAAGAATTGTTCATATAGTGTATTTCCAGATACAGTGTATATTAAGTAGGAAACCATTGATAGGATTACGAATAATAATAAATCTCTAAGTGCTAATCTTATTCTGTTGTCTGTTGGTTTAACTGCAGAACTTCTTTTAGGAGATTTACTTCTACTAACTTTCTTTTTAGAAGTTGATTTCTTCGCAGCTTTCTTAACAGATTTAGCTGCTTTTTTCTTCACACTCTTTTTTGCCATGTTATATTTAATATTAGTTTATTTATAAATATTACTTTTGATTTAATCGATCCCAGATCCTTGTTTTGTTTTTTGTTTCTATTTGTTTTAAGTTTTTTTCATCTGCTTTCCAATCCATGTGAACAGCATTTGTCGTTAGTGTTTTTAGATTTCCAAAGATTGAACCTAACCAAGCAAAGTATAATTTTCCTGCACCTTTTATTCCATCCACGGATTTGAGATCTAAGTTCTTTCCTTTTATTGTTGCTGCAAAACTTATATATGTGAATACAATTAGAACTATCAAGAGTATTGCGTATGCTTTATGTTTGAATCTTTTAACTTCAACAAAAACCCAAATAGCAGCTACGACCAATAAAACTACTAAAAGTGTACCACCTATTGCCATCTTATATTTAAGTTATTGAGGTATAAAAAGTTTATCTATTTCTTACTTAAGATATTATTAAAGCAATTATAATTCCTGCAACCGCAAAGTGGATTATCCCATAAATTAATTCTAATACTGCATAATGGCTAACTGGTTTTATCATGAATTTTGCTGGAACTACAAACGCTCCGTAAACAATACTATATGATCCTACTAGTAGGCTTAGAGTTATTCCTTCTAGTATTGGATGTGTTCCTTTTGAGAATAGTGTGAATAGTATTACTAAGGCTACCCCCTGGATTAATATTGCTAAAATTCCTAATGAGAATATTGGGTCGTGTCTAGCTATGCCCCTCGTTAATTTTTTATATGATTTCTTAAATATTCCAAGATTCCAGATTATTGCAAATAGAAAGTTGAATACAATATAGGCAAGGATTGCTAGTATGTGCTTTAATTCTATCATCTTCTCTTTTATTTTATACGAATTTTTCTATTATAAATGTTCTGGGTTTCATTCCTCATCCGTAGTTAGCTTTAAAAAGCAGATTTATCTTAATTTTTTATCTTTGAATATATGCCCCGATAGTTCAGAGGCCAAGAATGCCGCCCTTTCACGGCGGTGACCCGAGTTCGAATCTCGGTCGGGGCGTGTTACTATTTCGAACGTAGTTTCAGAAATAACGTAACAAAACTGAACATTTCTGGAGCTTTCAATTTGTATAGAAAAACATAAAAGTTTCAAAGATTAAACTATTTTATGGAAAATATAGAAAAAAGAATTAAAATTTTGTATAAAAAAGTAACAAAAGACGAAAATGCAACTGAAAGGGCATGTGAAGGATACATTAAGGTTCTAAATGGAATAAAGGATGAATTAATAGATAAAGGAAAATTAGGAGAATGGGACTTGGAAGATGTGCAAATCGGAGGATTTTTAGGGGCTAGCGAGGAAGACATAGATGAGGCAATGGGAGAGATAGAAGCCCAACTGGATGAAATTGCTTCTGGACTGGGAATAGATTTAGATGAAGAAGAACAAAACATCAAGCATAATGGAGTACCTACCTTCAATATAAGCCTAAATCAGAATCAATCTCAACACCAAGAACAGCATCAAAGCCAAAGTATGAATCTTGAAATCCTGAAAAGAGAACTTGAGAAAGAGTTGAGAAAAGATTATCCTAACGAGTCTAAGGTAAAAAATATGATTAATGATATAATTGACATTGCCAAATCAAGTGCTCCTGGAATAATCACAGGGATAATTCTAAAAATTTTAGGAGCTTGATGAATGGATATTTTTGAAGATATAAATCGTAGGCAGGAAAAATTCCTTGAAAAACCAAGAGAGAGTATGGAAAATTTTATTAAAGAAGAAAAAAGTTTTGCTCAAGGATTAGTTAATTTAGGATTAGCACAAAGCAGAATAGATCTTTTGATAATCTTTCAACAATTGCATAAACAATATTCTGATTTACTTAGAAAAATGTTAGAAGATAAATTAATTTCTTCTGCTTCTTTCAAGGATGATATAAGAGATGGAGGAACTCTTCAAACAATTAGAGATATGGAAGGAGTGGTTAAAAAATATGGTTCTAAATCTGTGCCTCTTGAAGAGTCAGTGCCTGCATTAAAAAAAGCCTATGCTTCTATGCTTGAACTCGTTTGGGCTAAATTAAAAAGAATAATCTTTCTCTCAGGGTTAAACCCTAAAGAAAAGTACCTTAATCTTTTTGAAATAAAGACTAATTTAGAAAAATTAGAGAAAAAATATGCTTTAGATCTTTCTCTGATAAAAGGTCTCTTGGAAGGAGAATTGAGAAATTGTATTCAGCATGAAAAAACTCATTTCAGAGAACCAAACTTTTTGGTATTTGTAAAAGAAGTTAACGGAAAGATGGAAGAGTTTTTTAGAGTTGATTCAGAGGAACTGGTTGAAGAGATTTTAAAGTCTTTTACTATTTTAAGTGCTTTTCATCATGTGGAAACTCTTATCCTTGTTTCAAGAATTGAAGCTTTGTTAAAGTTAGATGATAGTTTATTGAATGAATATCTAAAAACAGGAGTATTAACCAAAGAAATGGAAGAGACTATTTTAAAAAATAGCAATAACCCAAACTCCACCTAAACAAATAATCTCAACCGTTCGGAAATGTAACTGCTTCGGTCGGGGCGTTTTAATTTTACTGTTTTTTATTTCTGATAAAATTTATATATCCGGTAAATCTTTTATTATCATGGAAGATTATACCTCTGAACAAAAAGAGAAATTGAAGGTAATAATTGAAGGACATAAACATGAGAATTATTCTGTTGATGTATTTTTGACTGAGGATCATGTTTTAAAAAATTTTATTGTTAATTCAAATGTTTTGCGTCCAGAGAAAATGACTGCATTATATTTGGCAAGATGGTTGTTTTACAATAATGGACTTTATTTGGATAAGAGAGCTATTGATATGGGTTCTGGTTCTGGAGTTCAAGGGATTGTTATGGGTTTGTTTGGAGCTAAAGAAGTTGTATTGTCTGATTTATCTCCTGCAGCTTTTGAGAATTCTAAACTTAACGTGGAAAACTATTCTTTAGGAGACAAGCTAACTGTTTTTCAAGGAGATTTGTTTGAGAAAATAGAAGGCAAACATGATTTAATTGTATTTAATCATCCGTTCTTTTCGGACCATACAATGGAACAGCTTCTAATCTCGGGTTCTATTTTGGATAGGGGTAAGCTAATTCACAGATTTTTGGAGGATGCAAAGAGCTATCTCTCTGAAGACGGGGTAATTGTCATGCCTTATTTCCATGTTGCAGGTCCAATTAACGATCCTTATGTTCAAGCACAAGAACATGGATATGATGTATTTGAGAGGATGTCTGTTGATCTTAAATCTGGTTTACAGATAGGAAGGGCGTCAATCTATGAATTGAGGTTAAAGAAATAAATTCTTCTTTAGGATTGTTTTTTTGGATAGATTTTTAAAGTTATTTTATTTCGTTTGTTTATGAAAAAGAGTTGGATGTTGGTTTTGTTTGTGGTGGGTATATTACTTGTAGGTTTTGTTGGAGTTATTGATGCTAAGAAAGGTGAGAACTCTGGAGGTTCTACAAGTGGTTCAAATTCTGTAAGCTCGGGTTCTGGCTCAGATAGTTCAGGTTCTTCTGGTGATTCTGATTCTAGTGGTTCAGGTTCGGATTCAGAAGATGATGATTCTGAAGATAAAAGCAATGGAGATAGTAAAAAGGTTTCTTCTGACGATTCATTAGATTCAGAGGATGATAATGAAGTAGAAGATAGCGAGGATGCAGAAGATGATGATTCAGAGAACAAAGGTTCAAGTAAAATTAAAGAAGAACAAACAATTATTTTAGTTGATGAAAATAATGTTCAGTATGAAGTTAGAGTTAGGATCGAAACAAGAGATGGCGGAGAGGATGTTAAAATAAAGGTTAGGGGTATTGAAGTTGATTCCGAATTAGAATTTGAACAGGAAGGTAATTCTTTGAAGGCTAAATTATCCAATGGTGCTAAGTCTGATATTAAGATCTTGCCTGATACTGCAAGCCAGACTGCTATTGATAAATTACAAACTAGAGATGTAGAGGTTAGAGTAAAGGAAGTTGGAGAAGGAAATAACTTAAGTGTTGTTTATGAAGCCGATGGTAACAAGACTGTAAAGTTTCTAGGATTGTTCAAGGTTAGAAGTGAAGTTAATGCCGTTATAAGTGCAGAAAATGGGGAGGTATTGAGATTAGAAAAGCCTTGGTGGTATTTTTTAGCGTTTAAAGAAGGAGTTGTTGATTGTGATGCGGATAATCTTGATTTATGTGATGATTCTACTGAGTGTGCAGAGTCTGGTTTGATTTGGTTTAACGAATCTTGTATTTTAGGATGCCCTACAGATAGTTTCCTTTGTGATGATAATGTAACAACTATATTTAGAAGCGAGGATCTTGGATGTGAGTTTAATGTTACTTCTTGCCCTGAAATTATTATTGAAGAACCTTCGAATGAGACAATTGTTAATGAAACTGTTGTTAACGATACTTCTGTGAATAGTACTATCTAATTAGTTAATTTTATAAATTTCATTTTGTTGTGTTTGTTATGAAAAAGGGTGTTAAGACTGGTTTGATAGTTGGAGGTATTGTTGTAGTGCTTGTTTTAATTTGGTATCTTGCATCACCTTTGTTTTTGAATGATAGAGTTAGTGAGGAAAATCCTTTTGGTTCGATGGAAGAAGGAGTTTTAGATAATGGTTCTGTTCAGGAATCTGAATTGCAGGTTGTTCTTGCGGGGAGTTTTATGGATGCGGATGAGGTTCACAAAGTTATGGGTTCTGCAGAGGTTATTACTGATGGAAATGATGTTTATTTGAGATTTGAGAATTTTGAAGCTACTAATGGTCCTGGCTTGAAAGTTTATCTGGCTAATGATTTAAATGCCAATGATTATGTTAGCTTGGGAGATCTAAAAGGCAATGTTGGAGATCAGAATTATAATCTTGAAGGAATTGATTATGAATCTTATGATTATGTTTTGATTTGGTGTGAACCTTTTGGAGTTTTATTTGGGTATTCTGATATAGAATAGTGTTTTGATTTACAGGATAATATAAATCTTTAAAACTATTCGAAATTTTCTTATCTTTCGTTTGATGTAAATTTAACTAAATTTGGTATTAAAGAGGAAAAAAGAGAAAAATGGAAGATTTTGATATTAACCCAGAGATATCTGTTGAAGAAAGTTTTTCGGATGAAGATTTTGATTTATTTGAGAAGCTTGAGAAGAGAAGCTTTGAATCAAAAGAAATGTTGGATTTGAGATTCGAGGCTGAAGAGCTAACAAAAGATTCAGATATAAATGAATTAATTTCTTATGATCTTGTTAAAAAGAATTTAACTTATGAGCTTCCTTATCAGAAGGAAGGGGCAATAAAACTTATTCGGGATTTGAATTGTACTGGTTTATTGGCAGATGAAGTTGGTTTGGGTAAGACTATTACTGCTGGACTTGTTCTAAAAGAATGTATTGTAAGAGGATTGTTGAAGAATGCTTTAATTTTGGTTCCGCCTTCATTGGTTGATCAGTGGGTTGCAGAACTTAAGGAGAAATTTGATTTGGATTTTAAGATAATTGAAGACGAGACTTCTTGGGGTAACGGGGGTTTTATGATTGCTTCTATTGATCGGGTTAAGATTTTTGATAGGCAGAAAGGGGATTTTAGACATAATAACGCTCATAAGATTCCTTGGGATTTGATTATAGTTGATGAAGCCCATAAGTTAAAGTCTAGAAGTACGGTTAGATGGAGATTTGTAGATAAGTTACAAAAGAAAAGGTTCTTGATATTGACTGCAACCCCTTTTCAGAATGATCTTATTGAGCTATATAACCTTCTACATTTGCTTAAAAGAGGTCATTTGGGAACTATAAAGGAATTTAGAAAAAAGTTCCTAAATAGGGGAAATAAACGGTATCCTTTGAATCCCAAAGACCTTAGAAGGAAGTTAGAAGAAATAATGGTTAGGCGTAGAAGGACCCAGACTGGTATAAATTATAAGAAAAGGATTCCAAGAGTTGTTTCTGTTGATCTTACCCCAAAAGAGAAAGAAATTTACGATGCCACGTGTGAGTTATTAGAGTCCCAGTATTTCTCTGCTAATGGAGACTCAATAAATGGGAGGTTGATTGTTTTTGCAATATTGCCTAAAATAACTAGTTCTTCTAAATCTGCTATTGAATCCCTTAAGAGGATTGTTGAAGATAACAAATATCATGATAAGACAAAGGATATTGCAAGAAGGATTCTTAGTGATTATGAATCGTTGGGTGTTGATTCTAAGATGAAGAAATTGATTGAACTTATAGAAAATATCAAAAGAGAAGACCCTGATGATAAAATTCTAATATATACTAGACACCCTACAACTTTAAGATATATAATTGAGAATCTTAAGCATATGAACCTTAAGATAATGGAGTTTGTTGGAGGGTTAACCAGAGAAGAAAAGTCTGAAATGGTTAAACAATTTAAAGCGGATGCAGATATATTGATAAGTACGGATACGGGGGCTGAAGGTTTGAATTTTCAGTTTTGTAGGAATTTGATTAATTATGATTTGCCTTGGAATCCAATGTCTGTAGAACAGAGAATTGGTAGGTTAGATAGGATTGGACAGAATAGAGATATGAATATTTATAGTTTTGCTACTAAAGGTACAATGGAAGAACATGTTGTTGATTTGATTATCAATAAGATGTGTTGTGTGGGGTTAGTTATAGGGGAGCTTCCAATTATATTGTTTAATCTTGGTTTGGATTCTGAAACTCATTTGGGTATGGCTAAAATTGAAGAAATGATAATGACTTCGTTTATTGATTCAAAGAATAATCTACAAACATTCTCTGATGATATAAAGAGAATTGAGAATATGATTAATGAAGGGATAAAAGGCTATAATGAGGATAATGTAAACAATAAGGAGTTCTTAGACGATGGAGATTAAGCTCAAGGACTTCTTTGTCAAGTTCTTCAAAAGTTTAGGTTGTGAAGTTACTGATAATGGTGAGACTTTGAGTATTTCTAATGTTCCAGCAAATTTTGAGAAATTTTCTGGTAAGAAGTCTCCTTATTTATTTAGTTTTGATAAAGAAATACCTGGATTTGAACCTGTTAACCCAAGTCATTATATGATCAAATCAATGAAAGAGTTTCTTGAAGGGAGGGGTGAGACTACTTTATTGAAATTGGATACGACTTTCGATCCCAAATTGGAAATCCCAGAGTTGATTCCTTTCAGAAATTGTGAGGTAAAGAATTCCTCTACAAATGTTAGAAATGAAATCTTCTTTAGATTCTCTTTTGCTACAATATTTCAGTATTTGAATAATCGAGACCAGATTATGACTAATATCTATATTAAGGATGGGAAATTGTTTAATTTTGATGAATCTAGATCTTTGATTGAAGGTAATAAGAGAGATATCAAACAGACAGATTTTAATAATGAATATGAAGTAGCTAAAGCTGAGCTTCAGAGTTTAATAAGACCTAAAACTCAGGAATTAACTGTTAAACTTAAAGAATTGTTAAACAAAGAGATTTCTCGTATACAGTCTCATTATAAGAATCAACTTGGAGAGATATTAACTCAGAGAGATACTTTGGTGAAGCAAATTTCTGAGTCTGAAGATGAGAAGAAGTTGAAGCTTGAGAAAGCTCTTACAAAATTAAATGAAGAAAATTCTCTTGAGGGGTCCGAATCTGAAGAAAAGATGTTGATAAACCATGAGATAAAGAAGCATGGGTTGGCTATAAAGAATAAATTGGTTAATGCGTCTATTATTTATTACCCTGTTTATTTGGCTAATCTAATACTTAAGTCTGGGAAGGAAGGTAAAATGGTTAGCTTTGAGTATGATTCTTTGAACAAGAAACTTTCTGATCAGTTTTGTGCTAGCTGTAAGGCTAAATTGGATGAGATAATTATTTGCGCTTCAGGACATTTAACTTGTAGGAATTGTGGGGATAGATGTGAAGTTTGTGAAGGTGTGTTTTGTAAATCTTGTTCGGAAAAGGTATGTGATTTTTGTAATAAGAAGATTTGTTCTAGTTGTGAAGTTGTTTGTGCTAGATGTAATAAGACTTTTTGTGTGAATCATGCTCATGATGTAAAGGGCTCTACTAAGAAGTTTTGTAGAGATTGTATGCAAAGATGTAGCTTGTGTAGAGAGGTCTTAGATCCTTCTTCAGAATACAAGTTAAACAATAGGGTATTTTGTTTAAAGTGTTATAATAAAGAGAAAGGTAAGGGTATTTTAGAAGGAGTTTTTAGATAATTATTTTCTTGATTTTTTCTTGTGCTTTTTCTTCTTTTGATTCTTCATTTTATTTTTAATTATGAAGAATGCTATTACTAAAATTACTACAACTATTACTATCCATAGCCATGTTAAATCTTGACTTCCTTGGAATATTGAGCCTCCTTGGCTTTCACTACTTTCTTGACTTGTATCTTCAGTACTTATTAACTCTGTTAAAGGCCTTATAGTTATGTTTGCTTTATTATTTTCTATGGAGTTTAGAGTTAATGATAGATCGTAGTAGTTATCTCCATTTAGTTCGTATTTTCTTTCATCTCCTACAATGAATGTTTCTTGAACTGGATCTGAAGAAACGTTTATTATTGCAGTGTTTTCCGTCAAGCTTATTATTCCAATGTAATGTTCACCTGAAACAAGATCTATCTTTAATCTTTGCTTTGATTGTAATTCTCTTGTATACGATTCCATAAATTGTATGTCTTTTACATATACTGTTCCTCTTGTCCAATACTTGTTTTGTTCTTGGGATGATGAGCTTGAACCTCCTGAAGAAGTTGATCCTCCACTAACAGTAAATGTTGAGGTGCTTAATGCTGAGTTTCCTGCATAATCTGTTACAGTACAAGTGTAGGTATGTGTTCCAACACTTAGCGTATCTTGTGATCCTGAAGCAGTTGTGGAGCTTATTCCCGACAAAGCGTCTGTACCAGAACAGGTACAAGTCACTAATCCTCCTGTGTTTACATTACTTGTACTACAAGAAGACGTTGCTGTTGGCCCTGTTAGGTCTACTATTAATGTCCTGTTTGTGCTTGTCCATGCGCTATTGTTTGTAGAATCATTACAATATGTTCCCCAGATATATGTTCCTTCTGCTAGAGTTAGACTAATATTCCAGTAAGTGTCGTTTATCATTGAAGTGTTTGATTGGTTGATTGTCCAAGATCCTGTAAAGTTTCCCCAGAATTGTGCAGCGCTTATATTATAGTTATCTGAACACTTTAAACTAAAGTTGACTTCTCCTGATGAAGTGTTATAAGCTTCAACGGGTTCTCCAAAAGAAGCAGTAGGATTTGTTGTATCGTTTACAGTTACTGAAATATTTGAAGAGTATGATCCTGTTATATTTACACTAGTTACTGTTAGGTTGTATGATCCTGGTGTTGAAGTTGCATTAAACCAAAAGTATGCTGTTGAACTTCCATTGATTAAATAAAGTGTTGAATTGGTCCAACTTAATACCGTGCTTGTGTTTTCAAAAGATGATACTGTAACGTTTGTTCCGCTAGTTCCTGCGATAAATACAAAATTTGATGGTATTGTTATATTTACTTGAGTAATGTTTGCATTTTGTCCTGTATCTGCATTTAAGACAGATATGTTGTAAGTATTTTGAATAGTTTCGTTTACGCTATAAGAACTTCCTCCGGTTGAAGTGGTTACGGTATGAACTCCTATTACAAAAGAAATTGATAGAATAAATATTGCTGAAGCAATTAGATATAGATTTTTATTTCTCATTTCACCCTCTTTCAATAATGAGAAATCTTCAGTTTATAAATTTATTTATTTTTGTTACTTCTTTTTTCCAGTTTCTTTTTTAGCTTCTTCCAGTTTTCTTCTGCAGTGATATATCCTACGCATTTTTTTGAACCACATCTACATGGGTGTTCCTCATATTCATCTAAATCATATCCATAATTGTAAAGTATTTCTTCACCGTCTTTTATGTCTCTTGTTGCTATTATCCAAATATGCCCTCTTATTATTTCTGTTTCAGCATTCGGTTCGCAAGAGTGATTAATATATTTTGCAGGATTCCAAGGAACGTTTCCATCTATATCGTATTTCTTATTTAATTCAAAGATATAAACTGCTCCTTCATCTTTGTCTTTTTGAGATTTATCAAATTGGTTTGTTGCTACATCATAGGATTTGGATTTAGTTATTTTGTTTCCAACATATTCAATTATTTTTGTTCCTTTTGGAATATCTTTCTTTGCAAATACTCCTTTGTTGTGGATCTTTGATCCACGAACGACAACATATTCATTATTGGGTATATATTCAGTAACCATTTTAAGAATCCTATTTACTTGAGTACTCCTTTCTAAGTCTCATCAATTCTCTTTCGTCTTCAATTAATTTTCTCTTTGCGTCGTCTATTTGTGACATATTTGGATTTTTCATCCTTTGCAATTTATCTTCTGCTTCTTTTAATTTTCTTCTTGTTTCCTCTACTTGTGCTTCTTGTGCCTTAATATTATCTCCTTGTGTTTGTTGAACTTCACTCAATTTCTTTACTTTTATTTCTTGAGATGTATCTTCTTTTGGTTTTGATTTTCTCTTTGACCTAACTCTCCATCTCATTAAGAATAATATTATTATGATAAGAACAATTATTCCTCCTGTGTAGGCTATTGTTTTTCCATTAAATACAACATGTCCAGATATCTTTGCTGATTCATCGGTTGCTGTTTCATTAACTTCTGGAACTTCTTCAGAAGTCTCGTTTGTTATTTCAACTGATTCGTTTGCTAGTTCTACTTGAGTAATTGTTGCGTTTGGTTTTGGAGACCATTTTGGATAAAAATCTATTTCAATAAGATCTCCTGCTTGAAAAGGTTCATCGTATTTAACCGAGTAGTGAACTTCTCCATCTTTTTTAAGATCTAATTTTAAATCGAATTCGTATTCATCCGTGTCAAGTATGTATAGAACTCTTCCATCTGTTCCAGTGTTTTCATTTATTAAATCAATTAAAGTATAAGGCCCCTCTCCTGATTCTGAAACAAATCCTGTTATTGAGAAATTTGCTGGTGCATTTATTATTAAAGTAGTTTCTGCCGCTGCGACAAAACTTGTCATAAACACTATAGCAATAAGTGCTGTAAATAGTACCTCTTTTTTCATCCTACATTTTCTTTGGCACTTTTTGTTTTTAAACTTTTCTTTATTTTTGTTGACTTTTTGAGTGGGTCAAAAACTTTAAAAGTGGTGCTTTTCTTTGCGTTTTAATTAAAATGAGGTTGAAATATGGAAGAAAACGAAGTTCAGGAAAATACTGAATCGTCTGAAGAGGCTCCTGAAATGTCAGAAGAGCAAAGTTCAGAGGACTCCAATCAATCTGAGGAAGCTCCAATGGATGAAAGTTCAGAGGATAATTCATCTACAGATGAAGATGCTTCTGAGGAATCTGATTCAGGTTCGGAACAAAGTTCTGAATCATCAGAATAATTTGATTAATTAGTTAGATTTGTTTTTTTATTTTTATTTTTATTTTTATTTTTTGCACAGGTTTTATATACCTTAATTCGTTTTTTGTTTTATGAGATGGATGGGTGTTTTATTTACTGTATTAGTTTTAGTAATAATTGCTATGCTTGTAATATATTACTTTGTTCCTTCGGGTGTTGTTGAGTTCAATCCGGACTTAGTTTCTTCAAATGCCTCTGCCAGTTCTGATTTTCTTACAGGAGACTCTTATGAGGGGATGCAATTTTATTCAAATATGAGATATCAAGATAAGATTATTACTTATCGGATTGATGATGCTTGTTCCCTTAAGAAGAAAAATGATATGGTGGAGGCTTTTTCAATCATTTCCGATCTTACTAATCTTGGATTTAATGAGGTTCCCTATGGAGAAGAGATAACCGTTTCTTGTAGCAATGAAAATATTGTGAGTGGTAATACTTTTGTTGCAGGTGAAGGAGGGGTTACAGAAGTTACAGTTGTTGGAAATTACCACATCATATTTGAAGGTAAGATTTTATTGATAAGGGATTCTGAGTGTCCTAGACCAAATGTAGCTATACATGAGCTTTTGCATGCTCTTGGATTCAATCATTCAGATAATCCCAATAATATAATGTATGAAATTCTAGATTGCGATCAAACTGTTGGAGAAGATATTCCCGCCTTGATTAACGAACTTTATTCTGCTAAAAGTGTTCCTGACTTGAGTTTTGAGGAAGTTGATGTGTTTATGGAAGGTAGATATCTCAATGCGAATATAAGCATAAGGAATAATGGTTTTGGAGATGCTCCTGCTTCTAAGATCGTTGTTTATGCTGATGACTCTCAAATTAAAGAAATAGAGGTAAATGAAGTGGCTATTGGTTATGGTAGAAAGATTTCTTTATCCAATTTATTCATTAATCAGTTATCGGTAGATGAGATCAAATTAGAAATTGTAAGTGATTTTGAGGAGCTAGATAAGACAAATAACGTTTATCGTCTTTCTGTTAATTAAAAAATAAAAAATAAGAATAAGTGTGTGAACTTAATCAAGTTCATCCATGAAGGTGTTCAGTTCTTCTTCATCTTCATCAATGTTTTTGAATTCATCGAATTCATCCATTTATGGTGTACCTCATTTTTGTTAAATTTTCTATGAATCCTTTACTTTTTAAATTCTTCTATTTGGAAAAGCTTGTTTTGTATTATGTTGTTTTTTTGTGTTAGGTAATCTTTAAAAAAGCATTATTCTTAATTTTTCTATCCCTTCGTAGCTCAGTGGTTAGAGCGTCTGGCTGTAGCTTATTGCTAATGTGGACATTCCATTTTGGATGAGGATGAAGCATGATAAGTCAGTTTCTTCGGATAACTGCATAAGCAGTCCCCGGAAGATCCCAAGTTCGACTCTTGGCGAAGGGATTTATTTTTTATTTGGTTTTAGGTCGTTTCTTTTTTTGTATAAACTTCTTATTTTTCTAAAATTCTTATCTGGATTTGTTGTTATCTTTGCAATTTCATCAAGTAGTTTTAGGTCTTTTTTATTTGGGGAATAGTTTTTATCCATTAATTTGTTTGTTTCTTGGTAAGTATATTCGGTCTTGTTTAATGCGAAGAAATCCCTTAGCATATTTCCTCTAATATACCAAGAACCGTTTTCTCCCCTTTCATGTGAGAATCCACAATAATTCCCACTAATGAACCCTTTTCTATATAATTGCCAAAGTACTCCTGCGGGGAAAAATATGTCTTTGGGTAAATTATTGAAGTCTATTGAAGTCAAATGTTTTTTATCTTCTTTTATTCTTCCCATTTGTGGATCAACCCTTAACCATTTCTTCCCATTCCAATATTCACAAATCCAATGGTCTTCAAACCATGCTCTAGAAAAATAAGTTGCAAAACCACAACGGCATCTTGCAGGAATCCCTTTGCTTCTTAATATTGAAGTTAGTAACATCGCAAAATGTTTACAAATTATAACTATTTTATCTTTAGTTTTTCTTGTTTTGTTTAAATTTCTGTTGTCGAGTTTTTTTATTTTATTCATTACTTCTTGAACGGTTTTTAGAGAGCGATCATTTATTCTATATTTTGAGAATTTTAGATTTTGTTTGAAAATTTCAACGGGGTGTATCCCCCATCCTCTAATTATTTTGGTAATTTCTTTTATATCTCTTGGTATTTCTTTAAATGGATTCTTCTCAACTTTTGTTCTTTCTCCTTGGTTTTTATAGAATTCCAGAATTTCTTTTTTCATTTTTTTAGAATAATTAGAATTGGTCTTCGTCTTTTCTTACGTTTTGTTCTATAACGAAGAATGCTTTGTTTGAATTTCTTTCGTAGATCTTTCCATCTCTTTCAAATATGGCTGATGTTCTAGGGAGCGCAAATTTCCCTATTACTCCGACTTTGGAGTATAAAATGTAATTTAGTACACGAGTTTCTCCTTCCTCTAATTTATCAAATCTCCATTCTACTCTCTTGGCCTTTTCGTCTACTCTTGAAGGTTTTTCAACACCGAACTTTTCATGCAGCTTTACCAAAGGCGGTAGTCTCTCATATATTGCAACTTTCTCTATATATTGTGTTGCTTTGACGATTATAGATACCTTAAGTGCAAATTCTCCGCCCTTTGTCCTTACAAATGAAACCCTTTTCTTTAATGTAAGGTTTCTATTTGAGAAATGTTTTGTTATTATTACTAATGCTATAATTAATAGAATTAATATGAAAGGGAATAACCAATTTGTCCTTACTTTAATTTCGTATGTTTCAGAAGGTTTTATTTCTGGGGTCCAAGTATAATAGATCTTGAGTCCTTGACGATCTACAATATTTGGTTCAGGACTAACTGTTGTAAAAAGTCTTGATATTATATTCTTCCTAATTACAACTTCTGATTTTGATATTAAATTCCCTTCATTTGTTTTCTTTATTATTTTTGTATTTATGATTATCCCGTAGTCTCTTTTCTCTTCGGTAACTATGTCTTTTTCAATAAATCTTATTGGGGCTTCAATATCTGCTTTTACCTTACCTACTTGTATTTCAGCCTTCATTGTGTAGAAACCTGCCACTAATTTTTTGTAGTCTTCTTTGTTAAGATTAACTGTAAATTCCTCTTTTTTATTTGGACCTAAATCAATTTTCTCTTCAATTTCAAAGAAGGGAGATGTTAATTTCAAGTTTATGCCTTTGAAATCAAATTTTACTTTACTATGTACATATACAGTCATTGTTTCTGAATCCAAATCTACTTCTCCAGATCCAATTTCAAAAGCATCTTCTAATCTTACCACGTTTATCATTAGCGGTTGTTTGATTTCAGAACCATCTTCGCTTCTAATATAATAATCAAAAGTATAGTATCCTTTGAATTTTGTTTTTTCGGGAGAATAGACTTCAATTCTTACTGTTTTTGATTCTCCTGAGTTGAGATGTATTTTTTCTTTTGGGAAAAAGTCTGAGACTACATCAGTTAGATATGTATAAAATTCTATCTCTTCGGGTGCACCCTTGTTTGTTATTGTTATATCAAATGTTGCAGGTTGGTCTAATCCCAGAATTATTACGTTGTTTGAGCTAACTTCCTCAACATTAACATTTATTGCAATAACTGAAGGCATTATTATCAGTAATGCAAAAATAAGTAAAATTTCTCTTTTCATGGAATTATATCATAGAATTTCTATTTAAGGATTTCGGTATTATCTCTTACCAGATAGGTCTAAAAATGCTTTTGCTTGGGATAAGAACTCATCACATATCCCCACCAACTTTCCTTCATATTCTTCAATCCTTGAAGGTATCACCCACTTTTCATATATACTTCTCATAAATTTTTTTGAGGCATTAATTTCAAATTTTCCTTGATAATCTCTTATAAGAGTGCCCTTGATTTTTATCCCCACCCCTCCTTTATTCATTTTGATTTTGGCGCCTTCTTTCACTATTTCAACATCCTTTAGCCCAAGAACTTGAAACTCAACTTTTATTTCAAATTTGAAATAGTCGGTTACTTTTGAAGACCCTTTCCATTCTATATCTATTTCTTTTGAATCCCCTTTTATCTTCTCTTTGTAAGCGGTTTCTGCAAGATCAAATCCTCTCTCTTCGGTTAACCACTGATAACAAAATTTATAGAATTCTGAAAAATCTAACAATCCGTCATATTTTATTTTACTCGAAAATACTTGTTCTTTTTCAGCCATATTATAATCAACTCTTTTCTATTATTAAAAAGTTTTTATATTTAAATTCTTCTGTTTAATTCTATTTTCTCTCTAAGAAAGTTTTATAAATGGATTTTATTGATAATTAACATGACAAGTGGTAGAATTATACAATTTAGACGTGGAAGACATAGGATTCATGAAAGACATTTCTTAATTGAAATTGAAGGTGTTTCAGGGAAGGAAGAAGCTTCTAAGTTTATAGGTAAATCTGTTTCATGGAAGAGTCCTGCTGGAAAGGCTATAACTGGTAAGATTGCAAGCACTCATGGGAATAAGGGTGTTGTTAGAGCTATTTTTGAGAAAGGTCTACCTGGTCAGGCAGTTACAAATGAGGTAGAGATAAAATGAACTTAGATGATGTTAAGATTGTTTATTCCGATAATATTTATGACCCGATGAAAACTAAGAAGGATCCTTTTTTCTTGGATTTTTTACCTAAGGGTAGAATGTATTCAGTGGCATTAAGTTCTGATTCACGTCTTGAGGTTAAAGAGGGTTTAAATAAGGACGATTTGGTTAATTATCTTAAAGAAGAATTAACTAAGGACGGTTCTCGGGAAGTTTATTTTTCTTTTCATAAGGAACTAAAAACTGGAGTTTTTAATGGGGAATCTCCTCAGGTACAAATAGCATAAAATGGCAAGTTTGAGAAAAGCAAATGCGTATTCTAAAAGGAGTGTTACACCCTTTACAAGAATCAGTAAGAGAAAACAAAAATCTTTCATAAAAGTAGTTCCACCTCAGAAAATCGTTAAGTTCGTTATGGGTAGCGATAAGATGTATAATGAGGGTAAATTGCCTTATGTGCTTTCAGTTGTATCTAAAGAGGCTGTTCAGATAAGACATAATGCTCTTGAAGCTTGTAGACAGTATATTAATAAGAAGTTAGATAAGGGTCTTTCAGGACAGTATGTTTTCAAAGTGGTTCCTTTCCCGCATCATATTCAAAGAGAAAATAAAATGCTTACTGGTGCAGGAGCTGATCGTATGCAGACTGGTATGCAGTTATCTTTTGGGAAATCAATGGGTAAGGCTGCTATTTTGAAGCCTCAGGAAGCTATATTCTTTATTGCGGTTGCTAGTCCAACAGCAGTGGCAGTTGCTAGAAAGGCCGTTAAAGAAGTTAAGCCCAAACTACCTTGTAAAATCCAGATTTTAGAAGAGAAAGCAGATATTGATTAATTTTGTTACTTTTGTTAAGTAATAACAAATAGAAAGATTTATAAAGTCTGGGACTATATATTTCTATGGAAAAAAGAAGTTCAGATAACCAAATGTATGATGAAAAGTTCATGGATAGTATGAACACTGTTCAAAGTTACGCTAATTATTTCTCTAATAGAGAAATTTCTGGAATAAATATTACTTATCTGTGGAATGAATTTGAGAACCTTGTCCCAGTTGATAATTTGAAGAAGGCTTTGGACTATTTTATTGTGAAAGAAGATAATTACAAAAACAGAGAAACTATTGATGCTCTTGGATTGCTTTTGAGTTATGCTAAAGATAGACATTCTGGGGAAATGGGTACTGAGATTTATGATTATGTTCTTGAGGCCTCAAAGAAAATGGGCGGATTTGATAGAGATAAGGAAAAAGCTCTTAAACTTAAAGAGAAAAATAATGTGGAGGCAAAGGTAGCATAAAATGGCAGAAAAATCACCCGAACAAATACAGAAAGAAAAACAAGAAGCACAGAATAAATATCTTAGTGATCTTAAGACCTTTTCTTATGGTGCGGTCTCTGGAAAAGCCCTTGCTCAAGGAGATGAAAATAGGGCGAGTGTTTCTTTAGATAGTTTGGTTGATGAAATGTTTGGCAAAGATTCTCATCTTGTGGATGGTTTGCTTGCAGCTGCTCATTCTACTCCTGAGGCCACTAAGATTGCTGCTACTGTTTATTCTAATAAGTATCAAAATGCTTTAGCTAATTTGAGTGTTTCTAATTTATGGAATTTCTATGGAGATTTGGCTGAGAAATATCTTGGAGACTTGAAGTCTAATGCTAAAGAAGAAATTGATAAATTTAAGGACCTTGAATTTGGTAAAGTGCAGGACAAATATTTCACTGCTAAGGAAATTATTGAGAGTAAAACTTCATACTTTAAAAAGGAACAAAAGGAATCTGCAGAGAAAGATTTGGAAAAATATGAAAAGGTTATGATAACAATACAAACTCTTGGAGACGCTTATCTTGATAAATACAATTCAAATATTACGGATACTTCTAGAAAAAACTTATTCAAAAATATTTATGGTGAAAAACCTTCTGATGTGGAGGCTAAAAAATGAATGAGCCTGGAGCTTTAGAAGCTTTTGAAATTATAGGAAGTGCGGCAGTTCTTACTTATGTAGCTTATAATGCTAAGAAAATTGCTAATTATATTTCAAAAGGTTTGGAAAAATTTGTAGATGTTGATTCAAAGAAGGATATTGCATCAAAAACTGAAGAAAATTCTGATGAGTATAATTTGCATAAACCTTTTTATAAAAATTAACTGATAATTGTTTTTACTAATTCAGTCATTGTTTTGAGAAAATCTTCTGTTCTTTCTTGCCAAGTGTCAATTTCAACCCCTTTTAAATCTGTAATGTCTTTGTGAGATATTCTTTTGTGCAATATTGTTAGGTCTCTCATCCATTCTACATATTTTGATTTTAGCTTACCTGCAATTACAAATGTTTCTTTAAGGAATCCTGGAATATGCTCGGGAGATGGAGGAAATATTCTTGCTGCAATTAATGCTGCATGAGCCGAATCAACCATACACCAATAGAGCCCTTCTATTGCTCCCAATTCTGCTTGACGACTTCTTGACAAGTGTAATGGGGCTCTTTGTAAACAAGAATAAATTGCTTCTGGAGTTGATTTTATTTTTCCTTCTATTAGCATTTGTTTTAGTGGATTAAAGAATCCTCCCACATCAACAAGAGCATCTCCGTATCTTAATATGTTTAGTACTAAAGAATCGCCTCTCATTACATCTTCCCACCAGGTCGATAGTTTGACTGTGTTAATGTGTAAAGACTGTTTGTAGGGATTTCTTTTTATTATCTTCTCTAATTCTTCACGATACCAGGCAATTAATTCTTGATCCCACTTTATTGAGGCATCATCTAATAGTATTACTATATCAATATCTGATCCTAGAGTTTGTTCTTTTTTTGCTGATGATCCAAATAATATTACTGACTTTACAAGTTTGTTAAATTCTTGAGAAACTTTTAATGCAAAATCCATTGCTATTTCACGCTCTGTTTTTAGGTTAAGTGTACGTGTATGTTTTTTTGAATGTTTCTTTGTTGTCTTCTTAGAAGTAGTTTTCTTTTTGTGTGTAGATTTCTTTTTTGTTGTTTTTTTATTCGCCACTTTTTCACCTCTCTGTTTAAGTAAATATTTCTGTGTTTTTAAGTTTTCTTATTCCATTCCTCTTCCAGACATCCTACTTCCTGAACTTTGAGTTGATCCTCCTAATTCAGTTGGAAGCTGAGAAAAGTAAGTGCCAAATGTTTGGTAGTTGTTTCCTGGAAGCCAAGCCCCTTCTAATCCTGATTGGTACCCTTGATAAAATCCAGGTGTTTGGTTCCAGTAGGGAGTTTGCCCGTTAGCATAAATTGGAACTCCTAATCCTTCAAGAGATGCGGGTATAGGATTCATTTGTTGTTGCCACCAATCTCCTGCTTCAATAAGTTTCTTTGCTTCAAATCCCTCTTTACCTAACTTTTCCATAATTTCTTTGAATGGAACATTTCCCATCCCCATTGGGAGTTCAGTATGTTCTAGTCCAAAGTTGTCAGATAGATGAACGTGTTTAAGGAAAGGTTTTATTTTTGCAGACTCTTTTATGATATCTTCTTTTCCAAATCCTTGTTTTCTTAATATGTTAATATGTCCAACATCCCATGTAGCTCCAATTAATTTTGCAGCAGTATCTTCAGCCTGCTTTTTGTTCATTTTTTCTTCTTTCATTAATTTTTCTATGAAGATTTTTCTTGATCCTTCAACAACGTTTCTAAGGTCTTCTCCTGTTGCAAGAGCGTGACCTACAGGAGGATTTTCTATAGAAATTATTGGAGCTTTATCTCCGAATTTTTTGTATGCGGCAAAAGCGGCGTTACCAAATGTTAAAGATGACTTTTCAGTTGCGAATTCTTCTAGAGATATAAATTGTTCGGGTGCAATTGGTCTTAGGCCTTGTTCTAAGAGCAATAATGCTTCTGAACGAACTTTTGGATTAAGTGATTCTGGGCCAACTTGTCCTTCTTTGTTCATACCTAATGCTTCGCTATATCTGTTTGATAGATCCTTTAGATGGCTTATTATTTGATCTTTTTTTACTCCAGTTTCGTATTTGTCTGCAAATTCATACGCTTTGGAGAATAAGGATTTTACTTTTTTTTCTGCTTCTCTTATATATTCGTTTGCAGAATATAATTTCTTTACTTCTGTTTCTTCTTCTGGAGACATGGTGTAATTTAATGGTTTTCCTGTTCTTCTACTTTCTTCCACCATTGCATAGAGTCTATGGAAAGATTTGTGAGTATCTTTCATAATTCTTTCTGCATTTTCTCTATTGAATTCAACTTGAACAATTTCATTGTCCCATTGGGTTCCATTTATTTGGTCTAGATTTTCTTCGGCAGAATATTCTTCTTTTCTTACTTTTCCCTTTTCTCCTCCAGGATAATATTTTACGTCTGGTTTTACGACAGTCATTTTTCCTGTTTCTCTGTCAATAGCCATTAATCTTTTTGCTTTTCTTTTTTCTTCAGGAGTTCCAAGAGTTTCCCATTCGCTTCCATGTATACCTTCTGTAGTGTGGAAAGTTACGTTCACGTTTCCATCTGGTTTTACAACTTGGCTTTTTTCAAGAGTGTTAATTATCACAGCTTCTGAGTGTTGCCTGTTTAACTCGTCATATCCTTCTCTATTTATTCCTACAGTATCTATTACTGGACCGTGTACTGCAATATCCACTCCTGTTAATTTACTAACTCTGTTTATTTCTTCCATTTGTTGCTTAGAAACAAGTTCAATCATTTTTGGGCTGATTAGAGTTAAGTCAATTTCTTTTAGTCCAGAAGATAATTTATCAGAAACTTCTTTTATTTGATTTGCAGTTTGAGGGTTCGTACTTATTCCAAGGTCTTTAAAATTTACTCTATAGCCTGTAAAATCGTTTGAATAGGCTTTGTCCGCATCAAGAGTGTTGAATCCTCCTTGATATACATTTTCAATTTTATAGTCTGCCACTTTTTCACCTCTTTATTTTGTAGTTAAATGAATTTATTAATGTAATGGTTTAGTCGTTGTAATAATGCATTTTTTCTTCTTTGAATCCGAAGTTTGGAGATTCTCTACTTTTTGAAAGATCCTTTAGCTCTTGTTCCGTCATGCTTTTTGGAGTGAAATATGTTTCATATTTTGGTTTTTGTCCTTGTATTTCTGGGTGTGAACTAATAAATTGAGGTTCTCTATTTTGAAATGGTTGTGACCAGGACTTTGCTATTTCTCCCGCTTTTTGTATTTTAACTGAAGAATCTGATTCGTATTTTACATATTTTGCTTTGTCAGCTTTTTCTGAGCTTTGCTGTCTTGTTAGGTATTCTGCATCTGAATCTTCTTTACTTAGATTTCCAGATGGTTCTTTAGATAATTCTTTTTCTAAGAACACTGGTCTTCTTTGGAAGTCTGGTTGTACTCCTTCTTCAGAATCCTCTTCCTCAGGTTTCCTTTGAGAGAGCATTTTTAGCTCTTCTTCAGATAATCTTGAGTCTGATTCCTTTATTGGAACAATTTTTCTTCTTGGCTTTTTATCTTCGAGAATTCTTTCTAGAGTTTCCTTTGATAACCCGTGTTTTGATTCGGACTTTTTTATTGGTTCTTCCTTTTCATCTGGTTGCCCTTTAGTCATTGTTTATCTAGGAAAAATATCTATTTAATTATTTTGATTTATAAGAGACTTAATTTTATATCCTTTGCGGAGTTCACGACTAGATCCGCTTCTCTAAAATCATATTTCTTTGTAAGCTCTGTTGGTATAATTATACATTTCATTTTTGCGTTTTTAGCTGATTTTAAACCTGTTAAAGAATCTTCAACTACTATACATTCTGAGGGTTTTACTTTTAGTTTTTTTGCTGTAATTATATAAGGTTCGGGATCTGGTTTGCTTTTTTTGTAATCTTCTCTTGTTATTATTACATCTATCCAATTTTCTAATTCTTTGACTCTTTTGATAAGCATTTTTGTCGTTTTTAGGTCAGATGATGTTGTTAATCCTATTTTATACCCTTTTGCTTTTAAGTTCTTCATAAACTTTATTGTTTCTTTGAATAATGGGGCTTTATTGAAATATTTATAATATAATCCGTTTTCTACCTTCCAAAATTCTTCTACCGAAAATTCATATTTTTTCTTTAGCTCGGGAAGATAGTTATCTGGGTGTCGCCCTATTATTATTTTTTGTTCTGATTTTTTTATTTTAATACCGAATTTATTGAATGTTTCTATAACTGCATTTATATGTGCGAATTCAGAATCAAGTATTATTCCATCTCTGTCAAACAAAAATGCTTTTATCATTTTTTGTGTCTCCTGTAAATTAAGAATGTTGTTATTACTGCTATTGCCCCTATGAAAAAAACAGCATTACTTATAATTATTGGTAGGTCCTTGATAGTTATTCCATAAATAAACCACATAGAAATTCCTACGAGGAAAAAGAAGTAAGTTGCTAGGGACACGCCTTTTACTGATTTTGTTTTTACAATTTTATATGTTTGAGTAAAATATCCAAAACTCATTGCTATCCCAAAGAGGGTTGTTAATATTGCTAGCGTTTTCATTTTTTGTTTAATTCTCTTCTATAACTTTCCATTTAACATTGTATACTTCTGGTTCTTCATCTTCTCCACAATTGTGTAAAAGAGTCCCCCCTTCTATACATGCTTCACAATCTGTTTCTTCTGTTTCTTTGCAATTTGGACATTTCGTTTTTGCTAACATTTTATGTGAAACTTGACATTCCATGCGCTTTCTTATATAGGTCGAATATTGCAAATGCTGTTTCTGCAGAATCTTTGGCGGCAGTTTTTCTGAAGAATTCACCTTCATACCAATTATCTGGTTTTATTACTTCAGGTATTTCGTCCTCTGGTTTTTTGGAAGATTTTTTTTCTTTTGGATTTTTATTACTTCTTTTGAATATGTTAAATCCCTCAAATAATGCTCCGAACGGTCCTAAGAAATCTTTTACCTCTTCTTTTTTTGGGGTTTCTCCTGTAATTGGGGGTTCATTAAGATAAAAATCAATTTCTTCTTGTAATTGATCAAGACTTTCATCAGTTATATCTTTTATTAGGTTTAATACATCTCCTACATCTGCTTTGGATATTTCGTTGTTTAGTTTTCTTAATTCTTCTTCATTTAATGCATAAGCTTTGAAGTTAACTTCTGCACGACCTCCAAATGCATAGTGTCCTCCTTGTTGTATTCTTTGAGGTATACCTCTAAATCTAAAATCAACAAGTATACAGCTGTAATACTTTCTTTTGAATTGTCTTGAGAATTTATCTCTCGCAAAATCTCTTGGGTATTCTCCCCCCATTGCAAGAGATATTGGATCTACTTCATTTTTTCCAAGAAGTGTTAATTCTAAAATTATTGTGTTGAATGTTTTTACAAAATCAGGGGCAGTATTTTGGTCTTTTTGTTCAAGTTCCATTGCTGCTTTCAAATAAGGTTTTGCCCATCTTGAATATATCTTTAGAGATGCTACTTGGCTTTTGAGATAAGTTTTTTCTATTTCATATCTTTTTCTCAGTTCACCTTCTGATTGCCCTAACCAAGTATTAAATTCGTGGATTCTTGGAATAAGTATTCTTTTTACTCGCTCGTTTAAATCTATACTATCTCCTTTTTCATCCTTTAAACTTTCATCTTTTGCAACAAGGAAAGCATCTAGTAGTGTAACGAATCCGGCTTGTCCTAGAGCCATAGCTTTAAGTGAAGAATTCCCTTTTTGAATATCTACTTTGTCCATCCATATTTGTTTTAGTGAAAGTCTTGCACCGTCGCTCTTTTCTTTATTTGTTGAATGTAAATCATCATAACTTTGTAACCTTATTCTAAAATCTCTTAGATCATAAATTAAATTTAAGATACTTCTTAACACAGTATTTACATTTCCCATTATGCTTGAGGCTTGTTGTTGCATTGCGGTTGTTCTTGTTCCAAATTCTCCAAAATGTCCTGAACCAGGGGTTGAAGAAAAATTATCAATTATTTTTTGAGGGTTTAAACCAAAACTTTCTAATAAATCAAGTATGAAAAAGTAAATTGGTTCTAATTGGTCTGATCCTGAATCATACATCATCTTGTGGCTAGCCTCTTCAACAGAATCAATTAATCCTTTTTTCTTCTTTTCAGCTCTTTTTTTGTAATAAGGGCTTATTTCCTCTATTATTTCAGGAATTGATTTTATTTCTCCCATTTTTGTTTAAAGGATACCAAGTTTAAAAAACATTCTAATTTTATTTGGGGTATCACCAGAACTCTTATAAATATTGTTAGTTTGAATAAATTATGGGTTTGTTTAACAGGAAAAAGAGTGGTTTTGTCGATTTAGGTGAGAGTTATAAGAAAAGACAGGCTACAAGTACAAGTTTTAATTCAAGTGTAAATAGTTTTGATTCTGGAAATAATTCTCCTGAGAGTTCTTATTCTTCTCCTACAGATGGCTCTGATAATTCTAGTGTGTTTAGTATATTTGGAGGGGCAAATGTTGCTTCTACAGCACAACAAGAAAATTCTTCTGAGAGTTCGGGCTATGTGAACTTTGGAAGTTCTGCCTCCGTTTCTAGTGGGGATGATGCAGAAGAGAGAAGAAGGAAATTAACTAAGAGAATTATGGATATGACTGAGAGGCTTGAAGAGTTGTCTAATCAAATGTATAAACTCCAACAAAGGGTTGAACTTCTTGAGAGAAAAAATGATTTAGGAAGAGGGTATTAATCTCCATAACAACTTTCACATATCATCAAACCTTTAGAACTTGTTAATATGCCGTAGTTTCCACATTCATCACATACATCTTCATAGGGCATTTTTCTTTCTTTTGCCCTTTCAACGAGTTTTAATTTCTTTGATTCTTCACGTATTTTGGCAAATTCATCTAATTCAGGGTAGAACTCTGGATTGAAATTTAGGATATCCTTTGCAGTGATAATTCCTACAAGTTCTTTTTCATGGATTACGGGGAGTCTTTCGAACTTCAATTTTTTCATTTTTTTTAATGCCTCTTCAATTGTTGCAGAGGGTTTCATTGTTGCTATTTTCCTTGGAGAAATGTCTATTGCCTTTATTTTTGGGAGCTCTGATGCAGGTTTCTTAGTTAGGGCCCAAAGTATGTCATATTCAGATATTATTCCTAAAAGTTTCTTTTTTTCTGTTAGAAGAAGGCTTCCGGTTTGTTTCTTTACAAGCTTTTTGGCACATTCAAGAAGAGAAGTATCCGGTTTTGTGGTTATTGGTTCCCGGGTCATAATGTCCGAAACTAGTATTCTACGCATATTTCTAGAGGTTATTTTTGCTTATAAATATTATTTACCACTAAAAGATATATTGGAAAATACAATAATCCTTAAATAGAATCCATTCGGACTGCATATTATGGCAGATAAACCTATTGCTCTTATGCCTGAAGATATTCAAAGACTTATTGGGAGAGATGCTCAAAGAAATAATATTGCAGCGGCTAAAATGGTTGCGGAGGTGGTTAAAACCACTTTGGGGCCTAAAGGCATGGACAAAATGTTAGTTAGTCCATTAAATGAGATTGTTATTACAAACGATGGTGCGACAATTCTTTCTGAAATGCAAATAGAACATCCCGCTGCTAAAATGATGGTTGAGATATCTAAGACTCAGGAGTCTGAGGTGGGAGATGGGACTACCTCTGTCGTTATGATTGCAGGTAAGCTTTTAGAAAATGCTGAGAAGCTTTTGGATAATAAGATACATCCTACTGTTATTGCTAAAGGTTATAGGTTAGCTTCTGAAAAGGCTCAGAAAATTCTCCATGATCTTTCTTTGAAAGTTAGTTTAGAGGATCAAGAGATATTGAAACAAATTGCAATGACTGCAATGACAGGAAAAGGTGCTGAAGATTCAAAGGAAAAGCTTTCTAGTATAGTTGTGGATTCTGTCAGGCAGGTTGCCTCTGAAGGTAAATTTGACCTTGAAGACATAAAAATTGAGAAGTCAAGAGGGGACGGAGTAGGCAATAGTGAAATGGTTTCTGGTATTGTTATTGATAAGGGAAAGATTTCATTGGATATGCCTTCAAAAATTTCTGAAGCTAAGATTGCTCTTTTGGATGTTCCTCTTGAGATTAGAAATCCTGAGATGAAGGCTCAAATTTCAATTACCTCTCCTGAGCAACTAAATAAATTTATTTTGCAGGAAGAGAATTCAATAAAAGAAATTGTTAATCAGGTTAGGGAATCTGGAGCTAATGTTGTGTTTTGTCAGAAAGGTGTTGATGATTTTGCAAGTTTCTTGTTTAGTAGAATTGGTATTTATGTTTGTAGGAGGGTAGCTAAGAGCGATATGCAAAAAATTGCAAAAGCTACTGGGGGGAAAATTGTTAGTAATCTTGGTGATTTGAGTGAGTTTGAGTTGGGCTTTGCACATCAGGTAGAACATGTAAAAAAGGGAGATGATAGTTTTACTTTTATTGAAGGTTGTAAAAACCCAAAAGCAGTTACGATTCTTATTCATGGTGGAAGCGATCATGTTATGGATGAGATAGAGAGGGCGATAGTTGATGGGTTAGGAGATGTTGCGTGTGTATTACGTTCTGGTTTGGTTGTTCCTGGAGGAGGGGCTATTGAAATTGAATTATCTAAATCACTAAGAGATTATGGTAAAACACTTTCTGGGAGAGAGAGGCTTGCTGTGGATGAATTTGCAAATGCTTTAGAATTTATTCCAGTTACTTTAGCTGAGAATGCAGGATTGGATCCTATTGATGTTTTGACCGAGTTAAGAGCAAGACATGATTCTGGAGAGAGAAATGCTGGTTTGAATTTATTTGAAAATAAAGTTGGAGATGTTTTACAGGCAAGAATTATTGAACCGTATAATATTAAGAATCAAGCAATTAATTCTGCTACGGAAGTTGCAAATATGATTTTGAGAATAGATGATGTAATTGCTTCGAAACCTTCAAGTAAAGGCAACATGAATTATTCTGGAGAAAGAGATTTCATGAATGGGTTGCAATAGTATGAAAAAGAAATTGATTGTTACGGGAAATGCAAGACATGATAAAGATACTTTTTGTGAAGCTTTGGAAAGTATTTTTGGTTACAAACATGTTTCTAGTTCCTTTTTTATGAAAGATTTTGTTTTTGATAAGATAGGTGGTCTTTATGGTTATGAAAATTCTATTAAATGTTGGGAAGATAGAGTCAATCATAGAAAAGAGTGGTATGATTCTATTGTTGAATATAATACTCCTGACTTAGGACATCTTGCTGAAGATCTATTTAAAGAGTATGATATTTATTGTGGGATAAGGAATATTGATGAGTTTAATGAATCTAAGAAGAGGAATCTTTTCCAGTATTCTATTTGGGTTGATGCTTCTGAAAGATTACCTCCTGAGAGTTCTAGTTCTTTGACTATTTCAAAAGATGATTGTGATTTGGTTTTTGACAATAATGAGTTTTTTGATAAACAAAGTAAACTTTTCCTTAAGGTCTATTATTTTGCTAAGGACAACATGATCGTTTAAAATGACAGCAATAAAGATATTTGAAGGTCTTTACATTATAGATCAGAAGGTTAATAGGAATCTTGGAGATCTGGAATATTTTGACATGTTCCACTTTTTATCAATGCAGAAACCAAAAACTTTTTCGAAAATTAGTTATTCTTCGGGAAATAAAGTGATGTACCGTCCAGCTTTAGGAAATTATCTTTTTTCTTCTAAACCTGATTTTAATCCTTCTTATGAACTTGAGAAAAAGGCTTTCGCTCGGGCAAAGGAAACATCGAAGTTATTGAAAGAACTTTGGAGTTGTATTATTTTTGGAAGTTTGGAGGCGAAGAGGATTCTTGGGACTAAACAAGTTGTTGATGATGAATTTAGACGTTACATGTGATTAACATTTATATAGTGTAATTTTATTTCTTGAGAATGCACTATCATATTATATTAACAGAAAGATGTAATCTTAGGTGTAGGTATTGTTATGGAAAATCAATGGATGAAAAGGAATTTGACAATGGCCTTGATAAAAAATGGAAATATGATTTAGAAACCCCTTGTAATTCTGAAGTTGATTTGGATAAAATAAATGATTTGTTGAAAGAAGGAGATACACTTATTTTTTATGGGGGAGAACCTTTGGTTAAGTTGAGTAAGGTTAAATCTATAATTGATTCTGTTGAAAAGAAGTTTGGTTTTGGAGGTATAAGGTTTTGTATACAAACAAATGGGTTCTTTTTAAGAAATATTCCCGATGAATTTCTTTTGAAGTTTTCTAAGATGCTTGTTTCAATTGATGGAACAAAAGAAAGAACCGATTCTAATAGGGGAGACGGTTCTTATAATTTTATTTTGAAGAATATAAAGAATATTCGTGAAAGAGGTTTTAGAGGAGAAATTGTAGCTAGAATGGTTGTTAGTGATTTTCATTCTGATATTTATGAGCAGTCTTTGCATATTGTTAATCTTATTGAAGAAGGTCTTTTTGACTCAATACATTGGCAGCTAGATGCAGGTTTTTACAAAAGTGATTTTGATTTTGATAAGTTTTCTAAATTTGTTGAGGAGTATAATTTTTCTATTGATAAGCTATTAGATTTTTGGATGGATTATATGAAGAAAAATAAGAAAGTTTTAATTATCTACCCTTTTGTGGGCATTTTTAACCGACTTGTTGGATGGGATAAAGAAACAAGACTTCCTTGTGGGAGCGGTTACGCTAATTATACTATAACTACTTCTGGAAAACTTTCTGCTTGTCCCATAATTAATTCTGTTGAGAATTTTTATTGTGGGAATGTTGATTCGGGTGTTGAAAAAGAAATTCATTGTTCGGGGGTTTGTGAGAAATGTGATTATTTGAATATTTGTGGTGGAAGATGTTTGTATAGCAATTATGCTCAACTTTGGCCTAGAGAAGGTCAAGATTTAATTTGTAAAAGCATTATTCATTTGATCGAATCTATTAAAAAAAGGATTCCTGAAATTCAAGAATTGATTGATAATGAAACTATTTCTGAGAGAGATTTTGAATATGAAAAGTATTTTGGTCCTGAAATTATTCCTTAAACTATAATTGCGTAAATTACTGATGCAACAATCACCGCTGAGGCTATTATATTTTTCCAGTTATATTTTTCTTTGAGGAATATGTGTGCGAATAGATAAACAAATACCGGCCCCAACATCATTATTAGTGTTGTAAATATAACTCCTAATTCGATATATCCCCAGTAAGTTATTACTCTAAATATCACCCATATTGCTCCGATTATGAATATTTGTGACTTGAATTTCTTTGGTACTTCTTTGAAGGAAGGTCTAAAGATTAGTATGGCTATTATTGCGATTATTGCACATCTTAAGAAGTAGAAAGTGATCGGGTTGTAATATTCTAGAATTAATCTTGATATTATTAGTTCAAGTGCGAAGAAGAAACTACCTAAAATTGCAAATAGGAAATATTTGTTAAATTTTAGTTGATTTTTATCTATATGGGAAAGCAATAATGCTAAAACGGATATTATTCCTGGAACAATTACTTTTGGATTTCTATCATATCCTATGAAGAAAAAACTAAATATTATTGCGAGAAGTATTACGAATAGAGGCTCTAGAACTTTTGCTGGTTCTAGGTTGTTTATCTTTTCTCTTTTCATAGATTTAAACGTGAATAGATTGGCTACTATGGAGGAAACTATAACTGCTCCGAAGATTAATATATTTCTTTTTAGTAATGCTTCTGGATCTATTTTCCAGAAGAAGATAACTAGAGGGACTATTGTTAATGCAATTGCTAGGAATTCTAACACAAAATATTGTTTTATGGAGACTTTCTTATGCTTTAGAATTTTTCTCTGAAATACTGTTCCTGATGCTAAAGCTAAAGCCCCTATAATTGGTAAATATATCATCCCTTTTTCACCTTTGAATATTAAGCTAAATTGTTATTAAAAACCTTTATAATCTGAGGTATGAAAAAGCTTTTAAGCACTCAGAATTTAGTTTTTTTAATGGACTCATAGTTCAGGGGTTAGAACGTCTCGTTTACACCGAGAAGGTCGTAGGTTCGATTCCTACTGGGTCCATTCTAAATCTTTAAATATCATAAATTTCTAACTTTTTTAGGCGTGGTTAGTTTATCGGTAGAATATATCGTTGCCAACGATGTGAGCCGGGTTCGACTCCCGGACCGCGCATCTTTATTTTAGTAGTAACATTTAAAAGTGTTTAAGGCTCTTTTTTAACATGTCTCAAGATAAGTCTAACGAATCAAATAATGATATCCCGGAAATGAATTTGGATTCAAATTATCAGAGCAAACCTCCGATTGTTGAAAGTCCTTCTAAAATCCAAAAAGAGATGGAGAAGACTAAGAAAGAAATTGATAAAATTAAGACCTTTATAACAAAAAAGTATAATTTTGTTCAGGCTGTAAGTGTTATTCCTCCTCAAGCTTTGAAACTTGTTATTGAGGAAGAAGTTGGAGATGATATTCCTAAAGAGCAATTTGAAAAATTATCTAAGAAAGTTCACCTTAGTATAATTGTTCCAGATGACAAAGAAAAGAAGATACCTGAGATGAAGAAGGCAATTGTGGATCAGATAGAGAAGGCAAAACAAGAAGTTTGGGTTCATGTTAAAACTCCTTCAGAGATCTGGGAGATGTGTTTTGATTCTAAGTTTGAATTGTTAAGTGCTTTTGCTATGTCTTACCCTCTTTATGATAAGGGTTTGCTTGGAGCACTAAGAGTGGCGGAAATACATAAGTCTCTTGTTTTACAAAAGTTTGAGAAATATGTTGTTAGTTATGTTTTAGGTGGAAGTTTGATTAGGGGTGAAACTGAGAAAACTTCTGATGTTGATGTTTTTGTTATAATTAATGATACTGATGTAAAGAGAATGCCAAGGAGAGAGTTGCTTGATAGGTTAAGGAGTATTATTTACCAGTATGTTGCTGAAGCAGGAGCAATGGCGGGTGTTAAGAATAAACTTGAGCCTCAAATTTACTTGTTGACTGACTTTTGGGATGCTGTTAAAGATGCTCACCCTGTTATGTTTACTTTCATAAGAGATGGTGTTCCTATTTATGATAGGGGTACATTCATGCCTTGGAAAGCTCTTCTTAAAATGGGTAAGTTAAAACCTAGCCCTGAAGCTATTGATATGTTTATGTCTATGGGAGATGGAGTTATACCTCGAAGTAAAAGAACATTGTTAAGTGATATTTTTACTAATATTTTTTGGGGGGTTACAACTCCTGCACAGGCAATGGTTATGCTTAATGGCTCTCCTCCACCAAATGCTAAGAAAGAATTGATTAGAGAATTTAAGAAACAATTCCTTGACACAAAGATGCTTGAGAAGAAATATATTGATTTCTTAGAGAAAGTTGTTCAGACTTGGAGAGATTATGAACATGAGAAAATTAAAGAGATATCTGGTAAGGAAATTGATGATTTGTTAAAGCAGACTGAAGACTTTTTGGAAAGGTTGAAGAAGTTAAGGGAACAAATCGAGAAGAAGTATCAACAGAATACTATAGAGCAAGTATATCAGGATGTTACAGAATTACTAAAGACTATGATGGGCAAGAAAACTCAGGAGAAGTATTTGGAGACTTTTGATAAAGAGTATGTTAAGAAAGGCAAGTTTGGAAGACAGCACTTGAGAATGTTAAAAGATATCTTCGAGGTTAATTCTAAATTTAAGAGAACTAAAATGGATTCTCATAAGGTTGATCGTGCTAGAAGGGATGCTGATATCTTGATAAAAGATCTTGTGGAGTATAATCAGAGATTAGATTTACTTTCTCTTGAGAAGAGTAAGATGAAGCTTAAGTTTAAGAGTGGCTCTGCTGAGTTATTAAGTACCGATGAAGCTAGTTTCTTTTTTATGAATAATTCTGTTAAGAAAATTACTGACAAAATCCAGGATTCAACTATGGAAGAAGTTTCTAAAGCAATTGCAAAGCAAAGAGGAAAGATGGATGTTGTTATGAATTCTAAAGTGTTTGATTTGATAAAGAAACAATTTGGCGATTTTGAAATTATTTTATGATATAAATAATTATATATCCTTATTTTTTTGATTTTTTATGGGGCTTGAGTCTATTATTAAGAGTGATGATCCCTTTTCCAAGATTGGCCGTTTGGGTTCTAGGAAATTTGCGGATATTTTCATAGAAGATTACAAGATAATGACCAAATATTCTCCTGGAGAGAATAAAACTTGCAATAAATATGTTGTTAAGAAAATTCTTGAGAATTATGGTTTAGAAAGTTCTCAGATTATAAAATTGATTGAAACTGAAGGAGGTATGGCTTTACTTTCCGATAAGTCTGGTGTTGTTTATGAGGCAAGAGTTAGAAGTCTTGGGAGAAGGTTAGAATTGATGCCCGAATTATCTGAAGTTATAGATCTTGTTACGAATGTTAATTTTTCTGAGATTGTTGATATAGATACTCGGGAAGAGGCAATTCAATCTAAATTATCTAATCCTCTTCATCAGAAATCTGTGGATTTCTTGTTGAAATCTATGAGGTATGCACTTTCTAGCTTACCGAATTATTCTTTTGCTGAAGAGACAAAAAACAGGGATTTACAAGTTAAGATTATTAACAGTCTTTTGGAAGGAGATTCTCCTCTTATGAAGTTTTTCCTTTCTAGGGGTCTTGGAGGAATGTATTCTGAGATTATTGATAAAGAAGGTAAGTTGGCTCCTAAGAAGTCTGTTTCCCCTTTGGCGTTGATTGAATTTTACGATTATCGAAATAATCTTCATTGGTTTGATAGAAGTAAAGACAATTATGTTTCTAAATGGAAGATAAATTTTAAGGGTAAAATTTCTGACCCAAATAGAGAAAACAAAGAAATCTTGTTAGATGGTATTGAAGATTTCTTGAGAACTTTACCCGGATATCGTGATGCCGAAACGCTTGAAAACCGTTCAGAACAGGTTAAGACAATAAACAACTGGGTTCGATATTCTGGTGGTTTAATTGAAGATCTTAGGTCTAAGGGTTTTGGTCCTTTGCTTTTACCTAAGGATCCAACTGGTACATATGCTCCAAGAAAAGAGTTTAGCCCCTACAATGTTCTCTCATTTTATGATGCCCATCGTAAGAAATCTTTCTTTGATAGATCTAAGAAAGATTATGTTTTTGGTTGGAGATTTAGAATTAATGATAAATGGTCTGATTATACTTTATCTCAGAAATTTGCACTTGAAGGAATTCAGGATGCACTTAGAAGTATTGATGGTTTTAGAGATGCAGAAGATTTGGGGAATCGGGAAGGTATGATTCGAAGTATAATCGATTTTATTGATAAAGATAATGTTGATTTTGCTAAATATTTTAAGAATTTTGGATTAAAAGGATTAATTGATGGTAAAAACTTACCTAGTAATTCCCTTCCGGATAAATTAAATTTAAGGACTCTTTTAAATTGGTATTCTGATAAAAATAATTATAGCTGGTTTGATAGGTCTAAGGAGATTTATATCCCTAATTCTAAAATTAGAACAGAGGTTATGTGGTCTGGAAAAGGTTCGGTTGATTTAGCTTTAGAGACGATACAAGATTCTTTATTTGCTATTCCAGGATATAGGCATGCAGAAGACAGCCATAATCGTGATGACCAGATAAAGATATTGAACAATTTTATTTTTGATACTAAACAACTTGGAGCTTATTTTAAGAAATTTGGGAAGGGTATGATGACAGCATTTTATGATCCTGAGGGTAAGAATGGTTTTACAAATCCGAATTGTGTTCTTTCTCTTTTTGAGTTTTATAATTCCAAAAAAGATTTTAATTGGTTTGATAGATCTCAGGAAAATTATCTTTATACTTGGGCTATAGAAAAGAAGGATAAGTGGAGATCTGAAGGTAGTGTTGATTTGGCTTTGAATGCTATCCAAGATGTTCTAGGCATGATTCCCGGTTTTAAGGAAGCTGAAAAGAAAGGGGATTCATACATGCAGGTTAAATCTATTGGAGATTTTAAGGATAATTTGGGTTACAAAGAATTTAGGAACCATTTCTTTCCAAGAATTGAGGGTCTGGCTTCGAATTGCACGCCTAAGCGAGGGATTAAAGATGGAGTTAAGAAGAAGAGCATATATGGTTTGTTGAAATTTTACGATGATCATAAGAAATTTGGGTGGTTTAATCCTTCAAGTCCTGCTTATATTTCTTTAGGTGGGAGGAAAGACTTGGTATTTAATTATTAATTCTTCTTAAATATCATTCCAGATATCCATGCTAATAAAGCACCAATTCCAGCATTTACTGCAGGGGTTAAAACTAAATTAATGTAGATTCCTATTTTCATAAACTGTTGTACTGTTGCAATATCTGCTCCAGATTGTGCTGCTTGTTGCAGTGCTTCAGCAATTCTTTCTGGGAATGCGTAGAAAGTTATTATCCCTATTATTGCACCTACAAATCCTGTTATTAGTCCTGCATATGCTCCGTATTTCCCTGGAGTAGGTTTTGTTTTTTCTAAGTTTACTGTTTTATATCCAATATATCCAAAAGCAAATAATGTTATCGCTGTACTTAGAATCCAAGAAGGAAATACCTGATTTATTAATGAATTTATTGAGAAAGCTAAATCTAGAAGACTGTATAAAACAACGATTATTACTGGTAATTCAATTATGTCCCAAATATGATTGAAATCTCTTTTTGATTCACCTTTTTTCATATTGTGTTAAGTTTATTGTCTTTTATAAATTTTCTTGAATGCAATAATCTTTAAAAATATTTAATTTATCTATTTTTATGGGAAATTATCTCATTCCAGCGAAATTTGTTAGATCTGATGATAAGTATGTTTACCTTAATTGTATGACCGATGTTGAGAATAAGTATGTTGAAGAGAAGAGGTTCCCTTTAAGTAATTTTGGAGATATGTCTTTTTATCTTGGGAAGTCTATATTTGTTAAGGTCAGAGGGGAATTTAACCATAAGGTCCACTCATTTAAGGAAGATAAGGGAAATCTTATTGATAGGTATTTTAAGGACGGTTCTGATAATATTTTAGATAATACTATTTTTGAATGATTTTTGAAAAGGTTTATTTAGTCTTTTTTTATTTTGAATGTATGAAGTATTTGTTTATTTTGGGAAGAAATCCTGAATTGTCTTTGGAAGAGATTAAGAGCTATCTTAAGAGAACGGGAAATATACTTTTGAATGTAGATCGTAATGAGAATGCTGCTTTAGTTGAAGTTAAGAATTCTTTAGATGCGGATGCTGTTGATTTTTTGGGGGGAACGATTGCTTTAGGCATTGTTATTTGTAAGGTTAAAGATATTGATAGAAGTGAGATTTATATGGGCGAGAAGAATAATTTTAGTTATGCTCTTTGGGATTATTCTGAGTTTACTGATGATATTTCAAATTATCTTAAAAGTAGATTTAAAAAAGAAAGATTGAAAGCTTCTCAGAAGAAATTAAGAGAAGACCTTTTTTCACAAGATTTTGAGAAGATGCAACTTTTGACTTCTAAGACTGTGGATGAAGAGTATTTTGTTTTCAATGAATTTTTTGGGAGGATTTTCCAGAAATGTGATTATAAGAAAATTGAGGAAAGGGATATGAAAAAACCGGTTAGGCGGGAAAGTCTTAGTATTTCTCCTAGGCTTGCTAAAATTATGATTAATCTTTCAGAGGTTTCTTTTGAGGATTCTGGGAAGAAATCATTGTTAGATGCATTTTGTGGGATAGGTGTTGTGTTAAGTGAAGCATTATTTCAGGATATGAAAGTGGTTGGTGTTGATAAGGATTCAGAAGCAATTAAGGGTTGTAAAGAAAATTTAACTTGGTTTGATTTTCCCAAAGAAAATTATAAAATAATTAACGATGATTCTTCTAAAGTTGGTTTATCTGGTTTGAATATTTGCGGTATGGCAAGTGAACCTGATTTCGGAGATACGTTAAAGAAGATTCCTACAAAAGAAATTGCTCAAGAGATGGTTAAGCGTTATGAAAAGATTATGCAAGGCGTTTTAATCAATGTTAAGAAATTTGTTCCTGAAGGCAGTAGACTTGTTTTTACTTCTCCTTATATAAGGATTATTAGTAAGAAGAGGATTGGGAGTGATCTGAAAAACTTATCTGAGAGAGTGGGATTGAAAGTAGTTGAAGGTTTTCCAATTCCAGAATTTAGAGAAGGACAAATTGTTGGAAGGCAGGTTGTTGTTTTTGAAAGATAAATTAATAAACAATTAATTCTCTCTTACTTTATGAGGTTATCAAAAGATAAAATAAGAGCTTATGCCTTGAAGAATGCTATTCATTATAAGGGAAAGGCTAATAATGGGGCTGTTATCTCTGGGTTGTTTGCTGAAGGTCTTAAAAAAGATGAAGTTAGGCAATATTCTGTTAAGATTAAAGAAGTTATTGATGAAGTGAATAGATTGTCATTAGATGAGCAGAAGAGAGATTTTGATAAGTTTAGTGATCTGATTTCTGAGAGAGAAATTAGAGAGGGTTTGCCAGAATTACCTGATGTTCCTAAGAAAGGAGTTGTTATGAGATTTAGACCTGCTCCGTCTGGGCCATTGCATGTGGGACATATAATCTCTAATTTGGCTTCTTCAATGTATGTGAATAAATATGGGGGTAAGTTTTATGTTATAATAGATGATACATCTCCTGAAACTACTTTGAAGAATTCTTATAAAGAGATTAAGGAAGATTGTGATTGGATTTTTGGGAATGTTACAAAATATATCAATAGTTCTGATAGGATGGATCTTTATTATGGATATGCTGTTGCACTTATAGAAAAGAAATCCGCTTACGTTTGTACTTGTTCTGCTGAAAGTTTTAAAGATTTGGCTATGAAGAAAAAAGACTGTCAGTGTAGAGATAAAAGTGTTAAAGATAATTTGTTTGATTGGGAAGGCATGGTCTCAAAGAATTTTGTTAATGGTTTTAAACCTGGAGCTGCAATTTTAAGATTTAAGACTCCTGAGAAGTATGGAGGGATGAAACATAAAAATCCGGCTATGAGGGATTTTCCTTTAGCAAGAATAAATGAGTCTAAACATCCTTTGCAAGGAAAGAAGTATCGAGTTTGGCCTTTAATGAATTTGGTTGTTTCAGTTGATGATATGGAGTTTGGTATGACTCATATAATTAGAGGAAAAGATCATAGGGATAATGCTGAAAGGCAAAAGATGATTTTTGAGGTATTTGGTAAGAAATATCCTTGGACCTTTTTTATTGGTAGAATTAAGTTTAATGATTTGGCTTTATCTAAAAGAAGAATTACTGCTGGAATAGAATCTGGAGAGTTTTCTGGCGCTGATGATAAAAAATTACCCACTATTGCTTCTTTGAGGAAGAGGGGCTATAAACCAGAAGCTTTTAGGAAGTTTGTTGAGCAGAGAGGATTGACTGAAGTTGATAAAGTAATTTCTAGTAAAGATTTCTTCAAAGCTGTTGATGTGTTTAACAAAGAATAAATTTATAAACTTCTGAGTGTGACTATTTTTATGGAAACCAAAAAGAGGGCTGATAAGAGAGGTTTGTCTACAATCGTGGCTACACTAATTGTAGTTTTACTTGTCTTTGTTGCCGTAGGAATTCTTTGGGTTGTCTTAAGAAACTTTGTTAGTGGTGGAGCGGAACAAGTTGATTTGTCTTCCAAATGCCTTGAAGTTTCTGTAGAGCCTACAAAGGTGGTTAATTCTGGAGGGGTTTACAACGTAACTGTGCTTAGGAAGGGAGGAGACTTTGAGATTGCAGGTGTGAATTTAGTTTTCACTGGCGCAAGTGGTGATACAAATTATGTTTACGATGCATCAGGGGATATTACTACTCTTGCTTTAAAGACAGTTAGTGTTGATCTTACGGGGTCTGGTGTTACTAGCCCTAATAAGGTGGATGCTGTTGTGTATTTCCTTGATGAATCTGGAAACAGACAGTTCTGTTCTGGTGGAGAAACATTAACCTTTTAACTTTTATTTTTCTTTTTATTTTTTATTTTTTATAACCTTGTAGATTTCATCTCCTTTCCGAACCAAAGAAGTAATTTTTATTCCTACTTCGTCGCCTTTTTGAGCTTTAATTATTTGTTTTCCTTTATGCTCTAAAGAAGATATTTTATCATTTACAATTCCTGTTGTTTTGCCTATTATTGCTATTTTACTTCCTATTTCTAAATCTGATACGACTTTTACTGTAGCAACATTTATTTTTGGATAGTAATGATTGATTTTTCCAATGTACATTTTCTTTTCTGTTGCATCTGAATGTTCAGTTTTGGAGAAATCATCCGAAGTAGGCGAACCTAGATAAAATCCTGAAGAGAATCCTCTGTTGTATACTGTTTTTAGTTCTTCTAATAATTTTGTTGCTTCTTTTTCAGTTAGCTTGTTATCAATTGCTTTTCTATAGATCCTTACAACTGTATCAACGTATCTTGGATCTCTATTACGCCCTTCTATTTTGAAGCAGGTTATTCCAGCAGATTTTAGTTTTTCAATGAAAGGTAATGTACAAAGATCTTTTGCTGATAGAACATGACTGTTTTCAATTTTCATTTCTTTTCCTTGTTGTACGTCTTTTACTATGTATTCTCTTCTACAAGGGTGAATGCATTCTCCTCTGTTAGCAGATTTATTAAATAAGAATTGAGACATAAGGCATCTCCCAGATACTGATATGCACATTGCTCCGTGAATAAATGTTTCTAGTTCAACATCTACTTTTTTGTGTATTTCTTTAATTTGTTCTAAGCTTAATTCTCTAGCAAGAACAATTCTTTCTGCTCCAAGATCTTTGTAGAATTGAGCTGTCTTGTAATTTGATATTGAAGCTTGAGTTGAAATATGGAAAGGTATTTTGTACTTTTTACATATTTGTATGACGGATAAGTCCCAACATATTACTGCATCTATTTTTCCTTTTAGTTTCTTTAGAGTATCCTCAATTTTAGAGATTTCTTCATTATAAATTATAGAATTCATTGTGAGGTATTTCTTGACTCCTTTTGGTTTGCACATTTCGTCTATTTTATCTATATCTTCTACTGTGAAGTTTTTAGCGTTAGATCTCAGTGAGAATTCTTTCATTCCAAAATATATTGCGTCTGCTCCTGCGTCAATTGCTACTTTTAGATTTGTAAAGTCTCCCACTGGCGCTAGTAATTCTGGTTTTTGAGTCTTTTTCATAAATGAGAGATATTAATTAGGTTTAAAAATACTTTTTATTTGTAAGTATTAGTTATGGCGACTGTGGTCTAACGGTTATGACGTCTGGTTGTGGTCCGGGAAACGAGGGTTCGACTCCCTCCTTTCGCCCTTTTTGTTAAGCCTTGTTTTGAAGAAATAGGGTTTAATCGCTGTTATGTGGGAGACTGCAAGTCGACCGACCGAAGGGACAGTTCGGAAAAGACGTTAAGAATCAAGGAGAAGCCCATTAATTAAAACATTCAGAGCCCCATTTTGTTTATACAGTTAATTCCTTTTCTTGTATATGGGAGGCAATTCCGCCAACTTTAACTTCAACAATTTTATCATCTTGTAGTTTTAGATTGACAAATATTTCAGAAGGTTTTTTCATTGAATATCCCTGTTCAAATACTAAATGATTTGTATCTTGTTTTGAAATCTTGCCATACTCGAGAAGATAACAACTTAAGGCTCCACTTGATGTTCCAGTAGCAGATTCTTCAGGGATATCATACAAAGGAGCAAGATTTCTACAATGTGCAGTAGAACTAAATTTTGTTTCTAAAGTAAATAAGTGATAACCAATCACATCATATTTTTTACTAATTTTAGAAACTTCTTCAAAATTTGGTTTGATATTATGCAAATCTTTAAGAGATTTAATCGGAATAAAAATATCTTTTAAACCGGTTGAAACAACTTGAACAGGTAAATCATCAGAAATTATTTCTTCTGAAATATTTAAAGATTCTGCAATTTCTTTTTTATCAATCTCATTAAAAAATTGAGGTAAATTTTGATTCATAAAAATTGTATTATCCTCTTGAACTTCAAGATTTAATATTCCTGCTTTTGTTTCTTGAGTATAAGTTCCAGATTCCAAAAGATTCTTTTTTGCCATTAAATAAAATGTTGCAATAGTTGCATGACCACATAAATCAACTTCTCCTTTTGGAGTAAAGAATCTTACTTTGAAATTTGCTTTCTCTGATTTTTGAACAAAAGCAGTTTCGGAAAAACCAATTTTTTGAGCAATTATTTGCATGGTTTCATCTGATAAAGAATCTGCATCTAAAACTACGCCTGCGGGATTGCCTCCTTCTTTTGTTTTTGCAAAAGCATTTAGAGTATAAACTTTGATTTCCATATATAATTAAAAGAAAAGGAATTGTATTTAAATGTTCTGAGAAAATGGGGCTCCTTCCAAGTCTTTTCCGAATTGGGTTTAACAGCTGTTAAATTCGCCGACGAGCGAAGTGAGGAGAGTGCAACGTGCCCGAGCCGAAGGCGAAGGAGTTGCCCCGAAGCGCGTGTTATGGTAAAGTTATTAAATAATAAGAATTATTTTGAATATATGATAAATGAAAACTTCAAAAAAACAATCAAAATAATTCACAAATTAATGGATGAAAATAAAATTAAATGGGCTTTAATTGGAAGTACAAATATGCAATTACAGGGAATGAATGTAAGTCCTCACGATTTGGATATTGTTGTGCAATTAAAAGATTTGGAAAAAATGCGAGAAATCTTTTCAAATTATAATGCTTCTGCCGTCAAGGAATTAAAACCTCTAACAGACGAGCCCGGTTGGGAAGTGAAATTAGAAATTGGAGATGTGGAAGTTCAGATTTTAGGTGAAAGGGATACGGGCGAGTATGTTAGCAAACTATTAAAGAATAAATTAACAAAAAAGAAAATTGGGGATATTGAAATTCCTTGTTTTACTTTAGAGGCAGAAGCACAAACTTATGCAGAAACAAATCGTGAGCATAAAGCCCATTTAATTCAAGAATTCTTAGAGCGCGCGTAGGGGCAATTGGATTTAATCTTTGTTAGTTTCCCCCGAATACTTGGAGGGGTTGGATTTTAGTGCAACGTTCGGCGAAGCCGAAAAATCCAAAGTAAGTGGGCGAGCGTTTTTAGGGCAGGCGTCGTTATGCAATAGTAACTACCAAGTAGTAAATTAACCAAAAGATTTATAAATAAATAGTCAACATATTGTTTATGAGAATGGAGACGGAAAGAGCAGATTTGTATGGGGAATTAGAGCAACAGATAGGTAGAACTCCATTGATTCAATACGTTGGAGATGTTCCTAACGGAAATTCTATTTTGATTAAAAGAGAATGTGACAATCCGTTTGGAAGTCATTATGATAGAGTATATCTTGCATTGTTTAGAGAATTTGAAGAATCAGGAAAAATGCAACCCGGAGCAAAAGTTCTTGAAACAACATCTGGGGCTGCTGGCGTCTCATTTGCAGGAATTGGCAAATTCCTTGGATATGAATGTTTTGTAGCTCTTCCAGCCGGCGGAGAAAAGGCAAGGGAAGATGCGATTAAAGAACAATTGCCAAGTCCAGATCATTTAATGTTTACACCAGCAGACAAATACATTAGTGGATTTCCAAATTTTCTAAAAAGATTTTTAGTGGAGCATAAAGATTTTGTTTTTCTCAATCACTCAATGGGTTCAAGGGATAGAGCTTCAGGAAAATATGAAAATAATGAAGTTACACTGAGGGCATTGGAAGGAATAGCGAGAGAATCTTTAGGTGAGGTTTCTGTTGATTATTTTCTCCCAGCTGTTGGAAATGGTTCAAGCGTTTTGGGACCTGGAAGAATTTTTGATAATGGAACACAAGTAATACCATTCGAAACATTCCAATCAGCAGTAGCGTATGAGTTAAAACATCCTGGAGAATATGAACGAAAGTTTGGGATTAAACCCGGAACACTTTCAAGACACAGACTTCCGGGAACAAGTTATCAGGGAATTGACTTTCCACATATGAGAAACTCTATTGAAAGTGGTCTTATTGATGATGTTGTTTTAGTGAGTGATGCAACAATGGACAGAGAATATGAGAGAATCACAGGAAGGCAAGATTCTCAAGGATTGCCTCATTGGGATGTTACATTGGAAAATCACGAAGACTTAGGAAGAACTGGAAAAGCAGGAGTATCTGTTGCTCTAGATATTGCGAAAAAATTTGAAGGAAAAAATCTTATGGTTATAGGTTATGATAAAGCTGAAAGGTATGATAGTTAGACGCCTGCCTCATTTTATTAATTCTATTTTTCGTAGAAAAATACTATATTTTAGCCCGCCCGCTTATTGAAACTAACCGTTGTTCGAAGACCGAGCCAAAAGGCGAGGCACGAGCTGAAGTCCACAGACTTCCTCGTGAGTTGAAATTTGCTCACGACCGATTTCTTAGCGTAGTTGCTGGTGTTAGATAATTTAATAAATGTGTGAATTTTCT
>JBNLCO010000005.1:0-48871 GCA_050303855.1 Candidatus Pacearchaeota archaeon
AATATTTCTGATGTAATCTGCATCCAAGACAATTTTAACATCTCCTCTTGTATTGTAAACTGTTCCGTCAGAAGTGTCAAAAAAATTATCTTTCCAATCTGAGAATTCTCTTCCATAACTCAATCTATTTTGCATAACATCGGCTACAGATTGTATTTTGTATCCTTCTTCTTTCATAGTAGGTATGCTGTTTCTTGCATCTCCTGAAAATAATTTATAGTTTTTTCCTAAGTTCATTGTAAAGTTACATATAGAAGGGATTTATAAGTTTTCTGGAAACCAATTATTTCTTCTTAAGTAATTCTTTTTGATTGATTAACATTAAAATTACTGAAACGATTATTAAACTCCAATGAATTAGTAATCCTCCTACTAAAAAAAGCAATGCTATTAAGGATAAGATAAAAACTTTAGTATTTTTCATGGATATCCAAGTGCAATAATTCTTAAAAATGTTTACAGTGTCTATAGTTTATGGATAAAAAAGAGGGAATTCTTGAATTATTTTTAGGATTGATATTTGTTGCATTATTAGTTATTATTTCTATTTTGGTTATTGGTATGGCTGATGGGAAACAAACAGCTGTTCAAACATCAAACAGCATCCAAAATTCTTACAATGTTAATTCCTACAACCAGGTTGTCCAAAAAATTCCTGTAGAGACAAGTGCGGCTAGGAATGTTCCGGTTACCAAAAGGTTTGTTGAAAGGCCTGATTATGGCACTCATATAGTAAGTTATGTTCGAAAAGGTTATACGAACTCTGACAACTATCAGAAAAGCCAATACCTTAGATACACTAGTTACGGAGAGCATACACAAGAAAAAACCTTTTTTAATAACTACAGGGACGAATTTAATGTTTATGTAGTTAATAAGGATTATGCCGGAGGGTATTTTAAGGTAAAATTCGCTTTTTGTGATTATTATGATAATTGTTTCTCTGAAACCATAGAAAAATATATTCCAGCAAAAGAGGAAGCGAAGTTCACATTCATGGATGTGCAGAACGAGCGATATAAGTACCACAATTGGGAATATAAGGTGTTTCCAGATGTTTTGGACTAGTTTTTAGGGCAATTTCCAAAAAGTACTGATAATGTACGTTGTGCGAAGCTTTTTGAGGGTTTTTAGGCATTTTTTGCGAAAAAATCAATAATTTTCATATTTTGGGTCAAAAAATCCACTTCCTTTATGTTTTGAGAAGAGATCTTCCTTAGGTTCATCAAAAGAATTTGCACTTAGGTTATGTTTGTTTTGTTTATTCAGTTTTGCAGTCTCATTTATATTGAATGCGAGATTTGCAAGCTCTGTTGGACTTGGAAAATAATAATTTGTATTTAAGGTATGTAAGAAATCACTCTCTCCAGAATCAACTTTTGAAGGGGATAGTTTTGTGCTCATATCAGTCGTATGGCCTGCGTCTTTTTTATCAACTTCATAATCAATGCCCTTTATTGCACTTAGGTTATGTTTGTTTTTATCTCTTACAAATTTGGAGTCTTTGTGTGCGATAAGTAGATTTTGAAGATTTGTTTTATTATTTTTATATTCATTAAATTGTTCTTCAGAAATTAAAGCATAATGATCAAACTCCTCAAGAGATATATCCCCATGCCTTTTTAGTAAAGGGAACCATGCTGATAGCTTTCCTCCCTCTATATAGTGTATGCCTAATGAATTTTCCTTAGGAATTTGGGCAATTAAGTGAGGCTGACGAATGTTTTGAAAATATTGGCCTTCTAGATTTTCAATTAATTTAGAATAAAGTGTGTGTTCATAAGGAACGACCTTGAACTCTTTATTTGGCATTGAAAACTAAATCAGAGGTAATATTTAAGGATTTGTTTGATAGAAGTATTATAATTACGAAAATTATACACTTAGGTTAGATTAGTCTTTTGGAAGATTAAAGATTACAGCAAATCTTTCTAAGCTATCTTTTGAATTGGCTTGGGCCTCTAGAAGGCTTTGTTCTTCAGAGTCTATAAATTGGACATGAACCCCTTCAACAAGGTATTTATCAGGCGATACTGAATTTTCTAGTTGATTGTTGTAAAAGTCTTCTTTTATTGAATCGTATTTATCTTTGGGAATATTCAAAGAAGTGAATCCAAAAAAATCTATACGATCTTTCCAAAATTCCTTGCCTTTTTCCCCCACCGTGTATCCTGTGCCAAAGATCATAGTGATTGTTAATTCTATCTCTATTTAAAGATTTAGGCTCTAGAATTTCTGAATAATTAATAGAACTGCCAGGATGTTGCACTTAGGTTAAGTTAGTATTCTTACTAAAAAATATTGTGAAAATTTTGATTTTAAAAGAATAGTTTTTAATTATTTAGTAAATTATTTTATAAAATGACCAAAGAAAATTAGATAAACACCTGTTTAAACAGCGTTTTATCGACGGTGTAAGAACTTGGGTATTTAAGGGTGTTTGACAGGTTGTTGGAGGTGTTTGAACAGGTGTTGGATAATATTTTGTGTTTTGGGTGATTCTTAAACAGCTGTTTATAGGTGTTTGTAGCTGTTTAGAGATGTTTAAACAGGGTGTTTGTTTGTTTTTTTCAAAATAAACGGGTGTTTAAGGGTGTTTATTATGTAAAATTTTATGTTAAAAATAGTGTAAAAATTAGCATAGAAAAAGGCTTTTTATCGATATAAGAAAGAAAAGTTTATAAACATGCTTTCTTTGTAATTACTATGTTTGGATTATTTTCGAGAAAAAAAGAGATTGATGAAGTTAAGGAAGATACAAAAAAAGGATTTGAATCTGTAAAAAAAGATATTACGGCTGTAAGCGGATGGATTAAACACCTAGATTCTGAGCGAGAAATGCAAAAAAAAGACATTTCTGAGGTTAAAGAAATTTTATCGTCGGTTCAAGAAGAGCTTGAAAGTCTCAAGAACGTGTTTTCTATGATGAATCAAACAGGTGTTTTGCCAAAAAACAAACAGGTGTTTAAAACACCTGGTAGGGTGTTTGAAGAACAAACAGGTGTTTATGCTGTTCAAACAGGTGTGCAAACGGCTGTCCAAACACCAAATTTAGAGCAATTTTCAATAACAGAGAGAGCAATTATATGGGTTATGCTAAATAGTGATATGAAGCTTAGTTATGATGATATAGCTGCTATGTTGGGAAAGGAGAGATCTACTATAAGAGGGCAGATAAATACAATAAAATCAAAGAGTGAGGGCTTAATTGAAGAGGTAATAGAGAAAAATGGTAAAAAAAGAGTGTTTATACCTGAGAAAATGAAGGAAATAATGCTCAAAAAGGCGAAAGTGAGAGTTAATAAACAAAAAAACGCGAAAAAAACTAAAAAAGTGAGTGAATATTGAAAGAAAATGAGGGTAAAAATGCTAAAAAATAAAGAAAAAGTGAGTGTTTTACAAGAGAATAGGGGCTCGAGTAAAAGCTTAGAAAAAGTGAGGACTAATTTATCGACGGAAACAACGTAAAAGTGATAGATTTACAAGATAAAAGAAGTGATATGAATAGTCAAAGTAATTAATCGGTGTAACGAGAATCGTAATTAAATATCTCTTAATTGAATTATTGTTTGTAGACTAGCAACTTTCTTTAAATCAGAAGAGACACTTAACTGGATAGACTTGTTATTTATCTTAGTTTTATCGACGGGGATACCTTTCTTTATTAGTCTTCCAATATAATCCCTGATGGAGCTCTCTGTAAGCCCTAAAATGCTTGAAATAGCCTTATAATCAGCATATCCTTCTTCTTCACATAATTGATATAATGTAGTGAATACTGTCATCTCTTGATCAGTGAGTCTTTTGAACTTTAGACGTATTTCTTTCTTCAAGTTATCAAGAGAGTTGAGAATTGTCATGGCATCCTTTATTGGGCTTGAAGGAGTCATTTTAGGTATGTTTTCTTGATTGTACGAACTATTATGTGTCTGTTGGTGTGTTTGTCTGTTTGTCTGTTTGTCTGTTGGAACCCCCCCATTTCCTGTGGAAATACCTAAATTTTGGGGTTCTAAGGGCTTAATATGTGTCGAATCTGTCGAATTATGTGTCGAAATAGAGTCATTTATGTGTTGGATTGTCGAATTATGTGTCGAAGCCCTTTTAACAGGGATTTCAGGAGTGTTGGAATATGTGTTTGTCTGTTTGTCTGTTTGTCTGTTTGTCTGTTGGATAAGTATTTCAGGGTTATTTGGAGAAGAAAGAATACTTGAAAGGGAGTTTTTTTTGGATTGAAGTGTATTCTCTTTCAGTGATTTAACAATTTCTTTAATCTCATTTAAATCAGAAGAAGTATTATTTAAAGAATCTTTCAATGAGCATATCTCACCATACAAAAAGTCAATATCTTCTTTAACTCTCAAAAAGGCCTCTTTTATTTCTTCCATTATTTCAAAAGAGGTATTAGATATAAAAAGATTAAGATAATCCAAGATAATGTTTAATTTGCTAGCTTCCTATAAGAAGAATATGCTTTATCAGATAGTTTCCATCTTGATCGTTTCAAATAAGGTATACCTGAAGGATTTTTCTTTATTTCATTAACAAGACCTTTCTTTTTTAGCCTAAGTAATAAAGTTTTGGTGAATTCTTCATCCCTCACAACTTCATGTGCAACATTAATTGTGAAAACTGCTTTAGGAGATATAGAAAATAGATATGAAATGATTTGTTCACATATTCTCTCTTTTTTTTGTTCTGAAATACGCATAAGGAGGATAAGAAAATACTTTTTTTAAATATGATGTATTATATAATAAATTAGAGTAGGAATAATTAGCAAATTTAAATTATTTCTTTGGAGAAGAACCTTGTGCAGAATTCTTAGCTGGTTTCACCGAGGGTAAAGGCACATGAGAAGGTAAATTTATTTCTTCTTCCAATTGAAGAGCTTTAAGATTACATTTCTTTAAAATAACATTGAATAAAGGTAATCTGAATTCTTCAGGAACAGATTTTTTAGCCCATTCTTTTATAAATAATTCCGCTTCTTTAGCTGGCATTGATACTAAAACCATTCCTGAAAAGAATATCTTAGCAAACTTAGGTTCATATGAGATCTCATAACTAAAATCAACACCTAGAAGAGATTCTTTTGATTGAATAACATCAGACTTAACGTCTTTTACGTCTGCAATATCTATATTTGTATTAACCTTTAAGTTTTCAACAAGTGTTTTAGAATATTTCTCTGCACCAATTTTAGAAAAGTTAAAACCAACTAATTTCATAATACCAAGAGAAAGTTTTTGTTTTTAAATATTTTGGTAGTTGAAAAGGATTGTTAGTCTTTTTTATTAGAATAATCTAATTATATTAAGTCTTCTTCAGAAACAATAACGAAGTCTCCTATAGCTACAATAGAGCTATAAGGTATTAACAGCTCGTTTGAAGATGTTTTCTCTAGGTTAAGATTTCTGGTATAGGGAGTTGTATCTTTTACAACGATATTAATTAATTCCCCAGATCTTGTCTCAAAGAGAATATCCTTAACAAATCCTAATCTTTTTCCCTCTTTTGTTACAATCATTTTACCCACAAGAGCATTGAAAGGAGTCTTTTCTGTTTGCATGAGAAGGTGAGACCTAACAAATTTATAAAGTTTTCTGTGAGAATATATAGAGATTAGAGGAGATACTTAATAATACTCTATATAAATAATAATAATAATAATAATAAATTATTATATATAACACCCCCACCCCATTACTTCTTATGGAAATATTTAAAAAGAAATTGATTGACTTTTTCTTTTTTATTTTATTTAAAAAAATTTATATTATATATTATATATATAATATAAATAATAATAATAATAATAATAATAATTGTTCTATTTGGTGATTATTTAGAAATTGTTCTCCATAGGAAATAAAGGTGTTTTTATTTCTTAGTGATTATAATCCTTTATATAATAAACTCCGTTTTCTCCGTTGGTTATGTTCCTTTGGAGGTATTTTCCACAGGAAATAAACGTGTGGGTGTGATAAAGATGGCATTAGATATTGATGGTTTGTTTAACTCTTTTCATAAAGAGGGTATATTCAAAGATAAAAGCTTACTACAAATAAACCATAAACCTGAAGAGATTCCTCATAGGGATGAACAGATAAAGCAAATTGTTTCTATTCTGGCTCCTGTACTTAGGGGTGAGAAACCTAGTAATCTTTTTGTTTATGGTAAAACTGGTACTGGTAAGACTCTTTCTGTTCAATTTGTTCAAGATGAATTAATAAGGAGATTCTCTAGAGAATCTGATTTTAAGCTTAGAATTGAATATTTAAATTGTAAACTTAAGAAGATTGCTGATACAGAATATAGAATCCTTGCGGAATTAATTAAGAAACTAGGTGGTGAGGTTCCTGAGACTGGCTTGCCTACTCAGTCTGTTTATGGTAAATTTGTAGATTTAGTAGATACTGAGAAACAATTGATTGTTTTAGTTTTAGATGAGATCGATCAAACTGTTAAGAAAATTTCTAGTGACTTTCTTTATAACCTTACTAGATTAAACTCCGAATTATCTAAAACTCAAATTTGTGTGGTGGGTATTAGTAACAATCTTACTTTTTTGGATGAATTAGACCCAAGAGTTAGAAGTTCACTGAGTGAAGAGGAGATAGTTTTTCCCCCATATAATGCTGTTCAGTTGCAAGAAATTTTGAATAAGCGTTCAAATGTTGCATTTAGGGAAGGTATTGTTGAAGAAGGTGTTATTGCTAAGTGTGCTGCTTTTGCTGCTAGAGAGCATGGTGATGCTAGAAGAGCATTAGATCTCTTAAGAGTTGCAGGGGAATTGGCTGAAAGAGCGGGTTCTGAAAAAGTTTTACTCGAACATATAGATCAGGCCAATGATAAAATAGAAAAGGACAAGATTTTGGATATTGTTGAATCTGAACCTAGGCAATTTCAACTTGTATTATACTCCATTATAAATCTAATTGAGAAAGATAAAGATCATTCTATATTTACAGGAGATGTTTACAACTATTATCAGGATTTATGTTCTAAGAATCGATCAGAAGTTCTTACTCAAAGAAGAGTCTCAGATATAATACAAGAATTTGACATGTTAGGTATCATTAATGTAAGAGTTATTTCTAAGGGTAGAGGTGGGAGAATGAGGGAAATAAAGTTAGCTATTTCAAATAATATATTAAATAAGGTTAAAGAGATCATTGAACACTCTCTTAATTATAGATAATGGGTGATGAAATTGTTAAATTTTGTTTTGAAAGGGGCTTATTATTAGATAATGAAATACTTGATTTGTTTAGACAGGAGAATGATTTTGAATCGGTCAAATTAGTTATAGAGAAAATAAAGAGTAAAACTCAAGAGAAAATAATTACTAGAGATGTTCTATCTGTTAATCAGGAGAAAATAAGACAGGTTTTTTTGGAACTTCCTTATGAAAAACAGAAAATACTTGAGAATTTGAAAATAAAGTTGGGTTTGAGCATAGAAATATCTAGAGAGATTAAACAAGAGGTAAGCACTTCTTTTAATTTAGAAGAACCAAGTGTTAAAATTTTTGATTCTCCTAAGCTTGTTGAGAAGAAGTTAGAAGTTCAGGATTTTACTAAGTATTTTAGGTCTAGATTTGATCAAATGAAGGGGGTTCTTATGACCCATTCCGCTTTGAATAATCTTGTTTCAATAAATAAGATTTCAGGTAATAGGTCTAATTTTTCCTTGATTGGCATTGTTAGGGATAAAAGTGTTACTAAAAATAAAAATCTTATGTTAGAGGTTGAAGATTTTACTGGAAAAATAAAGGTTCTTATTAATCAAAATAAGAAGGAAGTTTATGAAGAAGCACAAGATATTGCTCTTGATTCGGTGTTAGGGTTTAGTGGTTCAGGGAATAGTGAGATATTTTTTGCTAATGAGGTTATTTTTCCAGATTCTATGCTTCCAGAGAGAAAAAAGGCTTTTGTGGAGGAATTTGCTCTTTTTATTGGGGATTTACATTTTGGAAGTAAGAGGTTTTTGAGAAAAGGTTTTGAGAATTTTATAAATTATATTAATGGCGATGCTGGTAATAGAGATGAAGTAATGAAGATAAAATATCTTTTTTTAGTGGGAGATGTTGTTACGGGTGTTGGAAATTATCCTAATCAAGAGCCTGATTTAGAAATAAATGATCTTGAGGAACAGTTTACTCAATTGGCAGGCTTGTTGGGGAGGATAAGAAAAGATATTAAGATTATTATTTCTCCTGGAAATCATGATGGTGTTAGAATTATGGAACCTCAACCCTTACTCAATGAAAAATATGCTTGGCCTCTCTTTGATATGGATAATGTGATTATGACTACAAACCCTTGCAATGTTAATATTGCTTCAAGGGAAGGATTTTCTGGTTGGGATATTTTGACTTATCATGGTTTTTCATTTCCTTATTATGCTGGAAATATACCTTCTTTAATAAAAAAGAAGGCTATGAATTCCCCTGAAGAAATTATGAAATTTTTACTCAAGAATAGACATCTTGCTCCAACCCATGGTTCTACCCAGTATTATCCTTTAGAAGAAGATTCTTTGTTTATAAAAAAGGTCCCAGATATATTGGTTTCTGGACATACTCATAAAGCAGGTATTGTTTACTATAATAATATCCTAATTATTTCAGTTGCTTGTTGGGAAGGGATGACTCCTTATCAGGAGAAGTTTGGTAATAAACCGGATCATTGTAAGGTTCCAATGGTTAATCTTAAGACAAGGTCTGTTAAAATTCTTGATTTTGAGGATCTTGAAGAGACTGAAGAGAAAAGCGTTTAATTATATGTTTTAGATAACATATTAGTATTAAAATGGAAAAATATTTTGATTAAAAATGGTAGAAAAATTGAAAATAGGTATAGATATTGATGATGTTGTTGCAGAATTTTTTAAACCCTATTTGGAATTTCATAATTCTAAGTTCAATACCTCTCATGATTTTGAAGATATTACAAATCCTTTTATTTGGGAACAACTGGGTTTTAGTGTAGAAGAGATGCAACCTCATTTTGAAGATTTTGAAAAGAATTCAACCCCTGTGAAAGATTTTCCTTTGGTTGAACATTCTAAGGAAGCAATAGATGAATTGGCAGAGACTTGTGACATTTTTATTATTAGTTCAAGACCCAATAAACTTTTTGATGAAACTGTTTTATTTTTTGAAAAGAATTTTCCTGGAAATAATTTTGAAATTATTTTTTCAGGAGAGATCCATGATGAGGATAAACGTAATTTATCGAAGCATGAGATATGTAATAATTTGGGTATAAATGTTATGGTTGAGGATAATCCTACTTATGCTTTTGAGTGTGCAAGAAATGGGATAAAGACTTTTTTGATAGACCGGCCTTGGAATAGGGTTTTTGAGGAACATGATAACATAATAAAAGTTAATGGTTGGAAAGAGGTGTTGGATCACTTAAATGATAAATGATAAAGGTGAATTAGTTATGGAATTGATGCATGAAGAGGAAAAGAAGGAAATTTTGAAGATAGGTCTTGTTTATAATGTTCAGGTTGGAGAAAGTAGTGTAAGGTCAGGTATTTTGACTAGTAAAAATAGAAATGATCTTTATAAAATTCTTGTAAATAGTTTACCTGCAGATAGGATGAATGATCCCCGGATTTATCCTTTTAGAGAATATTCTTTTGAAAATGATTTGTTGAAAATTCGTTGTTCTTCTGGACCTGAAATTATTTCAAAATATTCTAAGAAATATAGGGAGCTTAAACCGTTTTTAGAGAAATTAGAATGAAAACTGAAACATATTTTGAAAATTTGAAGAAAGAAGTTGATAAGGTTTATGTAGTAGCAAATGAAGCTAGAAGAAAGGGTTTTGACCCTGTTGATGAAGTCGAGATACCTTTGGCTATGAATATGGCTGAGAAGGTTGTAGGTATTATTTCTACAGTTTACCCTCAAATGTTGAATTCGGGAATATCTAAAAGAATTGTTGAGCTTGAGAAACAATTTGGAAAACTTGATGCTACTGTCTCATTTAAAATTGCGGAAGAAGTTGCAAAACAGAAATTTTGTAAGTTTGAAAATACTCTTGAAGCAATGGATGCGGGTATACGTGTTGGTTTTGGTTATCAGACAATAGGTGTTGTATCTTCCCCAATTGAAGGATTTACTGGGTTGAAGGTTCGACATACTAAAGATGGGAAAGAGTATATTGAAGCAAGTTTTTCTGGACCTATTCGTTCGGCTGGAACGACGGCTTCTTGTATTGTTTTGATGATTATTGATTTTTTGAGGGAGACTTTTGGTTATGCGAAGTATGATCCTACTGATGATGAAATTAAGAGGGTTTGGACCGAATTAGAGCATTTCCATGACCGTATAACTAATTTGCAGGGAATGCCTACAGAAGCGGAAGCATTGTTTTTAGCTGAGAGAATGCCTATACAGGTTGCAGGTGATGCTTCTGAAAGAATTGAAGTTCCAAATTATAAAAATCTTGAAAGGGTTGATACCGATTTTTTGAGGAGTGGTTTTTGTTTGATTATGGCTGAAGGGTTATCTCAGAAAGCAAAGAAGGGTTTTAGATTGTATACTAATGCTAAGAAAAATGGAGTAAACATGACTGGTTTTGATTGGCTGGATGAATATCTCGTCTTACAGGAGAAGATTAGTAAAGGTAAGACCAAATCTGTTAATTCTGTTCCGCCTTATATTAGAGATTTGGTTGCAGGTAGACCTGTATTTGGCCATCCATCGCGAAGTGGAAGTTTTAGATTTAGATATGGTAGAGGAAGAAATTCTGGGTTCTCTGCTGCTTCAGTACATCCTGCTACTATGGCAATATCTGATAATTTTATTGCTGTAGGGACTCAATTGAAAATAGAGAAACCAACAAAGGGTTGCGCAATAAGTTCTTGTGACTCAATTGATGGCCCTATTATAAAATTATTTAATGGAAGTGTAAAGAAACTCCATAATCAACAGGAAGCTAAGCAATATTATCCTGATACAGAAGAAATAATTTATTTTGGAGATATTCTCTTCCCTTTTAGTGATGTTTTGAATAGAAATTATAATTTGCTTAAACCTGGTTATGTTGAAGAATGGTGGGAATTGGAGTTGAAAGAGAAAAATCCTTTAGAAGAATATCATGGTTTTAATCTAAAAATTGATGAAGCAATTAATTTGAGTAAAAAATATGGTGTTGCATTGAATCCTAAATTTATTTTTTATTGGACTCAGATTTCTAAAGAGCATTTTAGGGGGTTGATTGATTGGCTGAAATATTCTAAGGTTGATGGAAAAATTATTTTGCCTTACGAAAAGAATAGCAATGAAAAATTTATTTTTGGAAAGAGGGCTTTGGAACTTTTAGGTATTGAGCATGATGTCACATTAGAACATGTTGTTTTATCTGAATTGAATTCAAAGGCTTTACTGGTGAACCTTGGTTTGAATCTTGATGTTCATTTATCTAGAACTTTGAAAGAAGAAATAGATGGTTTGGAGAAAAAGATTAACTTTGATAGCGAAAATATTTTGGAAGAAATTAATAAAGTTTCAGAATTTTTAATAAAAGATAAAGCTGGAGATTTTGTGGGTGCACGGATGGGTCGTCCAGAAAAAGCAAAATTGAGAAAACTGACCGGTAGTCCAAATATTCTTTTTCCGGTGGGTAATGAAGGAGGGAGATTAAGGAGTTTACAAGCCGCTTGTGAAATTGGTAAAGTTTTTAGTTCGTTTCCATTAAATTATTGTGAGAAATGTGCTAAAGAGACTATTTACCCTAAGTGTGAAACTTGTGGTGAAAAAATCAGGGAGCAATTTTATTTTCCACGTCTTAAGGAGAAGAGTTTTTCAAAAGAGATAGAAGGTTCGGATAGACCTGGTATGAGGTATTCAGGTAGATCTATTGATATTAATCACTATTATTCTAATGCTTTGGAGCTTTTAAAAATGGATAAGAATGAAGCACCCGTTTTGATAAAAGGTATAAGGGGTATGAGTTCAGAAGGTAAGGAAACAGAACATTTGGTTAAGGGTATTTTAAGGGCCAAATATGGTTTGCAAGTAAATAAGGATGGTACCATAAGGGTTGATGGGACTGAGTTGCCCGTTACGCATTTTAAACCAAAAGAAGTTTCAGTTAGTGTTGAGAAATTGAAAGAAATTGGATATGATTTTGATATATATGGTAAACCTCTTGAGAATGAAAATCAAATCTTGGAAATAATGCCTCATGATGTTATTTTGCCTTGTAGTCCTGATTCTCTTGATGAGAAATGTGATGATGTTTTTTCTAAAGTTTCTAATTTTGTTGATGAGCTTTTGACTAAATTTTATGGTGTTGGTAATTTTTATAATGTGAAGAAAAGAGAAGATCTTGTGGGAAAATTGGGTGTTTTTATGGCACCTCACAATTGTGCAGGAGTTGTTTGTAGGTTTATTGGTTTTTCAAAAACCCAAGGGCTTTTGGCTAGCCCTTATATGCATGCTGCAGTTAGAAGAGATTGTGATGGAGATGAGGCTGCAGTTATGTTGTTGGGTGATGTTTTATTGAATTTCTCAAGAAAATTCTTGCCAAGTCATAGGGGAGGTACTCAAGATGCTCCTTTGGTTTTGAATGCTAGGATTGATGCTGGAGAGGTTGATGATCAAATCTTGGATTTTGAAGCAACACCTGAAGGTCATTACCCTTTATCTTTGTATAAACTTGCAGAACAAGGAAATCATTCAAGTGAAGCTAAAGATGTTGTAATTGTTAAAACTGTTTTGAAAGAAGGAAGAGATCCTTTCCGTAATTTGGGTTTTACCCATGATACTTCTGATTTCAATGAAGCAGTTTTATGTTCTTCATATAAATTATTAGCAACTATGCAGGATAAAGTTCAACACCAGATGGAATTGGTTGAGAAGCTAAGGAGTGTTGATACTTCTGATACTGCAAGATTGATTATTGAAAGACATTTCATTAGAGATTTAAGAGGTAATTTAAGAAAATTCTCTCAACAAGAGTTTAGATGCGTTGCTTGTAATGAAATAATAAGAAGGCCTCCTTTGAAAGGGGTTTGTAGTTCTTGTGGTGGAAAATTGATTTTTACAATTCACGAAGGGGGTATTAAGAAATATCTCGAACCTGCACTAGATTTAGCAAAAAAATATAATTTGTCAACTTATTTACAACAGAATTTGGAATTGGTTAAGGGCTATATTGATAGTATCTTTGGGAAAGAATTGGAAAAACAAGAGAATATTAGTAAATGGTTTTAGAATAGATAGAATAAAATTACAGGAATTAATAAACATCCCATCATGTTGGTCCTTCTTACTTTTGTTTCTATGCAGTAAATTCCAGTTAAAGTTGATATTATTAGTATGAATAATCCTGGAAGTTTTGATACACTAATTGTTATTAGGGTAATTATTCCTAAAATTATGTAAGAAATTCTAGCGTAGTTTATTTTTGGAATTAATTTTGAAGCTTTTTTTGCAAGTAGTTTTGTAATGTAGTATGAAATAATTCCTGATATAAGAATGACTACAATTATTAGAATAATATATTTTGTTTGGAGTGTTTGTCCAACTATTTCTTTTATTGCAGATGCAGCACCCGTACGGGTTTTTGATATGAAATATAACGACAAAAATGAAAATCCCATAACAATTGTATTTGTTGCCCCTAAAAGAAATAAGAATTCTTTTTTATCTCGATTTCTTTTTGGATTGGAGATTGTTTGTCCTATGATTGCTGCTTGTCCGGATCCCAGTCCTGGAAGTAAGCTACATAAAGGGGATGCAATTGCAGATCCTATTAAGGGTCTAAGGATTTTAACTTTGGGGTTTTCTATTTTTTGAGGAGGGATTTTTGTTTTGTTTTTTATACTTAGTATTATTGATGAGCTTCCAAATAATCCAGTGAGCAATGGCAAAAGTGGTTGGTTTATTGCATTTTCAGGAAAATTTAACACAATATATCCTAAAATTCCTGTTAGTATGAATACTAGAGAGGCTTTTCCTTTTTTGCTTTCAGAAGAGATTAGAGATAGAGAGGTTATAATTAAAATTAGGGGGATAAGTTGAGATATAGGATCATAATATTTATCTAAAAATAGTCCAAAAGGTATGGCCAATATTATTACTACAAATATTGCTGCAATACTTCCTTTGTTTGCAAGCATTATTGCTTGGTATCCATGGCCTTCTTTTAGTAGCTCATGACCTGGAAGAATAGATAATTCTGTGTCTGTGTCTGGACATCCTAAGAAGATTGAGGGTATAAAATCAATGAAGGTATGAGTTATTGCCATTGAAGTTACTAAAACAATAAGATAAACTTGGGGAACATTTAACAAAAATCCGGTTGATAGAGATATGATTATTGCTCCAATTAAGTTTGTATGTATTCCTGGTGTTAATCCAGTTAAGGTACCAATTATTATTCCAATAATTAATACAATAATTATTTCAATTAGCATTTATTGATACTTTTATAAATTATATAACTTTTATTGTGATTATGGATATTAAAGAAAAAATAGCTCTTGTTAAAGAAGTTGGAGAAGAAATTGTTAATGAAGAGGATCTTAGATCTCTTTTATCAAAGAAAAAGAATCCTATTGCTTATGATGGTTTTGAACCCTCAGGAAAAATTCATATTGCTCAAGGTTTACTTCGGGCAATAAATGTTAATAAGTTGACTTCAGCAGGTATAAAATTTAGGTTTTGGGTTGCTGATTGGTTTGGGATGTTGAATAATAAGATGGGTGGCGATCTTAAGAAAATCAAGGTTGTTGGAGATTATTTTATTGAAGTTTGGAAGGCTTGTGGAATGAATTTAGATAATGTGGAATTTGTTTGGGCTTCCGATTTCATAAAACAACATCCTGAATATTGGGAAACCGTTTTGAAATTATCTATGAATGCTACTGTTCAAAGAGTCTTAAGATGTGGTCAGATTATGGGTAGGGAAGACTCCATTTCTAATCCGGCCTCTCAAATATTATACCCTTTAATGCAAGCAGCGGATATTCATCATCTTGGAGCAGACATTGCCCAATTGGGTATGGATCAGAGAAAGGTTAATATGCTTGCAAGGGATATTTTTCCTAAATTGGGATTACAACCTCCAGTTGTTGTTAGTCACCATATGCTTATGGGTTTGACTGAACCTCCTAAAACAGATCTTAGCGGGGTTGATGCGGCAATATCTAAAAAGATGAGCAAGTCAAATCCTAATTCTGCGATATTTATGACCGATAGTGAAGAAGAGGTGAAGAAGAAGTTTAAGAAAGCTTATTGTCCAGAAGGTAAGGTTGAAGATAATCCTATTTTGGAATATTTCAAGTACATTATCTTTGAAAAATTTGATAATATTGAAATTGAAAGATCTGAAAAATTTGGAGGTAATTTAGAAATTAATTCTTATGCGGATCTTGAAAAATTATTTTCTGGTAAGAAAATACACCCTCTTGATTTGAAAAATAGTTGTGCAAAATATATTAATTTGCTTTTGGGCCCGGTTAGAGATCATTTTTCTAAGAATAAACGAGCTAAATCTCTTTTAGAGAAAGTTAATGGTTTTAATGTTACTCGATAGCTATTTTGTTTTGAATTCTACAATGTCCATATCTTTGATTTTGTGCTTTAATCCCACTACTTGTCCGCCAAATTTGGATGAAGGCCCCCAAATTTTTGTTTGAACTATTTTTGATGAGAATCCTTTGAGTATTTTTTCTGCAACATCGCTAATTGTGGAGTTCGGGGGTAGTATCATTGGACGATTCTTATTTACTTCTTTTCCTGGTTCTTTTGTGTAAACTCTGCAAACCTCAAAACTCTGAAATATTTTTTCTTTTAGAATTTCTATGCTGTCATAATCTTTTGTTTTGGTGGAAATTATTATTGAAGGGTATTTTTTGTATTTTGAATTCAAGGTCGCTTGTAATTTTCTTTTTTCATTATTGGATAATTTGTCCGATTTGTTTAGGACAATTAAGATTTTTCCTTGGGTTTTTAGTTCCTTTAGTATGCTATTTAGATCTTCTAAATTCTCTGAAACTATTATTACTAAATCTCCTGTGTAAACCACTCCTTTATCATAATATTCTGAATCTATTGGTGGAACTTCTACCATTTGAATACTTGTTGTTTGGTATGACATCATACCTATTTTAGGAGATATTGTTGTGAATTTATTCTCAGAAATTTTTGGTTCGGCATTTGTAAGTATTTTTAGAAGAGAGGATTTTCCTGAATTTGTTTTTCCCACAATTACGCATTGCATTTCTTCTTTTTTTATACCTGTTTTTGAAGAAGACTTTCCAGAACGTTTTTGTTTTTCTAATTGATTTTCTAGTTTTTTTCTCCGGGTTGTAAGTTGTTGTCTTAGATTTTCGGCCCCCTTGTGTTTTGGAGCGTGAGAAATCATTTTGTTTAGTGCAAGAAGTTGTTCATCCACTGTTTTTGCTTCATGAAACCATTTTTCGGCTTTGCTGTATTCCGGATCGTTTACATTTATTGGCATTGTAATCTTTTTAAGGGCATTTGTTTTAAATTCTTTATGGGAGAATCTAGTCGAGAAGAAATATTTGAGAAAGTGGTTCAGAAGAAAGAATTTTCTGATCTACCTAGAAAGGATGTGGAATTTGCTTTGAATAAATTTTACAGGGATGATAGGCCTGATTTTCAAATAATTAAATTGACAAGAAATTTTTTGAGAAAAATCTATTCTTCTTTTTCTAGCCATAAGTTGCTTAATTCTAACTATAAGAGTGCGGAATGGGTGTTAATGAAACACAAATCAACTAAAGAAAGATATAATTTTTACGAAGACATTTATGACAAACTCTTGAGGGGTTATAATAACTCAAAAACTTTATCGATTATAGATCTTGGGAGTGGCGTTAATGGTTTTAGTTTTGAATTTTTGAGAAAAATAAATAAAAATGTAGAATATGTTGGGGTTGAAGCTATTGGTCAACTTGGAGGTCTTACAAATTCTTTTTTCAAAAAAAATAATTTTCAAGGAAGAGTGGAGCATATCAGCCTTTTTGATTGGGAATCTCTTGAAAAAATTATTTCAAATCAGAAAAAACCTTGTGTTGTGTTTTTATTCAAAGTTATTGATTCTTTAGAATCTATGGAAAGAAACTATTCCAAGGAATTGTTGAAAAATCTGGTCCCTTTGGTAGACAGAGTTGTTGTTAGTTTTGCTACTAGGAGCCTAGGAGATAGAAAAAAATTTAGTGTTCAAAGGGGTTGGCTTTTGAAGTTCATAAGGGATAATTTTAATTTAGCTGATGACTTTGAGCTTGGTGGAGAACGATACCTTGTTTTAGAATCTTGAACACAAGTTTTATAAAAATGACTTATCATTATAATTTATGGTGAAGTTTAATATTAATTCTCAAGGAGAGTCTGTTCCGCAACAAACTTCTAAAATCTCTTCTGCGAAAGTTTCTAAACCGACTAAGCAAGTTGTTAGTAAACCTGTTCAGAAAACAGCTCAGTCTTCTCAGCTAGTTAAACCTGTTAAACCAGTAGATCAACCTCAAACTGTCCAAGGAGTGACAATACCTAAGAAGAAGTCTTGGGCTTGGCTTTGGTTCTTGTTAGTTTTCCTTTTAGTGGGTGCGGGTCTTGTGGTTTATTTCTTTCTCTTTTGATAGTTAAAATGGACTTTAAGAAGAAAGTTTTAAGTAACGGTATGACTGTTTTGTTTGAGAAAAGGGATTTGCCTATTGTGTGTGTGGCTTTTGCAGTTAGGGCTGGAGGCATAAATGAATCTTTAGATGAGAAAGGCATCTCTCATTTTATTGAACATATGCTTTACAAAGGAACACGTAAGAGGAATTCAAAAAAGATTTTCTCTGATATCGAAAAGAATGGAGGCGAATTAAATGGGTTTACTTCCGAAGAGGTAACTGCTTTTTGGTGCAAAATGCCTTCAGATAAATTGCGTATTGCTCTGGATGTTTTATCCGATATGGTTAAGAATCCAAAACTTGATAAGAAAGAGTTAGGTAAGGAACGGAGGGTTATTTTTGAGGAAATTAAAATGAGAAGAGATAATCCTCAAAAATTTGTTTTGGATGGTATTCAGAAATCTTTGTATGGAGGGTCATTGGGTGTTGATCTTATTGGGACCGAAAAGAGTCTCGGCTCGATAAATAGAAAAAAAATCTTAACAAAATTTAAGAGGCTTTATACTTCAAACAATCTTATTCTTTGTGTTGTGGGGGATGCTAAATTTTCTGAGGTTGTTAATTTTGCGGAGAAGAACTTTTCAAGAAAAGAATCAAAGGTTCCAGAGGAAAATATCTCTCTTAAGAATGAGGTTAAGTTTGAGAAACGTCTTGGTCTTGATCAGGCTAATTTTGTTTTTGCTTACCATGTTCCTTTTTTTGATGATAGAGGGGTTTATGCTGCTAGAATCTTGAATACTTTAAGTGCGGATGGGATGTCTTCAAGATTATTCACAGAAATAAGGGAAAAAAGAAATCTCGCTTATTCAATAAATGGGATGTGTGATCAGAATAAGAGATATGGCCACAATCTTATTTATGTGGGGTCCAAAAAAGAGAATGTGCCTGTTATACGGAAGCTTATTTTGCTTGAATTTAAGAAAATTGCAAAAAATTTGAAAGAAAAAGAATTGAACGAAGTAAAGAAACAGTTGATTGGACAATATAGGCTTTCTATGGAAGATTCTCAAAATCAAATGGTTAATTTGATTGCTTCAGAAATAAGGGAAGGTGCAGAAAAATTTTATGATTTTGAAAGGAAGATAAAATCTGTTAGGCTTGATGAGGTTAAAAAATTGGCTTCAAGTGTTAAGGAAGGGAATTATAGTTTACTTGCTCTCATTCCAAAATGAGTTTCTAAAACAATAATTTTTTTAAAGCAGGTTAACTCTTGAAATCTAGGATGAGATGTTTTGTTTCAATTGAGTTTCCTGAACACGTACGTTCAGAAATCTTTCATTGTTTTGAGAAAGTAAAAGAATCTGGATTTTGCTCAGGCAATTTTGTGGGGAAGGATAATTTGCATCTTACTTTGACTTTTTTGGGGGAATTAGATGAAGACCGGCTTGAGATAGCTAAAAAAGTGTTGGCTAAAATAGATTTTCGAAAATTTCCAATTGAGACAGGGGGAGTTGGTTTCTTTCCTAGCGAGGATTACATAAAGACTATGTGGGTTGAAGTTGTTTCTCCAGAAATTATTTCGTTGAGAGAAGAAATTGAAAGATCTCTTAGAAAAGAAGGGTTTGAATTTAAGGATATGGAGTTTGTTCCCCATCTTACTGTTGCTAGGATAAAGAGTATTAGGGACAAGGATCGTTTTAAGGATGTACTTGGTGAAATTAGACTTCCAAAATTATTCTTTATTGCAGAGGATTTTGCGCTCATGAAATCTCATTTGATGAAGTCAGGACCAGAATACAAAGTTTTAGATCGTTTTGGAATGAGAATTAGGCAGTAATTAATATTTCCTTTCAATGATTTGTCTTATATAGTTTGCATTTTTCCCAAGTATTTTTTCAAGTTCTTCTGTTGGGGCTAAGATTATATTTTGTATTGATCCAAATCTTTCTAAGAGTTTTTTAGAAGTTTTAGGTCCTATATTTGGAAATGATTCTATTATAAATTGTAGTTGCTCTTTTTTGTTGAGAGTTTTCTTCTTTCCATTTAGAGGAATTTCTCTATCACGCTTCTTTGATAGGACCGAGATAAATTTTGCTGTATCTGAAGGACTTTTTGTATAGGCAATGGGGATTTTGTGTTTTAGAAGTATTGAAAGGATAAAACCTCTTATAGCGTTTGGGTTTATCCCGTTATCTAGTTCTTCCGAATAGAGATTTCTTTCTTCAAAACCTTCTATTATTAGTAGTTTGTTTTCAAATTGTTTTAGTTCTTCAATTTGATTTATTAAATGGTTGTTTGTCATTGAATTTAAAAAATCTTGAATTGTTTTTCTTTCAATTACTATGTCTTTAACAATGTAATCTCCAACTTTTAGTTCTCTTACTTCTGTTTCTAAATTAAGTTTTATCAATTCTAAAGGTACTGTTGAATTTTTTTCACGATAATCGATAATTATTTTTTCAAGGGGTTTTTCTGAATTTTTTATTTGGGTTTTTCTTACTTCTCTTTTTGTGAATATATCATGGATTGGTTTAGAATTTAATATCTTCATAGTGTTCTTTGGGATTCTTGTTTTTCTTTACTAAAATCTATTCCTGCTTCAAGGTCTTTTTGTATTTTTTCTATTGCGGTCTTCATTTTCTTTTCTCTTGCTCGTGAAGCATAGAAGAAGAATTCATCTCTTGTTCCTTTAGTTATCAGAGTTATTAGTTTTCCTTTACTTAATCTTGCTGTACGCCCTGCACGTTGTATTGACCTTATTGCACTTGGCACGGGTTCATAAAATATAACCGCATCTACTTCTGGAATATCAAGCCCTTCTTCTGCTATTGAGGTTGCTATTAAAATATTTATTTTCCCTTCCCTGAATTCCTCTATTATTTGTTTTTGTTCTTTTTGTTTAAGCCCAATTTTTTCCCCGTTAACTGTTTTCATTGTTTGGCCAATGAAGATTTTTGGCTTAGAATTTGGAATTCCTTTTAGTTGATCGTTTAGTTTTTTTGCAGTATCTCTAAATTGTGTGAAGATTATTATCTTTGGAATTTTGTTTTGCGTATCTGAAAATTCGTTTTTTATTATTTCTCCTAATTTTTCTACTTTTGGATGTTCTTTTTCCCCTGAAAGAAGCTCTGATGATTTTGTTTTTATGAATTGGAATTCGGGTCTTGATACTAATTTTACAACACCTTTAGATTGTTTTTTTGATGCTTGTTTTATTAGTTCTCCTAAATAATTATTGAAACTTGTGAGTGTTTGTGTTTCTAACAATTCCATCGCATGGTGTAACTTTATTGCTTGTGCACATGCTGAAGCTCCAAGCATGTAATTGAAATTATTTCCTGAGTGTCTTGAGATAGTTGCAGATATTTTTTTTTGTAGTTCTATAAGCGTTATTTTTGTGGCGTTGCCAAAAAGGATTTTTCTTACTTTTAACTCATCAATATATTGATCTATTAATTTGCTTAGTACATGTTTTAATTCTTGGAATTCGGGAGGGAAATCTACAAATATCTTTTCAAATTCTAATTCTTGTAAGTAGGGTTTTACATCTGGACTTTCTCTTGTACGCAATTCTACTTTATTTATTGAAAGATTCCTACAGATTTCTTTTATTTTTGAGGCTTCGGATCCAGGGGAGGCAGTTAAACCAATTATTCTTGGATGTGCTGATTGTTCTTTGTATTTTTGAGCTATGAAGTTGTAATCATAATTTTTCATACATCTATGGGCTTCATCTTCAATTAGAAGGCAGACTTCGTTTAAATCGTAGAGGTTCTTTTTAAGGTCATTAGCCACACATTGAGGTGTGGAAAAGATTATATCTGCTGTCTTCCAAATCTTTTTTCTTTCTGGTGCCTTTACACTTCCAGTAAATAGTTGTATATCTCCGAACAGTTCGGGTAGATTTTTTTTGAATGAACTTAGATGTTGTTCTGCAAGAGGTTTTGTGGGCGCTAGAATTACAACCTTTTCTCCAGGAAATTCTTGCATTCTTTGGATAGCCATCATTAATGCGATTAGTGTTTTTCCTAAACCTGTAGGCAGAACTACTAAACAATTCTCTTTTTTACATGATTCGAAAATCTCTTTTTGGTATTCTCTGGGTTGTATGTTTTGTAAGAATTTCATTTTAGGGTTATAGAAAATAAATCTGGTTTATATTAATTTTGGGGCTGTTATATTAGGAAAAATACATATCCTATTCCAAGAAGTGTTATTAGTGCTAATACATTCCAAAGTGCAAGATTTCCAAAGAATATTTTGTTTCCATCTAGATCTGAAAGAGGAATCATATTGAAGAATGCAAGGTAAATATTTATTTTAGATAATAGGGGGAACCCAATCAGATAACCAATTACCGCAACAATCAGGTTTAGGATTATTCCTGCTGCTGCAATATATCCTATATGGTCCTCTGTCATTTCTGAAAATGAATAATATCCGTGACGCTTTGCAACACGCCATGATTTTGGTTTGACATCAAAGACAAGCGAAGCCATCCACACCAACCCTTGGAAAGGGAATAAAATTATTTTTGAGATTAAAGGGATTAGTAATCCTGCAGGAAAAGGGGTTTTTGTTTTTTGCCTTGCTTTGTATCCATATCTTTTGAATTCCCAAAGTCTTATTTCTATTTCAGATTCAAAGAAGTATGCCGCTACTTTTTTTGCTAATGAATTTATTAAAATTGCAATAAATACAAACAATAATGTATACAAGAATAAATTCCAGGTTTCTATTAAGGTACTTGCAAACGCAATAAATATTGTTACAATCACCATCCAAAGTAGTTCTTTTCCTTTAAGCATTGTTAATTGAGGAAGATATTTTTTATAAAGCTTATTATATCTTCTCAAAATCAGTATTGTTATGACGAAATATTTATAAATAAGTTCAGAGTCATTTTAACATGAGGATAAAAAAGGTATCAGAGGTTATAGGAACAAGAGTTTATACAGATTCTGCGGATTACTTTGGAGAGGTTGAAGAAGCTAATCTTTCTGAAAATAAAATTGATGGATGGAGAATAAAGGTGGGGGGTAGCGTTCTTTCTATAATTGGTGGTGCTCGAGGAGTTATAATCCCTCATAGCTTTGTTAAGTCTATAGGTGATGTTTTTATTATAAGTAAGGCTGCATTGCCTAGTCAGGAAAGTGTTGATGAATTTCCTGAAATGTAATAACATTTAAAAAAGAGAGTTGATTAAATTAGATATGGCGACAATACTACAATCAGATGTGGCGGTTAGATTTATTTACCCGTTTTTGTTGATATTCTTTGTATTATTTGCGATACTTGAAAAGACTAAACTTCTTGGAGAAGGTCAGAAATCTATTAATGCTTGGGTTGCGGGAATTATTGCTTTGATATTTGTTGCTGCTGTTACTCCTAAACTTATTGTAGGAAATTTGATCTTATATCTTAGTGTTGCGTTGATATTAGTATTTGTTGTTTTACTTCTGTGGGGATTTGTATCTGGAAGTGAGATGAAGAGTGGTATTTTCGGAGAAGGTAAATGGTTGAAATGGGTTGTTGGAGTTATTCTTGTTTTAGGAGCTTTTGTTGTTGTTTCAACTTCTGCGGGTATAGATGTAGGAGGGTTCTTTGGTAAATTGTTTAGTAGTAGTTGGAGTGAAGCATTTTGGACTAATCTTTTATTCGTGGTTTTGATTGTTGTGGCTTTGGCTGTTGCAATAAAAGGCGGTGCTGGAGGTAATTCAGAATAAAATGGTTTTGGAGGTGATGTTTTTGGCTTCTTATGGAGGTTTTGGAGGAGGTGCTCTAGGTAACGTTTTTGCTCAGTGGGAAGCTGCTGGAGTTTTTAGTTACGCTTTGCCTTTTCTTTTGATTTTCGCTTTAGTTTTTGCTATACTCGGTTTTGTTCCTTTGTTCAAAGAGAATAAGTCAATAAATGCGATTATTTCTTTGGCAACTGCTTTGATGGCCTTACAATTCAATATCGTTTCAATATTCTTTGCAGAGATTTTCCCTCGATTGGGAGTAGGCCTTGCAATTGTTTTGGTATTGATCATACTTTTAGGTTTGCTTATCCAAGATAAGGAGAAAGGAAATCAAATTATAAAATGGATTTTGGTTATTGCAGTCTTAATAATTGCAATTGTTGTTATCTCTAATTCTCTTGGGAGTGCTGGGTTTTTAGGTTTTGGAGGTGGAGCTTTCTGGAGTTGGATAAGGTTTAATCTTGCGAATGTTATTGTTGTTGTCTTAATAGTTGCAGGTATAATTGCGGCTATTGCTTCTCAGAGTCCTAAGTCTAAAATGAAAGAAGTTAAAGTTGGGATATCTCCTTTGATGGGTACAGGGCAATAATAATTTTAGAATTATTTTTTCTTTGTTTTTGCTTCATATGATTCCGCAAATTTTGGAAGAGTTTTGCTAAATGAATCTTGCATCATTTCCATTTCTTTTTTGATATTGTTTAAGTTATTTCCATAATTTCCTACTTGTTCTAGTATCTTTATTTGAAGATTGTCAATTATTCTTTCTATTCTTTCAAGTCTTTTATCTGTATCAGAAATTCTTGATTCTGCTAGGTTCATAAATTCAGTAATTTTATTTATTTGCTTTTCTGTTTCTTGAGTTTTTTCCGCAAAAACTTGCTCGGAAATTTCCATTATTGTGCTTGTATCCACACCATATCCTTGTTGAGAGTAGTCTCCCTGGTAAGCTTGAGGAGAATAATATTCTTCTTGTGCTTGGGCAAAATTTTGTTCGGGATATTGTGTATTTTCTGTATAACTTTGATCGGGATAACCACTATTTTGAGAATCTTCTTCAGGTGTTGAAGGCATATAATTTTCTTCCATTGTGTTGTTGTTTTCAAGAGAATTTTCTGAGGAAACGGCATTTTTTATACTAAGTTGATCGAACGAATCCTTTATTTCCATGGGAGAAACTCCCTCTTCTCGGAGTTTGTCGAATATTTTGTTTTCGTTTAATCCCTCTTTTTTCAGTTCATTTATTCTCTCTAAAGTACTCATGTTTTGTTTGTTTTTAATCCTTACTGATTTTCTTTATTAATCATTTCTAAGGGTTGGAACATTTTTGCTTGTTTTATTAATATGTTTAAATCGTCTTTACGAGCAAATTTTGAGAATTCCTCTGAGATTGTTTCAATGAACGACTTTATTCTAGTGGAGTCTTTTTTGATCATTTCAATTTCCTTCCTTATTTCGGTTATTGTGTCCCTGAATTGTTCTTTCATTTCTAGAAGGTTATTACCAATTATTAATGTTCTTTCCTTTATCATTCTCTGTTTTTCTTCTAAATCTTTTAGTCTTATGCTGAATTCAGAGAAATATTGCCCGCTGTAGTCTTGGTCTGCCATTTTTATAACAAGATATTGTACTTTAAAATTGTTTTTATACAAAACATTTTAAAGATGGTTGGATTATATGATTTATGCAGTTTGGACCTGATACAAAATTATATTCTAGTGAAGTCCGTAGAGAAGGAGGGGAGGATGTTCTTTATGTTAATTACCTTGGGGCTAGTTTTGTACCAAATCTTGCAGATTATCCTGAAATAATGGAAAGAACTATCGATTTATTGATTGAAAACCCCAATGTTTCTAGAATTGTTTTTGTACAACAGAAGAACTATAACTATGATTTGAAGGAAACAAATTATCTTTTAGAAATTGCTAGGCTTTATGTTTATTTCATTAGACAGGAGAAAATATTATCTCATGAGAGATTGACTGCTGGAAGTGAAGAGTTTTTTTCTAAACGATATAATGAGATTTTTTCATTTTTATTTAATCTTAAAAAAGATCCTATTGGAGCTTATTATGATCTTAAGAAATTTTTGATTGAGGCTAAGGTTCTTCTTGATGACCTTGCTGGGCCTTCTAAATCAGATCAACAAAATTATGTTTCTTTGATTGAAAAAATAATTAGTTTGCTTTCTGATACTGCAATTGTAAGAGATTCTCGATCTTATTTAGATGATTATCATAAAGGGGAGAGGGAGATTTATTATAAATTGTTCAAACCTGATTTAATTCCTAATTTTACTTTTACAAGGCTTGTTTCCGATTTGCCCGAAGAAGGAGAGATTGTAGATCAATATAAAATTTCAAATAACAAATATGATGAGTCTCTTGTAACTATTTTTAGAAAAAAAGAAGAATCTAAATTCTTTTACCATATCGTCCCTCCTGAGAATGCTTTGAGTGAAGACTATTCAAATTTGTTAAATCTTGCAAGAGGTGTTCTGATAGAGCACCAACCTAAAGCTGAAGAGTTTACAGATACAGAGAGAACAAGACAAGTTTTCTTTAATATTTCAAGAGATCTGTTGAGTGATTTGGCACAGAGTAAAAGGATTAAATTGGATTATTCTGACTTGAATTTGTTGGCTACCATTCTTGTAAGACATACTATTGGTTTTGGTTTGGTTGAAGTTTTGTTACAGGATAAGAATTTACAAGATATTTCTTTGAATGCACCTATACCCCAGGTTCCTATTTATGTGAGGCACAATAAATATCATGAATGCACTTCAAATATTTTGCCAAGTCAGGAAGATGCAGATTCTTGGGCAGCTAAATTTAGACTTATTTCTGGGAGACCTTTAGATGAAGCAAACCCTATATTGGATACTCAATTGGAAATAGGTAATTTAAGGTCAAGAATTGCTATTATCCAGGCCCCTCTTAGTCCGGATGGTTTGGCTTATTCGATTAGAAGACACAGGGAAAGTCCTTGGACGTTGCCTTTATTTGTTAAAAATAAAATGCTTAATCCTTTGGCTGCTGGTTTGTTAAGTTTTATGATAGATGGAGCTAGAACTATGTTGGTTGCAGGAACTAGAAGTTCGGGTAAAACTTCTTTGTTAGGAAGCCTTATGTTGGAAATAATCCCTAAGTACAGGGTTATTGTTATTGAAGATTCATTGGAGTTGCCTGTTGAAAGTTTGAGGAAATTGGGGTATGATATTTTGAGGATGAAGGTTAGAAGCGCTTTATTAAAAACAACTAATGAGGTCTCAGCGGATGATGGTATAAGAACTTCTTTGAGATTAGGAGATAGCAGTTTAATAGTTGGGGAAGTTAGAAGTGTTGAAGCTAAGGCTCTTTACGAGGCTATGAGGGTGGGTGCTTTGGCAAATGTTGTTGCTGGAACAATTCATGGTGCTTCACCTTATGGTGTTTTTGATAGGGTTGTAAATGATTTGGGGGTTCCTGCTACTTCCTTTAAAGCTACAGATATAATTACGGTTTGTAATCCAATAAAATCTGCAGATGGATTAAACTCTTGGAGGAGAGTTTTACAGATTTCTGAAATTAGAAAACATTGGAAGGAAGATCCTTTGAGGGAAAAAGGCTTTGTGGATCTTATGAAATATAATGTGGAGAAAGATGAATTGGAACCTACAGAAGATTTAATCAATGGAGATAGTGAAACGATTAAAGATATTGCTTCGGGAGTTAAAGGATGGGCTGGAAATTGGGACGCTGTTTATGATAATATCTTGCTGAGGGCTAAGATTAAGAAGGAGATTGTGGATGTTTCAGAGAAAATTAATAATTCTGAAATACTTGAATCGGATTTTAATACACTGTCTAATCATATGTTTCATAGAATATCTGAAGAAGTTATTAGGGAGACGGGTTTACCTTCGAGTGATAGAGTTTTTCCTGAATGGCAGAAGTGGTTGAACGGAGAAATTAAGAAACGGAAATTCTAGAAATATTTTTAAAGTTGTTTTTTCTTGTGGATTCATGGTTGGAAGTTTTGGAGTGTTTATTCTTAGTCTTTTAGGGAGTTTTGTTTTAGGAACTTTGCTTCTTATGTTGGTTGCTAAGATTTTCAAACAGTCTAATGTATTTGTTCCTTCTGTGAAAGTTTCAATTATTGTTGCATTTTTGGGAGCGATAATAAATATTTTGCCCTTGGGTAATTTTCTTTCTTTTATTTTGGGATTGGGCTTAATTGTCTTTAATGTTTATTTGATAAAGAGATTCTTTAATGTTAATACTGGGAAAGCTGTAGGTATGTGGTTTGTTCTTTTAGGCTTTACAACAGTTTTGGTTCTTATTGCCATTGTTGCTTTGTGGAGTATAATTGCTAATTCTATTCAACAGAGTATTCCTGCTAATTTTTAATCTTTCTAATTTTTAGAAATATTTTTAAATACACCTTTCATTAGGTAGTTTAGGATGGATGGAAAAAAGGGGTTGAGAGTTCTTGTTTTGGGAATTTTCCTATTTGCATTGTTATCTGGATTTGCTTCTGCAGGGTTGTTTGATAAAACTATTGATAAATACAATGTTGGAAATGGGATAACAGGCAATGCGGTTGGAGATTCTTATTGTTATGGAATTAACAATTATGAGGGATGTGATCAATATTTTGGATCTGGTATTTCTCTTTGCGAGACAAAAGGATATTGTAAGGTAGAAGGAGATTTATGTGTTCCCAAAAGTTGTGAGGAGGTTGGTCTGGATCGTTGTGGAGGTTATGGATGTTCTATTAAAACTGTGGATGAATCTGAGCAGAGATTCGATAACCCTAAAGATAATTCGGGAAATGGTATTTTGATTTCAAAGTATTATTACGGAGATAATTATACTAATTATGCCTTGGGTTATTGCGAGAGTAAGGGTTTTGATGATTTTAGAGACGTTGTGGTTGTAGACGATTCTGCAAAAGCTTGTAGGTGTGATGATTATTGGGGCTGTGAAGGCCAGAGTTGTATAAGTGATGTTTCTTTGGACTTTAGGTGGGAAAGAATTGGTTCAGTTACTTGTATTGGTGATGAAAGTGAGAATGTTTCTCTATGTGGCAATGGTGTTTTGGAATTAGAAGAAGAGTGTGATGATGGGAATTTGGTTAAGGGGGATGGATGTTCTAGTTCTTGTTTGAAAGAGGAGAATTTATCTTGCACTGATAGTGATGGGGGCTTATCCCGTTATACAAAAGGGGAAACCTGTTTTGGAGATCAGTGCCAAGAAGATTATTGTGAGATTCCTACGGCAGTTAAGGAGTTTTATTGTGATGAGGTTACGGGGGGATTAAAAAATGTTCTTCTTACTTGTGTGTCACCAAATAAAACTACTGGTTGTTTGAACGGAGCTTGTATTTCTAATAATGATTCTTCTTATTGTGATGATAAGAAATGTGTTTTGTATGAGGCTGATGAAGTGCATTTTGGAAATTATGCTGTTTTTATTAATTCTTTTGAATCTGTTTTACCTACTAATTCTGTTAATTTGACTGTACAGGGTCTTAAAGGTTATCAATTGAAAACTGTTTTGGTAGAAGGAGAGACTAAAACTTTTAATGGAGGGGATTTGGTTTTGACTCTTGGCGAAGTTAATTTGGACCAATCTAAAATTGTTTTTGATTATAGTTTCTCTGAATGTTCTTCGGATTTTGATTGTTCCATTAACGAAGAATGTGTTTCGGGGAGTTGCGAGAGTATAGGTATTTCAGAATGTGATTACTTAACTGATGATGTTAGGGAAGAGGTAGCTTTTTTGAGAACACAGAATGCTAATATTGCTTTTGAAGGTGGGGAAATGAGGTTAAATGATTACCTTGTTGTTCCTTATGGAAACTCTTCAAAGCTTTTGAGGTTTTTTTGGATTTACAACACTGCTAGTAGTTATTCAAATAATAAAGTTGGTTTTGAAGATGTTTTGTCTAATGAAGTTTATTACTCTACCTTTACTTCAACCGATAAGGCTTATATCTATTTTGGAGATGATCGGTATAATCTTAATGTTTCAGGTCTTGGTCTTGGAAGTTATATTGTTATAGATTCCCCTCCTGTTAATTTTGAAGAATGTCTTTTGGTTTCTGATTCTGAAGGAGGATCTTGTGATTCTGGAGAATGTTTTTTAGATGGAAAATGTTATCCTTTAGGATATAGGAAATCTGGAGAATTTTGTTCTGATAGCGACTTATTTATTGAACAGTTAGGAAACGATGAAATTTGCGAAAATAATTTTGAGTGTGACAGTAATCTTTGTATTGATGGGCAATGTGTTGAATCTGGTTTGTTCACAAGATTTATTAGCTGGTTCAGAAATTTATTTGGTTAATCTCTTCTGAAAACATTTATTAATTGCTTTTTGTTTTTTATTCTATATAAAAAGGTGTGATTATGGTTAATAATTCAAGAAGGGAATCTGATGTTAATGATATACTTAGGAAGTATGAAGCAAAGCTTCAGAATAAGGTAAGAGGTTTTGACTTTGACAATAAAAAATATAGTAAGGAATATACAAAATTTCTTTCAGAGAAAACTCCTGAATTATCTAAATATGAGAGATGGTGTAAGACTCTTGGAAGTTTCATAAAATTAAAAGTATCTCAGAAAGATTCTCTTAAGGTTAAGAAACATCTTAATTCTGCACATCTTGACATTGAACCTTGGCAAGCAGTAGGGCTTTCTGTTTTTTCTTTTTTGGCTGTATTTTTTATTGGTTTGTTTATTTCGTTGGGTTTGGTTTTGATTAAAGGGGACTTTGGAGCTTTTCCTACGGGATTTTTTATTTTGACTGTTTTTGCAGGAGTTTTTGTATTCTATTTTGTTAATGGCTATCCAGAAAGACTTGCAAATCGTTGGAGGTTGAAGGCTAGTTCCCAGATGGTTCCCGCTGTACTTTATGTAGTTGTTTATATGAGGCATACTTCTAATTTAGAAAAGGCAATAGCTTTTGCAGCAGATAATTTGCAGTATCCTTTGTCTTTAGATTTTAAGAAAATATTTTATGATGTTGAATTAGGTAATTTTTCTACAATTAAAGATAGTCTTGATCATTATCTTGAAAGTTGGAGAGGTTATTCGACAGAGTTCATAGAAGCCTTCCATTTGATTGAATCAAGTTTGTTTGAGCCTGATGGTGGAAGAAGAATTTCTGTTCTTGAGAAGTCTTTACAAGTTGTTTTAGATGGCGTTTATGAAAAGATGTTGGTATTTACCCATGATGTAAAAGCACCTTTAACAAATTCCTATATGCTTACAGTTATGCTGCCTATTTTAGGGATTGCTTTGATCCCTTTGGCTTCTGCAATGCTTGGAGGTTTAATTAAATCCTCTCATGTTATCATTTTGTATAATGTTATGATTCCCTTTATTGCGTTCTTCCTTATGGATAAAATTATGATCATGCGTCCAGGAGGTTATGGTGAGACTTCTTATTTGGAGAAGAATCCTTATTATCACGAATATACAAATAAAGGTGTTTATTGGAATGCTTTCTTTTTGTGTTTGCCCTTTTTTGTAATTGGTTTATTGCCTTTAATTTTCCAGTATACTGGACTTCCAGGGGTTTTAGGTTTACAGAATGACTATACCTTTTCTGAAATAGGGTGGGGGTTATTTGGTCAACAAAAAATATTTGATTTTAAGGTTACGGATACGGGTGTTACTGGACCTTTTGGCCCTTTAGCCGTTATTCTTGGATTATTTATTCCATTAGGTATTGCTTTGTTTTTCTCAATTGCTTATAAAGATAGAACTAGGAATTTAATCAAGGAAAGAAAGAGAACTAGACAGCTTGAGAAAGAATTTAATGGGTCTTTGTTCCAGTTGGGTAACCGTATAGGAAATGGGGTTCCTCCTGAATTGGTTTTTGGAAGGGTTGCAGAAAGTTCTAAAGGTTTGGTTTCTGGAGAGTTTTTCTCAAGAGTTAATTATAATATAAGACAACTTGGTATGAATGTTGAGAAAGCTATTTTTGATTCAAGAAGAGGTGCATTGTTATTTTACCCTTCTGATTTGATTGCTACAAGTATGAAGATTTTAGTTGAATCAAGTAAAAAGGGTTTGAAGATAGCTGCGGTTAGTCTTATGAGCATATCCGAATATGTTAAGAACATACAAAAAATTACTGAAAGATTGAGAGATTTACTTGCAGAGATTGTTTCTGATATGAAGAGCAATATGACTTTTTTAGCTCCTTTGTTATCGGGTATTGTTGTAGGTTTGGCGTTGATGATAACTAGTATCTTGAACAAGTTGGATTTGGCAAGTATTGGAGGAGATTCTGCGGGAATAAGTGGATTTGAGAATTTACTTAATATTTTTGAACTTACAAAGATGATTCCTCCGTATTATCTTGCAATTGCAATTGGTATTTATTTAATCCAGATAATTTTTATCCTTACTAGGACGCTTGTAACAATCGATGCAGGAGAAGATCGTTTAGAAACAACTTTTAAGCTATCTCAAAACTTAAAGAAAGGAATTGGATTATTCTTTGTAGTTTCTCTATTTACAATAATTGCATTGTTTATCTTGAGTTCGGTAGTTCTAGGAAATAGTCTTGGGTGATTAATAAGATTTATTAAGAATGTTTTTTTGTAAATTATATGAAAAAGGGGTTTTTTTTAAGAGGGAAGAGAGGTATTGTCACAGATTATTTGCCTTGGTTAATTATTGGTTTAGCTATTTTGGTAATTGTTTTTATTTCAATTATGCTTTTGAAAGATAAAGGTACTAGTTTTATAGATCAAATAAAAAATCTTTTTAGGGGGAGATGATATGGAATTAACTATTGGAAATCTTATTAAAATTATTATCGGGTTGATTGTTATTGTTGCAGTAATTTATGGGGTTTATAGGGTTTTTCAGGGATCTATATTTGATTTTTTTGGAGGTGTGGGAAATACAAGCAAGGTTTTCCTAAGTTTGTTAACATGATTAAGAATAAGAGGGGTTTTTTGCTTGCAGAAGAGACTCTTAAAATTGTTATTGCTGTAATTGCTATAGCTTTTCTGATTTATTTTTTAACTAGTCTTTATTTTGCAAAAGTCAATGGGGATAAAAAACTTCAGGCAGATAATTTGATTGAAACACTTAAACCTAAATTAAACAATCTTTCAGAAGGAAGTGTGGATAATATTGATGTCTTTAACCCAAAAGGGTGGTATATTTTTAGTTATATAAGTTCAAATGTGGGGCCTAATGCTTGCGCAGGCAATAATTGCATCTGTATTTGTGATAATGCTTGGGATCTTGATGGAAGGTTTAATAGACAACAAAAAGAATGTGATAAGGACGGGGTTTGTTATATTCGTTATGATTTTGGAGCTTTTGACCCTATAAGTATTACAGGAGATTTAAAGATAATCAATATTGTTAAATCAGGGGGAAAGATTTATTTTCAAGGATAATCTTTTATGAATATGGATTTAGATGAAATGATAAAGTATATAATTTGGGTTGTTGTCTTTGCTATAGCCCTTTTTGGAATTTACACTTTATTAAAGAAAATGGGTATTGCTTAATATGGTAAATTTATTTAAGAATAGAAGAGGTGAATTGACAACACAACAGATTGTTCTATTAATAATTTTGATTGCTAGTTTTTTGGTTATCTTGTTTTTTTTATTTAGGTTAAATCTTGGGGGAGATTCCGAAAGAGAAATTTGTAGAAATTCTGTTATAACTAGAGGGAGTTCTGCTTTGCCCGAAGATTCTACGCCTTTGAAATGTTCAAGGACTTATGTCTGTTTGAGTGAGGATAAAAGTTGTGAAAGTTTGTTGAATCCCGTTGTTAAGAGGGTTAAAACTGAGAAGGAAGTTTATGATGCTCTTGCTGAAGAAATGGCTTTGTGTTGGTGGACTTTTGGCGAAGGTAAGGTTGATTATGTTGGAGAACAGATTACTCACGAAAATTATTGTTCTATTTGTTCTCAGATAGCCTTTGATGATAGTGTTTTATCTATAGAAGATGATTCTGGAGATCTTGTTTTTTCTGATGGGAAGATTAGTAAAGATAAACTTTATGATTATTTATCTCAGAGAGAATATTCTGATGGATTAACTTATGCACAATATCTTTTTGGTACTAACGACGTTAATGGATTGAAAAACGAAATTATCCAGAGCCAGGATTTGAACAACGAGGTTAGTACTTTTGGGGAGATAGAAATTAACAAGCAGTATTATGTTGTTATGGGCATTGTAAGTGAATTGAGTACTTGGAAGTTGGCTTTGATAGGTGCAAGTGTGGGTGTTGTGGCCATTCCTGTTTTGGGTGCAAGTTATGTTGGTGGAGCTATTTTGATTGCAGGAGGGGGAACTTTAGGAGGAACAGTTGGAGGAGATCTTTCGGATTTATTTAATCCTGAGATTGGAGCCATAATTATTAAAGGAAATGGAATAGATAATTCATTTATGGCACCTACAATACAGGAAATAGATTCCGATAAATTTAATGCTCTTGGGTGTGATAAGATATTAACTTTAAATTGACTATATTATTTGGAAAGCGATAGAAACTTTTATTAATAAAAATATTCTTGAGGTTGTATGAAGAGGATTGTATTATTTGGTCTTTTGGGGTTATTTTTTATTGGCTTTGTTTTGTCAAGTCCATTAATTGATGTTGTTAGTCCTTCAAATGGAAGTACTGTAACTACTAATTATGCTTATGTTAATTTTACAGTTAATGATAGTTCTGGTTTAAATGTATCTTCTTGGTTTAATTGGAATAACTCTTTAGCTGGTTATTGGTCAATGGATTATTATAATGGTACTGGAATTTATGATAATTCAAGTAATGGATTGTTTGGAACTTTTGAAGGGGATTTGTCTTCTAATAATATTTCTTTAGGATCTCGAGGCAACTCCACTATTTTTGAGAACAGTGAGGGTTATATTAATATTTCTGATGGTTCGCCTTTAAATATTTCAAGTAATTTTACTTTTTCGGTTTGGGTTAATTTGAATAATTCTGATCAGCTTGAAACTATTTTGGAAAAGGATGGTTACCGTGTTGGAATATCTGGTGGAAATGTTCCTTATTTTGAAGTAATTTCTAATAACACACTCACTAATTGGGTTAACACCGGAGATGTTTCTGGTTCAAATGTGGGTTACACTCTTAATGTTTACAATGGGACTTTGTATGTTGGAACTGGCCAAACAGGGGGTATTGGGGGTCAAGTCTTCTCTTATAATGATTCGGGTGATTCTTGGTCTCAGATTGGAGATTTGTCGAGTGTTGGGTTTAATGGGGCGGTTACAGCTTTGACCGTTTTTGAAGATAGATTATATGTTGCCAATTATTCTGCGGATGTTGTTTTTGCTTATAATTTTTCTACTGGAAATTGGACTAATGCGGGTAACTTTTCTAGCACTAGTGGTCAGAGGATGTTACTTGTTTATAACAATGATTTATATTCTACGGATAGGACTGATGATCCTATTTTGTCTGTTTATAACTCTTCAAACAATTCTTGGACCGATTTGGTTACTTTTGGAGGGTATAATGGAGTAAATGCTTTAACTTCATATAATGGCTCTATGTATATTGGTCTTGGGAAAACTGGAGGTGGTGCGGCTGTATTTTCCTATAATGGGAGTGGGTCTGTAGCTAATATTGTTGGAGGTAACATCTCAAGTGTTATTCAGCCTAGGAGTCTTGGAAGATATGGGGATAAATTATATATGGTTACTAATGGTGTTACTCAAGGAGATCTTTATTTTTATAATTCTTCTAATGATTCGTGGTATGTTTCTGGTCCTTCAGATGCTAGTCAAACTATGTACTCTTCAATTACTTATTTTGGGGATCTTTATACAGTGAGAAGATTTAATCTTTACAAGTACAATGTCTCTGGAGGTTCTTGGATTACCTATTCTAGTGTTATATCTGACCCAACAACTTTGTCTATGGCTCGTTATAAAGGGAAGGTTTATGCCTCTACTGGTCAAGCTAATGGGAATGTTTATGTTATGGGTAATGGTTCTGGAGTCTTTTCAAATACTTCTCTTTCAAGAAATCAATGGTATCATTTGGCAGGGACTTTTAACGGGAGTGTTTTGCAATTTTATTTAGATGGCGTTTTGGTCGGGTCTCAATCTTTTCAGGGCGAGGTTCTTGGAGATAGTAACAGTTTTATTATTGGTAGAGGCAAGGGAACCTCTCTTATCTCTTACAGCGTTTCAAGTGATGAATATTTCTCTGGTTTAATTGATGAAGTATTAATATTTAACCGATCTTTATCTTCATCAGAGATACAATCTTTGTATAATAACACCGATTCAACTTTAGGAAATAATTTTACTAGTTTGGATGATGGATCTTATAGCTATAGTGTTTATTCTATAAATTCTAATGGAGATACCAATATTAGTAATTATAATTTTGTCATTGATACAAGTGTTAGTTCTTCTAGCTCAGGACCTAGTGCAAGTACTCCTCCTACTTCTGGAGGTATACCTTCTAATTATGTTTATAAGATCAGTCAGGACCAATTATTGGAAGGGTATTCTAGGTTATTGAAAAAAGGAAATAAAGTTAGTGTTAGTGGACAGAACTTAAATTATGTTGTTGAAGTTATTAATGTGGGAGATAACGTTATAATTTCTGTTTCGGATAAGGAGTATTCTTTGGATTTGGAGGGAAGTGAAAAGATTGATGCTAATGAAGATGGATATTATGATTTGGAGGTTAGGGTTAGTGAAATTAGAAGTAATGGTTATGCTAATCTTGTTTTTACAGAGATATACGAAGAAATTCATTCTGAGCAGAGGGATTCATCTAGTGATGAATTGAAAACTAGTGATGAAGATTTTGATGCAAATAATAATACTTGGATCTATGTTTTAGTAATTGTTGTTTTAGTTTTGGTTATTGTTTATTTCTCTGAGAGTAATCGTTTGAAGCTTTGGTTTAGTAGACGTTAGATAGTTTTTTATATTGCTTATTGTTTTTTTAATTATGGATAAGAGAGGTGCAATTCTTATAGAAAATGTTGTTTTTATTATTCTAAATGTCCTGTTTCTTTCTATGATTATTCTTTTTTTGGCTAAGCAATCTTCTTCTGGGGCAGTTTTGGAGGAAATTTATGCGAAAAGAATAGCTTTAATTGCAGATTATGCTAAACCAGAAATGGTAATAAAAGTTGATATGGAAAAAGGGTTGGATTTGGTTAAAAAAGATAATGGTGACTTTTCTGATGTTGTTCGTGTTGAAGGAAATGTTGTTTTTGTTAAATTGACGGATAAAGGAGGGTATTCTTATAGTTTTTTTAATAATGTTGATTTAAGTTCTTATCCCGATAGAGACCCCTTAACAAACCAGTATAATGGTTTGTATGTTTTGACTATTTCGAATAAAGGAGGGAATAATTAGAATGAGATTGTTTGTTAAGGATAAAAAAGGGGCAGATAAAGTTCTTTCTGTTTATTGGTTTGTAATTTTAATTTTAATTTCTGGAGGTGTTTTTGCAATGGCCTATAGTTTTTATGGAAATCCTTATGATGTAAGGGAAATTGAATCAGGAATTTTGACTGAGAAGGTTTCAGATTGCTTATCTTCAAGAGGTATTTTGAATTCTAATTTAGTGAGTGGAAGTAGTTTTAGTGAAGACTTTAGAACTAATTTTTTGAATGAATGTGGCTTTAACTTTGATTCTCCAGGTGAATGGAATAATATTCAGTATTTTGTTTATGTTGAATTTTATAATTTGACTGAAATGGTAAATCCGATTTATAATTTTAGTTCAGGCGATATAAACCTTATTGGCGATTGTGAAATAAAGACACAGAAAGGAAAAGATTATGAAAGGATTGTTAAGTGTGATGAGAAAAGGTTTTATTCTTTGGATGACTCAAATAAACAGTATCTAATTAAAGTTCTTTCAGGAGTGAGGAAATCAGAAAAAAATGTTAAACTATGATCTTTTGAAAACCAAGAAAGGGCAGGTAGCGGAAACTATTACTTGGGTTGTTGCAACAATAATCATTATCTTTTTATTAATTACTACAATATATATTTCTGGTTTATTGGGGAAGGGAAAAGATATTAGTAAAGCTGATATTGGTCTCTCTTCTTCAGATTCTGAATGGATAGAAGTTAAAACTAATCTTGCTTATCTGACTAATTCTGAAAATAAAGTTGAAATTGATTTATGGATAAATCAAGAGGAGGGGAATTAAGATGGGGTTATTTATGAAAAATAAAAGAGGTGACGTTCCGGTTACTATCTTGGTGATTGGGGTCTTTGTTGTTTGTGGTCTTGCAATTGGAAGTTTTGTTTATTCTTCTGTTTTGATGAATAAATCTTTTGAGGGTGTTGATTTAGTTGGTAAAGCTAATGTAGAAATTGAAAGAGATTCTCTTGATTATTATCATTATCAAGCAAATAAAACCAAATTCTCTTTTAATCTTGATTTTGATTTTTTTAAGGAAGTTCCAACATTTTCTATAGAATATTTTGGAGGATGATGAGAAAGGTTTTTAAATAAGATTGGTTTAGTTTATACATTGGTGTAAAAGAGGAAAATGATAAAAAATAAGCGTGGACAGGGTATGAGTACTAGTACTATTATTTTACTTATACTTGGTTTGATAATTCTTGTGGTTTTGGTTTTAGGATTTACTTTAGGTTGGAATAGGCTTGTGCCTTTTGTTAAAAATTCGAATAATCTTGATTCGGTTAAGGCTTCATGTAGTATTGCCTGTTCTACTAATAATCAGTATGATTATTGTGTTGTGACAAGATCTGTTAAGGATGGTGTAAACGATAATTTTGAGGCTACATGTAATGCTTTGGCAACTGAGCAGACTTATTCAGATAGATTGTATGGTGTTGCATCTTGTCCAGAAATAGATTGTACAGTTTCATCTCAATAATTTTTAGAAAACTTTAAATTTCTTATTTGCATCGATTCTTTATGGATTATGACTCAGGCTCGGGAAAAAGGAACAAAAGAAAAGGAAAGAAGAAAGATAATAAGAAGTATCCTTATCGAAAGGGGGGCAAGTACAGAAGCACCGAGGTTAAGGCTTAATTTTATTTAAAATAATTTTATAAACTTTGTAATTCCTTGTTATTTATGATTGAGGTGGTGCCGTGGATTTTCTTAGCAGTTATTGCACTAGTGGCAATTGTATTTGCAATATTTCAGGATTGGAGAACCCATGAAGTTGCTAATTGGATCAGTTTCTCTTTGTTAATATTTGCCTTAGGTTTTAGGTTCTTTTATTCACTTTTATCTGTGGATGGAGAATGGAGTTTTTTATATCAAGGTTTAATTGGTTTTGGGATATTTTTTGCAATTGGGAATATATTTTATTATAGCAAGATCTTTGCAGGAGGGGATGCTAAGCTTATGATTGCATTGGGAATTGTCCTTCCTTTTTATGAAGATTTTATGTCTAATTTGAATTTGTTTGCAACTTTTATTTTCTTGTTCCTTATTTCTGGGGCAATATTTGGGATAATTATGGGTGTTAAGATTACTCTTTCTCATAGGAAAGAATTTAGAAAGGAATTTTATAAGAGATTTAAGAGTAGCAAAGTTTTGTTTTACATAACTACCTGTTTGGCTATCTTGTTTGTTGTTTTAGGGTTTTTCTTTGAATTGTTTTTTGTATTGGGAATAATTATTTTTGTTTTGCCTTATTTTTATGTATGGGCTAAGTCTGTTGACGAATCTTGTATGACAAAAGAAATCTCTACTTCTAGGCTTAGAGAAGGAGATTGGTTATATAGAAATCTTAGGATTGGAAATAGATTAATTAAGGCTAGGTGGGAAGGGTTAACTAAGAAAGAAATATCTTTTTTGAAGAATCATAAATCAAAGATTGTGATAAAAGAAGGTATCCCTTTTACCCCTGTTTTTTTAATTAGTTTTATTCTTTTATTAATTAAGGTATTCTTTTTGGGATAATTACATCTTCCCCAATTTCTTCTTTTTTTGAAGGTTCTTTTGGGATTTCTTTTTTTATTTCTGGTTTAGCACTTTGTATTTTGTCTTTTATTTTTTGCAGTTCTTCGTTTGAAGCATTTTTTCTTTCTGTTTCAAGTGTATCTCCGTATACTGGTATTAGGTTGATTATTGCATGGCCAAATAGTTCGCTATTTTCTTTTACTACATCTTTGGGGTTTAGTGTTTTTTTTATTTGTTCTTTTACTTTGTCTGCAAATTCCTCCGCATCTTTTGAAGGCATGTTTGAGTGTTCTCTGGGTATAACAATTGTATGCCCTTCTGATAAAGGGTTTATTTCAAGTACAGCCATGGAGTTGTTATCTTCTGATATTTTTACTGAGGGAGAATTTCCAGATGAGATTGCACAAAAAATACAATTTGTTTCTCCGTCTCCAGGATTTTCTCCTGGGTTTTTTATGGCTCCACTTTTTTTCAAAAAATCTATTAGTTCATTGTCAGGCATCGAAGAAAATTTATCGATGGATTCTTTCTTCTTATCTTCGGGATATGAAGAATTTATTTGACTTATTAGTTGATTTCTTATTTCGTTGATTTGCTCTGATGTAAACTCCATTATTTTCTGAAAGAACAGGGGTTAATAAGATTTATGCAATTTTTCTCAAATCCACAACTTGTACTGATTGCACATTTTCAATAGAGCTTAGTTTTGATTCAAGTTCTTCTAATTCTTTATCCTCTTTCCATTGGAAGAATGCGATTATTGCTTTCAACCCGAATGCTACCGGCTCAATTTCGTATGGGTTGTTTATTCCCCCTGATTCTTGAACTGTTGATTCTATCTTTTTCTGAAGGTCTTCTAGGTTTACTTCGGGGGAGTTTGGCATTATTTTTATCTTTACTCCTGCAATTCCTATGTGTGAATCTTCTGACATGATTTTCTATAATATGCAGGCTTTATAAAATCTTGCTTGTTTTTTTCTATTTCTGCTATTCTAGTTACAAAATACTTATAAAACCCTTTTCTTTTTTTGAGATATGGTGGTAGATAATTATGAGCGGATTATTGATAAAATCTCTAAGATTTCTGGAGTTGAAAAAGAGGAAGTTCTTAGAAGAATAGAGGCTAAGAGAGCCAAACTTTCAGGTTTGATCAGTCCAGAGGGTGCTGCCCAGATTGTTGCTGCTGAATTAGGCGTTAGTTTTGATAATGAGAAACTTAAACTGGATGAAATTATCTCTGGTATGAGAAAAGTTAATGTTGTTGGGAAGGTGATAAGGATTTTCCCTGTAAGAACTTTTAGAACCCAAAAAGGAGATGATGGGAAAGTTCTTAATCTTGTTCTTGCAGATGACACTTCTAATGTTAAAGTTGTCTTGTGGGATACAAACCATATTTCTCTTTTTGAGAACCAGTCTTTGAAAGAAGATAGTGTTATTGAAATTATTAATGCTAGTGTTCGTGAGGGGGAAATACATTTAGGTAGTTTTTCTGATGTGAAACTCAGTACAGAAAATTTTGATAATCTTGTTACTGAAAAAATTGTTTCGGATAAAAAAATTTCTGATTTGAAGATTTCTGATTCTGCGAAAGTCCGAGCTTTTATTGTTCAAAGTTTTGAGCCTCGATTTTTTGAAGTTAACAAACAAACCGGAAAGAAAGCAACAGATGAAGATAGATCTAGTGGTGCTGAGATTGAGAAAAGGGCTTTGATAAATGTTGTTTTAGATGATGGGAGTGGGACTATAAGGGCTGTTTTGTTCCATGAGAATCTTAAACATATTGGCCTTTCTAGTTTAGACAACCCTGAAGAGCTTTTGATTCAGAGACATGGGATTTTGGGAAGAGAATTTGTTTTTTCAGGAAATGTTAGAAAGAATAATTATTTTAATAATGAAGAGTTTATTATTGATGGAATTGAGGTTGTAAATTTGGACGACCTTATAAAAGGTCTTGAGACCAAGTAAACCCCATTGTCTTTTCTGCTGGTTTGTCAATATATATTTGTCATGCAAATAATCTTTATAAACTGCGAGCTTTTTGGTTCATTGTTATGGAAGAAAAATTAGAAACTAAATTCTTGAGGGTTGATGTATCGTCCTTTGACGATATGTATAATGCTCCTGTTGGAGCTCGTTTGTTCTTTCCTGATAATAGGGTAGAGACTAAGTTAGGGGTTTTGCAGGATTTTCTTGAGAATGGAAATAATAGCTACTCTGTTTATACTAAGGACCGAGTTGGAAATCAGGGTGTGGTTTATCACAGAGTTTCTTCTTATTCTTCAAATTCTGAAGAGCCTTTGGTTCCTGTTTTTGATTTTAGTTATTCTGGAAATTTTGATGTAGATCTTATTTTATCTAAGAAATTTAAGGATTTAATTGGAGGAGTTAGAAATGAGTGAAGAAGAGAAGAAAATAAAAAAGAAAGTTGAAAAAGATCCTGAGCTTACGGATTTGCCTGGTATCGGTCCTGCTGTTGCAGCTAAGTTGGAAAGTGCAGGTATTTTTGATTTGATGGCTTTGGCGGTTTCAAGTCCTGCTACCATTTCTGATGCTGCGGGGGTCAGTCCCGCTGTTGCTAGAAAAGCTATCGGTGCTGCAAGAGATCTTTTAGACCTTGGTTTTCAAGATGGTTCAGAGTTTGCTAAAAAAAGAGAAAATGTTTCCTATATAACTACTGGAAGTAAGAATTTGGATGAGCTTCTGGGAGGGAGAGGTATTGAGTCCAGAGCTATAACAGAAGCCTTTGGGGCTTTTGGCTCTGGAAAAACTCAATTGGGATCTACTCTTGCGGTTAGAGTACAACTTCCTGTTGAACAGGGAGGGGCTAATGGAAAATGCGTGTTTATAGATACTGAAGGTACTTTTAGGCCTGGGAGAATAAAACAAATTGCTGAAGCCATGGGGGCTAATTCCGAAAAAGTTCTTAAGAATATTCTTGTGGCAAGAGCCTTCAATTCGGACCATCAGATGCTTCTTTTAGAAAAAGTTACCGAAATGATAAAATCTGGAGAGCCAATAAAGTTAATGATTATTGATTCTTTGACTGCTCATTTTAGAGCAGAATTTTCTGGAAGAGGTCAGTTAGCAGATAGACAGCAGAAGCTTAATCGTTATATGCATGATCTAATGAAGCTTGCTGAAACTTATAACCTTGCAATCTATGTTACCAATCAAGTTATGGCAAATCCTGCTCAATTGTTTGGAGATCCCACCACTGCTATCGGGGGAAACATTGTGGGTCATGCTTCTACATATAGAATGTATTTGAGAAGAGGGAAGCAAGGTTCCAGAGTTGCTAAGTTGATTGATAGTCCTAATCTCCCTGATAATGAAGCTGTTTATTTCGTAACTGAAGCTGGAGTTACAGATAAAGGGTAGTCAGGTTTTTCTAATGATCTTCTAGGCACATTTTATGAATAAGTTTAAAATGTGTTTTTGTTTTATTGAAATATGAAAAAGAGGTTTCATAGATACCTTCCGGAGTTTGTTTATGGAGGTATTGATGGTAGTGTAACTACTTTTGCAGTTGTTGCTGGTGCAATAGGTGCTTCTTTAAGTAGTGCTGTGGTTTTGATTCTTGGCTTTGCTAATCTTTTTGCGGATGGTTTTTCTATGGCTGTTTCAAATTACCTCTCAAATAAATCGGATAGAGATTTAAATAAACACAAGATTTTTGATAAGAAGCCTTCTAAAGCAGCATTAGCTACTTTTGTTTCTTTTGTTGTCATTGGTTTTATTCCTTTATTGTTTTTTGTTTTGGCACTGGTTTATCCTAGTCTTTTGGATAGAGCGTTTTTATTTTCAAGTGTTTTAACAGGGATTGCATTTTTGTTTGTAGGTTTTGTTAAAGGAAATATAACTCAAAAAAGTAAATCTTACTCTGCGTTTGAAACCTTTTTGGTGGGTGGAATTGCATCTTTAATTGCTTTTTTGGTGGGTTATTTGCTTCGTAGTATTGCAGGATGATTTCAATTAGTTTTATAAATTGTAATTCTTTTAATATATCATGGGGTTTTCCCTGTTTTGAAAGGAGGTTGAAATGAAAAAAAGAAAAAAGAACGTATTTGGAGCATGGGCGTTCCTTGTTGGAGTTGTTCTTGCTTTAGCCGTTGGAATCTTTAGTGACCTTACTACAAATGTGTGGTTAATGGGACTTTTAGTTATAATTGGTCTTATAATAGGTTTGCTTAATATTTCAAGTAAAGAGGTTTCTCCTTTCTTGATGTCAGGAGTTGTTCTAATTATTGCAAGTGCTTTTAGTGCTGGTGCTTTAAGTGTTATTCCTAAGGCAGTAGATATACTTAGTGGAATATTAGCTTTGTTTGTTCCGGCTACAATTGTTGTTGCTATTAAGAACGTCTTTATGATGGCTAAGAACTAAATTTATTTTTATTTTTTTATTTTTTTAACTTTATTCTATTTTCCTGTAGTGGATTTTTTCCTCAGGTTTTTCGTATATATGAATTTCTTCTGGTGAGAACCAGTAATTAATTTCTTTTTGAGCTTCATCTGGATTATCTGTTGCATGGATTATTGTTATGTTTGGTCTATTTGATCTATTTGCTAATTCAAAAGTATCATGTGAATAATCTCCTCTTATTGTTCCGGGGGGAGCTTGATCTATATTTGTTGGTCCAGTTAATCTTTTTACCGTATGTACTGCGTTGTGGCCCTCAAGAACTATTGCAACTATTGGAGATGTTTGCATATCTTTTATTAAACTTTCAACTATTCCTTGCCCAACTTCTATTGGATTAGATTCTTTGGGTAAAGATAATTTTTTCTTATAGCGCTCTCCTCGTTCTATTAGCCATTTTTCATCTTTGTAATAATGTTTTTGCAGAATTTCTTTTGGAGCCTTTATCATTTTCATTGCAGAAATCTTCATACCGACTCTTTCAAATCTTTGAATTATTTCACCTGTTATGCCTCTTAATATTGCGTCTGGTTTTATCAAGACAAGTGTTCTCTGATTTGTCATAGATCTTCTTTTATAATATATTTTAAATAGTTTTGTTTATTTTTTGAATTATGGAAGATTTGGAAAGTGTAGAGGAGGAATGTAAAAAAGCAGACTTGCCTTTGAAAGAGGGTGCTACGAATTTAGTTTTTGGAAAAGGAGATTCTCATGCGGATATTTTGTTTGTTGGAGAAGCTCCAGGAAATAATGAAGATTTGCAAGGGAAACCTTTTGTAGGTGCTGCGGGAAAGAATCTTGATAAACTTTTGAACAATGTTGGTTTGAGTTTAGAAGATATTTATGTTGCAAATATTTTGAAATACCGTCCTCCTCAAAATAGAGATCCTATCCCTTCAGAAATCGAAGCCCATACGCCTTGGCTAATAGAGCAAATCAAACATATCAAACCAAAGGTTATTTGTTCGCTTGGAAATTATGCTACTAAATTTTTCCTTGCTGATGGAAAAGTTGATTTGATGAAAAATCAACCCGGGATAACCTCTGTTCATGGAAAAGTGAGAATGATTGATTTTTGTGGATTGAAAATAAAACTTATTCCACTATTTCATCCCGCTGCTATAATCTATAAGAGGGCTTTGTTGCCTTTATGGGAACAAGATATGGAAATTGTTAAGAAAGAGGTTAAGGAAAATCTTGAACAGAAGAAATTGTTTTGATCATTGAACTACTGGTTTGTCCAAAGGTTTGAATCCATTTTCTATTAATATTTTTTCTATTTCTGATCTTTCTTTCAAGTTTTTCCCTTGTTTTTCTACATTTGCTATTGCCACAAAAGGATCTTCATTATCTATTCTTTCATAATTTATTTCTACTTTTGAGATAAAACTTTTTTCTTTCATTAAATAGGTTAGAGGATTTTTGCTAAGAACTATTGAAATACTTTCCAAATACCCTGCCAGGTGATCATATTTTTTGTCTATTCTTTCTGAATCTTTTTGGAATTTGTATGTTTTTGTGTAGGTTACTTCTTCTTTCATGGGTTTTTTGAGCACGATTTGATTTATATTATTAATTGCAATTAGAAATATACTTTTGATTATTTTCTTTTGAAGAATTTGGCATTGCTTTTTGGAGCATCACGAACTTTTAGAAATTTATAATGAGCCTCTTTAACCTTTCGATCTTTTTTTAGAGTATATTCTTTTTTTCCTTCAGAATCCACAAAATATTTTAATTTCATCTTTTACTCTAGATTAATTATATATTCTTTTAATCTGGTTGGGAATTTTTGGTTTAATTTTTCTTCTACTTCAGATGGTTTTATCCAAATTAACTCTTCAATGTTTGCTCCTGGTTTTTCTGAACCTTCTGTTGCTTCACATAAGAAATATAGCTCTAAGATTTCTTCTTTATTTTTTATCTTGTTTCTTGCATATACTGCTCCAAGATTGTGTATTTTATACCCTGTTTTTTCTTTTGCAATCTTCTTTAATTCTATGTCTAATTCGGAATTGTATTTCAAATTTCCCTCAAGGAAGCTAAATTCTTCCTCTTTGTCGCCTTTTCCTACTAAGATTCTTCTTTTTTCTGGATCGAATAGAATTCCTATAATTTTTACGATAAATTTTTCTTGTTCCATTTTTCCTTTATTTTTCTTTGATTGTTATGTTTAAATTTCTTTCTCTAGCTGAAGATTCTATTTTTTCAAGATATTTCTTCATTTCTTGATTTGCTTTTTTAAAATCATCTGAGACCATTTTTAGGGAATATTTTCCTGCTGAAATGTATCTTACTTCTACATTTTTGCTTGCCTGAAACATATCTTTTATTAATTCAAGACCTTCTGGATCTATTGTATTTACTTCAATTGTTCTTTTTATTTCGATTTGTTTATCCTTTGTTTCTTTTATAATCTCTAATATCTTTTTTGCATCTTCTTTTCCTGCTATTTTCTCTAGATTTTTTGGGCTTTCTTTTGCTTCATTGATGAAATTATATAGCGAATCTTCTTCTTTTATTTTCTGGATTATTTTATCTGAATTTTCTCTAAGGATACTTTTTATTATACTTTGGTAGCTTTTCTCTAACTTAAATTGTTCCATTATTTCTTTGGTCTCTTTTGGGGTTACTCTTCTTAGAGAAAGTTCTATTCTGTTTCCAGATATTTTTATTACTTTACAAACTATTTTCTTCTTTGGGACGACATATTCTCTTAAGTTTCTTATCCTTCCGGGAGCAATTTCACTTGTTATTATTGTTCCTTCAGTATTTCCTTTTAAAGAATCAATTTTTACAAATACTGTTGTTCCAATAATCCTATCGACTGTACATAAAAGTATGTCTCCTTGTTCTATTTGTCCTATTTCCATTAAATATCCATAAAAATAAGGGTTTTAAAGGTTATTATCCTTCTTTTTTTCATGGGTCGGAAATTTTGTAAGACTCTTGTTAAGATTGTTGAGAAAAAGGGCAAAGTTCCCTGTCTTCATAGTGGTTGTAAGGGTTATATTCGTAAGGGAGAAGAAGATTTTGTTCCTTATTCGGGTGAGGGAGGAGAGTCCCACATTTATTACCAATGTACAAAGGTGAATAAACATAAATGGCTGGAGGTTAAGGATAGCTTTTATGAGAACAATCCTGTTTTCTTTGAACTTTAGATTTTTACATATTCCATTTCAAAACTCTTTTGCAATAATTCTATAAATTTTTCTTCTTTGTTTTTATCTATAAGGCAACCTGCTGCAAATTCGTGGCCTCCTACCTCGCCCCCAATTTCTGATACTATTTTACTTAATATTTCTCGAATATTTCTTCCTTCTTTTCCTACATTCCTTGAGGATACTTTTATTTGATCTTCCGAATGGGCCATAGTTGTTATTATTGTTCCTTTTTCATAGACTTGGGAATTTGATAATATGCTTGCAATTGTTCCCGCCATGGAATCTTTTATGTTGTCCCTTGCATTTATTATCACAAAACCCTTCCCCTGGATTCTTTCTGTTTCTTGAGCAAATTTTAATCCAGATATTAGTAATTGTTTGTATTTGATATGTATTGCTTCTGCTTGTTTTTTTGCTAATGGGAGTTCCATGATCATTTTTATTGCTACTTCTGGAGATCCAGATCTAGAACAAGCATTAACGACCGCACTTAGATCCCTTGCATCTTCTAGCTTGTTAAACATTTTAATTAGAAATAAATCTCCAATTAATTCATTACTTTTTATCTTGGGGTTTCTTAAAAGAATTGCGGTTGTTAATTTTTCCATTTCTTCTTCACTGAGATCTATGATGCACTTATATTTCCCATTTTCAGGGGATAATCCAGATTCTCTTAATAGTTCTAAAACCCCCTTAATATTTCCAGTTACTTCTGGAATATATGGTGAAGAAGAATATTCTAAAACTCTATTTAATGGTCTTGTTGAGGGATAAATTAATATTCCTCTTTTTCTTACTATATCTCCTTCTTCTAATATTCCTTTGTTTAATGTATCTATTTCTTTTTCTAGATTATCTCCGATCATGCCTAGTATTGCCAATTTTGCGTACTCTTTGTTTTTGGGGTCCATTTCCTTGCAAAACAAATAGGTTAGTCCTGATGAACTTATTTTTTGTTTTGACTTGTTTTGTGGATTAATCATTGTTACGTTTGAAGGTATTTCTGAGGGTATTTCGTGATGGTCCACAATAAAGACTGTTTCAAAATCAGCTTCTCTTATTGTATCAAGACTTCCTGATGCTAGGTCTAGAAAGATTGTTGGTTTTTTGTTGTTTAATTCTTTTATGAATTCTTTTGTTAGATTTTTGACAATTTTTAAAGAAAATCTTGAATCTCTTCTTTTTAGTGCTTGAATCATTATTGCGGCGGAAGTTATCCCATCTGTATCAAAATGACTTATCACTTGGATTTCTTTTTCTTTTGGGATTTCTAAGAATTTTTTTACACTTGGTTTTATTTCATTTAGTATGAATTCATCTACCTCTTTCATTTTGTTTTAAAAAAAGTTTACTTAAGCGGGAGCTTTAGGTATTTCTTTGTTTTTCTAAGCTGAGAGAATACTCTGTCTTTTTCTCTCTTTGCTCTTTTATCTTGTTTGTTCTTCTTATAATGATTTCCTATTCTTTCTAGCTTGGATTCTATGTTTTTTATATCCGGATTTGTATACATTCCTTCTTCCTTTAATATCTGAGAGATCTTTTTTGAGTATTCTTTTGAATGAATGTTCTCTTTTCTTAATATTTCTCCAATTTTCTCAGAAGTTATTCCTTTTTTTGCTAATTCTAGAACTTTCTTTTCAAAATCTGCTTCCGATAACTTTTTGGTTTCTTTTGGCTTCTTTTTTGAAACCTTTTTTTCTTCGGGAGTTTCCTCTGAAGACGATTTTGTTTCTTCAGTTTCTGCTTCTGTTTTCTTTGTTTTTGGCATCCAGATAGTTCGTAATGTGGTTTTTTAAAGGTTGCTGTCTGCCTTTTCTAAGTTTTCTTTTGAAAAGATATTTAAACTATCTTTATTTTGTTTTACCATGAAAAAGAGGAAGAATAATTTTTCAAATAAACTACACTATACTCTAGCTATAATTTTGGCAATCCTTATCTTTGGTGTAGGGGTTTATGCAATACAAACCTCTCCTCCTGGTTCCGATCCAAGCCCAGGACATACTCTTGCAACAATTGC
>JBNLCO010000006.1:0-81632 GCA_050303855.1 Candidatus Pacearchaeota archaeon
AGAAAATTCACACATTTATTAAATTATCTAACACCAGCAACTACGCTAAGAAATCGGTCGTGAGCAAATTTCAACTCACGAGGAAGTCTGTGGACTTCAGCTCGTGCCTCGCCTTTTGGCTCGGTCTTCGAACAACGGTTATATCCAATAATTTTTTTGGGCTAAATAGTGATTGGGCAACAGAAACATTTATATACTACTCAATAGTTACAATAGTATCATGGACGAAATAAAAATCGGAGTTGTAGGTTACTCAGCTCAGAAATTTGATGAACCTGAAGCTGTAAGAATGCTGAGGGACGCATATGATACTATTGATAGTCAATACGCTGGAAAATCAAAAGCAGTTGTTTCTGGTCTAACAGACCTCGGAATTCCAGCATTAGCATATAGAGAAGCAGTTTCTAGAGATTGGCGAACCGTTGGTGTCGCTTGTTCTAAAGCTAAAGATCATGATTGTTTTCCTGTTGATGAAGAACAGATTGTTGGAAATGAATGGGGAGACGAAAGTCCAACATTCTTAAAATCACTTGATGTTCTTGTAAGAGTTGGCGGTGGAAAACAATCAATGAGAGAAACTGCTGAATTCCGAGAAAGTGGACGACCAGTATTTGAGTATGATTTACCAGCTCAACAATAAATGTTTCTTCTTGCCCTTTATTCTTTTATTTAATGGAACTTCGTTCTTGATGTAACGCCCAAAAAAATTACTCTTCGGGTTTCGGCTTCGCCGAACGTTGCACTAACCTTCGGTCTCCGTTTCACTCCGACGGATATAACAGGAATTATGTGCAATTTTGAGACTACGGTTTTTTAGAGGATAATTCTTGAATAAGTTGTCTTGTGGCTTCCTCTCTTTCTGGAATTGATGACCAATTTTTGTCATACTTTGCTTTGTATGAATTAGAAATGGTATTCCACTGTTGCAGTAAATTCCATCCCCAATTCACATGAACAAGAAGTTGTTCTCTATCCGCATTTTGGGGAGAATATCCTTCAAGATATGTTCCGAATTCATTAAGATATTGTTTGATATTTGGAGATAATAATTTCCATGCCTCTTGTTCTACTTGTAATGGATTAATTTCAGCACGAGGCAATGAATGTAAATAAGTAATATCAAACCCCTTTTTCCATCCACTCATTTTTTTATTTGCTTCTTGTAATCTTGATGATTCTGGATACTCTCCACTAACTATTTGTTCCTGTAATTCAGAATATTCAAACCATGACCCTTGTATATATGCCCCAAAATACCCTTCCTTATGACTATCCACAACTTCTTGCTCTAATTCACTTAACATATTACCCTTCAAGAATTAAAAATTATTTATAAATATACTGCTGATGTATTGCCTCCGTCCCAAAACTTCTTCGGCTTCGCCTCGACCACGCTGCGCTCTCGCCTATCGGCTCGGGGCGACTTAACAGCACTTAATGCTATTTCTACAAAACAGCACCTAACAAAATTAACCTATTCTTGCCCCATTATCAATATCTTTCTCTGGAGAAATCAAAATAACTTCACTATGGTCTCCAGTAGATGCGGCTAACAACATACCTTGACTTTCAACACCTTTCATCTTTCTAGGTTTCAAATTAGAAAAATAAATTATTTTCTTACCTTTAAGATCCTTTTTAGAATAAAATTGTTTAATTCCAGCACAAATAGTTCTCTCTCCAAGTTCTCCAACATCTAAAGACAATTTATACAGCTTATCAGCCCCTTCAATCTCTTCTACTTTTTTTATCTCTGCTACTCTTAAATCAAGTTTCTCCCAATCAGAAAAATTAGCCTCACTCATATTCATAATACCTTCAATTTTACTATTCTTAGAATTATTCTTAGGTTTATTAGTTTTTTCCTCTTTCTTAACTTCAATTTTATTAAACAAAACAGTTCCTTTCTTTATTTTTACCTTATCGCTTAAAGGTTTGTTCAATTCTTTTAAATCAATCTTAAATCCAAATTGCCTTGCAATCTTCTCTGAAGTTTCTGGGATAAAAGGCCAAAGTAATATTGCAATTGCTTTTATTGAATCCGCCAATTCATACAAAACCTTTCCATCTTTAGTTTCCCAAGGTTTTTTATTTTGAGTATACTCATTACAAATATCTACAAAGGCAAAAATCTCATTAAGAACTTTATCAAATTCACATCCAACAAACAATTTTTCAATTTCTTTTAATTTTAATTTGTCAGAAAGTTTATTTGAAGTTTTTTCAAATCCATTCTTTTCAATTAAACCAGAAACTCTAGAAACTAAATTGCCTAATTTATTTGCCAATTCATTATTATGTCTATCAATCAAAACTTGTTCTGAGAAATCACCATCATCTCCAAAAGCAGTATTTCTAAGCAAGAAGTATCTTGCAGAATCAACACCTGCAATACCTATAAGTTCGTCTACATTTATTACCTTTCCCCGAGACTTTGAAATCTTTTCGTTATCAAAAGTCCACCATCCATGTGCAAAAACTTTCTTAGGCAATTCAATTCCTGCACTAAGCAACATAGCAGGCCAATAAACAGTGTGGAACCAAATAATATCTTTACCAATCAAATGAACATCTGCCGGCCAGAATTTTTCTTTTCCTTTCAATCTAGTAGCAGAATAATAATTCAAAAGAGCATCAAACCAAACATATGCTATGTGTTTCTTATCAAAAGGCAATTTTATACCCCAGTCAAAACTAGTCCTAGAAATACTCAAATCTTTCAATCCTTCTTCAACTCTATTTATTATCTCCTTTGAACGGTTTTTAGGAGAAATAAATTCTGGATTCTTCTTATACAAATCTAAAAGCTTCTTCTGATACTTACTCAATTTAAAGAAATAAGTTTCCTCTTTCAAAACCTCAACGGGTTTTTTATGTATCGGACAACTTCCATCTTCAAGATCTTTTTCTGTATAATACGCCTCACATCCAGTACAATAAAACCCTTCATAATCTCCCAAGTAAATATCTCCTTTGTCATAAACTTTCTGGAGAACTTCTTGAACCACTTTTTCATGCGCTTTATCAGTAGTTCTTATAAAATAATCATAATCAATATTTAATTTCTTCCAAGCATCCTTAAATTTAGGAATTAACTTATCAATAAACTCTTTAGGTTTTTGACCTTTTTCTTTAGCAATACTCTCAATTTTCTTACCATGATCATCAGTTCCAGTTAAAAAGAAAACATCTTTTCCCAATAACCTATTCCATCTCGCAAGGACATCTGCCGCTATAGTTGTATATGCATGGCCTATATGGGGGATGTCATTTGGATAGTATATAGGGGTTGTAACGTAAAATCTATTTGTCATAAAAAAATCAAAAGACAAAAGTATAAAAAACTAACTAAAAGGATTTTAATAGGCACTATGGCCTATCAAAATACTTCTCAAACCACTCTTTTCCTTCATGGTATCAGATATGTCTACTAGTGTTGGATAGAGTTCCCTAGCGTGAGTATCTGAAAGGCCAATATCTCTCATAACAGATATATACTCTTCATCACTAATTGAATCATCTGATCTAATACCATAGTTCAAATACATCTCTCTAGACGCCCTATTAACAGAAATAAGTCTCTGCAAATGCCTTCCTTGGTTAGGGTATTTCGAACTAAATTCATCTATAGCAGATCTCAATTCTCTAGACTTACCTTGATTTTCATAAACAACGTCCACAATTGAAGATCCAAAATCCTTACTTTTATCAAAACCACGCTCTATGTTAGACGCAAGATTCTTTGATTTTCTGTATGCACGTTTATGTAAAGCGCTTAGAGGCACATTAAGATCATTTAGTGCTACCAATTTCCTTACCTTATTTTCGTATTCCATTTTTTGTCCTCCCACAATTTAGTTATATCTAAGATAAAATATTTGTTAATTAATTTATGAGGTGATACAATTCACCACATATTAGAAGATTTTAAAAGCTAGATTTTCCAACAAACAATATGGAATCAAAGAGTCTAAAGGATCTTGGGCTAACCCAAAATGAATCTTCAATATATAAAGCACTATTGGAAATTGGCCCAAGTTTAGCAGGACAAATTTCAAGAAAAACAGGATTACACAGGAGAACAGTTTACGACACAACAGAAATGCTAATCCAAAAAGGCCTAATAGGATATATAATCAAAAACAATAGAAGACATTTCCAAGCATCATCCCCAGAGAAATTTTTAGATATAATAAAAGAAAAAGAGAATCTTGTAAATGAAATACTTCCAGAAATGATGTTGATGTATAAAAACACAAATGAAAAACAAGAAACAAATTTCTACAAAGGAAGGTCTGGAATAAGAACAATATTTGAAGACCAACTAAAAGAAAATCCAAAGGAAATACTTATTCTTGGAGGATCTCATCTAGCACATGATATAATGAGTTTCTACTTAAAATGGTATAATATGGAAAGAACAAAGAAAAAAATAAAGATGAAGATCATATTTAATGAAAAACCAAGTAAAAGAAAAATACCTCATTCGGAAGTAAGATTTCTTCCAGAAAAATATTCTTCTCCAATGGCAATAAACATTTACGGAGATAAAATTGCAATAATTTTATGGTCTAAAGAAAATCCTATTGGCATATTGATAAAAAATAAAGAAATATCCGGAGGTTATAAAAAATATTTTGAACTTATGTGGAAAGTAGCAAAAAATGAAAAATAAAAAACTAACAAAAAAAGAGGCAGAATTAATCGAAAAGAAAAGAATGAAAACGATAAAACAAAAGGCCAGAAACCTCAGTATAAAAGAAGGAATATTTGCATCCGCGAATAATTCATTCGGTGTACAATACCTCTCTCCATTTGCCATTGCAATAAATTCAAGTAATTCGCTTGTTGCAATAATGAGTTCGATTACAGGATTATTGGGCCCGTTATCCCAAATATTTGGATCTAAACTTATAGAAAAGAAAACAAGAAAAAAGGTGGTAACAAAAGGAGTTCTACTTGAGTCTATAACCTGGTTATCTTTCATAATAATAAGCATCTTATTCATAAAGGATGTACTAAAGGAAATACTCCCTGCAATGTTCATACTATTTTTCTCTGTATATACCATATTTTTTGGATTAATTGTTCCAGGATGGTTTTCCTGGACAGGAGATATTGTAAGTGATAAATACAGAGGCAGATGGTTTGCAAAAAGAAACCTTCTAGTAGGATTTACTCTACTAGTTCTAACAATAGGCGCATCTTATTTCTTAGAGTATATGAAAGAAAATGAAATGGCAATGATCGGTTTCATAACACTATTTTCCCTAGCATTCATCACAAGAATTATCTGTTATAGCATATTTAAAAAAGAATACGAGCCCAAATTAAAAATAAAGCCAGGAAAGCATTTTTCATTTATTGAATTCATTATGAAAGCTCCAAAAACCAATTTTGGAAAGTTCTCAATATTTAGGTTATTCTTTTCGTTTACAGTTACAATTGCAAACTCACTATTAGCGGTTTATCTCTTAAGGACACTAAATATGAGTTATTCAAACTATATATTAATTCTGTTATCTGCAACATTCTTCTCGTTACTAGTAACAGAAATTTGGGGGAAAATTGCAGACAAATACGGAAATTATAAAGTCCTTGCAATAACAATGATATTAATTCCAATAATTCCAATACTATGGATCCTAGACACTTCATTAATATATCTTATACTCGTCCCTGGACTCGTAAGGGGAATAGGTTGGGCAGGATTTAACCTTTCCTCAGGAAATTTCATATATGACAATGTATCTCAAGAAAAAAGAGGTGTTGCAGTATCATATTTCAATATGATGATGGGAATTGGAATCTTCCTTGGAGGAATAGTTGGGGCATTCCTTATAACATTCATAGATCCAACAATAGTATCTCCAATAAAGATAATATTCCTAATAAGTGCTATATCCAGCATAATGGTGGTTGCACTATTTATAGACAGAATAAAAGAAGTAAAAAACAAAAAGAAAGAAAAAGATCCAAAAGCATTTAGAAAATTCCTAATAAAAAAAATACGTCCAACTCTTTCAGAAGAAGTACACCAAATAATGGAAATGAAGAGATATGTATGGAAAAAATAAACAAAAACATATATAAAAACTCTCATCCTGAGAAAGAAATGTTCAACAAAAAAACTTGTTCTAAATGTGGAAGGAAAACGGGAAAAGATCACAATTTCTGCCATTCATGTGGAAGCATGCTAAATTCCAAAGAAAATAAGCAAGAATGGGGAATGATTGGAAAGAATGATCTAGAAGGAAGGCCTCCTCAAAATATACCTGGACTATTTGGAGGAATAAGTGGAAAGATCATTGATAAAATGATAAATAGTACAATGAAAATGCTTGAAAAAGAAATGCAAAATAACACAAGAAATATGAACCCAAATCCAAACATAAATTCCAATTTTGAACTATATATAAACGGAAAAAGAGTAAGTCCCGATAAAATAAAAGTGACAAATCATATGTCAAAAGAAATACCTGAAATACAGACCTCTCAAAACAAATTCTTCTCAACAGAAAAAACAAAGACTTTTGCAAATCTGCCAAAAGACGAACCAAAAACAAATCTTCGAAGACTTTCAGATAAAATAATTTATGAAATAGAACTACCGGGAGTAAAAAGTGTAGAAGATATCTCAATAGTAAAGCTTGAAAATAGCATAGAAATAAAGGCATTATCAAAAGAAAGGGCATATTCAAAAACAGTTCCTTTTGATTTAAAAATCTCAAAATACAATCTTTCTAAAGAAAAGCTTATTTTGGAGCTTTCAGAGTAATTCATAAATTTTATAAACAAATTAAATCTGGTTTTTACAATGAGGCTATAGCTCAGTCTGGTCAGAGCATCGTCCTGATACGGCGGGGGTCCAAGGTTCAAATCCTTGTAGCCTCATTTTCTTTCAAGAAGAAAGACTTTTAAGTATAAAGCACCTTTAGAAGACATGTCAAAAAAAGCCAAGGTGATTTGGGGCATAATAATGATTATCGTTGGAATTATTCTAATCGTTCTAGGTTTCACAAAAATTTCAGGAGTCGTCTCGAACCTTGGAAGTGAAAGTATTGGAGGAGCTGGAATCGGAATGGCATTAATATTGATAGGTTTCGTACTTGCAGCAGCAGGAGGAATAATAATTTACTTTGCAAATATGAAGAAATTGGTTGAATATTCAACAAACATGACTACAAATCAATCCGAGAAAATGGGTGAAGCAAGGGGAAGAGGAATGGCCAAAAGAATGAAAAAGTAAATTATCCAAATCTAAAGCTTTTTAAATCAATTTTTTCTACATAATCCATGACAAAAGGTATGTACCACTTTATAAAACAGGCATGGAAAAAACCAGATACAAAAACTCTAAGAGAGAGAATGGTAGAATGGCGTGCATCAGAAGCTCAAGTCAAAGTTGATAAACCGCTTAGACTAGATAGAGCAAGAACGCTTGGATATAAAGACAAAAAAGGTTTCTCAATAATAAGAATAAGGGTTAAGAGAGGGGGACATAAAAGAGAAAGGCCCAACAAAGGTAGAAGGGGTAAAAGACTACATACCAGAAAGAATCTGAAGATGTCCTACAAATGGATCGCAGAACAAAGAGTTCAAAACAAACACAAGAATCTTGAGGTATTAAATTCATATTTAATTGGAAAAGATGGTATCTATTATTTCTACGAAGTAATATGTATTGATCCTCAGAGACCAGAAATCAAAAACAACAAAGATACTTCTTGGGTAAAAAGAACTGCCAACAAAAAGAGAGTTCTTAGAGGCCTTACAAGCGCAGCAAAGAAGTCTAGAGGATTAAGAGATAAATCCCCTACAAACAAAGCTAGACCAAGTGTAAGGACTGGAAAATCAAGAGGAAAGTAATCCAAAATTATATAAATAATTATGAATTAGCCCCTTTATGCTATCAAAATTTCCAATAGATTTAGACAAAGTTTCTCCAGAAAATATTGATAAAGAAATTCTCAGACTAGGATTAATTGCGGAATTAGATGCAATAAACCTTTACGAGCAATTATCTGAGAAAGCCCAAAATCCAGACGTAAAGAAAATAATTCTTGCAGTTGCAAAAGAAGAAAAAGAACATGTGGGGGAATTTCAAGCACTACTTCTGAAATATGACCCTGAACAAGTAAAAGAACTAGAAGAAGGAAAAAAAGAAGTTGAAGAAATAACTAAAAAATAAAATGTCTATTCCTATATGTCAAAGTTGTGGTATGCCTTTAAACAAAGAAGAAAACCGTGGAACAAATTCCGATAATTCTAAATCAGAAGAATATTGCAAATTCTGTTTTCAAGAGGGGAAATTTACTGATCCCGAAAGAACAATGGAAGAACAAATTAATTCAGGTATAGAAATGTCCAAGAAACTCTGGATACCTGAAGAAAAGGCAAGAGAGATTGCTTATAATACAATACCCAAATTAAAGAGATGGTCAAAATGAAACTCAAACCAAGATATGATGCAATAATTCAAAAACTAAATGAACAAGACAAAGTTAGTTATGCGAAGATTGAAAATACAGAATACTACAAATGAGCAAAGAAAATAAAGGATAACGAGAAATCTAATTTAAAAAGCAAAGGAATAGTAAGAAGAGTTTTAGTTGAAGAATTTCCAAATAAATTTTATTAAAGAACCAAAAATCTTATATATGAAAACCTATTCATAAAAACATGGCACACGAATTTTCAGACTTACCTTATGCATATGATTCTTTAGAACCCTATATAGACAAAGAAACTATGCAAATACACCACGATAAGCATCATAAAGCTTACTTCGATAAATTCTTAATAGCAATAAAAGACTACCCCGAATTACAAGATAAACCTGTTAAAGATATTTTGGCAGATTTAGACAATATATCAGAACAAATAAAGCAAGCAGTAATAAACAACGGAGGAGGATATTACAACCACGATTTCTTCTGGTCAATACTAAAGAAAGAAATTCCTTTCAAAGCAGATTCAGAAATAGGTCAAGCAATTGTAGAAAAATTTGGAGGATTCGAAGGGTTCAAAGAAGAATTTACAAAAGCGGCTACAACTCAATTTGGAAGTGGATGGGCTTGGTTAGTTATGGATAAACATTCAAAACAAATTGAAATAATAAAAACCTCAAACCAAGATTGTCCTCTAAGCATAGATAAAACACCATTATTAGGAATTGATGTATGGGAACATAGTTATTATCTAAAGTACAAAAATGACAGGAAATCTTATGTAGATGCATTTTGGAACGTCGTAAATTGGAATGAGATCGAAGAATTATACAAAAAAGCAAAAGAATAAGAAATTCTAAAAACCCCTAAACATTAATAATTCCATGAAAGCCAAAAAATTCTCATTACCTGCAAAAATCGTCTCAATTTTATACATAATTCTAATCACAATGTTTGCCTTTGAAGTACCCCTATTAAGTGCGGCATTCATAATTCATCTTATCCCAACAGTAATATTTACAGCAATACTAATTGCCGCTTGGATAAAACCCCAAATAGGTGGAATAGCATTCATAATCGCAGGAATATTAACAATAATATTCTTCCATACTTACAGAGAGATAATAACCCTATTCTCAATATCCTTGATCCCAATAGTCGTAGGGATATTATTCATATTATCGGATAAAAAGCATTAATCTTTTATTCTCAATTTTACTTCCTAAAAAGGCAATAGTGCTGAATACCTGAGTTATTCTAGGTCTTAGCAAAACTCGTGAAATCCCATCCTAGACAATGGATCAGCAAGCAGCACTCCAGGAAATAAAGGTGTCATAATACCTGGCTCGATTGCCAATAAGATTAAAAACTATTTTCTCATTGAAATATAAAAGAGAAGAAAAATGTTATACAAAAAACTAGCAGATTTGTATGAAGAACTGAATTCTACAACAAAACGTCTTGAAAAAATAGAAATATTATCTAAATTCCTTAAAGAATTATCATTAGAAGATAAAGAATTAATGTATTTATTAGAAGGAGACATTTATCCCGAATATGATGAAAGAAGAATTGGGATATCAAACCAACTTGCAATAAAGGCAATTTCAAAGTCAACAGGAACAGATGCAAAAAAGGTAATGCAAGAATGGAAGAAAATAGGAGACATAGGAAAAGTTGCAGAAAAACTAGCAAGCTCAAAAAAACAATCAACTTTAACCACTAGTTCAAAACTAACAGTAGAAAAAGTTTTAGAAAATCTAAGGAAACTCCCTGAGCTTGAAGGGAAAGGAACGATAAACAAGAAATTATCCCTTATAACAGAATTACTTTCTTCTGCAAGTCCAATAGAATCATTATACCTTACAAGAACACTAATAGGAGATTTAAGAATAGGTACAAAAGAATCAACAATCCGGGAATCTCTAGCAAAAGCGTTTTTCTTAAAAGATCAAAAAGAGGCTGCACGGCAAATACAAGAAGCAATAGATAAATCCAATGATCTGGCTCTAGTATTTGAAGCATCCAAAAAAAAGGATTTCAAAGACCTAGACAAAATCTCTCTTCAAATAGGAAAACCGATAAAAGCTATGCTTGCACAAAAAGCCAAATCTGTTGAAGGCGGTTTCAAATCAGTTGGAAAACCTTGTGCAATAGAGTACAAATATGACGGGTTTAGATTAATAATTCACAAAGACAAAAAAAATGTAATTCTATTCACACGTAGACTAGAAAACGTAACAAAGCAGTTCCCAGAAGTTAAAGAATTTATATTAAAATATGTTAAAGCAGATTCAATAATTCTTGATTCAGAAGCAGTAGGATACAACAAAAAAACAAAAGTATATACTCCATTCCAAGCAATCTCTCAAAGAATTAGAAGAAAATATGATATAGAAAAAATGCAAAAAGAACTACCAGTAGAAGTAAACATATTTGATGTTTTGTACTACAATGGAAAGTCAATGTTAAATGAACCATTCAAAAAACGTTCCGAATTAATAAGAAAAATAATATCTCCTAACAAATACAAAATTGTTTATTCAAAACAGATAATAACTTCTGATGAAAACAAAGCAAAAGAATTCTATAAAAAAGCTCTAAAAGATAATCAAGAGGGTGTTATGTTCAAAAACCTAGAGGCAAGATATCAGCCAGGATCAAGAGTTGGACATATGTTAAAATTAAAACCTTCAGAAAGAGACTTGGATTTAGTAATAACCGGAGCAGAATACGGAACTGGAAAAAGATCTGGTTGGCTAAGTAGCTTCATCTTATCCTGTCGTGGAAAAAAACCTTCAGAATATCTAGAAATAGGAAAGGTAGGAACAGGGATAAAAGAAAAAGCTGAACAAGGAGAAGTAAACTTTGATAAGTTAAATGAATTATTGAAACCACTAATAATTTCTGAAAAAGGCAAAACTGCATCAATAAAGCCAAGAGTCATTGTATCAGTTACCTACCAAGAAATCCAACACTCTCCGAACTACAATTCAGGATGGGCACTAAGATTCCCAAGAATAACTGCTCTAAGAAATGATAAGCCTTTGTCCGAAATTGCAGATCTAAAGGAAATAGAAAAAGACTTCCAAAATCAGAAAAGAAATTGGCAGTACGGATAAATTTTTAAAATAGATTAGTTCGCTTTCTTAATGAAAGACTTAGAAATAAAGTTAACAAAAGGCAAAGGTAGAGGGGTCTTCACAAAAACAGGATTTGATTTAAACGAAACAATAGAAGTCTGCCCACTCATAATCTTACCTGAAGAACAAAAAGAAGAGTTAGACAAAACCGAATTATACAATTACTATTTTGAACTTGAAGAAGGATCAGTTGCAATAGCATTAGGATATGGATCATTATACAATCATTCGAATAGGAAACCTAATGCAAAATATATTTTAGATAAAGAAAACCAAAATTTGATAATAAAAAGTATAAGACGGGCAAAACCCGGAGAAGAAGTAACAATTAATTACAACGGAAAACCAAAAGATAGCTCAAAAGTGTGGTTTGAATCGTAATAAAGTTCCGACGAACACCTTAAAAAGCTTTATAAAGGAAAAATTTCTCTATTTATAAAGGAAAATGGCAGCAAAGAAATCAAAAGAGTCCTCATATAAAATTCAGAACATTGTTGCAACTGCTTCTTTAGGGAAACCAGTTCCACTAACAAAACTTGCTAGAACTCAACCAAACACAGAATATAATCCGGAAACTTTCCCTGGGCTAGTATTAAGAGTTAAAGAGCCAAAATCAGCAGTATTGGTATTCTCTTCAGGAAACCTTGTTTGTACTGGAACTAAATCAACAACACAAGTCCGTCAAGTAATAGATGCAGTAATAAAACAGCTTAAGAAGATCAACATAAACATTACAACAGTTCCAAAAATAACTGTTCAAAATATTGTAGCTTCTGGAACAATAGATCTCAAACTTAATCTAAACTTCCTAGCTCTAGAAATGGAAAACACAGAATACGAGCCAGAACAATTTCCCGGATTGGTTTACAAATTAATTGAGCCAACTGCAACATTCCTTTTATTCAGTAATGGTAAGCTTGTTTGTACCGGGACAAAGAACAAACAACAGCTAGAAGATTCTATGGAACAGCTTCTTAAGAATGTTAAAGAAGCTCTAAAGAACTACAAGTAAATTAAGATGAAAACAAGATATATAATATTAATAATTATATTGGGACTGTTGTTAATTTCCATACCTTTTTTAATTGGAGGGATTAAAATATACAAAAATATTGAAGAAAAAGCTAATTGTGCAAAGGAAGATCAATATTTCTCAATGAATTCAGATTTAGTTTGTTGTGGAGACACAAAAGAAGAAACAGTGACAATCTCCGGTCAACAAGTAAAGGTTTGCAGAAGCCCCTAGTATTTTTCCAAAAAGAGGTGATACCTCAATCAAAAACTATTTAACCAATTTTACCCCTAAATAAATATGATAAAGATAATTGTTGACAAACTTGCAAGAATAACTAAAAACAGAAAAAAGTTAGAAGAACTCTTAGAAGTCAAAGTAACCAATAGAGGAACAGAAGTCTATCTCGAAGGATCTCCTGAAAACGAATATATTGCAGAAAAAGTAATTATGGCCTTAGATTTTGGATTCCCCTATTCCACAGTATCAGAACTAAAAACAGAAGATTTAGTGTTCGAAACACTTAACATAAAAGAATATAGCAATCAAAAGAACCTCCAAAGAGTAAGAGGTAGAATCATTGGAAAGGGGGGAAAAGTCCTAAAAACAATCTCAGATTTATCTAATTGCTATCTAGAAATAAAAGATAACAACATAGGAATAATAGGAGAGCCAGAATTCATAAAGAACGCTCAAGAAGCAATAATCTCAATAGTAAAGGGTTCTAAAATAGGAAATGTATATGCCCACCTCGAAAAGCATCAACCAAAGCCCCTAGGAGACCTCGGATTAAAGAAAAAAGAAAAGAACGCCTAAGAGTGGACATAGAAACTTATAAATACTTTATAGATATTAAAAATAAATGATTTCTATAAAGAAAAAATGGAGAGAGTTGCCGAAAGAAGAAAGATTAAATATTCCTGAAAAAGAATTCAAAATATCTTCATCAAAAATAGAAAACATTAGGAAAATAAAAGACCCAAAAACAAGATTAATTGAAGCTGCAAGAATACAATATGAAAAGTTTAGACAAATAAATTCTTACATAACAACTTGGATTGCAGGATACGGGAGTGATGTAGTAATAAGACAAAAATTTGGATCTACAAAAAATCTTTACAAAATCTTCTTTAAAGATATTGAACATCATTCAGAAGTACATCTTTCTTGGCCAGACATAAAGAGAAGAGTAAGAATACCAAAAGAAATAACAGGAGATCTAGCGGAAGAGGTAGGAATACATATAGGAGACGGAAATCTGCAAAATGCACCAAGAAAAGATGGAATAAAATATTATGTTTACACAATTACTGGAGATTTAAAAGATGAAGAAATATATCACAAAAAGCATCTCAAAGAATTATTACATAAGATTTATGGAATAAAACCAACAATTATAGAAAGACCATCAAAAAATTCCATTGAAACAAGAATTAAGTCCAGAGCCGTGACAGAATTTAAAAAGAATATTCTAAAATTAGATTCTGGAAACAAGAAAAAAATAAAAATTCCTGGAGAAATAATGAAAAACAAAGAGTTATCAAAAAGATGTGCTGCAGGGATTATTGATACCGATTTTAGTATAACAAGTTCGATAGCAATCACAGGAAAATTAGCAAGTTTTACTATTCTTGACCAACTAGCAGAAATATTCACAAAAAACAAAATCAAGTTTAAACTAACAAAATATAAAGGATACGGAAGATTCTACATCAACAAAAAAGGAGCAATAGAAATAATAAATAAATGGAAATTAAACAATATAAAACACCTTTCAAAATATGAATGTTACATAAAATTTAGAAATACTTTCCCAAATTCAAAAACAACAGAACGAATAGCATTAATTAAAGGAAAAATAGGTCATCAAGACCTACTAGAAATATGTAATAAAAGAAGGAAATACGCCCCAGGCAGGACTTGAACCTGCGACCTAACGGTATCTGTTTGGGAAATAACAGCCGTTCGCTCTAACCAACTGAGCTACCAGGGCATTAAATCTGAAGATAATTTTCTTATTTAAAGGTTTTCCCCCAAACTTTTTAACTCAAATTTTACTAACAATTCTATGAAATCTCAAACAAAAAAACAAAAAGTTCTTCTAGCAATGTCTGGAGGAGTAGATTCCTCAATAGCTGCGCTAATACTAAAAAAACAAGGGTATGAAGTTATAGGTGCATTCATGAAGAATTGGTCAGATACAAAAGACCCTCTAACTGGGATATGTGCCTGGCGTGGAGAGAGAAAAATGGCAATAAAAATCGCTTCTAAATTAAACATTCCCCTAATAACCCTTGATTTTGAAAAAATCTACAGAAAAGACGTTATTGAAAAAATGTTTGAAAAATACAAAAAAGGAATTACACCAAATCCAGATATAGATTGTAACCAAAAAATAAAATTCCCTTTATTACTAAAAGAAGCAAAGAAACGTAAAATAGATATTATTGCTACAGGGCATTATGCCCGAGTCAAACAAAATCCTAAGACGAAGAAATACGAATTATATAGAGGTTTGGATGAATCAAAAGATCAATCGTATTTCCTATATAGAACCAAAGAATCTGAATTAAGGCACACATTATTTCCAATAGGCAACTATACAAAAAAACAAATCCGAGAAATAGCAGAAAAGAATCATTTTCCAAATTACAATAAAAAAGGAACAGTAGGAATTTGTTTCATAGGGAAAATAAATTTCAAAGATTTCCTTAGAAAAAAGATCCCCCCTAAACCAGGAAAAATATTAGATCCTGAAGGAAACATTATAGGAAAACATGATGGAATATTTTATTACACAATAGGTGAAAGACTTGGCCCAAGATACGGATTTGAAGTAGAAAGACAAAAGAATTCTCATGAAAAAATTGAAAGATGGTACGTAGCAAGGAAGGACATAAAGAAAAATACAATCATTGCAGCACCAAAAGACCATCTTTTAAATTTCCGTAAAAATATAATTGTAAAGAATTTCTATTTAATATCCGATAAGAAAACAACTTTTGAGAAGAAAAAAACAAAAGTCTTATCTAGAATAAGGCATGTTGGAGAATTACTTCCAAGCATATTGGAATACAAAAATAAAAAATGGAAGATCACACTTAAAGAATCAATAACAGGGGTATCTGAAGGACAAGCTGTTGTTTTATACCAAGGAGAGAAATGTATTGGTGGAGGAGAAATCTCCTTTTGATTAAATTTAAATAAGTGCTTTTCTTAAAACAAACATGCTAGACAAACTAATCAAATCAAGAAGGTCCATAAAAAAATACAAATCAAAAACTCCTGATTGGAGGGTAATAATTGAATGTATTGATTCCATGAGGCATGCTCCAATGGCCGGTGGAAATTATTCCATAAAAACCATTTTAATTGACGATCCAGAAATAATAGAAGAAATTGCAAAACATTCAGAACAACAATTCATAAAAAATGCTCAATATGTTGTCGCGGTCTGTTCAAAAGAAGGAAGAACAAAAATATCTTTTGGAGATAGAGCAGAAAAATACCTAAGACAACAAGCAGGAGCAGCAATACAAAATTTCTTATTAAGCCTTGAAAACTCAAAATTATCTACTTGTTGGGTCGGGCACTTCTATGACGACAAAATAAAAAGACTCCTTAAAATCCCTGAAGACACAGAATTAGAAGCAATTTTCCCAATTGGCTATGCGAATGAAAAACCAAAAAAGAAATCAATTCCAGATTTAGACTCAAACATTTTCTTCAACAAATATGGAAACACAAAAATGCAGTCTCCAGATAAATTAAGTGCATAAAAATTCCCCTCAATTTCTCAAGGGGAATCAAAATAAAAAAATAAAAAATTCTTTGAAGCATTAGCCTTAAGCGTAACTTAAGGGAAGCTTAAAAAAGAAACCGTTAGGTGTCTTTTTATCTCCAAACTTCAATACCTAAGTCGGACATTTCCTTTCCAACTGGTTTTGAATATTCTTCAACTTCTCTTCCAAGAACATATGGAGATTTAACACCTGTCATAATTGTAATAACTCTAACCTTTCCGGCAAAGTCTTTACTAATTCTAGCACCAATTATAACATTAGCTTCAGGACTTAAGTTTTCTGAAACAGTTCTACTTATAACATCAAACTCTTCTAATTTTAAGTCAGGTCCACAAGTAATATGTATAAGTGCACCGCTAGCTCCTTTATAATCCACATCAAGTAGAGGATTGGTAAGTGCTTGTTGTACAGCTTCTACAACTTTATTTTGTGTATCTGCCTCTCCAATACCTATAACTGAAACTCCGCCATTCTTCATAATAGCAGAAACGTCTGCATAGTCCAAATTAATTAAACTAGGCAAAGTAATAGTTTCAACAATACCTTTTATCATAGTTGAAACTAATTCGTTAGCAACAGCAAAGGCTTGTTCGATAGGTAATTGTCCTGCAATGTCAACCAACTTGTTGTTATCTAAAACAATACAAGTATCAGTTACTTCTCTAAGTTCTTGCAAACCAAACTCAGCTTTGTCTATTCTTGCTTTTTCGGATTCAAAAGGCATTGTAACAACTCCGATTACAACAGCTCCTGATTCTTTAGCAACTTGTGCAACAACAGGAGCAGCACCTGTACCAGTTCCACCACCCATACCTGCAAGAACGAAAACCATATCAGCACCACCAACAGCTTTTTTAACATCAGTCAATGCTTCTTTTGCGGCTTCCCTTCCAACATTAGGTTTTCCACCAGCACCAAGACCTCTTGTATGTTCCTTACCAATAAGAATCTTCTCATCAGCTTTAGTAACACTCAAATGAAGAGCGTCTGTATTTGCAGCATAAACAGTAGCACCATTTATACCTTTATTGAAAAGCCAAGTTATCATATTAGCTCCACATCCACCACATCCTACAACTTTAATGTTAGCTTTTCCAGCTTTCAACTCATCAAAGTTAATACTATGGGATTCAGCGTTCTGTATTGCCTCTTTTGCAAAATCTAATACCATCTCTTTTTACCTCCTTTCAAATTATATTTTTTATTTGCTAAGCAAATTCTCATAGAAAAAACAGCCCATCCTTATTTATAAGAATTATGTCGTTAGAAAATAGGGATTTTTACAATTCTTTAAGAAATCTCTCCTTAAACTCTTCCAAATATTTCTTGGGAAAACTAGCTGCAGAGGCTTTTGGATGCCCCCCCGCAGATGCATCTTCAAAACCTTCAACACATTTCTTTAACAAAACACCCAAATCGACATTCACAGACTGAACCCTCCCAGAAAGCTTCACAAATCCCTCCCTAGATGAATCTGCAGCCATAATAAAAACCTCATCGGGGTGTTCATGAGAAATCTTAGAGATTACTTTAGACAGCATACCAAACTTAGGGTTAATATAACCAAAATAAAGGTTCTTTTCAGGGAAATATTCTGCCTCCGAAAGGTAAGTAACTTCTGCATCAAGTGCAGCTTCTTCAACCTCTCCACTAACGGATTCTAAAGAAATTAAGTCCTTTTTAAGAACCAAGTCATAAACTTTCTTAAAATCCGGCTTGTAATAAATTAGAGCATTATCAATTGTCAATCCATTCCTTCCAGGAATAGACTCATAAATGTCATCTTTATTTACCTCCGGATAAAAACTCTTCAAAAAACTCCACACCTCCTCGTTATTATAGGTATAATCCGTAATAACTGCCGAACAGACCAACCAAGACAATTCTTCAATATCAAAATAATCCTTAGCTAAATCAAAAAGGGCATGAGCAGAACAATACTGTCCTTCAGTTTTTATAATCAATTTTCTATCTTTCAGTTCTTCATTCAAAGGGTGATGATCAAAGACCAAGACTTCTCCCTTTTCCCTCAAAAGATTCAATATATCTAAATCCTCATCAACCTTCCAATCAGTAAAGAATAATTTATCATAATCTCTTCTAAAATAAAATTCTTCCAAGACACCGGCGCCATAATTCAAAAATTCAATAAAATTAATTTCAATATTTCGGGATTCCAAAATCTTTTGTAAAAACAATCCTGAAACCAAACCATCAACATCTGTGTGGGTAACAACCCCAACTTTATCTCCTTCTTTAATGGAATTAACAAAATTATGAAAGTCGTCAGGAGAGCCTAAGAGATATTTCATTCTTTCCTCAAAATCTCACACTTTATATTATTCTCTTCACAAAGTTCCTTAAACTCTTTAGCATCATCCTCAGAGCCAATGATGCTCCCCCAATGCATAGGAATAGCAACACTAGGCTTAATCAATTTAGCGGCCTCAGCGGCCTCCTCTACGTTCATAGTAAACCTTCCTCCAATAGGAAGTAAAGCAATAAACTCCTTTCCAGGTTGTTTATGGCCAGTAAGTCTTTGCATCTCAGGTACAAGATCACTATCTCCAGAATGATAAATAATAACATTATTCATCTTAATAACATAACCTACCCAACCTTCATCTTTAGGGTGAAAATGTTTATCAGTATTATAAGAGGGAATAGTTGAGATAGAAATTCCTCCAAGGTCCATTTCCTGCATAGGCTCAATAATTTCGATTTTTATTGGAACTTTAAACCTAACAATTTTACTCTGACAATCCGCAGTGATAATAATTTTAGTGCCTTCCTTAACAATCTTCTCCAAGTCCGCAAAACTACAATGGTCATAATGGCTATGGGTTATCAAAATTATGTCTGCCTTATCCAAACCTTCCTTTATGTTATAAGGATCAATATAAATTACCTTTGAATTTTTAATCAAAAATCCCGAGTGACCAAGCCACTTTATTTCAATATTTCCAAAATTCATATAACAAAAAAACAACAAAGGTTTTTAAGGATTTTTATAAAAAAATCCCAAAAAAGAAAATAGAAAAAAATAATAAAAATTATTCGTCGTCTTCATCATCAGACATGTCATCATCTTCTTCCATGTCCATATCGTCTTCTTCGTATTCGTCTTCAGCCATTATAAGACCTCCATTTTAGTTAAAACCCAATTTCCTTAATTGCTTTTAAAGATTGCGGTACACTCAAAAATAGATAAAAAAATAAGAAATATTTAAAAACCAAAAATACAAAATAGCAAACCTAAGGACTAACTCTAGTCATAGTTCGAGGGAAAGGGATAGCATCTTTTATCGTCGTTAAACCACATATCCAAGATATAACTCTCTCAACACCCATACCAAAACCTCCATGAGGTACACTGCCATATCTTCTAGTATCCAAATAAAAACTATACTGTTCAGGATTCTCCCCCATTTCTGACAATTTTTCCTTTATTTTCTCAGGGTCAGCTTCCCTCTCACTACCTCCAATTATCTCACCATAGCCATCAGGAGCAATAAAATCGCATCCATTAACAACTTTGGGGTTGCCTTCAGTCTCTTTCATGTAAAAGGCCTTAACAGCCTTGGGATACTCTGTAATAATTATTGGAGTGTCATATAACTTGCTTATTTTATCCTCTTCAATAGTTCTAAGATCTTTACCCCAAGGAACCTTCATTTTACATTTATCCTTAAGTATCTTCAAAGCTTCATCATAGGTCATTCTTGGAAATTTCTTCTTAACCGTAGGTTCTAATTTCTTAACGTCCCTCTCCAATATTTTCAATTCAGGTTTATTCTTTTCAAGAACTTTCTTAACAATATGTTTCAACAAACCTTCTCCATGGTCCTGTATATCCTTAAATGAAGCCCAAGCCATTTCCATTTCATTCATCCAAAATTCAGTCAAATGTCTAGACGTCTTGCTTTCTTCTGCCCTAAAACAAGGAGCAATAGTGTAAATCTTTTCTAAAGCAAAAATGGCCGGCTCAGCATATAACTGCCAAGTCTGTGCCAAAAATACTCCTTTCTTTCCAAAATAATCTACATTAAACAAAGTACTTCCACCTTCTGCCTGAACTGCCTGGAAAATTGGACTCTGATACTCATAAAATCCATTATCTCTAAAATATTCATGTATTGCTCCAAAGACAGTACTTCTAATTTTCAATATAGCAGTCATCTTCATACTTCTCAACCAAAGATGTCTTCTATCTCCCAAAAGTTCTTCATTAAGATCTTTCTTTATTGGAAAATCTTCTGCAATTTGAACAATATTTATTTTTTTAACAGAAACTTCATATCCAGTAGGAGCTCGATCATCTTTCTTTATAATTCCAGTAATTTCTACAGAGCTCTCAACTTTCAACTTATCAATATCATCCCATTGCTTATCAAAATCCTCTTTCTTCAGAACACATTGAATTATATTACTAGAATCCCTTACAACAAGAAATTTCATCTTATTACTTCCACGCTCTCTATAAACCCATCCTCGAATAGAAAGATCTCCTTTACCTTTCTTCATTGCATCCTGAATTGAAACAAACTTATCCACCATAAGAGTAAAAACAATAAGCTATTTATAAAAATTTAGCTAAAGGCCTTTCTAACCATTTCTTCAAATTTTTCCAAATCCTCTTTCCTTATCTGGCCCCCAACCGCATTTTCATGCCCTCCTCCGGTTGCACTATCTAACTTGGATATAATCTTGACAATTTTATCTCTAACTTTCAAACCTCTAACAGAAATGTTTACTCTAGGGCCCTTAGCATAAACCACAACAATAACCTTATCTGAAAACAGATAACTCAAACCATTGGATATCTCAGAACTCATACTTATCTCTCCTGAATATTCAAAAAACAAAACTTTAGATTCATCAACTTTACTCCTAGCCTTACTCATTATTGAAGAATATTTTTTCTCAATATCTAAAAATCTCTTATAAAAGACCTTATTAAAATTATTCTCTTGTAGAACATCGTAAGGACCACTAGACTTAACTAAGAAATTCATCATCCCAATTACATTAGTAGTTTTATCTTTTATTCCAAAGCCAAATATTCTAGCTACTTTCCCAATCTCAGACTTGTAAAGCAAATCAAAAGCCTTTGGCTTCTTATCATCTAAACACAATTCAGGATATTCTTTCTTAAAATTCTTATAAAAATCAGGAATAAACCTGTCAGATATACAACCTACCATCCCCAACCACAAATCTTCCTTCTTACCTGAAATCTGATAACATAAGGCAGTAACAGGCTCGTTACTCTTCTTTCTATTGTATAAAGGATTATAATAAAAAATAAACTTCGGGATTGTTTTCCTATCATTTTCATGGTGATCTATCCAAACCAAAGGAATGTTGAATTTCTTAAGCTCTTCAAAGAATTCTGGAGAAATTCGTGGCTTATCTAAAACAAAAATATAATCAGCTTCCAGCTCATGAATCTTCCTAAAATAGTCTATTGACAAATCATTTCCTTTTATTGGGAAACCTTTTCCTTTTCCACAGAATCTTCTCAACAAAAGATAGCTACACAAACCATCCTGATCGTTGTCAAAAAGAAAAAGAGGATTTTGCGCCTTATCCAAGTGATCCTTAATTTCAGAAACTTGTTTCTTAGTTAACATTATCTGAAAAAGACATTTTCTTTTATATATCTTATTAGGAAATAAAAATCTTTAAGGAGTTAATCTTGTCCTATCTCTAGGGAACAAAACTGCCTCTCTTATATTTTCTAGCCCTAAAATTAGCATAGTTAATCTTTCCAAACCAAGACCCCATCCAGCATGAGGCGGAGCACCATATCTAAAGCTATCAATATAACCCTTAAAGTCCTTAGGATTCAAACCTTTAACTTTCAACCTCTTTTCAAGCAATTCTGGAATATGTACTCTCTGCCCACCCGAAGAAATTTCCATGCCTTGATAAATAGCATCAAATCCTCCGCTTAAACCATCTCCCTTAGGCATTATGTAAAAGGGTTTTCCCTCTATAGGCCAATCATGAACAAAAACAATTGTATCTGGAAATAATTCCCCTAATTTCTTCTCTCCATCTCCAGTCAAATCTAATTTCTCTGTATGTATCTTGTTTTTTCTCAATAACTGATTTGTTTCTTCAAAAGTAAGATATTTAGTCTTAGGAATCTTCAAACTCAGACCCAAAATATCTAGTTCTCTTTTATTAGTGTCTATAACTTTCTGTATAACAAACTGAACGCACCTAGCCAAAACATCCATAACCTTAAACTCATCGGCAAAACTCTGCTCATAATCCAGCTGCCTTGATTCATTTAAATGTCTAGGAGTATTATGCTTTTCTGCTCTCCAAACAGTAAAGATTGTAAAAACCTTCTCTAAAGAACAAGCAATCATTTGTTTATACAATTGGCAGCTCTGAGATAAATAAGCATCTTTTTCAAAATATTTCAATTTGTATAATTCAGTACCGCCTTCAGAACTAGCTGCAATTATTGAAGGAAATACCGCTTCTAAAGCCCCTTCCTCTTTGATCATAAACTCTCTATACGCACTCATTATTGTTGATTGTATCTCAAAAACTGCCTGAACCTTTGGTTTTCTAATATCCAAAAACCTATAGTCAAGTCTATTCTGGAATGAAGCAGGTTTTTCATTTTTTTCATTAACATGTATAGGTAATTTACCCGCAATAGAGATAACTTCTAATCCCGTAACTTCAATTTCAACATCATCTCTAGTAAATTCCGCCTTAACCTTAGCACTTTTAACTTTCCCAGTAATTTCAACTGCACTCTCTAAAGACAACCCCGAAATCTTAGCCATAATATCTTCAGATTTAGCAACACATTGAACAATTCCAGTTCTATCTCGCAAAAGAACAAATCCAAGCTTAGCTAGATTTCTTATCTCATAAACCCAACCTTTCAACAAAACTTCCTTAGAAGAAGTCCTCAAATCTTTAACATAAGTCTGTTCCATGCATCTTAACCAATCAAGAAGTATTTATTAAGATTTTGATTCCTTTTTAACAGATTCCTGTTCTTTGGTTGCTTGTTTTATTTGGTTCACTTTTTGATCAATCTTCTTTTTGAAAACATGACTCCCCACTAAAGAAACAACATAAAATACAATAACTATTCCCAAAAAAGAAAACGCTATAGTAAAAATCTTCCCTACTGAAGTCTGAGGGGTTAAATCCCCGTAGCCAATAGTTGTAAAGGTGATAACAGTAAAATAAATTGCATCAATAAAACTCCACCCTTCAAATTTCTGAAAAACTTTCGCAGAAACAAAAATTAAGGAAAAAAGCAAAGTCACAAGCAAAACCGCTCTCCACACTCCTCTTTTCTCTGGGTCCATAAGTGTATAGAAGAAAAAACCATTTATTAAGATTTTGATTTTGTCATTTCAATAACTTTATAAGATGCAACACCCAAATTGTAGATCTCAGATTTCCCAATCTTTGCTTTTCCTTCTCCTTCATGAATGTGTCCACAAAAAACATATTTTGGATTGTATTTTTTTATATAATTTAAAATAACTTTACTTCCAGCATGTTTTCCCACATAATTTTTCGGAGCTCCCCATTTCCCAGAAACCTTATCAAGGTATCCAAACGGAGGCTGGTGGCAAACAAGGATATCCAAACCACCAAAATTATTCAAAAACCTTTTTGCTTTTGCAGTTTCATTTTTCGCCTTTGAGATTTTCTTTTTATCTTTTGTTCCAAATTCTTTATTCCAACAGACATCATTAAAATATTCTAAAAAACCAATTCTTAGCCCATTGATATTTCTGACAACATTTCTTATGAAATAAAAATTATCAATTTTATTCATTCCTTGTCTTAATGAAGGTAGTTTTATGTTGTATTTCTTTTCATCTTTTTTAACTTCTGAATCATAAATCATGCTCATTCCAACATTCCCTAAGATGGAGTATGTTGGTGCAATCTTTGAAAGATATTTCCAAACATCTAAGGAAGAATCACAAATTTCTTTGTAAGATTTTTTTAAAGCCTCTCCGTCATATTCAAGTTCTTCTAGCCCTTGTTGTTTTCTTTTTATGTTTTCAAAGAAAAATTTTCTCGCGAAATCTGCTTTGCCAACATCACCAGTACATAAAACTAAATCAATATCTTTATTCGGAACTTTCGAAAGTTTCTTCATATCTCCATGAGGATCTCCAACTACTAGAATTTTCATAATAAAACCATCAAAATCTACTTTAAAAGTTTATTTACTATCTCCATAACTTCCTTCCCATTAATCTGTCCTTTAAACTCTTTCATAACTAATCCCATATATGCATTAGCATTCAATCCAGGTTTTTCTTTTATCAATTTCAATATCTTCTCCTCCACTTCAGAAGTATCTTTCTTTTCTACTTTTACAGCCTTATCAAATTCTTCGCCCTTAGTTAATTTGATCAATATGTCCTTCACATCACTTTCTAGAAGCTCTTTATCTCTTATTTTCTTAAGAATCTCCACATAATAATCACTCAAGATTTCTTCAACTTCTTCTAAACTCTTATTTTCTTTTGAAGAAATTTCTTTAGGGAAAAGTAACATCATTTTTGCAACAAAATTAACCTTGTCATAAACATTAAGCAAATCCTTAAATTCATTAATTCTATCCATCTTCAATAAGAGTTTAATCATTTCTTCACTCAAACCTTTTTCTTTCAATTCTCCTGCAATATCACTTCTTAGCTTAGGAAGATCTTTCTTACATTCGTTTATGAAATCTCTAGAAATTTTCAATAAAGGCAAATCAGTCTCAGGATACATTCTATCTGCTCCAGGCATAGGCCTAAGAAATTCTGTCCCAAAATCCTTGTCATTCAATGCATTTCTTACTTCTGCAGGAGTAGGATTTTTTTTATCAGATAATTCTTTCTGTCTAAGAACTTCATTATCAATTGTATTCAAAAAAGTCTTCATATCCTGCATACCTTTCAACTCAACCCGATTCTCTCCACGTATAGAAATATTGACATCCTGTCTTATAGTTCCAAGACCTCTCTTAACTTTGCAACTTCTTAATACCTCTCCAATATACAAAGCAACTTCCTTAGCCTGTTCAGGAGTTTTAATATCGGGAGATGTAGCAATTTCAATTAAAGGTATTCCCAATCTGTCCAAAGTATAATGAACCTCCTCTTTCTCAGATTTAATTTTTCTAGCAGAATCTTCTTCGATACATACGGTGTCAATTCCTACTTTTCCAGAAGACGTTTCAACATAACCGTCCCTTGCAATTAAAACGGTTCTCTGAAATCCAGAAGTATTTGACCCGTCAACAACAGTCTTCCTCATTATTTGAGCAACAGGAATAATATTACAATTCAAAAGCAAAGCAATCTGAACTCCAATTTTCAAAGCCTCTGGATTAATTTCATGCGGAGGTTCTTCATCAAAATCAATTAAACAAGAGTTCTCTTTATGACCTTTGTAAACAAATGTTTTGTTTAAAGAAGCCTGATATTTTGCAGCAACATCAACTTCCCCACTCTCTCCTGCAACAGCATGAAGTCTTCTCTTGACAGAAGAATCAGGCTCATCACTCCTAAGAACAGCAGGACAATCACAAAATAATTTCTTTCCATTAGCATCTAACTGCTGATGAATCTCTAAACCAGACTTAAATTTTAATTTAGCATAATCAATTAATTCTGACATAAAAACAACAATTTTAAGAATTATTTAAAGCTTCCCAAAAAAACAATAAATTTATAACCAATTTTACACAAGAAATAATATGGCAGAAAAAGAGGATAGAATATCTCTAAAGAAAAATAAAAAAGGAGTTATAGAAATGATAACTCACCCAAACATACTCCCAAGAACATTCGGAGAGAAATCTGCAGATGCGTTAACAAAAGTTGCGGGTAGTTGGGGATTTATAATCGGATTTCTAGTAGTTTTAGTTCTATGGATAATAGTAAATAGTTCATGGATACTTTTCGGAAAAACATGGGACCCCTATCCATTCATATTACTAAACCTTGCATTATCTTGCTTAGCGGCAATACAAGCTCCGATAATACTTATGAGTCAAAATAGGGAAGCTCAAAAAGACAGGCAAAGAGCCGAATACGATTACGCAGTTAATAGAAAAGCTGAAAGAGAAATACAAGATCTAAAGAAAGTTCTAGATAGAATAGATAGAAAAATAGGCGGAAAAAAATAAATTAATTCTCAAATTCCAAACGATCATTAAATTCCCTGGAAATATTTTCTAACATTTTTTCCTTCACAAGTTTCTTATCTTTAGCCCAAGCTTCATGTCCTAAAACCCATCCCAATTTAGTCAAAGCCGTCTCAGACAACATATCTTTCAAGAATATAACTCCCGCATCTAACACTTCCCTTCCATTAGAATAAACATAAGGGTCTAACCTTCCGTTGATTGTCTGAGCAGTTGCACAAACAACAATCCCCTTAGAAATTATTTCTTTCAATTTTTTAGTCCATCCTGTTCTAGACCTCATTGTTGGAACATGGGCCAAACCAGAGACCTCTAAAATAATTCCTTTATACTTGTTCTTAACATACCAGTCAAGTATTCCCGGATCCTGCCCAGGATAAATCTTAACCAGAGCAATTTTATCTTCAAACTTCAAATCAGATTTAACCTTCCCTTTTTTTCTTTTATTGTAATTATCCAAAACTTCCAAGTTCCCATCAGAAAACACTTTTGCAATAGGAGTATCATTAATAACATGAAAAGCATCTCTTCTTGAAGTATGCATCTTCTTAACTTTGGTACCAGGCATAACATAACAATAATCATCATTGGAACTACTATGTCCTACCAAAACAACCTCAGCAATCTCACTCAAACCCGCAATCTCTGCAGAACAAACCAGATTCAAATTTGCATCACTCGAAGCACGATCAATACTCCTCTGGGAATATGTTAAAACAATTGGTTTAGTTAATTTATCAGAAAAGAAAAAACTTAAAGCACTAGCAGTATAATGCAAAAAATCAGTCCCATGAGTAATTACAACACCCTGTACATTTGAATCATTGAGTAATTTCTCACAAGATCTAGCTATCTTCTGCCAATCCCTATAATCCATATCTTCTGAAGCTTTCATAAAAGGAATTTCAACTTTTGAAACGTTAACTTTCTCAAAAATTTCCGGATAAAATCTAAATAAACTCTCTGGAGTATCCAACCAATCAACCCCTCCTTTCTTAGGATTAAGTCTAGCTGCAATTGTACCTCCAGTAATTATCATCCCAATATTTGGTTTAGAAGGATTTTTCTTAATTTCAATTTTTTCTTCAACAGATTTAGATTTCTTAAGAACTTTTGTCTTCATAACGTCTTTCTTATTAAAACCAATATTATACCCATTATCTAACTTTAACAAAACAACCCCTTTATCCGACTCGGGACTTTCAATCAAAGTACCTTCATAAATAGTCTTCATAAAATGCAGTTCTACTCTATCTCCAGGATAAGCATTAATTTTTACCATGACTAGAAAAAGAACCAACTAATTAAAAATCTGTTGGTTACCTCAAAGCAAGAAATACTTCCCTTACAACTCCAAATGCAAAAATCAACACAAACAAGATTATAACAACCCAGCTCAAAGGCACACTATATTCTGGTTTTCTATCTCCCTGAATCTTAGCTTTTTTTGTCATAAGCAAACTTAAAACAGCAATTATCCCTCCCGAGACAACCCCTCCTATAGACAATATCTTGGTAAAAGAAAAGAAATCAAAGAAACTAACAACAAGATACAAAAAGATTGGAACAACTGCCGAAAGAACCCAAGATTTCCTCCTCAAGAAATGATCATCAAAAATAAAATCTTCCTGAAGTGCATTACCTAAAGCAAGATAAGAGGTAAACATTGTCAATATACCCAAAACAACAAAAATACTTCCCAAAGCAAGAGTTGCAATTTGAGGAGTATCAAATCCTTTAAACCCAACAACAACTAAAGTAAACAAGATGTAGAAAATTATAGAGATTATCGTTCCCCAGAATAAAACTTTCTTAAGTTTAGCCTTTCCATTACCCAAAACCAAAGAAACCTCCGGGATAGCATGGAAACTCATCAAAGCAAATAAGACAACCCCAAAAGGCAGAAGAAAATTAAACTTATCTAAGTAAGCAAGGTTTGCAAGATTTACATCTCCAATAAAAATAAAGAATATTATCAACATCAAAATAAGAATAAAGAAAACTCCTGCTCTCTCAAACTGCTTAAGGGAACCAAGACCATTCCAAATAATAAGAGACATCAAACCCCCAAATAAAACCCCCAAAAGAACAGAATAATCCATATTCCCAAATATAAGGAAACTCAAACTATCTCCAACTCCCACTAAATAAGCAATTATTGCAGCATAAATACCAAAGATTGTTGCAAATTCCATCCACCTCCTACCTCTCATGCCCAGATACTTTTCAGCATATCCTACAAGCTGATGGTCATCTCTTGTCCTCAAAGAAACCTCGCCAATACAAAGATTGGTAAAAAGCATAACCGCTCCCAAGACAACAATATAAATCAATGCGATAAGAAAACCAGATTTCGATGCAACATAAGGTATACCTAAAACCCCTGCACCAATACATGCCCCAACCAAAACAGAAATTGCAGTTATTGAATTCTTACCCCTCATACAATGAAAAAGCAAATAAACATATAAAAAAGTTTTGAATAAATGAGCGCAGGAGGAATCGAACCTCCATCGCCAGGGCCGAAACCTAGCGTTCTATCCGTTGAACTATGCGCCCTACAAAAATACTACAATTACACCATTTAAAAAATTATCAATCAAATATTTTAAATAACCTTCTTGCCTTATTTCCTAATGGCAGGCAAAAAGTCCCAAGAAGGATTAACAATAAAAAAAGAAGAAAGTTTCACAGAATGGTTCACTCAATTAATGATTAAATCTGAATTGGCAGATTATTCCTCTGTTTCGGGATGTATTATATTTAGACCTCTATCCTACCAACTATGGGAAAAAATAAAAGCCTCTTGTGACGAAGAATTCAAAAAAATAGGATTAAAAAATTGTTACTTCCCACTATTTATACCAGAAAAATCTTTCGAGAAAGAAGCAGAACATGTAGAAGGTTTCGCTCCAGAAGTAGCTTGGGTTACCCAAGCAGGAAACACAAAATTAAGTGAAAAACTTGCAATCCGTCCAACATCAGAATCAATCATGTACGAATCGTATTCCAAATGGATAAGAAGCTGGAGAGATCTACCTTTATTACTAAACCAATGGTGTAATGTAGTTCGTTGGGAATTTAACAACCCCGTACCTTTCTTTAGAACAAGGGAATTTTTATGGAACGAAATACATACTGCATTTGCAACTGAAAAAGAAGCTATAGAACATGGAAATAAAGTAATGAAAGCATACAACAAAATAACTCAAGATCTAATGGCTCTGCCCGGAATCCAAGGAAGGAAAACAGATAATGAGAAATTTGCCGGAGCAGTATTCACAGAAAAGGTCCACCACTATCTTGAAAACGGGAGAATAATTGAAGGAACTTGTTTCCACTATGACGGACAAAATTTTGCAAAAGCCTATGACATAAAATTCAAAGACAAAAATGAAAAAGATCAATTAGTACACCAAAATACCCATGCAATTACAACAAGAATGCTTGGAACAATGTTAGCAATGCATTCTGATGATAAAGGGTTAGTCATCCCCCCAAGAATTGCAGAAAATAAAATCGTAATAGTTCCAATAATTATCAAAGGAAAAGAAAAACAAGTCATAAAGAAATCTGAAGAAATAAATAAGGTCTTAAAGAAATTCAACCCAATCTTAGACTCAAGAGAAGAATATTCTCCAGGAAGAAAGTTCTCAGAATGGGAGTTAAAAGGGGTGCCCATAAGAATTGAAATTGGACCAAAAGACCTAGAAAAGAATTCAGTAACACTTGTAAAAAGAAACACTCTTGAAAAAAACCAAATAAAAATATCCAACCTATCAAAAAAAATACCAGAAATACTAGAAGAAATGCAAAGGGAACTTTATTCCAAAGCAGAAGAAATCTTAAAAAATTCAATTGAGAAAACAGAAAATAAAAAAGAACTCATAAAACTCATAAAAAATAAAAAGATGGTAAAAATACCAATGTGTGATTCAGAAAAATGTGAATCAAAATTAAAAGAAGAAACCAATGGTGCAAAAACATTATTCTTGGATCCAAAAAACGAGCCCTTAAAGAATTCCAAATGTATGTTCTGTGACAGCAAACCTTCTTATTGGGTCTACGTAGGTAAAACATACTAAAAACTACCTAAGAATAAGCGCGTTAAGCTCATCTTCCAACCGAAGAGTTGATTCTAGCAATTTGCTCAACTCACCTTCTACATATTCTTTTTCCATTCTTTGTTTCGAGGCCATTTTAATTGATAACCCAAAACCAACAATGAATTACTTTTCAAGCTTAAGAAGAAACCGATACTCTCATTCAACTCAAGCCTTAAAGCCGAATTACATTGAGAGTCTTAGTTTAATAAATGAAGTGCAGACTAAGTAATTCATAGGATTCCATGCCTTACAATGTCCGAAATTCATATAAAATCTAAGAGCCTCAACCTTATAAATATTTCTAAAAATCAAAGTTTTCTTCCAAAACTAATTTTCTCTCTTAAATTATAAAGTTCTTCTTTAAAGAAGTCAACCATGCCCTCACTCTGGAAAATTCTAAGCAAATCTTCATAACGAGCAGATAAAATTTTACCAAGAGTTCCAAAATGAGCAACAAGAGAATCAATATAACGTTCAGGGATATTGGTCTTCTTAAGTATTCTTAATCCCCTAGGAAAAATTTTCATATCGTAAACTTCATCAAAAAGTATATCCGAAATATCCTGAGTTTCTAAAAGAGAATCAAGATCCATTTCCCCCAAAAGTTGCTCTATTTTAGAATGATTTGAAGCAAAATAATCTCTTAAAACAAGGTCTTCTTCACGATCTAATCCCTGAGTAAGATTTCTTAATCTAGAACTAACAATAACTCCCTCTTTACCAAGTTCAATAAGATACTTCTTTATCACAGAAGAGATTCTCTTAAGAATTTCAAAATTTTGAATCACCTTAGAAACATCGTTAACAGTAACCATCTTCTGCAATTCTAAAACGTTAAGATCTAAAACAGATTCGTTAAGACTTTCTCTCTGTTTCTCAAGTATTTGCATATTTTCTGAAGCTCTTCTTAAAACCTCTGAAGATTTTCTAAGTTCATGCCTTTTATCTCCATAATAAAGTGTAATCTTTCTCTTCCTTTCGGATATTGCAACAATTATTGAACCTGTTTGTTTTGAAGTTCTTTCAGCAGCCTTATGCCTAGTTCCAGTCTCACGAGTTGGAATTTGAGGATCAGGAGCAAGAAGAGTGTTTGCGTAAAGGATCTTTTTAACATCTCCAGATAAAACAATTGCACCATCCATTTTAGCAAGCTCAACAAGTTTCTGAGGGGAAAACTTAGAATAAATCTTGAAACCCTTTTCAACCACAGAAGAAACCCTTCCATTATCAATAACAATCAAAGCTCCCATCTCTGCATTAAGTAAATCATCTAATGCCGCTCGAATAGATGTGCCCGGAGCAACCATCTTCAAAACATCAAAAAAATCCTTCTGATCAAAATCTATTTTAATTGAATCCTTATTAGGAACAAAAAGATCCTCAACATTCTCTTTTTTCTCTTCAGGTTCGGCCATGCACAATCCATAAAGAAGAAATATTTAAGCTTTTATGAGAAATATAACAATTACTCAACAAAAACACTTTGCAACCAACAAAGGAAACAAAATCGTCGCATCCCCATAAACCTTTACTCTCTTAGATTCAGGAGTTAATTTACCCCAAGAAACAGCCTCTTCAGGAACAGCACCTGCATCACTACCGTCAAACTCCTGAGCATTATTTATATAAACAGCATAATCTGCACCATTTCTATATAAATGTGCATTAAGTATAGCATGTTTAATTATTCCTGCTCCCAAAATTAAAACCCCTGATTTTTTTAAACCAGAAGTAGATTCATTAAGCATCTTTGTCTCTTCCGCAATATCAATCTTGAAGTCCGGATGTTTATATTTAAAGAAATAAACCATATCTCCAAAACTTCCATCAAGAATAGCCGGACAATAAATAGGAAGTTTATTCTTCCAAGCCCAGTATGAAATACTTTTCTCGTCGTTTATTTTCTCCCCAAATTTCCAGATTATTTCATAAGGTGTGTAGACTTTTCCAGTTTCTTTTTGTTCAGCATAAATTTCTTCAAGAACAGGCATAGTAAATTCCTCAAATTTAATGTAATTGTTATTTGGAACAAGAAGATTTCCAATCCTATTTATTGCCTTTTCTCTCAATTCCTTACCCGGAAGCCTAAAATCACCCAAAACAGTATCTCCCAAGCATTTTATTATATCTTCCTCAAATCCTCCCCCACTTGTAACACAAACATTAATTTTCTTATTCTGTACAAGATAACGAATAACCTCTCTCAAACCAGAACTAACCATATTTGATGTATATCCCAAGTAAATATTTGATTTTGATTCCACCATTTCTTTAACAATCTCTATAGCCTTAGATAGGTGAGATGCCTGGAAACCCATATTTGAAAAGTTATCAATTAACTTATCATAATCAACACCTTCGTTAAAGTCATAACCTTCTATAATTGCTCCTCCTATCTTATCACTTTCCTTAAGTATACTATCTCTAGCAATATCATCTGTAGCCATATTTTCCCGACATAAGGTACGTATATAAGGTTTTCTAAATATATGTTCCAAAACAAAAATCTTTTAAAATGAAGAAACCAAAAGATTAGTATGAATAAACTACTACAAATATTAATCGGACTAATTCTCCTTCTAGGAGGAATTTACGTCTGGGGACTGAATTTCTTTAGTTTCGGAGAAGCCGCATTAAATTTCCTTAAGGGAGGAATAATGTGGATAGTTCTATTGATCGGATTAGTTCTAGTTGTTGTAGGAATAAGTGGACTTAGAGAGTAAAAATTATTTTAAAGAAATAAAAAATCCTTCTATTAACGCAGCTATTATTAAAAGCGGCAAAACAATAAAGACAAAAACTCTCAAACCTTCCCAAAGATATCTCCTAAAAGATTCTGATTTATTCTTCTGAAGAACAAAACTACCCAACCTCAGACCCAATCCCATCGAAATAAAAACTGCTGGAAGTTCAAAAATTCCATGTGGGACAAGACTCAATAAAGAAGAAATCCCAGATTGATCAACAGCTAGGGAAGCCACAAAACCTAAAACATAACCATTAAGGAGAGCTACAAAAAAAGGAAAAATCCCAAATAAAAATCCAAAAAACAAGGAAAAGAAACTGCTCCTAAGATTATTCCAGAAAATAAAATTAGACATACGTAAAAAACCGTAACCAGAAGTCATCTCTATTAAGTCTTTAAAATAATTTAATATTTTATCTGAAATTTCATCAGGCGTCTTAACAAAAAATCCAATAAAAGCAAAAACAAAAAAGATTACAAGAATAGCATAAACAAAATTCTTAGATTCCTTCAAATAATTCCAACTCTTAATGTATTGATCCTTAAAAGAGAATTCCCCTCTTTTTTTGTCTACCTTTGTTTTAACCATTATCAAACAAAGTGCTTCCTAATATAAGAAGTTTTCCTCTTGAATTTATTTCTTAAGTATAATCCATAAACTAGTCCCGCAATAAGTCCTCCAAGATGAGCAACATTTCCAATAGGAACATTACCCAAGATAGAAATAATCCAAAGCAAAGCCAACAAACCAGGGGCAGCATATTTCAACTTAATAGGTATTGGTACAAACATAACATAAACAGGGAGGTTAGGCGTAAGCAAAACTAACAAACCAACCAGACCAAATAACGCCCCTGAAGCCCCAACTGCATAAGTATTCAAATCAATACCAAAGAACAAAGCAGTCAAAACAAACAACAAACCTGCAAAAATACCCGAAATAAAATAAAACCAAAGGTATCTCTTTTTTCCTATAAGCTTCTCTACAAGGGATCCGACAAAGAATAAAGAAAGCATATTAACAAACAAATGGAAAAAACCACCATGCATAAACATACTAGTAATAAAAGTCCAAAGATATTTTCCAGTAAGAATATTTGAAGGCTTAATTGCTATCGAATCAATCGATAAAACTTTTAAAGAAAGAAGAGAAGTAAAAATAATAAATGCTAAAACATTGATAAAAATAATCCAAGTGTTTAAACTAAAATTAAATTTCTTTTTCCTCTCAGGAGCATTAATCGTATATACATAAGCCATAATCAATTAAAAACAAACAATTGTTATAAAGTTTACTTAGACTTCTTCTTTATAGTCTTTTTCTTAACTGCCTTTTTCTTAACGGTTTTTTTAGGAGTTTTCTTCTTAGTAGATTTCTTTTTTACAGTCTTTTTCTTAACTGTTTTTTTTGCCGCATCTCTAATTGCCTTCTTAACAGCTTTCTTCTTAGCCAACTCCTTCTCAACTTTTTTCCTCTGCCTTTCTCTCTCTTTTCCGATTTTCTGATTTTCAATTTCAATTTCAGCATCAATTAAATCCATCTTTTCATTAAGTTTGTCCATATTTCTCCTGAAATCCTTAACCAACTTAGAGTTATCTTTAAGAGAGAGAATATCCCCACATTCTGGGCAGGTAAATTCTATATTCATTGCATTATCCTCGTTAAACTCTAAATTACACCTCTCACAAATGTAGAATGTTTTTGTCTCCCTACTATTAACCTGGTTCTCAAATTGGTCCAGTCTCTTTTGAGTATAAGATTTCAAAAACTCCAAAGCTTTCAAAACTTCAATTTTCCAAAAATAAGTATACCATCCTTTCTTCTTATCTTTCTTCCTAATAGAACTAACAAATCCAAAATCAGAAATCTTATACAAAATGTTTCTAGTTTGATTGATGGTCAAGTCAAGTTTCTTTGCTATAACAAACTCATTAACATGCTTAGAACTATGAAGTAAATCTACAATAGGTTCAGCGGGTTTTCCGGCGGTGATAACAACGACTTCTCTTAGAAAATCTTTAAGCATTTTAAATCCAATTTTAACCGAAATAAATACTTTTCGGTCCAAAAGAAAAATAAATAAAGTTTTTAAACCTATATTCTTTCATATATACATTAAAAAGAATATTTAAAAGAGGTCAAATGGGATTGTTTAAGAAAAAAGAGGACAAAAAACCGTCGGCGAATGCCAGACAAGATTCTGCTCCAAGGTTACCAGAGTTGCCAAAATTACCTTCTCTTCCCGAGATGGGAGAAGAGTTAGATGAAAACATGGAACTTCCAAAGTTACCCAGTTTCCCAAATAGTTCTACAGGGGACAAATTTTCTCAGAACACGATCAAGGAAGCCGTTGCTGGGGAAAAAGAGGTGACAGAGGAATACGCAGATGACTCCATGAATATGGAAGAAGATCAAATGATGCCAAATACTCTGCAAGAAGAACCAGAAATGCGGGCTCCTTCAAAAAGAGAGATGCCTTCAAGGATAAATAACCCTATTCAAGTAAGATCACAGTACACTCAAAACAAAACACAAGGTCCCGTTTTCATAAGACTAGATAAATTTGAAGACAGCCTTGAAATATTTAAAGAAGCAAAAGAACAAATATCAGAAATACAAGACCTTCTTAACGACATAAAAGAATTAAAACAAAAAGAAGAGTCTGAATTAAATGATTGGGAAAACCAAATCCAGGAAATTAAAAATCAAATAGACAAAGTAGACCAGGATATTTTCTCAAAAATATAATAATGAAAAAAGAAAAAAAACCGGCAAACGACGAGATAATACATATAAAATTAAATTATCAGGAAGCAATTAAATCTAAGAAAGATATTCTTGAAACACAGAGAAATTTGATTCAGCTTCTAAGAACAGTTAAAAGATTCCATTTAATAAGAATAGAGGAACTAAAATTTAAATTAATGCTTCTAAAAAGAATAAAAGAAACAAAAACAAATATATCTAAACTGAACAAGACTCTTCCAAAAATAAAGATACCAGACATAATTAAAGAAAACGTTGAAGAACTACATAAAAAGAAGGAAAAGAAAGAGGATATCTTTGGACAAGATATGACTCAAAGCGATATTGAAAAAGAACTTATGGAATTACAGATAAAGCTAAAACAGCTTGAATAGTTCTTTACACAAATCTTTTTATACATGAAAATTATAGATAATCATGAGCAATGAATATAGTCTAGAATATTTAAGAGAAAAACATAAAGACGTGATTGAAAATCCAGCAATAAAAAAAGTTCTAAAGTATAAAATATATGATCCAAATCAAGAAGAAACAAATTTCAAAGAATGTATAGAAAATGCGACAAAGAATGCAAAATCCCATCTTGATGCTTTGCTAAGGAAGATCCCAAACTCTCAAGAAAACAATTTTTAAAAACTCTCTAGCTCTTGAATAATCATGGTTACACGATCAGAATTAATAAAAAAGTATATAGAATTCTTCAAAAAGAAAAAACATCAACATATTCCTAGCGCAAGCCTAATACCCGAAAATGATCCCACTGTGCTATTTACTACAGCAGGAATGCACCCTTTAGTACCATTTCTTTTAGGCCAAAAACACCCTCTAGGTAAGAGATTAGTTTCTGTACAGAAATGCATCCGTACAGGAGACATAGAGGAAGTAGGAGACACAACGCACCATACTTTCTTTGAGATGCTTGGAAATTGGTCTTTAGGAGATTACTTTAAAGAGGAGTCAATAAAATATTCATTTGAATTCCTTACAGAAGAACTAAACATATCTCCCAAAGAAATTTATGTAACGTGTTTTAAAGGAGACAAAGACGCTCCAAAGGACACTCTATCAGAAAAAACATGGAAATCACTCGGGATAAAGAATATCAAGTTCTTAGGAAAAAAAGATAACTGGTGGGGCCCTGCAGGGCAAACAGGACCATGTGGGCCAGACACAGAGATTTTTGTAAACAAGGTAGAAATATGGAATAATGTATTCATGGAATACAATAAGAATTCCCAGGGAAAATTCACACAATTACAACAAAAAAATGTTGACACTGGAATGGGGGTAGAAAGAACATTAGCAATTTTAAATAATCTAAATGATAACTACCTTACAGATATGTTCAAACCAATAATAAGCGAAATAGAAAAGATATCCAAAAAAGACTACTCCAAATCAAACCAAGAAGAAAAAAGGTATATGAGGATTATTGCAGATCATATAAGAACAGCCACATTTATTTTGGGAGATGATAAACAAATAGTGCCTTCAAACGCAGATCAAGGATACGTATTAAGAAGATTAATACGTAGAGCAATAAGGTATGGGAAAAAATTAAACATCCGAGAAAAGAACTTCCTCTCAAAAATAGCAAAAATAATAATAAGAGAATACACAGATCACCAAGAATTAAAAAGAAACCATAAAAGGATAATAAAAGAATTAGATCAAGAAGAGGAAAAATTTTTACAAACACTCGAAAAAGGTCTTAAAAAATTCGAACAGATGTCTAAAGATAATTTAATATCAGGAAAAGAAGCATTTTTACTATTCCAGTCTTACGGATTCCCAATTGAAATGACCGAAGAACTAACAAATGAAAAAGGAATAAAAATAGACTTAGAAGAATACAATATTGAATTCAAAAAACACCAGGATTTATCAAGGACAGCATCAGAAGGGAAGTTTAAATCAGGCCTAGCAGATAATTCAGAACAAACAAGAAAGCTCCATACAGCAACACATTTACTTAATGAAACCCTAAGGTTCGTACTCAAAGATAAAAACATAAAACAACGTGGATCAAACATAACTCCCGAAAGATTAAGATTTGACTTCACCTTTCCCCGAAAAATAACCCCCGAAGAAATAACTGAAATTGAAGAAAAGATGAACGAAATAATCCAATCAGGATTAGAAATAACAAGAGAAGAAATCCCTTTGGAAGAGGCAGTTAAATCTGGAGCACAATCCGAATTTGGAACAAAATATCCTGAAATGGTATCTGTATACACAATACACAAACCAAATAATTCAAAAGACTGGTATTCAAAAGAGATTTGCACAGGGCCCCACGTAAACAACACTAAAGAACTAGGAAAATTCAAAATAAAAAAAGAAGAATCTTCAAGTGCAGGAATAAGAAGAATAAAAGCTATTTTAGAATAAAATTATTCTCCATAATATTCGTCAACCAACTTATACTTAATTTTAAGTCTATCGTAAAGATTCCTTCTCAAAGGACCGATCCAACCATAATTATCAATAAAACTCCTTATTCTATTTAGCCTCTTTGCATCCCGAACCTCATAAAAATTATCCTCTCCAAAAGTCAAACCTTCCGAGATAAAAAACAATTCAGGGTCTGAATAAAGATTTCCTAAATCAACATAATTAATACCGCTATCACCAATTATAGAAGGGGCAGTTGTTTCAATAAAACAATATCCTGTATTTGAAAAACTTTCATAAACAGGGCATTTAATACCTAAAGCCTCATGATTCTCATCCAAATAATAAAAGAATGAAACGCCATAACCAATTTCTCTCAATAAAAAGGAAAGCAATTCTGTTTTCTCACCACATATTCCTTCATTATCATATAAAACCTGGTAAGGGTATCTCGAATAAGGAACCTCCTGTCCTGCAAAAGAATAAGTCTTATCTGACTGTCCATAAGGAATATTCTGAACAAGACTAATCGCAATTCTAGCTTGATCATCTTTATTGTCAGGAGCTCTATTCTGTATTTCCACCACTAATGGCATCAAAAATTCTCTCTGAACATCTTCATTAATTTTATCTAATTTGAAATCTGCCCTAGAAGAAATCTCCGAAGCCTGGTACTTTATCGACTGGTCAAGAGAAGAAAGATAATTATCCAATCCCCCATAAACACTAAAAGAAAAAGAGTTTTCTTTCCCATCTAAAAGATATCTAAGGTTAATTTCTTTAGCCGCAACAGAATAAGAACTATAACAATCTCCATTTACTTTAGAAGAATTAAAGGGGCAACCACAAAAATTTGAGTTCCTTACCAATTGTCCATCCGAACTACAATAATAAGGTTTATTTATAGAACAAGTTCCAACAAAACCCCCATCCCCACAAGTTTCAACAGAGCTCATTGTATTTATCCGACTGACATTCACAAGGTAGGAAACAAAAATTAATACAAATAGTAATACTATAAGAACTATAAAAGAATAAACTAAATTTTTCCTTAAAGAAAAACTCCAAAATCTCCCCTCCCCATAACCAACCTCTTCAGACATAATCTAAGAAACATAAATGGATTATAAAAAGTTAATTATTCAAAATAAATTCAATTCAAGAAATCTACTTTTTGACAAAAACAAATTTCTCAGAACCTCTCCCAGGAACCCAACTTCTTTCCTCAATTTCTTTCGGGGTTCTACATGCAACACCTAAAGAAGAATTGTCTTGATCATACATAGAAACATTTGCTAAAAAGGGCAACCACAAATCATGCTTATAATTAAAAGCAGGCAACAAACTCCACAAACCCCCAGTGTCTTTTTTTATATGGGGAAAAACTTTACTAGCTTCTAACATTTGGTGCAAATCTACAGGAACATAACCTAATTTGCTAAATTCTGAAACCAAATTATCTGTAGTTGCACTGGATTCCAATTTAATATTTTTGAAAAAATATTCCTTGTTTTGTTTTTTAGAAACAAAAGAATCATTAAGGGAAATATCATCTAAAAATCTTTTAGGCATCGATTGAATTCTAGATTCAATCTTTTCTGAATGCTCCTTAAATTTATCAAGAACAACTTTATACAAACCATTAATTTCACTAAAGTTTTCACGTTCGATTTTTGCAATTAGAGAATCATTATAATCTACAAAAGAAGTAAAATTAAATTCTCTATAACTAAAAGAATCATTTTCTTTCACAAGCGACCAGGCTTTATCCATTCCCATAATAAGTAGTGTCAAAGAAGGATTTATAAATTTTCCTACAACTTACCTTTTAGAAATCAAAATAAAAAAGAGATAACCTTTATTCAAAATAAATACCTGGCTTATGAGGTTTAGCCTTCTTAGAAATATTATTTGGATCATATTTATCTTTATCGTTAACAGCATAAACCTTAACTGGTTTTCCAATCCTCTTACTAATCTCCTCATCTGAAAAGAAATCTAATTCATTTGGAAGAACATAGACATAAACATTTTCTTTAGATTCTCCCTTACTTTCAACAATTTTATTTATGTTAATTATATCTCCAACTAGTTTCTCAACAGCTTCATCCTGCTTCTCAAAACGTTCATCTATTTTGTTATCTTCTGGCTTAGGCCACTCACTGAGACTAATGAAACCTTTGCCCTTAATCTTTTCCCAAAGCTCTTCTGAAACATGTGGGCAGAAAGGACTCAATAATTTCAAACTCTTCTCAAGAACATCTTTTGAAACTTCCCCTCCATCAAACAAAGTATTAAACAGTTCCCTTACTTTTATGATTGCAAGATTGTATTTGAAACTCTCAATCTGATTTGTAACTTCTTTTATTATTTTATTCAACTTACTTTCAATCTTAGGGCTTGATTTCTTAGTTAACTCAACTCTTGAAAAAAAATCAAATAATTTATTTATAAATTTCAAACTTCCGTCAATACCTTTCTCACTCCAATCAATATCTTTATCTGGAGACGCTACAGAAATCAAAAACATTCTTGCTGTATCAATTCCATACTTCTCAGAAACAGTTTCAGGCAAAACAACATTTCCTTTAGATTTACTCATTTTATCTCCATCCTCGCCGTGCAACATACCCTGATGAAATAATTTAATTGCAGGTTCATCAAATTTCAACAAACCTAAATCTCTCAAGAATTTAGTATAAAATCGGAAATAAATCAGATGCATACAAGCATGTTCAGCCCCCCCAATATATTGATCGATCGGACACCAATAATCTACCTTTTTAGGATCAAAAATTTTCTTATCATTTTTGCTATCTGCATATCTCAAAAAATACCACGAGGAATTAACAAAAGTATCCATAGTATCAGTTTCTCTTTTAGAATCTTTATTTCCACAATTAGGGCATTTTGTTTTAACCCATTTATCATTAGTCAACAAAGGATTTCCTTCCCCAAATTTAACCTCTTTAGGAAGCTTAACTGGAAGATCTTTCTCCTTAACCGCAACAACACCACAATCATTGCAATACACAACGGGTATCGGAGTTCCCCAATATCTCTGCCTAGAAATTAACCAATCTCTTAACTTAAACTGAACTTTGTTTCTCCCAATTTTCTTCCTTTCTAAAAATGCAACAATCTTTTTCTTTGCATCAGAATTCTCCAAACCACTAAATTCCCCAGAATTAATTAGGTTGCCTTTTTCAGTATAAGCATGAGTCATTTTCTCAGGCTTTTCAATTTCCTGACCAACAGGATCAATTACAACTTTTATAGGAATTTCATATTTCTTAGCAAATTCGAAATCCCTTTGATCATGCGCGGGAACAGCCATCACCATCCCAGAACCGTAATCAGCCACAACAAAATTTCCTGCATAAACTGGAACTTTCTCATTAGTTACAGGATTAATTGCATAACTTCCAGTAAAAATTCCTTCTTTCTCCATATCCTCCATCTGCTTCTCTGAAACACCTTTAACTCTCTTCAAAAACGCTTCAACTTTCTTTTTCTCAGAGTTTGCAACAATATCCATCAATTTAGGATGCTGTGCAGAAATTACCATAAATGTAACTCCATAAATAGTATCTGGTCTTGTTGTAAATACTGGAAACTTTCCAAAACTCTCTATCTCAAAATCAATCTCAGCACCATAGCTCTTTCCTATCCAATTTTTCTGCATTGCTTTGGTTCTCGAAGGCCAATCCAAATCATCAATCTTATCTAAAAGTTCTTCAGCGTAATCTGTAATCTTAAAAAACCACTGTCTCAAAGTCTTCAATTCCACTTTTGTCCCGCATCTTTCACAATTACCAGTTTGGGCCTGTTCATTTGCCAAAACAGTCTTACAAGAAGGGCACCAATTAACAGAAGCTTCTTTTTGATAAGCCAAACCCTTTTCTAACATCTTAAGGAAAATCCATTGATCCCACTTATAATAATCCGGACTTGAAGTATTAATTATTCTAGACCAATCATAACTCAATCCAAGCATCTTCTGTTGCTTCATAAAATGTTTCATAGATTTCTTAGTATAATCTTCAGGATGAGTCCCATCTTTAATAGCAGCATTCTCTGCAGGAAGCCCTAAAGCATCATAACCCATAGGATGGAGAACATTAAACCCTTGCATTAATTTAAATCTTGCAAAAACATCTCCAATTGAATAATTCCAGGCATGTCCCATATGCAAACCACTACCTGAAGGATAAGGAAACATTTCAAGAACATAAAATTTAGGTTTCTTCGTGCCCGCCGGCGTTCGAGGCTCTTTAACTTCAAAAGCTTTCTTATCAGCCCAACGTTTCTGCCACTTTTGTTCTATTTTTGCAAAATTAATTTTATTAGACTCTGGCATGTATATAGGATAGAATTAATGATTTAATAAATTATTGTTCAGAGATTATTTTGCTTTACTTATCTCTGTTCTATCCAAAAAGATATAATTTGTGTCAAGATAAGTGAACCGAAATTCATTATATTTACCTTCCGGAGAATTTTTACGATAAAACCTATTCTTAGTAGAAAGTTTCGGAAACTTCATGCTATCAAAAGCCTCATTCATAAAAACAACAACTTCTGATAAATCTTTAGAATATCTTGCATTACCTGCAACAAATTCGCCAATAGTAGAATCTGGCAATACTTCTAAAGCCTTCTTAACATCTTCATCTTCACACACAATATTATAAAGTTTCATAATTTTTCCACAAACCTCCAATTTAAAAAACTTCCTAAAAGAAGTAATAACTTCACTTCACAACTTTTAAATATTCTCCTAATATATACTATATATGAAAAAGATTCAAGCACACTTAATTGGAGAAACAATCTCCACAAACGAATCAGAAGCATTCACGTTACAAAAGAAATCTCAATTCGGAGAACAATCTGGACAAAAAATACAATATACTTTATCAGAAGCATTATATCTTTTAGAAAAAAATAAAATTGAGGTGTTACAAAAAAATAAAGTGCTAAGTCACAACGAATTGTTCAACAAAATAAAAAGAATAGATTCAAGAATTCAACTAAAATATCCTGTATTCAAGGATTTAAGAGAAAAAGGATATGTAGTAAAAACAGCATTAAAATTTGGAGCAGATTTCAGAGTGTATCCAAAAGGCGTGAAAGTAGGACAAAAAAACCAACATTCAAAGTGGATTGTTTTCTGCGAACACGAATCAAAGAAATTTTCATGGCATGAATTCTCTGCAAAAAACCGTGTAGCGCATAGCACAAAAAAGAACTTACTAATTGCAATAGTTGATGAAGAATCCGATATTTCTTATTACGAAATTAGGTGGATTAGAACCTAGCTCTCAAGTCTCTGCAAAGCAATCTCCGCACTCTCTGACATCTCCTTCTCTGGAGCATCTAAAAATTTCTTAACAAACGGAATGAAATCTTTATCTCCTAAAGTAGATAAGGCCAATATTGCCTCATGCCTCACAAACAAATTATAATCTTCTTCAACAGATTTCATCAAATATTTCCCAATAAGATCTCCTCTACCCGTTTCACCCAAAGAAAAGGCAAATTCATGCCGAACAATAGGAGAAGGATCAGTAAATAAACCTTTAACCAATTTCATAAGATTCTCTTCTTTTTTAGCATTTTCAAGCTGAAAAGCGCCCTGAATTCTTTCCTCCATACTTCGATTTAAATCCAAGATCAAATCCCCGTAATAATCTTCATCTTTTACATCCATAAAATCCAGAAATAAGAACTATTTATAAAATTAACCAAATATTTATAACACAGAATAATTTTTCTAGATTATGCTTGATACAAACAAAATAAAAGAGAGGATAATTTCAATTCTGAACGCAAAAGGCCCAGGTTTTCCATCGCCCATAGCCAGCGAAATACAAACAAGCATTCTATTCACTTCCGCATTCCTCTCAGAACTACTCTCAGAAAAGCAAATTAAAATAACTAATATGAAAGTAGGAAGTTCTCCCATATACTACATTCCAGGACAAGAGTCTCAATTAGAAAGTTTTGCAATAAAATACCTAAAAAGCAAAGAAAAAGAAGCTTTCATAAAACTCCAAGAAAATAAAATTCTAAAGGATACTGAACAAGAACCAGCAATACGTGTTGCGTTGCGAGAAATAAGAGATTTTGCAATACCTCAAGAGAAGAATAATGAATTGTATTGGAAGTATTTTATAGCATCGGAAGAAGAAGTAAGGATCCCAGATAAGAATCCCGAAGAAAAAAGAGAAGAAATCCAAAAACCTAAAGAAACTCAAGAACCAAAAATAAAAGAAAATCCCTCTCAAGAAAGCAAAAAAGAGGAATTAGACATATTTGAGAAAGAAGAACCCAAAGAAAAAAAGGATAAACCAAAAAAAACCTCTAAAAAGAAAACCGCAAGCAAACAAGATGATAAATTCTTTAATATGGTAAAAGAATACCTTTCGCAAAATAACATAGAAATTATAGACCTAGTTTCAATAGGGAAATCTGAATTAACATTTAAAGTAAGAAAAAACCAAGAAGAACAATTACTCGTGGCCTACAAAAAGAAAGCAGGAGAAAAAGAGATAATTGCAGCAAACAAAAAAGCACAGGACTTAAACCTAAAGTACGCAATACTAAGCACTGCAGAACCTCTAAAAAAGACAATAAACCTAATTGAGGCACTAAAAAACATGTCAGATATACAAAAAATTTGATAAGAAAGCTTTAAAAACGAAATAGTTTAGAATTAATCATGGGAAAGATAAAATCAAAGATGATGAGAAGTACTTCAGAGACTCTAATAAAAGAAGGACTACCATTTACAGAAGATTTTGAAACTAACAAAAAGATACTTGGAGATACAATGCCAAGTAAGAAGCTTAGAAACAAAACAGCAGGATTAATTTCTAGAATGAAAAGGCAAGAAGCCATAAAAAAGGCAGAGCTTGAAGTTAAATAATTCTAAAACCTTAAACTTTTAAAGGTAGGTAGATCTCTATAAATTAAGGCTGCATAGCTCAGTTGGTAGAGCGCAAGTCTCATGAGCTTGAGGTCCTGAGTTCGAATCTCAGTGCAGCCATATCTTTCAAAATTACCCGATTAAACAGTTCCTTTTTAGAAGAAAGATATTTCCGATCATATCTCATAAATGCCTGGAATTTTTTCAGTTGTTTAGGATTAACAAATCCGATATTTTTATAAAACAATATCAAATTCTTTTTCCCATTAAACTGCACACGAAACTTTTTGAAGATTTTAATAAATCCCCTCTCATCCTTATTCCTTTTGCATTCATACATGTTACCATTAAAACCATTCTCGATCAAGAATTCATGAATTTGTCTTATCAAATCATGAGCAATCATATGGACCTCCAATCTTGGATAAAATTTGTTAGGATTTTTTGTTAAAACCAAACTACCATCCGTAGCAAAAATTCCTTGAATAACATATTTGACAAGATCTCTCCTATGGAATTCTCCAGGAATAATTATCTTTGTTCCTTTCTTACCAATAGGAAATCCTAAAGAATTAATTTTGCAAAAAAGACTTTTATCAGAGAAGAACAATTCAACAGTTCCTTTTTCAGGCCTTCTAATAATTCTCAAAGGTTTCATCCCAGATCGCAAAGAATTTATTATTGGAGCTACAAATTCTTTAATAAAAGGAATATCATCGTAGTAATTACAAACGATTGATATGCCAAATATCGTTCTTTTTTGTTTTGTAACATATTTTGACAAACATCCATCTCCCAACATTATTCCATAAAGTAGAGCAAATCTTTCATCATGAGACAACTTATTGATATCAAACATCACAACAAATACAAAACAAAAAATAATATAATATTTTAGAACTATTCTATAATTAAACACAAAAATCAGTAAACTCTTGGAACTTTTCCACCTTTCTTTCTAGGGAGTATATGAAAATGAACATGGTTGACCACCTGTCCTGCAGATTCAAAGTTATTCTGAACAAGATTAAATCCATCGGCCTTCTCAGAGTCTAAAACTTTCAAAGCAGTTTGTTTAACACAATCCAACAACTCCGTACCAACAGTCGAAGGCATATCTAAAGTAGTCTTAAAGTGTCTTTTTGATATAACCAAACTATGCCCTTCTATCTGTTGATTTTTATCTGGCATAGAAAAAAAGCTATCATTTTCATAGATTTTATCTGAGGTAACTTCACCAGAAGCTATCTTACAAAAAATGCAATCTTCCATAAAACCAAAAAACAAAACAAGTTTAAAAAATTATATATTGTTACCTTTCCAAACAGTTTTCTCACCATTAATTTTTCTATCAAGAATGACCAATTCATCATAAATTCCTTCAATTAAATCGTAATTTTTAGCCTCTTCCAAGCTCACCCAAGCATATTCAATTAAAGCATTACACAGATTAACATTTGTTTCTTTAAGGAGTTCAGCAAATAAACTAACAATCAAACAAGGAACCTTGTCTGGACGAATATAAACCATGCTAGTAACATAATCTATGTTTTGAATCTCAAGTCCAACCTCTTCCTTAACTTCCTTTTTTAACAAATCTTCCAAAACATTATACCAATGGTGAGGAGTATCTTTATTTCTAAGAACATAATCTAAAACTTCTAACTTACCTCCTGGAACAGTCCACCTCCCAGGGAAAGCTTTTTCCCAATCAGCACGTTTAACAACCAAAAATTTACCTTCTTGATTAACAATTATTCCTGTAACAACAACAAAATGAGTAAGATTTTTATTGGACATAGAAAAATTTTATCACAATAATATTTAAATAATTCCTCAAAAAAATTGACTTAAGGATAATGGAAAAAGAAATACTAAAACTCTTTCTTACAGAGAATAAATTAAAATTCAGCGAAATCGAAAAATATCTAAAAGTAAGATCAAACAAGCTAGACTATCACCTAAAAAAACTCTTAAAAAAAGGAATAATCACTAAACAAAAAGAATTTTACCAGTTAAGCGAAGGGTCTGAAAATATAATACCTTATCTATCTGAAAAGAATTCAACCTTACCTGTAATACTTATATTAATTGGGAACAAAAACGAAGCATTCCTCCAAAAAAGAGAAAAAAGACCATACAAAAATCTACTAAGTCTTCCTGGAGGAAGATTATTACAAGGAGAGGAAATTGAAACAGCAGCAAAAAGGATAATGAAAGAAAAACACAATGTTGACATATCACTTAAAAAAATAAATTCAATATCACTAGAACACTTAGTAAAAAACAAAAAAATAATTAATTCCTTCATATTAATTCTTATAACAGCTACAACAAAAAATAATATAAAATTAACAGAAATAAACAAGAACAAATCAAAGATAATACCTAGCGATTACAAATTAATAAAAAAAGAATCAAAAAACAATACTATAATAAAAACAATAAAATCAACCCTGAAACAGGGTGACTAAAAACCAAAATCATTGCAACCAAATCGCTCATTTGCATATTAAACTAATAAAATAAAAAATAAAACAAATTATCTCTTTTTCTTTTTAACAGTCTTTTTCTTTGCAGCTTTCTTTTTTACAGCCTTTTTCTTAACAGCTTTTTTCTTAACGGCTTTCTTTTTCACCATCTTCTTCTTAGCCATTTTTTTCTTAGGCATCTTTTTCTTCACTGCTTTCTTTTTCATAGCCATGACGACCACCTCTTTTTTAATTACTAGAATCAAGTATTAATTCTTTAAAAACTTTTTGTAAAATTATTTTTTGTAAAAAAATTTATAATAAAAAAATTAGTTTTTACCGTCGGAGATAAAATAATTACAAATCTGAGAAATTTTTCTCTCCATCAAGCAAATCTCTTAAAATATTTCTTAAATCCTTGATCAAAATTCTTTTTTGTTCTTTTGTATCTCTAAATCTTAAAGTTACATCTTTATTTTTTAGTGAATCCTCGTCGATAGTTATACAAAAAGGTGTACCCACTTCATCATTTCTTGCATATCTTCTTCCAATACTTCCCGACTTGTCATAAACAACATTAAATTCTTTTTTCAAATTTCTAACAATATCTTTCGATAAAACATCAAAGTCTTCTCTTTTAATCAAAGGAAAAACTGCAGCTTTTATAGGCGAAAGCCTAAACGGAAGTTTCAAAACAGTATTATCTTTATCATCAACGCAATAAGATTTGGTCAAAACAGCCAAAAATATTCTTTCAATACCAAAGGTAGGCTCTATAACTCTCGGAATAACCTTTTTGCCAGTTCTCTCGTCGAAAATTTCCATTTTTTCCTTACTTTCTTTTTGATGTTGTGTTAAATCATACTGGCCACGGTTAGCATTTCCTGCAACTTCTTTTGAACCAAAAGGATATTCGTAGTCAATATCAAAAGTTGCAGAGCTATAATGACTCAATTCATCTTTTGTATGCTCTCTAATTTTAATTTCGTCTAAATTTAATCTTCTAAACCAAATTATTTGTTCAGCAAGCCAATAAGCGTGCCATTCACCCAACTTTTTTTTCTCAATTAATTCTTTTATTGTTGCCTTCTCAAGAGAGTTAGAATCATTCTTTTGATTCTCTTCAGATAAGAAACTAAATTTAACATTCAAATGTTCTTCATCAAGTAAATCACACTTCTCATCTTCAGGGTTAATAAAAAATTCAAATTCTCCTATATGAAATTCCCTACTTCTAAACAAAAAGTCTCTCGGAGCAATCTCATTCCTAAAACATCTTCCAATCTGTGCAACACCAAAAGGCAATTGTTGCCTAGTAGTTTGAGAGATCAATTTAAAATCCAAAAACATTCCTTGAGCAGTTTCTCCTCTAAGATAAGCTTTCTGTGTGCTTTCTCCAACACCCACATCAGTTCCAAACATTAAATTAAATTTACCTTGAGATTCATACTCTCCTCCGCAATCAGGACAATTAACTTTACCAACTTCATTTTCATCTAACTTTCCAGTCTTTCCGCATTTCTTACATTTAACAAAAACATCAGCAAAATTGTCTAAATGACCCGAAGCCTTCCAAGTTCTAGGGTGGGAAATTATAGACCCCTCCATACCCACCATGTTGTCTTTATCATGAACAAAGAAATTCCACCATTCCTTCTTTATATTATTAAACAACTCAACACCTAAAGGACCATAGTCCCAAAAACCAGCAAAACCTCCATAAATATCGCTTGATCTATAAACAAAACCCTTCTCCTTACAAAACTTAGCAAGTTCTTCAACAGAAACATCTTTTCTCTTCAAAACATCTTGATTTTCTTCTTGAATCGTTTCCATATCTTGATTAGCATCATTTCTATTTTTAAGAATTTCTGTCATCTTTTTTTCAGCCTCATCACGAGTTTTCCCCAAATAAGCCATGTGTTTACTTACAACTTTTCCATTTTCACGAACAGCTTTCCTAAGATAAAAATAATCTTTTCCATTAATTTTCTGTTTTGCTATGTACATACTAAAAATAAACAAGTAGTGTATAAAAAGTTATTCACCAATAATTTTAACTAAAATTTTTTTATCTCTCTGACCATCAAACTCTCCATAGAAAATTTCTTCCCAAGGACCAAAATCTAATTTATAATCCGTGAGGGAAATAACGACTTCTCTCCCCATGATTGTTCTCCACAAATGAGCAAAACCATTATCTTCTCCTGTCTGATGATGATTATAATCAAACTTCTGAGGTGCGAGTTTCTCCAACCATATCTTAAAATCTCTTAACAAACCTCCTTCATTATCATTGATAAAAACCGAGGCGGTAATATGCATTGGATTAACTAAAACCAAACCATCTTGAATTCCAGATTCCTTAACAACTTGCAAAACTTTATCAGTAATATTAACAAATTCTATTTTTTCTTCCGTGTTAATCAAAATCTTTTTTGTATAAGTGTGCATTTTAATCTAATAGTATTTTCTTCAGTCTATAAAACTTTTTGGTAAATTTTCTATTTTCAATCATTGAATAAATCTTCCAAACTGACCAACAAAAAGCATAAAATTTAATTTCTTCTAAGTCATAATTCCGATAGCCTTCTAGAAGCTTTTCAAACTTATAATCTTCGCTGTGATCAATATACATCCTTGCAAAATCTTGCATAGGAGGACCAACAGATAAATCGGCAAAATCCATTATCCCCTCAATCTTTCTATTATTAATTCGAATATTATAATCGGCAAAATCCGAATGAAGCATCACTGATTTCTTTGTATTCAAATAGTGTTTATTATTCTCATATTTTTCAAATATTCTAGACAATTCTTCTTTAGAAAAATAATCCAATTTTACTAACTTCTGCAAATCATTCTTAAACCAAGACTCAATAGCTTTCTTCTGAGTAGAAAAATTCCCAATTAATTTATTGGAAACCACGTCTCCAAAATTCTCCCCTTTTATTGTATGTATCTTTCTAAGAATTTCACCTAGTTCAAAGTATATTTGTTCAAAATCCTTTCTATCAAAGACAACATCATCTAAATCTTCTCCTTCCAAATAACTTTCAACAAGAAATTTCTTATCCAAAAGGATGATCTTAGGAACAGGTATCTTTTTGCTAGAACTTTTATTAATACCCAGTTCTTGCTTAGAAATCTTATTTTCTTCTCTAAGAGGAATTTTTAGAACAAATTTGCCTTTAGAAGTCTCAACAATATCAACTTTTTGATCAACACCTTTCGAAGAATCTGTTATGCTAATAATCGATGCCCCAAGACGATTCTGGAAGATATCCCGAATTTCTTTTTTATTCATTTTAATATCTCAAGCATCTCAGGAATTTCCTTAGTTTCATTGAAATGCTCTTCGTTATGTTTAATCAAAGTCTTAGCTCCAAGTTTTTCTTTAAAAAATTCTTCATTACTCAAGGGAACATAAGGGTCATCATCTGAAAGAATACATAAGAAATTATCTGTATGGTCTCTAACTTTCTCAAAATCTATTGGGGTTTCCATCCAAGGTTTAGCAATTTCAACACTTTCTGGACCTTCTTCTTCAATAGTATTTTGATCTAATTCCATCCAAGGAGCAATAAAAACCGCACCCGCAATTTTAACATCTTTATCAAGAGTTTCCAAATATCTCAAAACTGCCTGACATCCAATGCTGTGTCCAATAAAATAAGTTTCTTCATCTAAACCAACAACATTTTCCTTAAGAAAACCAATCCATTCTTCAATTTTAGGCTCTTCGGTATTTGGCATATCAAAAGAAATTAACTCTACGCCCTTCTTATCCAATTCACTTTTTAACCAACCAGACCAAGCTTCACTAGCACTACTTCCACCCCAACCATGAACAAAATAAACTCTTTTCATCTTAAAATGCGGATATTAGGATTCGAACCTAAGTAAGCACTAAGCTACAACGCCCTAAACGTCGCCCGTTTGACCACTCCGGCATATCCGCTTAATAATTTATCATAAAACCAGTATAAAAACCTTAGGTTATCCAAAATTGTTATCCAAAATCTGGGTAAATCACCTTTAAATAGACATTCAACACAAAAACAAAATGGACGATGAAGCAATGCCCTTTGAATTATCAAAAAAGATATTCTGGATCCTGTTATTTTGTGTTGTGCAACTCTTTATATTTATGTACTTCAAAGCATACGGATCACTACTTGTATTAGGAGTATTCATATTTATGCTCGTGTTCATTTCAAAGGATATAAAACTAAAGAAAGAACATGAAAACAAAGTTCTTAAAAAAATTGACTGGTACAAATCAAAATACACTTTATCAAAAGAAATTCCTTAAAATTACTCAGATTTCTTTTTCTTAGACTCAGCTTCTTTCTGCTTTATCTTTTCCTCTAAATCTAATTTCTCTATTAATTCCTTATATCTATTTCTAATTGTAACTTCAGTAATACCTGCAATATCTGCAACCTCTCTTTGAGTTTTCTTCTCATCATTCATTAGTGCAGCAACATATAAAGCTGCAGCAGCAATACCCGCTGGACCTCTTCCTGAAGTCAACTCAACACTTTCTGCCTGCTTCAAAACCTTCAAAGCATCATTCTGAGTCTTAGGGCTAAGCTTCAACACCGAAGAGAATCTTGAAATATAATCTTTGGGTGAGCTCTGAGCAACCTTAATTCCCAATTTTCTTATAATAAATCTATATGTTCTACCAATTTCTTTTCTTTCAACATCTGAAGCAGTAGCCATCTCATCCAAGGTTCTTGGGATATTATAACTTCTACAAGCAGCATACAAACAAGCAGCAATAACTGACTCCATGCTCCTACCTCTTACCAAACCCCTCTGTAAAACATAATTATAGATTCTTGAAGCTTCATCTCTTACCACATTAGGTAAATTCAAATAAGAAGCAATAACCCTCAATTCAGCCATAGCCAATCTCAAATTTCTTTCAATACTTGTACTAACTCTTTCTTGCCATTTTTTTAATCTTAAGAATTTCCTAGTATGTTTTGGATCCAATCTATAGATATCTGAAATTTCTCCAACATTTGTAGTTAAACCCTTATCAAATTTCTGCATAGAAATAGGAGCTCCACCCCTACCCTTTTTCTCAGATTTATCAAACTTACCAGATAAGTCTACTCCAGTATCAACCATCTTATCCTCAACAACAAGACCACAATCATTACAGATAACTTCCCCCAAATGAGAGTCATACGTTAAATTAACACTTCCACACTCAGGACATCTTCTTATATTCGCCATTTTTAGAATTTTACTATTCAAAAGTTTAAGTAAGGTTTATAAACCTTTTCCATTTATAAAGCTTTCGGTAGATGTCGTCGTAAAAAATAGTAAAAGTTATTCTACAAGAATTCCGTTCAAAGTTCCTTCTTGGGTAGGTCTACTAGTAATTCTAACCTTTCCTTTAGAGGTCTCAACAATTGTCCCCTTTGTAATAACATTCTGTCTTGCAAGGAATCTATTTGAAGGAGTTTCAAGAACATTACTTATCTCTGCTTTGATAGTCTTTCCTTTATCTTGAATATTAACTGACTTAGCCCTAAGCAAAATAGTCTTCTTATTTCCCCCTAAAACTTTAGAAGATTTTCTCTTATCAGACTCAGAAAGCTTGACCAGCTTCTTCTGACCAGTTCTTTCATTTTTCTTCTTCTTTCTCTGTTTAATGTACTTCCCACCGGAAATCTTTTTACCTTTCTTCGTTGTCATGTTAATCTGATTGAAATTTGATTTAAAAACCTTACTAAAGCGACCCAGATTCAAACAAAGAGAAATGTTTAAAAACAAATTTCTCAATAATCCCATTATGGTTAACGGATACGAAAGACCTCTTGACCTTTTGAACAACTCAAAGGGAAAGGAAGTTTTAGTGCATTTGAAAGGCGACAAACAGTTCGTAGGAACTTTGCTAGCTTTTGACATCCACATAAATCTTGTGTTGGATAACGTCAAAGAAATGCAAAACGGAGAATTAAAGAAAAGTTTAGGATTGACTTTCCTTCGAGGAGATACAATCATATACATTTCTCCAGCTTCAACAGCACTAAAGAAAGAGTAAATTGCGATTATGCCTAATTAATTTTCGCGAGGCCGATTTCTGGCTTATTATTGATAGTGTGAGCTTTAGGAAATTTTATTAAGTATCATTTACTAAAAAAAACAATGACAAAAGAAAAAATTCAAACAGACAAAAATTGGCAATATGAAACTGGGTGGGCTATGGCTTTCTTTGCGATATGCCTATTTATTTTAACCTTTTTTGAATTTGGGACAAATTTATGGAAAGTTAGTTTTTCAATGGGTTTTGTATTCTCAATAGTTTCTTATATATTGATTTTTATAGGTCAATTGAGAGAGAAATGGAAACACATTAAATGGTTATGAATCACTAATTATAAAAATCCTTTTTCTTTGTATATTCCATGACAGAGAAAATAAAAATAACATTTCTAGGAACATCTGCAAGCATTCCTACTTTGAAGCGAAATCACACCGCAATACTTCTTCAATACAAAAAAGAGAATATTCTAATAGATTGTGGAGAAGGAACTCAGAGACAATTCCGTAAAGCTAAACTAAACCCTGGAAAATTAACAAAAATTCTAATAACTCACTGGCATGGAGATCATGTCCTAGGTCTCCCCGGATTATTCCAAACCCTAGCTCTAAGCGAATATAATAAAGAACTAAGAATATTTGGTCCAAAGAATACAAAAGAATATCTAAAAAACTTCATAAGAATATTCGTTCCCGTTTTTAGATTTAAAGCAAAAATAGAAGAAGTAACAAAAAAACAAAAATTCTTTGAGGACTCTGAGCTATACTTAGAATCTGAAATAATGGAACATGGAATTCCCACAAACGCATATAATTTTGTAATAAAAGATAAACTTAGAATTGACAAAAACAAACTAAAGAAAGCAAAAATTCCTCACGGAAAGCATTTATCCGAATTAAAGAATGGAAAGAACATAAAAGTCAAGGGAAAAACTTACAAGGCAAAAGATTTCACCTATTTAGAAAAGGGAAAGAAAATCTCATTCATAATTGATACGGTTTTCAACAAGAAAATTGAAAAATTTGTAGAAGACTCTGATCTATTAATTTGCGAAAGTAGCTTCGATGACACTGAATCAGAAACTGCAAAGGAACACAAACACATGACTTCAGGACAAGCAGGACAAATTGCAAAACGTGCCAATGTCCAAAAACTTATTCTAACTCATATTTCACAACGTTACGAAACAAGACTTGATGAATTATTAAAAAATGCAAAGAAACATTTCAAGAATTCTTCTATAGTAAATGATTTTGACACAATTGAGATATAAAGATAAATGCCCCGGACAGGATTCGAACCTGCGACTTCCAGCTTACTTTCCAGACTTAACTGGATAGAAGGTTTGCCTAAATCTCATTTTATTCAATTTATCTGGCACTCTATCCAGGCTGAGTTACCGGAGCATATTATAATCATATAAAATAGGGTTTAAAAGTTTTACATTTCATAAAGACTTTCTGGAATTAATTCATTTTGCAAGATCAATTCTCTTTGTTTAAGAGAAGAAGGGGTTGGACAAAAACCATGTTTTTTCCAGACAAGATATTTCGTAAATTTAGAGTAATTATTGAAACCTATAGAATCCATCCATTTATTTATTCTTTCTGGACCCCTAACAGCAATCCGATAAACATCTGCCTCATTAACCTTCTTCTTTGAAGAAAAGTGAACAGAATGGCCAATGTTCAAGAAATCCAACAAAAAACTCAAATCAAAAATAATTTGCTTAGAAACAACACCAATAAAAATCCTCGGATAAGTATGATATTTTCTCTTAAAAGAAGAATATCCTTTTTCATAACGTTTCATAAAATTTAAACAACCATCACAATCAGCAAAACCCCTTATAAAAGCCGAAATTATGTTCTTGTCTTTAGAAAATAAAATTTCATGTGGAATTTTTACCGAATAGGTCTTTCTACGAGTAAAACCAAAATCCTTGAAAATCTTAATTATCTCCTTCCTACAGATGTAAAACCCATAAACAGAATTGCTTTCTTTCTCATGTGCATTTACATTTATTCCAAATACTTTAGAAAACAAAGGGCAAACAACCCTATCATAGTATTCCTTATCTTCATGAATATTGCCCCACATACTAATATGATTCTCCTGCAAATTCCCATCTGCTGCAAACATTCCAAATATTTCCGAAAGACCTTCTGTAATCTCCATTTCCTAAGAAATAAATAAACAGAAAAATAAATAAAAATTTAGCTAAACCCCAAAGTAACAACCAAGAAAACTATATAGAAACAAGAATCAATCCAACTATAACTAAGTTGATTAACCAATAAACAGCATTAAAACAAAATAACGCCCAAGGCTTCATATCCCACAATACACTTCCTAAAAGAGTTGTACTAACAAAGAATCCTAACCATATCCAAAGTGCAAGTGTTAAAACTCCACTAACCGTAATCATCCCTGTAGCTAAAATCAATAAACCAAATACACAAACCATAATAAAGGTCCCAAGAATATTCAATATCATAGCCTTAGCCATAACACCTTTCTTAGGCTTCTTCCCCTTCATATTCATACCATTTAGCCTCATCCAAGTCTTGCTAAAGATAACTCCATACCAAAGCCACCCAAATACAAAGCTAGCTACAAGAGCTACAACAACAGACAAATAGTTTAAATCACCTAACATAAAAGAATGAAATGAAATTCATTTTAAATACTTTTCTAAATCATAGATTTTAAAAACTTAAAACTAGTCCAATAATTATGCGGAGGTGGCACAGCGGCTACTGCGGTCGGCTGCAACCCGGCTTTTCGTGGGTTCGAGTCCCACCCTCCGCTTTCAAAATTCTATAAATCTTTATAAAATACTTATCCCAAAAAAAATACATGAACAAAGCTACAATTTTAGGAGGATTAGCAACAATCTTAGCTCTAACAAGTTGTTCGATAGAAAATAAAATACAAGAAAATCCAAAACCAAGAGCAACTTATCAAGAAAACGGACTTGCAAACATCTCAATACCAAAATATGAAAAGATTGGAGAGATAGGCGAACTAAAAATTCAAGGTTTTAACAAATATTTTATACAAAAGATAGAAATAAGTGATACTGCAAATAATGAAGAAATGCTCCCTTTCATAATATATGATTTCAACAAGGAAAACAAAAAACTAGTCAAACAAAACATTAATCCAGACAACGAATACATTTTCTTAAAAGCAAGGGCAGAAACACCTTCCAAAAACAACCTTATTCAAGAACTAGAAATACTGGGATATCGTTCAAAAAATCCTAGCCTCCAATCAGATTCAACAATAAGGGTTTACACCATAGACAATATCCAAAGGGCCTTAAAACCGTTCAGCCTATTAAAAACAGATTACATATATCCTTTAGTAACAACCAGCGATGAAAAAGCAGAAGGAAAAACACCCTTTTATGTAATCCCTGCTAACAACAACATAGAAATCTCTGAAGAAAACGAAAGTGCACTAATAAAAACTCCTGGAGAAATATACAGAGGGATCAATCCAAAAATAGCAACTCCCTTTGAAAATATAAGAAAATCGGTTATAGATTTAAGAGATTTCTTCTAAAGTTCACTCCCAGATTTAGCACCTTTAGATTGCAAATAACTAACAACATCAACATTATTAAGTTGAACAGCTCGATCTAACGCTGTTTCTCCAGAATCACTTTGGGTATTAACCTCTGCACCATTTTCAACAAGATATTTTACAATGTCAACATCTCCCTTAATAGAGGCATGTATAAGAGCGGTCCAACCTTCTATACCATCTTTAACACTAACATCTGCACCATTTTCAACAAGATATTTTACAAGGTCAAGATGTCCAAGACGAGATGCATAAATCAAAGGAGTCCATCCATCATCATCTTTAACATTGATATCAGCTCCTTGTTCAATCAAGGACATTATCTCAGCCCTATTATTGTCATCCAGACCTCTATAAAGAGCATCAACTAACTGTTGATCAAGATTATCTAAACCAATTCCCTCAATACAAGTTTTAGTCAAGCCTGGTTCCTGAACACAATTCTTGCCTAATTTGTAACCAATTGATGCGCAAAGATTAGCATCGCAATAATTAGAAGTGCCACTTGTAGAACTTATACTTGTTATACAATCACTACACTGTGTTGCACTAGAATAAACGTCCCTTTGTTCAGCAGAAAGAGTATTCCAATTCGGAATATCAGAAGTGTCGTCTTGAGCAGGTTGTGCTTCTTTACAACTCAAGAACCCATATTCACAAGTCTTACCAATTCTTTCCCCAATATCTAAGCATTCAGTCTCACCACAGAAGTTACCCAAACCAGACCCACAATCATTACACTGAGTTGCTTCATATATTGATCTTAATTCTCTATCTGTGTACCCTTCTCCTGCACGACAATTGTATATAGGAGTATCACTTATATCTGCACCCTTTGCATAATACTGACAAGAAGCGCCTAATTTTTTACCAATAACTGCACATAAATTACTATCACAATCATCAGGATAACTCTCACAATAAACGCAACTAGGAGCATCATAAAGTATTGAAATTTGTTTTGAAGTAAACCTGCCCAAATCGGTGCTTCCTAAATTCTCACTCTCCCAAGAATCCAATTTTTGAGAATCAACATCCTGTGTAGACTCAATTATTGAATTATCCGACAAATCATAAAGCAGGGCAGCCCCCTCAAAATAAGTCTTATCAACAAGGCTCACGGTAACAGATTGTATTGGATCTGAAGGAATTGAACCTACAACCTTAGCTTCACCTGAAACCAAAACCTGACTAGCAGCTTTATTAAATGAAACGTCCGAAACATCAAACCAATAACGTGGATCAATACCCCTAGTAGGATTAAATTCCCATACACCTTCTTTAAATCTAAAGTAATAAGGCTGTTCATTAAAAGAAAGATCTACCTTAAAGATACCTTCACTATTCAAATTAACATTCTCTGTTTTCAAATCCGGACTAGAACTAATGAAATTAATTCTACCAAACAAAACACCCCCACTGAAACTAAGAACATTATTTATAATAACTCCAAGACCCTCTATGTAGTTGCCATTACGTTCTTGAAGAGAAGTAATTATTTGTCTATTCACCTCCAATGAAACTGCCTTACCTTCAATACTATCGCTAACAGAATACCAAAAATTATCTTTGGGATTAAACCAATACCAACCTCCCTCTTGGAACTTATAGTGAACATTTCTATAACTAGTTCCATCTTGGAATTCAATATCAGGAGAAGAATATCCTGAAGAAAACTTGGCTAAAACACTACTAACTCCCGTACCACCAGTACCCGTAGAAATAGTTGTGCCACTTAATTGAGGAGATCTATATAGATAAACAGGATGAACATCAGAAGTTAAATACAAATTCGTGTATCTGTAAGTATTACAATATTGTTCCTCATTAACTTTACCCTTATTAAGAGTTCTAACATACTTATTATCTTCTCCACAAACAAGCCCATTTTCATCTTTCTCATCGATCTTCAAATCTGCACCATTCCAATCAAAGATTCTAGCATATCCAGTAACAGAAGTAGTTTCTTCATTTGTGGCAGGATTAATCCAAGAAATAAATATAACCGAGTGAGGCAATTTAGAGGCCCAAACAATATCCAACTGGTCTCCAGGTTGAAGAGATGCTAGTTTAGTATCATAGTTATCTTCTCCGATCTTATTATAACCTGTTCCAACTTGGAAAATAACACTTCCTTGAGAAGTTTTATCTACGCCAATTGTAACTTTTGAATTTGAATCCTTTAAGGTATAGGTGGCCCCAGATTTATCTGCATAAGAAGGAACAGCAGAAACCCCTGCATATTGGTATACATAAACAGCAGCACTATAGCACGCATAATCTCCAGAGAAAGCCAAACCCCCATCTAATTTTTCTGCAGCTTTCAATACTCTTTGCCGAGCATCATCAATTGAAGAAATATCACTAGGAACTTGAGGCAAGATGCAAACGTTTCCTTGGTCATCAACAATTGTTCCAAGGTCCACACTATTTGTTTTTATTTGTTCAATCTTACCAAATTCCAAACCAGAAAGATCTCCATAAGCCAAACCTCTCAAGAAATAAAGTTCAGCTTTTTGATTACTAAAGAATACCTTATCCAAAATATTATTTATTATTTCTATCTTCTTAGAAGAATCAGATTCTTTCTTAACGTCTCTTAAAGTCTGACTATAATTCTGATTGTTAACATAATCTCCAGAATTTACCAAATCATCAAGATAACTCTGAGCGGTGTCATTTAAAACAGAATTCTCAACATCTAAGGATTTAATAGCATCTTTAACGGAATCAGTATCTAGCCAACAACCAACGTTTGTATCTGTACAGTAACCCACTTTTCTCCATCTTGCATTTTCAGTCCCATCCTTAGCATCCGTTCCAATACCAGGGCTGTTTGTAGCACAAACTCTTGTAATACCTTTTTGGTACAGCTCAGGGTTGATTAAACCTTCAGCCACATCTTGAAGGTTAGGATTCAATAAGCTATACAAACTAGCACTTCCAGAAACACATTCTTCTTCTGTTGTAACCCCCGAAGTAGTTTGTTCCTGCAAATACAAATCATTAACATAATTAACTGCAAAAGAAGTTGACACTTTTCCGAAACCACACTCTTCCTGATTATTTACAACAATACATAATTGGGTATATCCTGAAGGTGCAGTAAAGTCAACTGTATCTGAAGCATAATCTCCTACTGAAACGTAACCGGAATCAACTACTCTATTAAGCGCGCTATCTTGATAGAAACTCCCACTTCCACCCTTAAGATAAACTCTGTAATAAGCTCCAGAATCTTGTCCAGAATAAATGTGGTAATAAACCTTATACTGTGAGGTGGGAGGATTTGTTGCGGTAGTAAATGGAATCTCATCAAAGCTTCCTGTAAATTGCGGAGGCGAACGTGGAGTAGTTAAACTATCTAATAATTCAGCACTAGAAGGGTAAACCGTAGATACATAACTTTTACAAACCGCAGTTCCAGCTTCATCAACACTTCTAACTTTGAAAGCATTATAAGATTCAGAAGCATAATATTGTTTAAAGTAGTCTAAAGAATCTTTTGCATTATCCCATGCACTCTGTAATCCCAGATATTCTCCTCCACCACGGGTGTTCTCTCCTGAAATTAATCCAATTAATTTTGGAACAGCTACTTTAGCCAAAGGTATTGATTGTCTCCAAAAGAATTCACAAGCATAAACACTATGTATCTCGTCACAAACACCAATAGTTTCTCCACTCTCCAAATTTTCCTGCAAACAATCCCTATATGATTCCTGGACACTTATCCATGAATCCAAACCAGCTTGAACACCTGTTGTACAAACCGGAACCTTTATCCCCTCTTTATAATTTGGTGCACAGAGAGCAATACTTCCAACTATTCCTGTCTGAACAACATCCTTAACAGGGTAAGCCCCTCCAAAATCACATCTTGAGCTAGGACAAACAACAGGATCACAAACATTAAACAATAAATTACATTCTTTAGGAGACATGAAATCTTGACACTGAACTGCGGGAGTTTCTACCGCAGGTTCTCCAACTTTGTAATTCTGACCGTTGATTCTAACAGAATTAACTCCATTCTTATAAGCTCTCTGAGCCTTCTCAATCGAATCAACAGCATCAGTTACAAGCCTTGTAGTTTTACTTTCACTCAATCCAGCAAATTGATTATAAACAGTTCCAGGAACCCCCACATTAATTTGTTGGCAAATATCATCTCCTAAACCAGAACTAGAAAATTCTTCCAAACCATTAGATCCAACGTTACATAACCAGAAACTATTCAATCTACCTGAAGCATCATAAGCAGTAATCTGACTTCCAACAGGAAGCTTAGGTTTAGTTGCAGCATACCAACCATCATTTGTATCTAAAGGAACAATCGCAGGATAACCTTTGTAAGGGTCTTCCTCATAATACCTTACTTCTGGATTCTTATAACTATTCTCATATGAACCTTCATCATATTTATCAAAAGCTAAACTCAGAGGGTTTACTTTATCATTAACCATAACCAACTGACCATTCAAAGGATTTAACTGGAATGTTCTAGTAACAATATAATCATCATTCAAAACCAAAAGATATTCCCTATTAGTAGCTATATCAACAACCGGATAAACCAATTCATTATCCGCAATAAGATAATCTGCAGGGTTTCCAGGGAAGATAATCGAATTTGGAAGTAAAACAACACTCATCCCTCCAGGATATGAACTTTCAACATCTGCCCAAGTCTTTAAATCAGAAACCTGAATTCTCTTTATCTTATCATCTGAAGAAATAAATCCTCCCTGGTGACCCTCTAGAGAATACTTGTCAAAGAAAGAAGTTCTTTCTACAAAATTCCCTGCGTTATTTTGAACGTCATAAAGCAAAGAGTAAAGTGTTTGGCTGTAAGACTTCTTGCTCTCAGCATCATTTGTACTCTTAACTAAAGTTGCATAAAGCTCTATATCTTTAAGATCATCTATGCTATAGATACCACTTTCCCAACCCTGGTAACTTAACAAATTCTTAATTTCATCAATCTCAAGAGGTTCATTTTTACCAGTAGGATCGACGAAAGTATTACCCAAGCCCACTAAAGAATCAGATCCAATCTGAGAATAATCCTTCATAAATTCCTGTTGATCAACAACCTTATTTGTTAAAGTTCCTGTTTGCAAAGAATCAGCTTCAAGTTGTTTTATTCTTTCATTCTGAGTTTGTATTGTATTGAAAACTTCATCAACTTGAGAATCTATCTCATCAGAATTCTCAAGGAAACAATCATCTAGAGAAATATAATTCCCTTTACTTACTTCACTAGCACAAAAATCATTCCACCCTCCAGAACTACGCATGACCTTCTGTCTCGCTATAGATTTACCATCCGAGTTAGCCAAGAAATTCTTAGCAGTTAAAACAGCTCCTGTTGCTAAACAAACCTTAGCACTAGCTTCATTAAACGTATTGAGAGCATTTGAAGCCTTTTCAAGATCAGAAATTGCATTACTTAAACTATCAACCCTATTCTCAATCTGTTCGTCAGAAAGTTGTATTGAACGTTTCTCTATGCCAATATTAAATCCAAATTCAGATTCAGAATTCTGATAATTAAAACTTGGAACCACTGAAACCCTTGCAACCTTTTCTATGTTAGTATCAGTAAGGGTTAAACTATACCCTCCTCCAATACCTCTTGTTTCATCAATATCAAAAGTATAGCTATTCAAAGAAAATAATTGATTTGCAAGATTTTCTCCAGAAACATAAACCGTAACCCTTGCAGAATCTTCATCCACCGAATCTAGTTTAATATATTCTGAACCAGAAGCATTATCTTTTAAATTCAAATATACAACTTTATCCTTTCTTAATTGATAAGTCTGGATCTTACCGTCCGAACTTCTTATCAAAACTTCTGCACCGTATTCTTGGTAAGTAGGCTCTTTTATACCTTCAAAGGAAATTGTTTTTATCTCTCCGTTAACTAAAACATCTCTATTAGAAATACCCGAGTTAGATAAAGAATAGTCATCTTCACACATATCTAAAGGTTTAATTGAATCAGGATAGCTCTCAATAAATTCTTGACAAAGTTGTTTCAAAGCCTTATTTTGATTGATCCTTTTAGAAAGATTAATAGCCTGATACAAAGCTCTCTCACCATAAGTATCATCTGCCCCATCAATACTTAACCCTCCAAAACTATTCAAAACAGTTTCAAAATCAGTTATAGCTTTATCATAATATTGTTTATACAACTCGTTTGAATTTGAATTAAATACAAGTTTGTTTAAAACAAGTTTATTCTCATTAACTAAAACACTTCCTGAAACAACTCCTTCAAAAAAGTCTCCTGAAACGCTGTTATCTACCTTTGATAAAATATACTCAGAACAAGACTGATGTAAAGAACAATCCTTTCCATAAAATTCTCCCACACCTAAAATCTCCGTCACAGTGTTCTTTCTCAAAATAAATTTAGGAGATCCACTCTCACTAGCAGTAAAATAATAACCTGTATCTTCTCCATCCTTGTAAACTTTGTAAACTTGTTTAGGCAAAATCCCTCCAACATCTAAATTAGCTTTCTGTAAATCATAAGATTCCGGAACAACCTCAACAACCCCATTATCTTCTCCTTCAGAAAAACCACTTAAGGAAACTTTTTCTCCTTCAAAATCATATTGAGGGGAAACAACATTTGTCTTAAAATCAACTTTTTGTATATTTTGTCCGCTAACAGTCCATTTGGCAAGAGTAACTGAAGCCCCTGAGAATTTCTTTAGAATTTCGGCCCCAATATCAAAAACCGCTGCTCCTGAACCTTCAGTATCCGAAAACAACAGATTCATTTGTATTGCAATACTTGAAATTTCATCCTCTGTTAACTTAGTTTTCTCTTCAGGTAAAGAAACCAAAACGGCATATAAATTTTCAACATCTGTTGATCCACCCTTAGAACTAATATAACCCAAATAAACACCTCTTCCATTGTTAGAATAAAGATAATCTCCAACAGAATAATCTTTAGCAATTCCATCAATAGAGATTCTCACTCTAGGGGACAAAAATAAATTAAAACTAGAACTGCCATCATCTTCCTTACACCTAATACTAACTTTCTGATTCAAACCATTCTTGTCCAAATCTGTTACAGTACACTTACTTTCTAAGAAATCACCATTATCATTAATTTCAACATGATCTGTATTAATCAACAACTCTGCTCTAGTATCTGGATCTTCAACACCATTAAGTTTCAACTTCATTGAAGCCAAACAAGGGCTAAAACCAGGAATATAAATCGAACCAGAAGTTTCACCTCCATTCAATCTAACTTGAGTAACTCTTTGCTTTCCAGAGTTTCCAAAACTAGCAGATCCAGAAGAAACATCAGAATAAAGAGATATACTGGCATCATCCGTGCCAACACTATCAGCCCTAAGGTACCCTCTACCTTCCCAAAAACTATACTGATTTATATTGTTAAAATAATCCTCATCATTCAAAACAGGAAGATAAAATTCAGCCTGACCAACGCCAAATGCATTCTTAACATCATAATTAATCTTGGCTGTTAGATTTCCAGAAACAAAATCAGGCATAGAACTTTCATTAGGGTTTTGTCTAAGGGTTATAGCAACATAACCCAAATTATTCAAAGCAGGATCAGTAAGAGTTTCATCAAAATCATAATAACCCAAAGCAGACTGGGAAGGGAAATAACCAATACTCTTTATTTCTCTAGGATACTCCCCAACAATGTTTAGAGTGTTTATAGCTTGAACATCAATCAAAGGATTTATTTGTGTAGCTCCAATTTTACACAAAACAGTAACATCTTGTTCTTCAAGAAGATCACTCCTCACAACTGCAGGCTCACATTCAAAAGGTTGTATTTGTAAAAGAAAATCTGTTCCAGCAGAACATAATTCGCTATCAAAACCTTGCTGAGTAAAACTTGCAAAACTTCCCCCAACACCTCCAGCATTGTTATACAAAGAATAACTAGGAGTAGAAACGCTATAAGCCTCTATCCCTCCCAAAAGAAGAGTCCCCAATATCAAAACAAAAATACCTACAACAAAAAACTTATTCTTAATCATCTAAGTAAAACCTCCAAACTTTTACTATCAAATAAAACATAGTTTTGCTGAAGTTGATTAAGTGAATTTGGCTCTGGAAGGCTAGTTGCACCCACAACAATCTGACTTGCACTACTTAATTGATTTTCAGAAACATAATAATTAACTTCTCCTCCTCCGGAAAGAGCATTAGAAATAATTTGTTCAGGAACTTCTACATCAAAACATTCTTCTTTAGTCAAACCCAAAGAACCTCCTATCGCCCTAGGAACGTCAATACAATACTGTTGAACACTTGATCCTAAACTCAAAGAAGCATTTCTATAAATATAAACACTGATATTGTAAGACCCTTCACTCAAACTAATCTCTTTTTGAGTTGGATAAACCAATGTTTGAGAGAAACCCTCTCTTTCAAAAGTAATTGTAGCTTCTCCATTATAAGCAATCGCATCCAAATTCAAAAGAACTTCTGTATCATAAAGTTTATTCATGATAATATCAAAGTTCCCAGGACCAATGTTAGTTATCTGGACACTAGTATCCTCAAAACCTTCAGCCTTTGCAATTATATATCCATTAACGCACTGAGGGAAAGCATCTTCTAAGATACCATTTTCACTATCTCCTATTTTACAACTATCCCCAAAGCACTCAAAATAAATCTCTGAATTAACAAGATTCGAGTTAGAATCAATAGTCCTTACTCTCAGACCAGTATTTTTATTTTCACATATATTGGGGCCCTCATAAGTTGAAGCACCAGAAGAAGCAACAGCCTCCCTAGCTTTATTACCCCTTAAGACTACAGCAACAGGAAACTGGAAGAACTCATCTGTATTTTCACTATAAACCTGAACCAAAACAGGGTAATTAACATTGTACACAAAATGATATGGAACATAACAGAATCCTAAAACCCCCAAACCTTGCTGATTTCCAATTGCATTTGCAATTAAAATAGGACCATCAGAAGGATTTACTTCAAAACTACTTGACCAACTTTCTGAATTAAGGAATTTCACATAAAACCCATCAGAAATTCTTGAATTCAAAGAATCTACCACAAAATAATCTTCAGAGTTACCCTGAGATTTAATAGAAAGTGTGTTTTCTTGTATTGCGACAGATAGATCCTCAAATATTTCATCAGCACTCCAAACCTTAGGGCTACAAGTAAAATCAACTCCATCAACAGGAGCATATAATCTCAAAACATCAACACCATAATTCTCTAAAAACAACTCATCTTGTTCAGCCTCGTAAGCAATAATTGCATTAGAATACAACCTTCCTAACTCTGAATCAAAGATCAATTGATGATTATTAATACTCACTGACTCATCATCTTTACTAATTGTAAAATCCATTCTAACATTGACCTGGACTTCTCCTGGTTTAATGCTAGTCCGGACCAAAGGATCTCCCACAGTAATCTCAAAACCTTCATCCAAGTCTTCAGGGATACAATCAACAACTTTGGATTCAATAAAACCGCTCAAATCATTTTCCATATCTTGCCTACTTGGAACCTGTTCCTTCTCAATGTTATTTCCAGACACATAATACCAATAAGGAATAGGATTACCTAATAAATTAAGTTGAGAAGAGAAAGGCATATACTCTGAACCAGAAACAAACTCAGGCAAATCAATGTAGCCTCCTTGAGATTCCAAAGCCTTAACCCCTGATTCAACCTTGCTATCTAGACAAAAAGTAAAGCTTTCGTAAGTTGGTGCAAACTCAGAAGGAATCCTAGAAATACTAGTCTGACTCCTCAATAAAAAGAAAATTCCAACGGCAGCAACAATAACTATTGCAATGATAATAAAAATAGTAACTTGCCCCTTCTTTACACCTCTTAATAGCATAGCAAAATAATGAAAAATACGTATATAAACTTTATTAGATTATATGAGAACGTCTCCTATTCTTCAAAAGATTTATTCCTCCGATAATCAAAAAAATACCTGCAAAAAAGAAAAGCCAATTTTCTATTTTAAGCAAAAATTCTGATATAGGCACAAAGCTAAAAGCCTTATTAAAAAGATAAATAGCCAATAACAAATAAATTACAAAAAGTATAGTCTTAAGTCGCCTCATCATGTAAATAGAATAAATAGATATTTAAATATTTCCGGAGACAAAAATATAATTCAAATTAACAGGGTCCTGTAGTCCAGTGGCTAAGACGCATCCCTGACTTGGATGAGATCGAGGTTCAATTCCTCGCAGGACCATTTTAATTTAACTCAAAATCATAATCTCCAAAAGGGTTTCTAGATTTGTCTCCGAGATCAAAATTTGAAGAGTCAGAATAAAAATTCTCTGTTCCAATAAAATCTTCAAGTAACTTTACTCCTGAAGCAAGAAACAAAATATTCTTATCCTCTCTTGTAAGAAGAGGGTAATAACTACCCAAATAATTTACCCCCCATTCAATATTATCAAGAGTCCCCCTATTAAAATTAAAAATACATTTCTTATAAGAGGACTTATCCAAATAATCTTTAACTTCCAAAGGATCCAAAATAGACTTAAAATCGTTAGTCCAATCTTGTTCAAAGGGCGATTTAAGAGATTCTTCTAAATAATTTCTTGTAAATTGAAAAACAATAGAATAGGTTTTGGTAACATTATCAGCATTAGAGACCCTTTTCAATAATTCGTGAATGCCATAAAGATCCTTCAAAACCTTATCGTTAAAATAAAAAACCTTACTAATTAAATTTGGTTTTCTTTGATTGCTCATGATAAAAATCTCAGATAAAGACTATTTAAAAAAATAATTATTTTCTACTTCTCTTGCCCCCAACAATCTGCCCATAATTGTCTTCAACAATCTCAAAGTCCAAATCTTTCTCCTGAATATCCGAAATTTCCAAAAGATCCCTAAACAATTCTTCAGGTAAATATCTTCTCTCAACAAAATAATTTTTCAAGCTAGAGTAGGAAACATCAAAACCTCTTTTACGAAGTTCCCTTAAAGAAGGACAATTAATCCGAATTAAAACTTCCTGAAGAAACTTTCTTTGATTTCCTTTTTTGAATTTTACCCGAGCCATTTACAAATATAACTGTGACACCATACTATAAAAACCTTTATAAACCAACTCCAATAAAGATTTCTATGAAGATTCCAAAAAAGACAAACAGATTTTGTCCATATTGTAAAAAGAAAACAGAACAAAAGATAAAACTAGTCTCGACTGGAAATAAAAGAGGTACTCTTACAAGAGGTTCAATTTCAAGAGCTAAAAAAAGAGGATTAGGGATTGGGATAGGAAATAAAGGAAAGTGGGGATCTAAACCAGCTGTGTCAAAATTTAAGAGAAAATCCAAAACAACTAAAAAGACAAACATAATGTACACCTGTAGTGAATGTAACAAGTCAAAATACAGAGATTCAACAAGAAATAAACGAGCAGGAAAACAGGTACAAGAATAAAATGGCAATAGCAAAACGTAAAAAAAGATTTTTTGAAGTGGAAATGCCTATAATTGGAAAAGAAACCCAATTAATTGCATTTGAAGTTGAAGAATTAGAAGGAAAATTCATAAAATACGACTTAACAAGAATACTCAAAGGAAAAAGTATACTATTAGATTCAGAAGTATCAGTAAAAGATGGCAAAGCAACTTCAACTCCTAGAAAAATATCAATAGTTCCGTATTATGTAAAGAGAATAATAAGAAAGGGTACAGATTATGTAGAAGACTCTTTTGAGTTGGATTGTAAAGATGCAGTATTAATAATAAAACCAATTTTAGTTACAAGAAGAAAAGTATCTAAAGCTCTAAGAAGAGCATTAAGAAACAAAGTAAATCAAGAATTAAAGGAATATGCAAAAAACCTTACTTACGAAGAATTATTCACAGACATACTAAGAAACAAACTGCAAAAAGAAATAAGTCTTAAAGCAAAGAAGATATACCCTCTTTCAGCTTTTGAAATAAGAGCATTACAAGTTAAGAAAGTTCTAGAATCTGCTCCAAAAGAGGAACCAAAAGCAGAAAAAAAGAAAGATGAAGAAACTGAAGAAAAAACAGAATAATTACCGATAATAAATTCCATACTTCTTAAGATAATTTAAAACTGCAGATTGACTAACACCTAATTTTCTGGCAATTTTTCGACTGGATTTTAAATAAACCCACTTTTGCAATTCTTCCTTGGATAAATAGTTCCTCTGCCATCGTTTATTTTCAATATACTTAATTGCATCCTGACAAAGTTGTTTTTTAATTATTAATCTGTTTTTCAAACCTTTCAAAATCCTAAGAACATCTTTATGATTGGCAATCGTCCAACCATATTGTTTACTCCATTTATCACTTTTGTTTTTCATATTTATATCGTAAACTTTACCACAACCAAGAAAATTACTAATTTCTTCTAAAACTTGCTTATTGGTGTTTGCCACATAAAGTCTAACTCTAGGAGGTTTAAGAATAATGGAACCTTCTCCGTCCATAAATCCAGCAAAGTAGCTCCAGTTCATTACAAATATAGAACTTACTTGTATATAAGTTTTATGCCAAATGCAATCATCTATTTAAAATTAAATAGCGGAAAATTTAAAAGCGATTTTGATTTCGGTAAATTACGCCTGTGTAGCTCAGTGGCAGAGCGGCTGCCTTGTACTTAAAATTTAACAAGTTAGCAGTAGGTCGCCGGTTCAAATCCGGTCACAGGCTTTTTTTAAAATGATATGGCAAGATATAGTTCTAACAACTGCAACAATATTTCTAACTTATGCCCTAATCCCCCAAGTAATAAAGGGTTTCAAAACAAAAAGAACAACAATAACAATACAAACAGCATTGATAACTTTCATAGGAATGTATGTAGTATGTTTTGTCTATTATACATTAAACCTTTATTTTTCAACAATAATAGCATTTCTAACGGGAACATTTTAGCTAATACTTTTTGTTCAATCAGTGATGTACAGAAGATAATTATTTCAACTTAACAGCTGTACCATAAGCCAACATTTCTGAAGCCCCTTGCATAACCATTGAAGTAGAAAAATTAAAACCAATTATTGCATCTGCTCCCATTTGTACAGCTTCATTCACCATCCTATTAAAAGCCTCGTCTCTTGATTGAGCAGTCATATCAGAATAAGTCTTTATTTCTCCTCCTACAAGATTCTTAAAAGCAGCACCAATATCTCTTCCAACATTTCTAGCTCTAACAGTATTCCCTCTAACAATCCCCATAACTTCAACAATCTTTCTATTGGGAACTTCAAAAGCTGTTGTTACAATAACTTGTTTATTCATATTAATTCAAATATTATTTTTTATTTAAAGTTTTACCTTTTCCGTCCAATCGTTCTTCTATCTTATCCTCATTCTTATTTAACAATAAAACGATTCCAACAACAATCAAAGGTATTCCATAAATCAAAATAAACAAAGTTTCAACAAAAGATAACCCGATAAAAAATATACCCAACAAGATAAAAAAGATTCCTGCAATCAACCTACTTATACTTACCATAAAAAAACATGATTTAATATTTAATAAACCTTACCACTTACTTAACTCCTCATCCACTCTCTTACTCCAATTTTCAATTATCCCAAAGATCTTTTCTCTAACTGCCTGCTTATTCTTAATTTTGTAAAAGAAAATATACCCTCCAGAAGCCTGATTAATTTGTTTTCTAAAAAGCAAACCTTTAGCATGAAGCTTCTTCAACCCTCTCTGAATTGTTGACTTATCCAAACCAATTTTCTTAGAAAGATCATCACTTGAAAATTCCCCCTGAGAATTTTTAATAAAAAAATTAAACAATCTAAATTCTGCTTTGCTAAGACCAAAAGTGCATTTTATTACTTCATCCAAATCCAAATTACCACATCCAAAGTCCATCATTTTACAAAAGTTTCTTCAATACATCCCTTAAAGAATCTTCATCTAACAAACCTACAGACCTATCCACTTCTTTTCCATCCTTAACAAAAGACAAAGTAGGTATACTTTGAACTCTAAAAGCTCCAGCAATTTGATTTTGGGCTTGAGTATCCAACTTCAAGAATTTAACCTTGCCTTCAAACTCTTTACTAAGAGATTCAAAAACAGGAGCCATCATTCTACAAGGCATACACCAATCCGCATAAAAGTCAATAACTACAGGGACTTTGGAATTCATAACTTCCTCATCAAAATTTTCTCGTGTCAAAAGCTCTACCATTTTAACTACTGCTAAAAAATGACCGTACTTTATAAACTCTTTTAAGAACTGCAAAAACCCTTTCAGAATTACCGCACTACTTATCGATTAATTCTGCCTTACCACTCTGAACCAAAATATCCGCAATTTCCTTTGAAATATTTGCAATCTGACCTTTTTCATAAGGGCCCATCTTCTCTCCAGTCAAACCCACAAATGAGTCAACATTATCCAAAAATAAAATCATATTATTATCAGAGGTCTTTTCTTCAGCGCTACCGCTAACTAACTCGCTAAGCTTTTTATCTGACACTTCAACACACTTCATTATCTCCTCGAACAATTCTTTCTCTATTTGAAGCATATTTTCAAAATCTTGTTTAGAAATCCCTGTTTCAGAAGCAATTAAGACCAAGCCCAAAATCTTCTTCCTCCTACGAATAATCAATTCCCTAAAAAGTGTAACTGCATTTTCAAGTTGTTTCTTAACTTTTACGGCACTATCAGAAAAGTCACTATTGCCCTTTGAAGCAGCCTCTTTCTTCTCCCTAAGATACTCTGAAATCTCTTTTATAAAATTCTTAGGTATTGATTGCAATTGCTCCGAATACCTTTCTTTTCTTGCCGCTTCATAAATATCATTATAAGTTATCATTGTAATACCTCAGAAAACTTTTCCTTCTTTTTAATCATTGTTGTAATTTAAAAAATGGTTACAAAAAACTAATAGTATTTCTTAGACAATCCGATCTTAAGCTTATCAGTCAAATCTTTTTCAACAAATTTCTCTATAATTACCGCACAAACTTTCTCAGGGTCTCCTTCTTCCTCAAAATGGCTATGTTCTCTAAAGGAATCTTTCTTAAAATTATTAGGTTTAGAATCTCCTTGATAATTATACAGCTCCACAAGATTTAAACTAACATCCCCTGTCCAAACAACACCCCATTTATTTGATTCTTCGTCAGATTTTTTCTTTTTAATTATTCTTTTATCATAGTCAAAAACAAATTTAAGAAGCATCTTTTCTTCCAAAGCAGGTAATAAAAAACCCTGATCAGATTTTGCAGGAATACCAAAATTCAAATTCAAATACCCGTTAAGAAAGTCATAAATCTCTTTTTCACCAGAAATCGCATAAAGCAAACTAGTTTGTTTCTTATTATTTTCCTCATGTCTTCCCTTTTCATCTATCGTCCTACTTAAATCTCGAGGCTTTTTAATGCCATGCAATTCTCTTATCTCCTTTATCTTTTCTTCAACTTCAGGGAATTTTGAGATTTTTAAAGCAAAACCATATTGCTCACTAAAAAATTCAGTCTGAGGAATATCTCCATTAAAAACATAATAAACGCCCAAAGCACTTTCAGAATTAAGGCCAGTTAATTTCATAGAAAAGCTCTCTTTTATTGCCTTTTCATTAGGGTTGTCATAATTTGCACCACCATAAGATAAATCAAAATTAACTTTAAAATTATCAGAATGAACATAATCTAAAACCTTATTCTTTATGACTTTCTTAAGCAAATCAATTTCACCTTCAATCTCTGAAGAATAACCCCTTATTTTATCCTCAGCTAAAGAATTCTCAAATTTAACAAGGCCTTCAAGAGACTTATCGGGCAAAAATAAAGTATCCTTGCCCTTTCCAAGCTTCTTAAGGACTTTTTCTCCGAGAATCTTCATAGTTCCCTGCTGAAGATCAAGGAAATTCCTTACAATAGGAATCTCACGTTTTCCCATCTGCAGAAGATAATATCTATCATATAGTTCTTCAAAAGACATATTTTTATCGAAGTTATAGCTTTCTGACATAAAATAGCCAAAAAGAATCCATTTATAACAATTATTATAATCCAAAACTATTTCAAAAACTTAACTTTCTTGAACAAATCCTTACCTACAATCTTTCCTAAACTACCTTTTTTAGCTTCCTTTTCATTAAAATGTCTCTCTTCAGGCTTAACTTCTTCAGCAGGATAATACAGCAAAGGAACTGGATCGGCTGAATGAGCTTTAAGCTTACAAGGAGTAGAATGATCTCCTGTAACCAAAAGTCTAACTTGCTTAGAAGGACAGAACTTTCTCAAGAATTTAAAGAGAGTCATATCTATATATTCCAACATTAATTTCTTCTCAACAGGTTTGTTATCATGTCCTGGAAGATCTGTCTCCTTTAAATGTATATAAGCATAATCAAATTTCTTATGGTTTTTACTTATAACTTTAATAGCGTTCTTACAAGCTTTCCTTAAACCTCTCCAAAGATTCTCATAAGCATCTAAAGATTTTAGTTTTGGATATTCGAAAGAAAAATTTTTCATACCACATACTTTTGAAAAACCAATCTCCAAAGGCATATAGCTAGCAGAAACCCATTTTTTATATTGTTTTAATTTTGGAGGTTCAATACCTGCTCCACGCACTAAAAGGTAATTTGCAGGCATAAGACCTTTCTTAACCCTCTCAACGTTAACAGGGTGATCCTTTAAAGCATCGTAAACCTTTTCCAAAAATTCATTTAATATATTCGCAGTATATTGCGTGTTGTCCTCTTCATCAAGAGGTCTACATTTAACCACTTTATCAAAAATTTTATTCTTACCAGCCTCATAAGCCATATCATTCCCTGAAACATTGTCAGAAAACCCTCCTTTGAAAACCAAAGCTGCCCTATGCTGAATTGTGGGTTTAAATTCAAATTTGACCGGCATCTTAATTTTATTTATTGCCTTAGAAAGTTGTTCCGCTTCTTTGGTGCTAAGAGTCCTTCCAGACCGCCTATCCAAGATATTCTTCTTCCCTTCATCTAAAGAATCAATTGCAGAAAAATTAATTCTCAAAGCAAGATCTCCTCTAGTAAGCTTCATATCTGCACCCCGAGCCTCAAGCTGCCCTCTTGAGCTAGAAATCAACTCATTCCCAAACAAAGAAACAATTGCCTCGTCTGACTCTGGAACAAAACCAGGCTTAACAGAATAAACATAGCCCAACTCCCCTCTAGCAGCAAAAAAGTCCATATTTAATGTTCTAGCGGCCTCTAAAGGAGTTTCATCCTTCAACATGGGATGAGGCAAATCACCCAGCCCATCCATTATAACAAATATACCCTTCATTTTATAGAAATACAAGAACCAAATTATTTATAAAAATTTAGACAAAATAAGAGTGGTAACAGAGTTAATATTATAAATAATAGATTTCTTTTAAAAACATGTTTGGAAAACTTAAAGATAGATTGAAATCCTGGACAAAAGGGCTGTCAAAAAAGAGTGAAGAATCAGTAGAAGAGATAATTCAAGAAGTAGAAGAAACAGAATTGGAAAAAGCTCCAAAACAAGAAGAAACTAAGAAAGCAAAAAAAGAGAAGAAATCTGAGAAAGCCCAAAATCAAGCAAAAAAGGCCAAAACAAAAGTCAAAGAAGGAATAGTCCCAGAAATACCTGAAATAGAGCCTCCTGAATATGAAGAAAAAGAAACAATACCTGAATTAATAGAAACCCCTTTAAAATATAATGAAGGGAGGCAGATCTATGAACCAGATACAGAAAAAATAAAAGAAATAGAAGAGGAATTAATAGAAAAGAAAGAAACTCCAAAAAAGTCAATATTAGGAAAATTCACTTCCAAAATAAATAAAGTAAAAATATCTGAAAAAGATTTTTGGAAATATGCAGAAGATCTTGAAATAATTCTTTTAGAGAATAACGTTGCATTTGAAGTATCTGAAAAAATAATAGAACAACTAAAAGAAAGAATTGTTGACAAAGAATTCCTAAAGAAAGAAATGGAATTTCAAATAAATGAGACTCTGAAAGATATAATCTATGAATTATTAGTCGAACCATTTAACGTAATAAAAAACATAAAATTATACCGTGGAAAAGAACAAAAGAAACCATACATAATACTTTTCTGTGGAATTAATGGAACAGGAAAAACCACCACGATAGCAAAAATCTCAGACTTACTATCAAGAAATAATTTAACCTCTGTTTTAGCAGCAGGAGATACTTTCCGAGCCGCATCAATTGAACAATTAAAGAAACACTCAGAAGTTTTAGGGACAAAAGTTATTGCTCACGAATACGGGTCAGACCCAGCTTCAGTAGGTTTTGATGCAATAAAATATGCAGAGAAAAATGAAATTGATGTAGTTCTAATAGATACAGCTGGAAGAATGCACACTGAAAAGAACCTTATGGCTCAGATAGAAAAAGTTACAAGAGTTTGCAAACCTGATTTAAAGATATTTGTTGGAGAATCAATTACTGGAAATGATATCATAGAACAAGTAAAAGAATTTGACAAATCAGTAAAAATTGATGGAATAATACTTACAAAAGCAGATATAGATGAAAAAGGTGGAACTGCCTTAAGTGTTGGAGCAACAACAGGCAAACCAATACTTTATTTGGGCACTGGACAGAGATTAGATGATTTAATTCCATTCAATAGAACCGACTTCATAAATAGTTTAGGTCTTGAGTAGCTTCTTTCTTCTTATGCTTTTAATTCTTTTCACATAATTATCCAGCAATTCTTTTTTCTTCGGAGATGTAAACCCAATTAATCTTCTATAAGTTTCTAAATCTCTAACATCCAAATAATAAACTTTCCCATATTTTGATTTTGAATTGAATTGAAATTTTATTTCATTATTTTTTATTTTCAAAAAATCCAAAATGTCCTTAATTCCACTAAGAAGATTCAAATTAGCAGAAGTAATTCTAATTATATAAGGATAAACACATCCTTCATCATCTGTAAAAGCTCTTATGCCAAAACATAGATTTTCTTTTGAAATTCTAAGAATATTTCTTGAAATATTACTATTATAACAACCACAATCCACACAATAAAAATCTTCAATAATTTTAGCTAAAATTCTTGGGAACTTTACTGAATATTCTTGTTCATAAAGAGGCACATCTCCAAATATCTTCAAATCTTCTTTAAATTCTTCCAAAAGTTCTTTACAAGTGTTTCTATATCCCGCATTCTCTCCTTTCTTTCCTGCATAGCCATCACCTAAAAGATGAAACAATAACCTTGTTAATTGAGGAGATTCTTTAATCGGAAACTTTGGATTATTTATTGGATTTCCTGCCTGCATTCTATACATCAAAACTTTCTTTTCTATATTTTCCATAGAAAATTCTTCCCTGCTGTCCTCGACCAAATATTTAGAAATTAATTTTAATTTAGACAAGGGAATAAATTGTAAGCCAATTTTATTTGCTTTGTAATCTTTTTGTTTGCCCCTAAACCAATAAGATAATCTTGTGGAACTTACACCAATCTTCTTTGCTAATTTATTCAAAGACCCAAACAAAAAATAAGCAGATTCTAATAAATCCTTCCTATAATCTTCTTCTAGAAAAACAAAAGTCTCATCGGGAAAATCATTTAAAGTAATTCCATTAAAATCCCTCTTAATTGTAAGCTCTTTTGCCCAATTAGAACCATACTTTTTCTTCAAAACAGGATGAGCTTTTTTCATATAATTGCTTCTAATTTCTCTTATATTTCCTGAATAAATTATTTCAGGGGTTTCAATTTTCAAATAATTTGTAACTTTAAACAAAACTTCCCTAGGAATATGACTGACCACACACCTTTTATATTTACTCAAAGAAGATCTAGTAATCCCAAGGTATCCGCTCGCCTTACCAAAATCTCCCTTAAATTTTTTAATAAAATCCTTGAAGATTTCCTTTTGCAATTTTTCATCAATATTTACTCTAATTTCCTCTTTGTTCATTTTTATATACCTATTAAATAATATATCATAAAAGTAATTAAACTATTTAAATATTCCGATTATAAAATAATATACCAAATATTTATATACTATAAAGAGATATATCACTTATGGGAATAATAGACGTAACAAAAAAAGGATTTAAGTGTGAAAGATGCAATCATGAATGGGTCCCTCACAACATAAAAAATAAGCCAACAGTCTGCCCAAAATGCAAAAGCCCTTACTGGGATAAACCAAAAAAGAAATAATTATAATCCCCCGATTTCAAATAGTTGAACTCCTTCTCAGAGAACCTTTTGGGATAAACAACTATCTCAACCAAGAATTTTAAAACCCAAAAACTTAATAACTCCTCAAAGACTTCTAAAATCAGCTTAAAATGTTAGAAAAATTAGGAAATATACTGAGAAAAACTACAGATAAGATAGCTAATGCCATATTTCTCGATAAAAATTTAGTTGATGGAATTGTAAAAGATCTTCAAAGAGCCCTAATTGAAGCAGATGTAAATATACTTCTTGTAAAGCAACTATCTGACAAAATACGTAAAGCAGCATACGATGAAAGAATAAAAGATATAGACAAAAAAGAACACCTAATAAAAGTACTACATGATGAACTAAAAACAATACTTGGACATTCAAAAAAACTAGAACTCTCAACAGATAAAAAAACACAAAACAGGATTATGCTTGTAGGATTATATGCTGCAGGAAAAACAACAACAATTGCTAAATTAGGTAATTACTTTGCAAAGCGTGGAAAAAAAGTTCTCCTAGTAGGATTAGATGTCCATAGACCTGCTGCAAAAGAACAACTAATGCAATTAGGAAAACAACACAATATTAACGTTTACACAGACTTAAAAGAAACTAACGCAGAAAAACTTTGGACTTCACTAGAAAAATCTGGAAAATTAAGAGATTATGATTTAGTTTTAATTGATACAGCAGGAAGACACAATTTAGATGAAGAGCTTGTTCAAGAAATAAAATCTCTAAACAAGAAAATAAAACCTACTGAAACAATTTTAGTTATGCCAGCAGACATAGGGCAAGCAGCAAAACCTCAAGCAGAACATTTCAAATCCGCATTGGATATTTCTGGAGTAATTATAACAAGAATGGATTCTACCGCAAAAGCAGGAGGGGCTTTAACTGCTTGTTACGAAACTGAAGCTCCAGTATATTTCATAACAAATGGTGAAAAAATAAATGACCTGGAGGAATTTGATCCAGAATCTTTCCTTTCAAGACTTCTTGGTATGGGAGATCTACAAAGTCTAATCGAAAAAATTAATTCGGTTACAGATTCAAAAAAGAAAGAAAAAACTCTAAAAAATTTGGAAGAAGGAAAACTAACTCTAGAAGACGTTATTGATCAAGTAAAATCAATGGGAGAATTAGGAGGATTTGATAAAATTAAATCGATGATACCTGGTTTAGGAAAAGCAAAAATCCCTGATAATGCTCTATCCACCCAAGAATCAAAAATAAAGAAATGGGAACATATCATAAAATCCATGACACAAGATGAAAAAGAAAATCCTGAATTATTAAAGAAACAAACTTCAAGAATAAACCGTATTGCAAAAGGAGCCGGAGTAAACAATTCGGATATCCGTTCACTTCTAAAACAATATGATATGCTTCAATCAATGATAAAAGAACAAGCCAATTTCGACCCAAGCAAAGGAATGGACATGAAATCTATGCAAAAATTAATGAAGAAATTCGGAAAGAAAAAGATGATGAAATTTAGGTAACCTGCTTCACCCAAACGCTTTTAAAATATTTTACCCATAACTCTTTATGAAAAATAAAACAAAATATTCAATAATTCTTGTTTTAATGATTCTTGCAACAATTGCATCATTAATTCTCTCCTTTGTATCTCTAGAACAAGCTTGCGGAGTTAAACCCGAAGAGGTCTTAAGTGATTGTTCAATAGTTCAGACCTCTCAATATGAATCAACTTTTGGAATAAAGAATTCTCATCTCGGGTTAATTGCATTCCCCATCTTAGCAATACTCACAATATTTGAATTAAAAAGATCAAGTTATTTAAGAAAAAGATTAATACAACTAGGAATAATTATTGGAAGTGCCTTTGCAATCTATTTCCTTTATCTACAATTTTTTGTATTAGATGCCATATGTAAATATTGTATGGTTGTAGACATCGGTGTTTTAATATCCCTAGCAATAATATTCATTGAAGAAAAAGCAAAGAAATAATTTTACAAAATGAAAAATCTAGAATTAATTCAACAAGGAGCAGAAGCAAAAATATTTCTAGATAAAACAAACAATTTAATCATAAAAGAAAGAATTCCAAAAGGTTATAGAATTCCAGAAATAGATGACGCCATAAGAAAGAGAAGAACAAAATCAGAAAGAAAAATACTTATAAAGGCAAATAAAATAATTCCTTCTCCTCAACCAATTGAAAACAAAAATGATTCTGAGATACAAATGCAGTATCTGGAGGGGGAAAAACTTTCAAGAAGTCTTGATGATTTTGAAATAAAAGAACAGAAAAAAATTATGAAGAAAATAGGAAAAAACATAGCCATTTTACATCAAAACCACATAGTCCATGGAGATCTAACAACTTCAAACATGATATTTCTTAATGACAAAGTCCATTTTATTGATTTTGGGTTGGGATTCATTTCAACAAAAACCGAAGCAAAAGCGGTTGATCTTCATTTATTAAAGCAAGCCCTTGAGGCAAAACATTTCAATAATTGGAAGATACTTTTTGGAGAAGTAATAAAATCTTATGAAAGAATTCTTGGCCAAACAGAATCAAAAAAGATATTAGAAAGACTAACAGCAGTAGAACGTAGAGGAAGGTATAGGAACTAAATAGCCCCGCCCGGATTCGAACCGGGGTCACGGCCTCCAAAGGGCCGCATACTTGACCACTGTACTACGGGGCTAATATAATAATCAGATATTCAGCAATTTAAAAGGTTTTTGAGAGGATCAATCAAACAAACTCCTATAATAAATAGCTCGATTTACATCTTGTTTACGTGGATTAACCCACCTAAAAAAAGATTTCATCTTAAGAGGTTTATATTTCTCTCCAACAAGAGATCCTGCAAGTTTCATATATTCTTCACTTGCTTCAGATTTAGGTTTGTCCTTCACAAAAGATTCAAAGTTTGAAAGAGATTTCAAAAAACCAATATCATGAGGAATCACGGCCAATACTGGAATCCCCAAAGTTTCTTCAACATCTTTCAACGAAATCTCAAAGTCTTTGTTATAAACTCGATTTAAAACCAATCCTCCTATTGGAGTGCCTCTTTTTTTTGCAAGTTGAATTGCTTTAATTGTAGTTCCAAGAGTAGGCAAATCAGGAGTTGTAACAACCAAAATTTCATCTGAAGCGAGCATAACAGCAAGGGTCTCTTCATCCAATTTAGGAGAGGAGTCAATAAGAACCACATCATAATTATTCTTTATATGACCCAGCCTTTTCTTTAATGAAAGATATTCCAATTCTTCATCACCCATAAGCTTTGAAACAATAACATCAAAATCATCCAGTTTAATAATAGCATCAGAAGGGTTAGACTTTCTCTGTAAAACTTCATGCAAACCATTCTCAGGATCAACCAAATTAAGATGCAAACCGAGATTGGGAGCACTCAAATTGCCATCAACAAGAAGAACCTTCTTTCCTAATTTTGAAAGAGCATAACCCATATTAACAACAGAAGAGGTTTTACCAACGCCTCCTTTTAATGAAACCACCCCGATTACTTTACACATCAACGATAAAAGAAATAATTATTTATAAGTTTGTTGTTCAATTATTTAGAACAGTAAATATAGGAATAAGTACTCTGAAGATTAGCTACTGTAGCCCACTGATGGATAGCACCTGAGGTAGAATAATAATAGCCAGTATTAGCCACAGATCCTGGATTTAAAGTCCCAGTATTATAATCATTCAAACCA
>JBNLCO010000007.1:0-52536 GCA_050303855.1 Candidatus Pacearchaeota archaeon
CAAGAAATCTACAAGGTCGTGAGTTTATCGTCGGTGTTTCAGATTTTACCGACGACAAATTTCAATTTTTTCGAACAGACTTTTAACGAACTTTGCCAAATTTGGGTAAATTAAAGGTTAAAAGTCTGGAATTTGGATGCAATGTCAAACTTTTTTGTTTTCATTATTAAGTTTTAATGAATTAATTTAAATTGTTTTTATTTGATTTTCTGATGGTTTCAATTCCTGTAGACTTAGATTCAAAGATTTCAAAAGAGTGCAAAAGAAGAAGGTTAAGTCCAAGAACAACTAAAACCTATCTTTATGCAATTCATAGATTTCTTAATTGGTCTAAAAAGGATTTAAGATATGTCTCAAAGAAAGATATCCGATTATTTCTTGAACATTTATCTGAAAAAGATAAGGCTGGAAGCACAATGAATGTTTATCACATGTCTTTGCGTTTTCTTTTTGAAAATGTCTTGGAAAAGCGGATGTGGATTGATATAAAGTATTCTAAAACTCCAAAGAGGTTGCCAGAGGTTTTATCAAAAGAAGAAGTTAGAAACTTAATTGATTCCATAAAGAATCTCAAACACCAATTAATGATTTGTTTTATGTATTCTTCTGGTTTAAGGGTCTCGGAGTTAATTAATATAAAAGTCAAAGATTTAAATTTGGATAAGAATTTTGGTTTTGTTAGAAATGGAAAAGGTGGAAAAGACAGATTGATAACTTTATCAAATAATTTAATTCCTGCAATAAAGAAATTAATCATTAATGAAAATTTAGAGGAGGAAAATTATTTATTTCAAAGTAACAGGGGCAAAAAGTATTCAATTAGGACAATTCAGAAAATTGTTGATAAATCTGCAAAGCTTTGCGGAATAAAAAGAAAGATTCATCCGCATACTTTGAGGCATAGTTTTGCCACTCATTTAATTGAAAATGGTTATGATGTTACAAATGTTCAGGCTTTACTTGGTCATAAATCTCCTGAGACCACTTTGATATATACTCATATCGCTTCACCGAATCTTATAAATACTAAAAGTCCTTTGGAAAGTTTATGATTCTTACACTTCTCCAAAACTTTTATAATATGGAGTTATTTTGTACCATGGAGTAAAATGAGTGTCAAAATATATTCCTTGCCTGATTGTCCTGCTTGTAATGCTACGAAGGCTTTTTTGAAAGAGAAGAAGATAGATTATACTGATGTTGATGTTTCTGAAGATGAAGCTGCTCAGAAAGAAATGATAGAGAAATCTGGGGGAAGAAGTACTCCGGTAATTGATATTGATGGAAAGATAATTGTTGGATTTGATCAGGCTAAATTGGAGGAGGCTTTGAATCTTTAAAATGGAAGAATATGATTTTATAATAATTGGTGCTGGTGGAAGTGGACTTTCGGGGGGTATGTATGCTGCTAGACTTGGTTTGAAGACTTTGGTATTAGGAAAAACTAGCGGTTCAGAATTACCTGTTGGAGGGGTTATAACTACTACTGATGTTGTTGAAAATTATCCTGGATTTAAGAGTATTTCTGGTTTTGACCTTGCTAAGAATCTGGAAGATCATGCTAGGGCTTATGATGAAGTTGCTATAAAAAATGAAGAGGCTTTGGAAATCAATAAGAGTAAGGGTTGTTTTTTGGTTAAGACTAAGAAGGGAGAGTATTCCGGTAGAACTTTATTATTTGCAACAGGAACTAAATGGAGAAAGTTAGATGTTCCAGGGAGCAAGGAATTAGAAAACAAAGGTGTTAATTATTGTGCATTATGTGATGGTCCTTTGTATAAAAATAAGGTGGTTTCAATAGTAGGAGGAAGTGATAGTGCTGGAAAGGATGCTTTGGTTTTAGCAAAACATGCAAAGAAGGTTTATATTATATACAGAGGAGATAAAATACATCCAGAACCTGCTAATCTTGAGAAAATTGAAAATACAAAGAATATTGAGATAATTAATAATACGAATATTAAGGAAATACATGGCACAGATAAAGTTGAAAGTGTTACGTTAGATAAAGAATATAATGGAAGTAAGGAGTTGAAGCTTGATGCTGTTTTTGTTGCGATTGGTCATGAGGTTTTATCTGATTTAGCTATTAAGTTAGGTGTGGAAGTTGATGGTAAGAAAGAAATCAAAATAGACCATAAGACTTCCGAGACAAATGTTAAAGGAGTGTTTGCTGCTGGAGATGTTACAGATAAACAATTTAAGCAATTAATTACAGGAGTTGCTGATGCTTGCACTGCTGCTTATTCTGCATATGAATATCTTGGTAAGGAAAAGATTGAGTGTTAATTTAGAATGGCAAAGATAATTGATACAAAGACTGAAGCTGAAATAGAACTTCCTGATGGAGAAGATATAAGGGATGCTTGTGAGAAGCTAGGAGTTCCTTTTGGCTGTCAGAATGGTCTTTGTGGGACTTGTATGATTGATATTAATTCTGGAGATGAGAACCTTTCTGATTTGACTGAAGAAGAGTTAATTTTAGAAAGAGATAGAATCCATAGGCTTGCTTGTCAATGTAAAATTGACAAAGGTGAAGTTGGAATTTCTTGGGAAGATTAGTTTTAATTTGAAAAGTTTTTAAATTGAATTTCTTTTTTTGTTTGATGCAGGTACATAAACATTATCATTTTAATTTTAGGGATTATATGAAAACTGCTTTATCTAAATTAGAATTAAGTGTTTGGCTTCATACGTTTGGTAGGAGTTTGGTAGCTATTTTTATTCCCATTTTACTTTTACATATTGGATTTTCTCTTTCTCAGGTCATTTTATTTTATGTGGTTTTTAATTTGATTGATGTTCCATTTAATTTTCTTGCAAGAAGACTTGTTATAAGGCGTGGAGCTAAGGAAGTTATTCTTTTTGGTATTTTGTTTGAAATTATTGGGATGGTAATATTGACTCTAAATAATTTTAGTTTTGGATTATTGTTTGCTCTAGCTTTTGTTTTAGCGGGCTATGATACTTTTTATTGGGTTGCCCACTGGTTCGTTTTTAATGAGTGTATAAAGAAAAATAAGAAAATTGGGGGCAAGGTTGGTGGGTTGATGATTGTGCGTAAGATTGCTAGTTTAATCGCTCCTTTAATTGGTGCAGGATTCTTAATTTTCTTAAGTAGGAGATATTTGTTGGCAGTGAGTATTCTCTTTTTGTTTTTATCTTTGATTCCTTTGTTTAGATTAAATCTCAAATATGTAGTTCCTAGAGAGAGATTGGGTTTTAAAGAATTTTTTAAGTATAAACAAAATAGAAATGATTTCTTTTATGCTTTTTTGTCCCACTTTAGTGCTGTAGCAGAAGGAGTACTTTTACCTCTTTTTGTCTTTGTTACTTTTGAAAGTATAAAATCTATTGGGGTTTTGTCTTTTGTTGCATCAATTTCTTCAATTGTTCTTATTTTTTACACAGGCAAGCTTACAGACAAAATTAATTCAAATTCCTTAATTTTCATTGGAGCCGTCTTTGTTGGACTTTTTTGGCTTTTGAGAATACTTTTTCCCAGCGTTAATTTGATTTATATTACTTCCTTGCTCATTGGTTTCTTTACCGTTTTAGTTAGTGTTCCTATTGATGCAAATATTGTAATGAATGGAAAGAAAACCAGCATGATTGATGTCTCATGCTATAGGAATTTCTTTCATATGTTTGGGGAATTAGTTTTCTTTGTTGTATTATATCTAGTTGTTGATATTTTTAAGGTGTCTTTCATTATTGCTGCTATGACTATGTTTGTAATGGCTTTTATTAGCGCTGTTCTATTGAGGGTGCGAAAAAACTCATAATTTCTTGGAAATCACAATAAAACTTTTAAATCTATGAAATTTTTTTCATGTTATGATAAGAATAAATCAAAAGGCTCCTGAGTTTACTACAAAATCATTTTATGATGGTCGTGTTAAGACTATTAATTTAAGTGACTATAAAGGAAAATGGGTTGTTTTGTTTTTTTATCCTGCTGATTTTACTTTTGTTTGTCCAACTGAGCTTGGAGAGTTAGCTGATAGATATGAGGAATTAAAATTACTAAATGCAGAAGTTTTGAGTGTTTCTACCGATACAGAATTTGTTCATAAGGCTTGGGGGGATAATTCTCCCACAATAAAGAAGATTAAATTCCCTATGTTGGCAGATCCTACTGGGAAGATATGTAAGGCTTATGGAACTTATATTAGAGAAGAAGGTTTGAGTTTGAGAGGTACTTTCATAATTGACCCAGATGGTATTTTGAAAGCTTATGAGTTACATGATAATTCTATAGGGCGTTCAGCTCAGGAACTTATAAGAAAGATCCAAGCTGCTCAATTTGTTAGAGAGCATGGTGGAGAAGCTTGCCCTGCTAATTGGAAACCTGGTGAGAAGACTTTAACTCCTGGATTAGATTTAGTTGGTAAAATTTAGTAACTTTATAATGATTACAATGGGAAAGTTTAAATAGCATTATTTTTGTTTATTTCTTATGACAACACTTGTTGGAGTTAAAGCTGAGAAAGATTACAAATCGGTTATTTTGGGATCAGATATGAGTCGGACTCAGACTAGTTGGCAACCTCAGGGAGATGTTGCCTATAGACAGCAAAGGAGGACTGAGGGTCAGAAAATTTATGTTAATGATTCGGGAACTGCAGCTTGGTGTATGTCCGGTATCTATGATAATCCGTATATTAATTTCCTTGCTGACTTTTTGGAGAATAAATTTGATTTGGAAAAAATTACAAAAGAAGGTTATTTTAGCGAATTTGCGGGTTTGAATATCTCTAGATGGGAAGGAAGAGTGCCGAATAATGAAATTGTTAATGGGCTTTTACTAGCAACTAATTTTGATGAACCTAGACTTTATACTTGTTGGCCTTTGGGAAAGGTGGAAGAAAGATCGTGGACTTCAATTGGTTCAGGTTCTGATTATGCTTTGAATTATATTTCTGAACAGGAGAAAATAATTCCTAAGAGGATTACTGCTTCTGATGGAATTGATTTAGTGATTAATTCCTTAGATAAAGCATCACAAGACCTTTATACTGGAGGTTTGGATTTGATTGTCCTAGATGGGGAAGGTATTCATGATTTGGGGAAGAAGATAAGGTCTGATTTGGACTCTGCGAGAATAAAAGCTATAGAAAATTCTAAGAAAATTCATGGTTTTATATAAACCCGAAAGCCCTACAACCAAAATACTTAAATACTTATAGATATCTATAGATATCATGGAAACGAAGCAAATTAATCTTAAACTTCCGTTAAATCTCCTTGAGGCTGCAGATAGTTATGCTAAGAATTTTGGATTCAGGAATATTCAGGAATTGGCAACAGAGAGTATTCGTCAGAAAGTTTTTGAGGATAATGATTTTGATGAAACTTTTAGTGAGAAAGAAATTGCCCTTATTGATGACTTGATTGAGAAGACCATTAAAAATAAAGACCTTGTGTCTGAAGAGGAATTGTTTAATTCTTTAAAATGACTTATTTTATAGAATCTTCAAAGATATTTAAGAAACAATTTGATGAGCTTGATGATAAAACTAAACGAATTGTTTACGAGAAAATTCAATTAATCAAAGAAAATCCTTATCGGAACAAGAAGATTCATTCAAAGACGTTTTCGAGAGTTTTTAGAGTAAGGTTGACTATCCAGGGAAAAGAGAAGAGGTTTATTTACATTATTCTCTCTCCTAAAATAATTCTTGCTTGTTTTATTGATAGAGATAAAGACTATAAAGATTTAGAGAAATATCTGAAGAAAATTTGAGTATAATAATTTTTATAAATGCAAGATTTGTGTGTTTTTTATGAGTGATTTGGATTTGACGAAAAAGCTTTTGGATAAACAGCCCGAATTGACTTTGACCGAATGCATTAAGTTGGCAGAAGCAGTTAAGAATAATGCATGGGATGGGAAGGTTCCAAAAAATCGTATTTTAGATAGAAATTATCTTGGGACTTTGGAGGGTCCTCTTGGTTTAAGTGTTTCTTTGAATAAAACTTCTCCGTCCACTTATCCTGATCAGAAGTTTACATATGTTTTGAAAGTTTCTGCTCGAGGAAATGTTCTAGGTGAATATTCGGAGATGGAAGATTCCCAATCTATGAGTATAAAATCATTGTATACTCGTGTGGAAAGGAGAAAAGTTAACGAGTTGATAATCTCTACAAGGGATTATATCAATTCTTTGCAGAAGTAGTTTAATTTTTTAAACCCGAAAGCCCTAAAAAGGGTATATTTCTGAGTGTAATATGGATGAAAAATATTATTTAGGAGAAGGGAAATTTACAAAATTTAACAAAACTATTGAGAATGCTTTTGAAGATGTTTTGAAGATTGAAACAAGAAATACCCTTCCTGGTAAAATTAGTTTTTATCTGTCTAATCATTTAAAGTTAAAGAATCCAAGGAATACGAATGAGTTTAGACAAAGGAGTGCTTCTGAGATAATCGAATCTGGTTATTACAATAGTTGTTCTGATTCGGGTCTTGTTTTTGTTACTTTGTCAAGGTTTGCGGGGATTCCTACTAAGTATATAGAAACTATAGAAAAAGATAATTTGATAAAAAAACCTATCTTGGTTTCGGGGCATGCTTTTGCGGAAGTATTTTTAGGTGACAGGTGGATAAAATATGAACCTCATAATGGTTTTTTAAATAATGGAAAATATCTTGTTGCGAATAGTGAATATATTAAAACGGGTGAAGGATTAGATTTCTCTGAACTTAAATTGAATAACGGAGAAATTATTAATCTGGATAGTGTTGACAAAATAAGGAGGTTAAGAAATGACACTAAATTTTGAAACAGATTATTTAATTGAGAAGTTAAAGGAAATAAAACCAAAGAAAGTTTTGGTTCAGTTACCTGAGGGTGTGAAACAAAATTCATTTGATATAGCTAAGATTTTTGAGGAGTTGGATATTGATGTTGTATTTTCAGGGGAAACTTGTTGGGGGGCTTGTTCTGTTGGTTTAGAAGAGGCTTTAGCAGTTAAGGCAGATTTAATTGTTCATTTTGGTCATGCTGAGTTCATAAAAGTTGATTTTCCTGTACTTTATGTTGAAGTTAGAGATGAATTGAATTTGAAACCTTGGCTTGAGAAATCTCTTCCTGAATTGAAGGATTTTAAGAAAATAGGATTGAGTTATTCTATACAACATAGACATGATATTGATAGTGTAATTAAATTTTATGAAGATAATGGAAAAGAAGTTATTTTATCTACTAAGAAAGGAAATGTTGCTTATGAAGGACATATTGTTGGATGTCAGTATTCTGGATTAAAAGAAATTGAAAATGAGGTTGAAGCATTTGTTATTTTAGGAAATAATTTTCATTCTATGGGTGCAGCAATGTCTGTAGATAAACCTGTATTCTTGATTGATGTGTATAATGATAAAATAACGAATATGGCTGGAGTTAGAGATAAAATATTGAAACAAAGAATAATTTCTATTGAAAAATTGAAAGATGCAAAAAATGTTGGAGTTATTATTGAAAGTAAGATTGGGCAAAAGTTTGGAGTTTCTGATTTAATTATTAAGAAGTTGAAAGCTCAAGGTAAGAATGTTATATTAATTACTATGAATGAACTTCATCCAGATAAGCTTATGAATTTCTATTATGTTGATTGTTTTATAGAGTTGGCTTGTCCTAGAATTGCTATAGATGATTTTGCAAAATATCCTAAACCTATTGTAACTTTTAAAGAAGCTTTAGTTGCTCTTGGAGAAAAGTCTTGGGAAGATATTTTGAGAATGGGGATTGTCTAATCTTCCAAATAACCGCCTTTCTGTAGGTTCCATAACTTTTTGTATTCACCGTTTCTTCTTATTAATTCATTGTGGGATCCTTGTTCGATTATCTTTCCTTCTTTCATAACAATTATTCTGTCTGCGTTCATTATTGTTGAAAGTCTATGTGCAATTATTATTGAAGTTTTTCCTTGAAGTAGATTTTGTAGTGCTTTTTGTATTTCGTGTTCTGTTCTTGAATCTAGTGCAGATGTTGCTTCGTCTAAGATTAGTATTTTCTTATTTGCTAGTATCGCTCTTGCTATTGAGACTCTTTGTTTTTCTCCACCAGATAGTTTTACTCCTCTTTCCCCTACGATTGTGTTTATGCCTTTTGGGAAATTTGCAACTACTTTGTCTAGTTGGGCAAGTTTTATTGCCTTTAACACTTCAGAAGATGTTGCATTTGGTTTAGCAAATTTTATGTTGTTATAAATCGTATCATCAAATAGTATACATTCTTGTGGAACAATTCCTGATTCACTTCTTAGACTTTCTTGCTTGAAATCTCTTATGTCTTTTCCATCGATTAAAATTGATCCTTGGTCTACGTCATAAAATCTATTTAGTAGTTTTACTATAGTTGTTTTTCCCGATCCAGAGTGTCCAACCAAAGCTACCTTTTCATTTGGCTTTATGTTTAAATTGAAATTTTTAAATAGCTCATTTCTTTCGTATTTGAAGTAAACATTTTTGAAGTCAATTTCTCCTTTTTCAATTTTAAGATTCTTGGCTCCAGGTTTATCTTTTATATCATTGTGTATTTTTCCATATTGAACTAGGTCTTGCATGTCAGACGCAGCTCTATAGAAGTTTCTTATTCCCCCCACAAATCCAAACAAGTTTCCTGCTATGTTTCCATATAAGCTATAAATGAACACTAATGTACCAAGGGTTAATTGTCCTGCAAGGAACTCTTTTATTGGGAAATAAATTAGGAAGAAAGTTCCAAGTCCTATTATTAAGAATTGTCCTGCTGAAGACCACCTATAATAATTATAATTCTTTAATTGAGATTTTCTTGTTTTTGTTGTAATGGTGTCAAATCTATTCCTAATACTCTTCTCTTCACCGAAATATTTTATTGAATCAATATTTGTGAATATATCTGAGATAAACCCTTTTTCTCTATCTTCTTTGTTTATGTATTCTAGTTTTGCTGGCTCCTGGGTTCTTTGTATGTAGAAGCTATAAGTAATGAATACTATTGATATCAAAACGATTACTAAGATTAATGATTTTGTGAATATTGCTATGGATATTGAAACTAATATTAATTGCACTATTAGTGGAACAAATTGAAATACAAACGTGTCTGTAAGATTTTCTAGAGAGTTTGCACCTCTAATCATTCTTGATATTAATGATCCACTTTTATGAGTTGTATGAAATTTGTGTGATAATCGAATAATATGGTTGAAGTACTTATTTTTCATTTCTTTCACTAACTCAGTTTCAAATCTTATCAGAATGTGTTCTTTTAACCATCTCCCAATTGACCTTAAGACTACAATGCTCACAAAAATGATTGCTATTGTTATCAAAGTCTGTGTAAATATAGAAATTTCTAAATTGCCAGATACAAATTTTTCACCGTCATCAACTACTCTTTTGAATAAGAATTTATCTGCAACAAATAATGCTTCTACGATTATTCCAATAAAAACCAGAGTAAATGCTGTTAGCTTGTGTTTTTTTACTAAACTAAAATATTCTCCCAAATTTTCCTTAAAATTAATTTTTTTTCTTTTTTTGGATTTCATTTTGTCTAAAAAGATTTATATATAATAAAGGTTTCTATAATTATGCGCGATCACTTCATAGAAGACTCTTTTTGGGAAGATAAGAAAGGATACTCTGATTTTGAGGATGAGGAATCGGAAGACTGCAATTGTAACTAATTTCTCCACAATCTTTTTAAATATATGAATCATTTTTCATTCATCCTTTTATTTATCTTCAAAGAGTTGAAAGGAGGTTAAAATATATGTCAGACGAAATAAAAGTTAAAAAATCTGATCTGTGGAAGGTTGCCACTGTTATTCTAGTTGTAGCTTTAGTCGTTGTTCTTATTACTTCGGGTGGAGATAAAGGAACGCCTAATGCAAATGTTACAAATGATGGGAAAGTAAATCTTAATGGGTTTATTGCAGATAGTAGTGTTTTCCCTTCTTTAGGACCAGAAGATGCTGATACTGTCGTTATAGAGTTCTCAGATTTCCAGTGTCCTTATTGTGCTTTAGCTTCGGGTTTACCTGAATTTGCACAACAATACGCGTCACAATATCCAGAATTGATTGGTTCTGCTAAGAACATTCAGGATTTGGCGGCTAGTGGAGAAATAAGATTCATTTACGTTCCTATGAGTTTCTTAGGTCAGGAATCTGTTTATGCTGCTCAGGCAGGTCTTTGTGCAAATAAACAAGGATTGTTTTGGGAGATGCATGATGCTATATTTGAGGCACATGATGGAAAAGAGAATAATGGAAAGTACTCTAAAGATGGATTAAAGACTATTGCTAGCGGAATAAGCGGTTTAGATACTACTGCGTTCAATAGCTGTTTGGATAACGATGATACTCTTTCAGATGTTAAAAAATCGGCAAGTGCGGCGAGTGGTGTTGTAAGTGGAACCCCTTCATTCTTTGTTAATGGTAAACAAGTTTCAGCTTCATGGAGTGCTTTATCAGCAGCGATTAACGCATAAAATTATTTTTTATTTTTTATTTTATTCTTACATCCGCAGCATCTATTAAGTAGACTTCTCCGTTAACCCAAAGTGCGTTTCTTTTGTGGTTGTCTGTTATTTGGAATCCAAGTTTTCTTGCTTTTTCTATTTCAATGTCCCTTATTCTTCTTGCTTCTTTTAACACTTCATCGCTTAGTCCGTCAAATGTTTCTCCGTTTTCTATATTAACCATTGTCAATCCAGGATAATATGATCCACTTTCTGTTTCTTTTATTGCGAATATACCTTCAACTGGAGGGTAATTTATTCCTAATTGTCTCCCCAATTCTTGTTTTTTATACTCTTGATAGAGTGCAAATTGAGCCATTCTACCATTACATAGTTCTCCGTTAAAGGGATTGTAAGGTACTTTTGCGATTTTTCCCTCTCCTAATAAATATATTTTTCCAGAGTCTCCTCTAGATATATGATCTTTTTTGTTTATCTCATACTTTTTTTCCATTAATTCGAGGGGTTTGAACACCATTGATAATTAGAGTTTATTTTATTTATAAATCTTTCTATTTATTACTACTATGTAGTTATAACTTATGATAATTTACTAATGGTTCTTTATTTGGAGATGTCTCAATTGTGGCAAAATCTCCATAAAAGAGGGCACCGGGGTTTATAATGTGTAGTTTATCTTTTGACAATTCAAATTTATGCCCTTTTAATGCTAGATTACTTTCTTCTTTTTCTCCTTTTTTGTATGAATAAAATTGAAAATGGTCGTGTCCTCTTATCATTATTTTTTCGCCCTTTTTTTCCATTTCTTCAAAGTTTCTTGAAAAATCTTTTTCTGACTTAAGTCTATACCATAATGACCTTATCTCTTTTGGACCTCCCGAGAAATCTTTAAGATCTCCTGCATGTGCTCCATGAATTACGACAAAAGGATATTCTTTTCCTAGATTTTTCTCATCTAAATACCCTTTAATAGCAAAATCTGAAGTTATTAGGTCTTTAAGGTATTCATAAGCTTCTTTATCTTTAATCATTTCTTGGTAGATTTGGTAGGATGTTTTTCCCTGTACCATCATTGTCCCCGATTCTATTGGGGTGTTTTTTATTGCAGCATAATCATGATTTCCGGGAACTTTTATAACTTCTCTACCTTCTTTTAAGTACCTTTTTTCCATATTTTTAAATTGTTTTATAGAGTCTGTACTATCAAAATCTCCTAAACATACAATTGAATCAGGATTTTCTTTCTTCAATCTTTCTTCTAGTTTTGTAAGATTTCTGCCGTGAATATCTCCAAAAATTGCGTATTTCATATTATATCCTTCTTTAACGGGCTTATAAACCTTTCTAGTTATTACTCTAAAGGGAAAACTTAATCATATTTCTCAAATAAGATATTTTGGGGTTTGACTTTCATTTTTGAAAGTTCTTTTGAAACTTCATCAATCATATTTCTCATACCACAGATGTAGAATTTGTTTTTTTCTGGGTTTTTAGATAAAGACCTTATGAAGTCTTGGACATATCCTTTTTTGTAATTCTTAGTTTTTGGTTGACTTAGAATAATATTTTGTTTGAAGTTTGTATGTTCTTTTTCTAATGTTGAGAGTTCTTTTTCATAAAGTATTCCTTTTTCGTGTCTGTAGCCGTGTATTAAGGTTATTTTGTTTTTGAATTCATTGTTTAATAGATATTCTATCATGCTTTTGAATGGAGCTATTCCAGTTCCAACCGCAATAAATACCAGATCTTGTTTTGGGAAATCATTAATAAAGAATTTTCCTGCAGGTCCTATAAAGTTAATTTTTGAATTATTTTTTAGCTTGAATAATTCGGATACAAATCCTTTTTGAGATACTTTTTTTACACATAGGTCAATATTATTTCTGTTTGAAGGGTTCGAGGCTATTGAATATGCTCTTTTTTGGATTTTTCCTTCAATGGGTAATTCTAAGAGAATATATTGCCCTGGGTTAAAACTAAAGTCTTTTGGTATTTCCAAACTGATTTCTTTTGTATCTTTTGTCAAAGATTTTACATCTAAAATTTTAGAATTAATTTTTTTAATCATTTTTTGTTTAAAATACTATATCCAATTTCCTCGATTTCGTCAATTAGTTCTTCATCCCCTTCTTTAACTATTTCACCTTTAGATATTATAAATACTTTGTTGGGAGAGATGTGATTGAATATCCTTTTGTAGTGAGATATTATTAGTATTGTTTTTTCTTTATCTTTGAAGTGGTTGATTGTTTTTGATATTGCTTTCAGAGAATCTATGTCTAGTCCCGAGTCTGTTTCATCTAATATAATTATTCTTGGATTTAGTATTAACATTTGTAGCATTTCTGACTTTTTTTTCTCGCCTCCTGAAAATCCTTTATTAATATATCTATGAACGAAATCTTCTTCTAGGCCCAATATTTCACATTTCTCTTTTATTAGTTTTCTAAATTGTAGTATTGATATTTTCTTTGGGCTTAATAGGTTGTAAGATGTCCTTAGGAAATCATAAATCGTTACTCCCTCAATTTCTTGAGGTATTTGGAATGACATAAATATTCCTAATTTTGCTCTTTCTGTTGGGGATATGTTTGTTATATCTTTTTTATCAAGCATTATTTTCCCATAGGTAACCGTATATTTTGGGTTTCCCATTATTACATTTGCAAGAGTTGATTTTCCAGAACCATTTCTTCCCATTAGAGCATAAACTTCCCCCTTGTTCAGTTTTAGACTTAAATTGTCAATTATCTTTTTCTTTTCTGAAGATATTTCAACTGTAAGGTTTTTTATTTCTAACATTTTATTTGTTTTAATGCATGGAGGGGCATTAATTCACAATTTAATCTTGTTGGAGTGATATTTATTCCTAATTCTTTATCTATGTCTTCTTTGGTTATATTTTTTACTTTGTTTAGATTCATTCCTTTTATCATTTCAAGTAATGTTGATGCAGCAATTGTACTTATGAAGCAGGTTTTTCCATGGAACTTTGCATCAAGGATTTTTCCTTCTTTACTTGTTCTTAATTCTAAAACTATTTCGTCATCACAAGTTGGATTTTTGAAAGTTATTGCATGTGTTGGGTTTTCAATTGTTCCGTAGTTTGGTTTTTCTGAGTATAATTCCATTATTTCTCTTCTGTACATGGTTTTTGTCATTTTAGCAAACTGAGTTTTCGATTTCTAACTCTATCAATTTATTTAATTCTGCGGCATATTCTAGAGGGAGTTCTTTTATTACTGGTTCAATAAATCCCGAAACTATCATCTTTGTTGCATCTTCTTCTGAGAGACCACGAGACATAAGATAAAATAGTTGTTCTTCTCCAACTTTTCCTACTGTTGCTTCGTGAGATACTTGGACTTCATTTTCTTGCACGTCCATACTTGGAAAAGTTAGAGCTGATGAATCATTATCTAACATAAGTCCATCACAATTTACACTCGTTTTTGAGTTTGTTGCATTCTTTGATATTTTTACTAACCCTCTGTAAGAGCTTGACCCTCCAGACTTACTTATCCCCTTACTTACAATTACGGATGAGGTGTTTTTCCCTATATGGTAAACTTTGCATCCTGTGTCTTGGTATTGTCCTGAAGAAGCATAAGCTATCCCTAGGTATTCAGTTTTTGAATTATCTCCTTTTAGGACAGAACAAGGATATAGCATTGTTATCTTTGACCCCATATTCCCATTTATCCATTCTAAAGTTCCAGATTCATGAACAATTCCTCTTTTTGTGTTAAGGTTGTATACATTCTTACTCCAGTTTTCAATACTTGAATATCTCACTTTTGCATTCTTTAGTACATGGATTTCAACTCCTCCTGCGTGTAGAGCATTTTCTGAATATACTGGGCTTGAGCATCCTTCTATGTAGTGTAACTCGGAATTTTCATCAGCAATGATTAATGTATGTTCAAATTGTCCCCCTCTAGCAGCATTCATTCTAAAATATGCCTGTAATGGAAGTTCTACTTTGGTGTTTTTTGGAACGTATATGAAAGTTCCTCCTGACCATACCGTACCGTGTAAGGCTGCAAATTTGTGTAATGCGGGAGATATGCAAGAATTCATGAAGTATTTCTTTACTAATTTTGGATGTTTTTGTACTGCTAGGTCCATATCTAAGAATATTACTCCTTTTTCCTCTAAATCTTTCTTTATGTTATGGTAAATTATCTCAGAGTCATATTGGGCTCCCACTCCTGCTAGAGCTTTCTTTTCCGCTTCTGGAATACCTAGTTTTTCATAGGTCTCACGTATTTCTTTCGGCACATCTTCCCATGATCTGGAGTTTTTCTTTGCATTTGCTTTTACAAAATACTCTATATTTTCAAAGTCTAAGTCTGACAAGTCTGGACCCCAGGTGGGAATTGGCTTTTTGTGGAATATTTCTAAAGATTTTAGTCTTTTTTGGAGCATCCACTCTGGCTCGTTCTTGTCTTCTGATATTTTTCTTATAAGTTCTTCACTTAGTTTGGATGAATCTTCTTTCATATAAAAATCAATTAGAAGCAAGTTTTAAAGGTTTTTGTGGGTTTAGAAGTTAACTTTATCACATGGAAAGATTATATCTTCACTCATTATTGAAGTTTCAAATTTTTTGAATAATTTAGGGTTTATTTTCGTTAAATTGTCAATTGTTTCTAAGTACTCTTCAAAGTTTCTTGTAAAGATTATGAATTCTAAATCCCATGGAGCAATTTGTTTTACAATATTGATTATCTTGTCACTTTTTTCTGCATAGTTTATTATCGAATTAATTTCTTCTTTGTCATATGAGGCAAGATAAATAAATGATTTATATATTTCATAACCTATCTTCTTATAGTTAATGTAGATTGAGTATCTCACTATTACTCCCATTTTTTCGAGTTTCTTCATCCTACTCCTAACAATATCTATAGTCGTTTTTGTTTTGTGTGCCAAATCAGATAGGTTTATTTTTGAATTATTGTATAATTCGATTAATATTCTCTTTTCTATTTCTTCTAAAGTATAATCTTTTACATCTTCTGTAAATGTTATGAATGATGATTTTTCATTCACTAAGAAGGTTTTTTCGTGCACACTTACACTTGCAAGAGATGTTACCTTTGATTCTACAATTAGGTCTCTATATTTTGACAGGAGTTCATTTTTTATTTCAAATAGCTCTTCGTTAGACTTTATGAAATAAGTTACCCCTATATTCCATACTCCTTCTGCAACACCTACCCAATAAGTTCTTTTGTCTTTTTTTAGATCTTCTATTAGTTTCTTCTTTTTTTCTGGTATATTTATTAGATTAAGATATATTGTGGATGTCCGATAGTTGAGTTTTGAATAGTCAATCCAAGTTCTATATCCTAGGATTATATTTTCTTTTTCAAGTTTATTTATCCTATATCTTACCGAATCTTTACTTTTTTTAACAAGCTTTGCTAAAGCCGAATCTGTAATCCTTGAGTTTCTTTCTAATTCGAATAATATTCTTTTATCAACATTGTCTAACATATTAAGAATAATATGTATATATTTATATAATTTTCCATATATTTCTAATATTTTAATGAGAAGTTTATTATATTATGTATATGTACCTACTACATGGAAACAAAAACATTACAAACATTATTGAAAGAGAAAGATTATCGTGTTAGAGGAGAATCTGAGGTTAGGAAGCTTTCTTCGGCCCTTTTAGAATTTATCGAACAAGATAATAAAGCTATTTGGTATTACGATTTATCTGAAGGTGTTGGAGATTATTTATTTGAACTATATAATAAAGGGGAGTATCCTAGTAAGTCTACACTAAGAAAAGAATGGCATTGGGCTGGAAATTGGAGAATTAATGAGTATCTTCAAGAGAATTTAGATAATAAATTGTCTGAAGAAGAAATAAAACAGAAATTAAAACAGGACTATTGGGTTAGACATTGCCAATTAAGACCTTTAACTCTTTTGGAAAATTCTCAAAAAAGAAATAAAGAATTATTTGGAATAAAGAATTTTTATGGTATTTTGAGGGATCATTATAATTTGAATCCAAAAGATCGTTTAGAGATTGCTTCCCCTACTTATTTGTTTTCAAATGAGAATTTTGAAGAGAATTTAAGAAAGGGCTTAAAATTTGAGGAAAATAGAAACAAAAGAAGTAAAAGACCTATTCATCAAAGAGTAAATAAATTTGAGAATTTTATTGAAAAAACTAAAGAGGATTGGTTCGATATAAACAAATCCAATTATCTCACGCGAAGCTGGAAAGAGACGGCTAAGGATTTCTTTTCTAAACAGTATTTATGGACTTTGTCTAATCTTCCAATAGCTTACAAAGATACTAAAAAAGCTATAGAATTCTTTGAGAAAGAAACAGGTGTTAATTTGAGTAATCCTAAAGATTATAGAAAATTGATTTTTTAATTTTCCTCTAGTTCTTCAAGGAGTTCATTACAATCGTTAACCATAAGCGATATATCTTCATCAGACATTCCGTGTAATTTTGCTCCAGATTCCAAAGTGTCTATATCTGAATAATGGCATCCTACACAATGTAAACCATATCCCATTAATAATGGAACTACATCTGGATAGGTATTTACTACTTCATTTACTTTCATTTCTTTTGTTATCTTTTGTTCTGACATGTAATTGCTTTGAGAAAGGTATTTATATTGTTTTTTGTTTGTGTGTTTATGAAAACTGAAACTGTAAAGGGATTCAATGATTATATTGGAGAAGATGCTGAGAAGAGAGCATTTATACTGGAAGTTATAAGAACTGTCTTCGATCGTTATGGTTTTAGTCCTGCTGAGACGCCAATTGTCGAATATGAGGAATTTGTTAAAGGAAATAATTCTAATGATGAAGCAGTGAGGGATGTTTTCAAATTACAAGATCGTGGCGGTAGAAAATTGGCGCTTAGGTACGAATTTACTTTTCAGTTGAAGAGACTTATGAAAAATCAGAGACTTCCGTTTAGAAGATATCAGATTGGTTATAATTTTAGAGACGAGCCTATAAGGCAAGGAAGAACAAGACAGTTTATTCAGTGTGATGCTGATGTTGTTGGTTCTACAATTAAGGACGAAGCAGAAGGTTTGTGCATATTGAAAGAGATTTTGAGCGATTTGAAAATTGAAAATAAAATTTATATTAATAACAGAAAACTTATGAACGAAGTCTTGGAGAGTTTAGGCATAAAGAAAAATAAAAATGAAATTATAAGAGAAATTGATAAACTTGATAAATTAAAGAAGGAAGAAGTTAGAGAGAACTTGAAAAAGTATGATGCGGGGAAAGTTCTTGATGTTTTTTTAGAGAAAGAGAGTTTCTTTAAGAAATTTGATTCTTACAAAGAAATTGAGGAACTGAAAAATTTGTGCAAACTTTTTGGAGTTGAAGTTGAGTTTAGACCTTTTTTAGCAAGAGGTTTTTCATATTATAATGGAACTGTTTTTGAAGTCTGGAGTAAGAAACTTAGTGTTTCAATTTGCGGAGGGGGAAGCTATGAAATTAATGGTGTACAATCTACGGGAATTTCTTTAGGATTTGAAACTTTGATGATTTTGTCAAATATAGTTATGAAGCTTGACAAGACTTTGGTTATTTCTTTAGATGAAGATGAACAGGCAATAAAAATCGCTCAGAAATTAAGGAAAGCTGGAAACAGAGTTTCAATTTTTTATGGTAAACCTTCTAAGGCTTTAGAATATGCGAATTCTTATGATTACAATCAAGTTATTTTTGTTGGAGCTGAAGAGGTGAAGCAAAAGAAAGTTAAGATTAAAGATATGGCTTCTGGGAAAGAGAGATTAGTTACTTTAGAGAAGATAACCAAAAAGAATTTGGTTTTACATAGAAAATGAGTCTTTCTGATATAAAATATTATGAAGCTAAAGGAAATTTGGATCAGAATCCAATAATAAATTTCATATGCGGAAATTATAGAAAATTAAATAGATATTATAAGAATGAAAAAAGAAGACTGGAACAAAATCTCTAAAGATTATTACGGTGAGATTTTGAGTCCTATAAAAGATAGTAAGGAAAACCTTCTTGTTGGTGATTTGAGTTTGGTGGAGGATTCAAATTCTAAAAGTGTTATTGATATTGGTTGCGGTATTGGCGAGATTGAGAGGTTTTTGTCGGAGAAATTCAAAGAAGTTTATGCAATAGACTTTTCTGAAGGTATGATAAAAAAAGCTTTTGACAAGAATAAAAATTTGGATAATGTTTCGTTTGAGGTTATGGATATGGTGGATTTGGGGAAATTGGATCGTAAATTTGATGTAGCTCTTTCTGTTAATTCAATTATTATGCCTGAAATTGATAAAGTGGATTTGGTTTTGAAGAATATTCATAGTTTGTTAAATAAAAATGGTAAATTCTTTTGTGTTTTGCCTTCTATGGAGGTTTATGCATATGAATCTTTATTGATTGCGGAAAAGGAGCTTAAGAAGGATAGAAGTTATGATAAGATTGAAGAAAAAGTAAAAGACTCTATTCCAGAAGATGAACATGATTTTCATTTGGGTATGACTAATTTTCAGGGTAAGCAAAAGAATTACTACCGGTTTGAGATTTTGTGGAGATTTAAGAAAGCGGGTTTTAGGAATATACAGATAAAGAAGATATTTTACCCTTGGAAAGTCTTTAAAGAGGCTGGACAGATGTCGTTTCCTAAAGAAGATCTTCCTTGGGACTGGTATGTCATCTGTGAGAAGTAATTACTATTCATAAGGTTTAAAAATGTCTTATTGCTAGAATTCCTTCTTGTTAAAATGGAATATGATTTTAAGAAAATTCGGCAAGATCTCAGGAACATGAGAGGGAGAATCGAAACTCTTGAGGACAGAAAGAAAAAGTTTTCTTTCCCTAATAATATTTCTCTCTTAGCTTATTCTTTTTCTAGGGATGGAAATTTGAATAGATACAATAAACTAAGAAGGATAATTGAAGATAATTGTTTTAATCTTAAGAAGGAGTATTCTAATTTAAGAAGTATTTATTCAAATAGATTTGACAATCATACTTTAGATGATCTATTAGATATAAAACAACTTAAATTAAGGCGACTTCAGATATTGGAAAATAGAAGAGAAAAGCTTTTATCTTTGAAGGAGGGTCCTTTGAATTTTTACAAGAAAAAAAAATTGAATAAGGTTATTGGAGATTTAAATGAGGAGATTGGTCGTAGGAATAGAAATATTAACGACCTTCTTCATGAAGTTGAATCGGATAGAGGGTTGTCTTTTGAGATAATTTATACTCAGAAGTTGATAGAGAATTTGAAGAGAAATGACAACAATTATTAAAAAGCCTATTTCTTTTTGTTTTGTATGGGAGCTCTTGGAGATTGTTTGAAAGGGGAATCCTATAGAGATTTTTCTAAGGGTTTATCGGATTTGGATTTGGTTGATAAATATATTGAGGTCCACGACAAAACAAACAAATATTCTAAGTCTTTGCGTTGGATTGAAGAACTAAGAGATAGGAATCGGAAATTTTCAGATTCTTATAAGGATTTTAATGAACTTTGTATGAAAATTACCTTAGAACATAATAAATTTGTTTATTTTATGGAGGTTTTGGATGATGAGATTACTTCAAGAGTTTCAAAAGGGCTTATCCCAACTGTTTTTGGTGTTTTAGCTTTAAGTTTGGATTATTCTGGACCTTTTAAGAAATTAGAAGATTTGGGCTTGGCTTAATTCTTTTTTGAGTCGACTTTTTTCATTTCTTTCAATATTTTATTTGCCCAAGTTTTTCCGGGATTTCCTCCCCAAAGCATCCATGCTATATATCCATTAGTTGGATTTTTTGAATTAGACCATCCTGGTTTCTTGTCCGAAGCGTGCCTTGAAAAATAATTGTGCATTCTTTTTATTGTGCTGGGAGATATATTTATTCCTCTTGCAAGGTTTGATGCTCTTATTATGCCAGATCCAATCCCCAACTTCCCTGCTTCTTGTGAGCTTAAACCTCCTCTATTAAACTTTTTTCTTAGCTCTAATCCCTTTTTTGCAGAATCCCGAACTTCTTTTGGGGGTTTGAAATCTATTTTAGAATATTTCTTTGGTAGCATTTATATCACCCATGATATTAAGTTATTAGGAGTTTATAAAATTTTCAATTAATTTCTTGTTCCTGACTTCTGGGTGGAATAAGACTCCATAAGTTGGTTTTGTAATATGCTTTATTGCTTGAGGTATTTTTGATTTTGTGTATTCTTTGAAGTTTCTTGGAAGGGTTGTGTAATTGTTATGGAGATGATAAACTTCATGTTCACCTTCTAAGGATAAGAATGATTTATCAAAGAATTCAAAGTAATAGCCTATTTCTGTTTTTGATTTTAGTTTTGCTCCGTATGTTAAAGAGATAATTTGATGTCCCGCACATATCCCTAGAAGGGGTTTATCTAGATTTTTTATCCATTTGAATTTTGATAGTTCTTTTATGAATTTATCATCTTGTAAAGAGGTTCCAGATATTATTATTTTAGAGGCTTTGTTTATATCTGAGGGTTTTATTTTTGAATAATGTTTTGTTTTGAATTCTTTCTTATTTTTCTTTATGGTATTTTCAAGGGGCTTGACAAATTCTAATTCGTGAATTGGCTCTGAACATGTTGAAATTATTAATATCATTTTAATTTCTTTAGTATTTCATTCATTCTTTTAATTGTTTGTTCTGATTCTCTATTGGCTTTGAATTCTTTTGTGTATATTTTCATTCTTCTATTGATTTCTTTTATTGCTGCTTTTTTACAGAGGTCTTCATTAATTATTCCAAACTTTGTATTTCCAATTCCCATATCTGTGGGAGAGAAATATCCAAAAGCAGATTTTGAATTCGTTTTTGTGATTAGATTGGATAGTTTTATTAAAATTGAAAAGTTTTCTATATCTCTGTTGTAATTGACAGCTTTGATTTTGTATTTCCTTAAATGGTAGGGATCTATCTTGTTTTTATCTTGTAGATCTGCTGTTGCTGCTTCATATGCTAAGTTTATTGGGTGGTTTAAAGGTAAATTCCAAACAGGAAATGTTTCGAATTTAGCATATCCAGATTTTATTTTCCTTATTTTTAGATCGTGGTATAATTGACTCATTGCTGTGGCCATTTTTCCTGAGCCCCCTGCTGCACCAGTTATCAATACCAAGTCAGAGTTCAATTTTATATATTCATTCTTTTTGTAGCCTTTTATTGCATGTTGAGGGCTTTTTGTGTAATTATTTATTTCTTTGTGTATGTATGACTTCTTTACTTTATTTTTCATCTTCTTAATGAACTTTGAGACTATTTTGTGGTATTTTTTTTCATATCTCGTTATTACTAGAACTATTTCTTGCAGGTTTAATTTTTTGAAAGAACTAATGTCTTTTAGGGTTTGTTTTGCATAATTTATATCAAAATCTCCAAGACGTTTTTTACTTGCTAAATCTTTTGAGTTGACACAGTAAATTATACTTATGTTTTCAACTTCGTATAAATCCCTGAATAAACTTAGTTTTGTTTGGGGTTTGTATCCAGGTAGAACTCTTGAGGCGTGTCCGTCATAATTAAGGTGCCCTCCAACTTCAAGATAAATCCTGTCATATTTGTCTGCTCTTTTTAATATCTCAAGTTCTTGGATTTGGATGTATTTGTTTGTATCAAACCCCTTTTGCATTTATTTATTAGAATAACGCAGGTTAAAAGTTTAATCATCTACACAGTTGTCACAAGAATTGCAGTTTTCTACTTTAAAATCTTCTCCAAAGTATTTTAGTAGATGTTTTTTCCTACATATTCTTGTTTCTGCATAACTCATCACTTGTTTTAGTTTTTCTTTTTCTTTGATTTTTAATTCTGGATTCGTAATTTGATCTATGAAGAAATTGTGTTTTCTTTCATCCGCAAAAGTGTAAAATAAGATGCATTCGCTTGGTTCTCCATCCCTTCCTGCACGGCCTATCTCTTGATAGTATCCCTCAAGAGTTTTTGGGAATGTATGGTGTATAACTAGTCTTACATCAGGTTTATCAATACCCATCCCAAAAGCAACTGTGGCTACAATTATATTTACTTTATTTTTTATGAACATGTCTTGGTTTTTCTTTCTAATCCTATCTTCTAAGCCTGCATGATAGAAAATTGCATTATATCCTTTTTCATTTAGATCTACTGCTAGTTTTTCAGTTTCTTTTCTTGAATAGCAATATATTATAGTTGGTTGGACTGGCCTATTCCCAAGTATTTCAACAATCTTCTCAAAGGAGTCTTTTTTTCTTATTACCTTTATTGAAAGGTTTTCTCTGTTGAAGCTTGATACAAATACGTTTGGGTCTTTTAGGCCTATTTGGTGGATTATATCTTCTCTCACTTTCTCCGTTGCAGTAGCTGTAAGAGCTATTATAGGCGTTTCTGGGAAGCTTTCTCTTAATTGCTTAAGATTTCTATATTCTGGCCTAAAATCATGGCCCCATTGAGATATGCAGTGTGCTTCATCTATTGCTATTAGGTCAAGCTTTGTTAGTTTAAGAAATTCCATAAATTCCTTTTGAGCTAATCTTTCAGGAGAAACGTATAATATTTTTAGTTCTTTTAGATGAATTCTCATTTGAATCATTTTTATTTCAATAAAACTTAGGGAGGAGTTTATGAATTCTGCAGGGATCCCATTTACTTTAAGATTATCTACTTGATCTTTCATAAGAGCTATCAGTGGTGAAACTACGAGGGTTACTCCCTCCATTTGTAATGCTGGAAGTTGGTAGCATATTGACTTTCCTCCTCCGGTAGGCATTAGAACAAACGTGTCTTTTTTATTTAAAACGCTTTGTACAATCTCTTTTTGATTTTGCCTGAATGCATCGTAGCCAAAATATGTCTTTAATAACCTCTCCATGAACAATGAGAAATTTTTGAGGGTTTATATTGTTTGTTATAGTTTTTAAGAAAAAGTTAAAATAAAAAAATAAAATTTATCTGATTTTGTAAGTTGCACTTACTCTTGCACTTATGTCCTGCTCTGAAGGAACTATATTTGCTACTGCTTCTTGCGCATATGCAGCATCTTCAGCATAAGATATTCCTCCATCTCCTGATGCTTTAGTTGTGTAAATGTTCCATGGATAGTATCCAAAATCACTTACTTGTACGGATACAAGCCTTCCTAGTTTTTTATCAAAACCGGAAACAACTGCTTCTGCTTTAACTTTAGCATCTTTTGAAGCAAGTTCTAGTGCTTGAGCCTTATATTGGCTTTGAAGTTCTTGAGAGAGCTCAAAGTTTATGTAACCTATTCCTGCTCCAGAGTTTACTCCCGCATTTACTACTTCTTCTACTTTGTCAAATTCTTCAGTAGATAATTCTAGTTTTAGGCTGTGAGTTGCTTTATATCCATCTTCTACTTGTTTTCTTAAATTAGAATCCCAGTATGAATTTGGATATACATTGAAATATTGTGTCTTTAGTTCACTTCTATCAAACCCTTCAAGGGCCAATTGAGTAACAAGTTTATCAAATATTTCCTGTTCAGCATTTTTGGCTTCTGCAGAAGTATCTCCTTTTGTTTCAATAGTAAAATATATTCCTATTAAATCAGGTGTTGCTTCTATATTAGCTATTCCCTCTACAGTTACTGTATCTTTTGAATAAGGATTTATTGAACTTATAGTACTAAGAGCAATAAGTGCAATTATTAAAATAACTCCAGCTATAATTGAAGTTATCACAATTGCTTTGTTGTCTTTTTTCATTTTTGACCTCCTTACCATTCTATAATTTTCTCCAATTTACAATTGAAATTATGAATATCGCTAGTAGTGATCCTGCTAAGAACCAGGCCCAAAGTGGCGTTCCGGATTGAGAGGTTATAAGAGCTTCAGGGGAGATTGACCCAGATGTATCTGTTGCAAGATACATTTCTGATGCTTTTTCTAAAACCTGGTTTCTTGAAGGAAGAGCATTTATTCTTTGATAAGACCATAGGGCAAAAGATCCCGCTGCGGTTAAGATGAATGCTGGAATTATTGACTTTATTTTGTCTGATACTGATTTTTTATGTGAAATAACTATTGACTTGTTTGATAGCTCATACATTACTATTTTCTTACCTTTTTTGCTCCAGAAGAAGTTTTTTCTTTTTTGGATAAATCCTGAGCTTAGTAGTTTCTTAATATTATATTCTACTGTATTCATTGGTATTTTTAGTGCAAGGGAAATATCTTTTTGGGATGCTTCAGTTTTTTCTGCAAGATGGTTTATTATTTTTTTACAAGTTGAGCTTCCAAGCACTTCTGAAATTGCTTTTGATTTCTCATCATCTAAAGATATTAACATGTAATTGTTTTCATGTGCCATGCTTATCTTAATAATAAGATATTTATAAATAATACGAAGAGTTCTAATAGGATTGAAGTTATTGTATTTCGATATCTCTTCTGAAAGAATTTTCTCCTTCTTTTGAATCTTTGAATGATTTTACTTTTAATGGTTTTTGGAATAAGGGGCAATTTAGAACAAATGTTTCAAATTCTCCGCCTTCTCCTATTGTAGATATTTGGTATTTTTTGTTTAGTTCTTTTATGTCTTTAATGAATTTTTTGTCTATTTGCTTTCCAAGCCAGGATTGGTTCAGGGGATATGCAAATACTCCTGTTAATATTATTTGGAATTTATTCTTTATTAATGCCTTAAGATATTTTTCTTCTGGAATTTGCCATAATGGGTTAAATACTTCTAATTTAAGTTTATTACAGATCTTTTGGATTCTTGAGGCTTGATAGACTGATTGGATTGCGCCCGTTATTATTCCTTCAATTTTGTACTTTTTCTTGGCTGTAAGGATTGCTTTTTCAAGATCTTTAAGCTCTATTTCTTTTTTTCCAGAGGTTTCTTGGATAACTATTGGAAGCTTCATAGAATTTGCTTGGGCTTTTGTCTTGCTTATTGAAGGGGTGTGGAACATGTAACTATGTTTATTTCTTGATACTATTGATATTGCACAATTTAATTCGTGTTTGAATTTTGTTTTTGCAATATATCCCGCATAAACAGAATCTTTTCCTCCAGAGAGTAATAGGCCTAGTTTCATTATAGGACATATTTTTTGGATTATATAAACAAAACGTTATTATGTTATTCTTTATTAGTAATAACATATAGAAAAATTTATAAATGGACACTTGTATGAATTATTATGATTGAAGCAGGAAATCCTTTGGAAGTGCGACTTTATTGCAATCCAATTGTAAAGAAAGAGAAAAATCCTATTGTAAGAAGCATACTTGGAGGTTTTGTTGATTACTTTAGGTTTAGAGGACTCTCTGCTAGACTTAAAGAAAAAGATTGGAATTCTTTGAACGATATTGTTAAATCAGCACGTGTTAAGAATGAGTACTCTCCTTCTTCTGATCCCAATAAATACATCAATGCAGATAAAGTTTTAAGAGAACTTGGAACCCAGAAAGTCAATATTGCTCACACACCTGATTTGGATATTCCTCATTGGGATATTTTATTTGTTCCAGAATATCTTGTATCAAATGAAGGGGGAAATATTTATGGTATGACTTCAAACTACCTTAAAGGTAAAGACTCTCTTGCTTCAGTAATTGTTAGTACTGCTGACTTAAAGAATAATGATGAATTGGCTCTTAAGAAAGGATTTATTTTGGGTAACCGTTTCGCCTTTTTGACTGAAGGTGAATGTACTAACTCCAAGTGTGTTGGTTCACATATGGATTACAAGAAATTAGAAAATATGGCAAAATCTCATCAAAACGGTGGGGAAGTTTACTTGTGCGGTTCAAAGCATAGAAGGTAATTAATTCTTATCAAAAATTGCTTTGCCTGAAAGCTTTATTTCTACATCTCCTTCATAATCTTGAGATACGTCTTGACTAATTCCAACAATCTGTACTAGTGTTTTGTCTTTCCTTCTCATTTTGTTCACCGCGTGTTTTATTAGATACATTTGTGCTTCTTGCTCAACACATCCGTAATCTTGACCTTTACTTGATCCGTGTGTATTAAGAACAATTTTTCCTTTCCTTTTATTTAGGTAGCCTATTGAATTATATGATAGCTCAATTTTTTGGCCATTGTAATTTATTATCATTTTTTTTTAGAATATTATAGCGGTTTATAAAAATTATTGCTCTTTTTTGTCTTCTTCAGTTTCTTCTACTTCTGCAAATTTGTTAAATTCTTCATCTGGGGTGTTATCAGGGGATATGTATGTTCCTTCTTTTAGTTGATCTATTAATTCTTGGAAAGGGTGACCGTTCTCTTCTAGGTAAGTCTTTTTCATCCAAATATCTATTTCCTCAAAAGGTTCTGGCTGTTGCATCCATACTTTTTGTTGGTTTTCAAGATGTAATAATGGTGAAAAGTGCTCTAGTCTTTTTTCTTTTTCTAACCCCACAAATTCTGTGTAAGTTACTTTCTTTATTTTGTTTGTTTTAAGGTGTCCGGTTAATCTATCGAATATGTTTTTTATTTTGTCTTTTATTGAAATTGTTTTTGTATTTGGCAAGGATATCGATGATTCTCTTAAAGCATTCTTCTTTATTACCTCTTTTTTTATTCTACGATTTTCCGTTATTATGGCTTTATTAAGAGACTCCATTAATTCCTTTAATGTAACTCTTTTGAATCTTGGAATTGGACTTCTAGGTATTAAGTCTGGTATGTCCTCTTCTAGTTCTATCCTTTCTAGACCTTTCTTAACTATTTCTTCTTTTTTTCCGAATAATATTTCATCAATTGATTTTATGTATTTGTTGAGGAGTATTTCTGATTTTATTCTAAGTAATAATGAAGCGGCTAAAAGAACTTTACTTGAGACAAAGAAATCTGCTTCTTCTAATTCTGATATTTTTTCAAGATATTTTTGTGTAAGGATGGTTATGTTAACATCCCAAGGGTCAAGTTGTTCTGTATTGATAAGATCGTAGATAATTTCTTGCCATCCTATCTCACGATTAAATAACAAATCATGGACTTGTTCTTGTTTTACATTTATTTCCATTTCGATAGCGATCTCGGATTCTTCACCTTCTTCCATTAAGAGTATTAGGTAAATTCGTATATAAATATAATGCGTGGGTGCAAACAATAAAAAAAGTTAACAAATTCCACGACTTTTTAATAAATAAAATTGATTAAGAAAACCCTGGGAGATTCTTCAAATCACATCAAATAGTAGACTTGAAGCCTCTCCTGGGTAAAAAGAGGTGATTATATTCCTACCAAAAAGAACTATTTAAATCTTTTGGTTATGTTACTTCTAGAAAATGACAAGGGTGTTTGAATGTAAAGTAGTAACCCTTTGAACCACTTAAAGTTACAGCATAAATTTAAAAGATAAATGTATTGTAGTTATTAAATAATTAATTATAAACTACACTATTCTTTCTTTTCTTCTTTTGGAACTTCAGGTTTTTTACCTTCAAATTCAGTATAATGGCATCTTCCACAGTATAATCTGTTTGACGTTTTCATTAAGAATGTTCCTGGCCCGCATCTTGGACAGCTTTTTTCTTTAGTGATTTTATCTCCTTCAATCTTATACTTTGTATATTTCTTGCTTGTTGGCTTGTTCTTATGTGGCTTCTTACCTTTCTTTACTACTTTTTGTTTTCCCATTATTCAGTTTTCTCCTCTTCTGCAGGTTTCTCAGCTTCAGCCTTAGCAGCTTCTTCAGCAGCCTTTTTTTCTTCTTCTGCTTTCTTCTTTTCCTCAGCAGCAGCTTTTATTCTGTCGAGTTCTGCTTTCTTTTTGGCATCTCTTTCTTTTTTTGTTGTAACTTCTGTTTCTTCTTTATCTTTTACCGTATTGTAAATATTTGCATAAACTTCAAAACTTGTTGTTCCAAACTTCCCGTAGATTCCCTTTACTTTGATTTGTTCTTCTGGGATAGAGAACTTTTCTGCAACAGCCTTTAGAACTTCATCGTTTTTTGGGCTAATGTTTGAAACTATCTCTAATACAACTTCTTTCCTATTGTACAAAGGGTTTTCTTCTTCTTTATTTATTTTTATTTCCATTGTATATATCGTATATTTTATCTAATTGATCTCTTAAGTCAATAATATCATCTTCAACTATTGCTTCTTTTATATCTTTGTATAGTTGAGGAGAATATTTAATTTTATTAGCCATTTTAACGTGCTCTTATTGCAAAATTGCCTTTTTCTTTTAAACTTAACTTTTGTGCTATTTCAGATTTTTCTGGATCCATAACCACTATTCTTCCCTTAAATCCTTCAGTTAATTCTTTTGATTCGCAGTTAGGACATTTATCTCCTTCTCCAGGTTCTACAATTGTCTTACAAAGTTTACATGCTTTAGTCTTTGCCATTTACTTTTTTCCTCCAACTTTTTTTGAAGCCTTTGCTTCAGCCTTAGCAGCTTTCTCAGCGTCTTTTTGTTTTTTAGTAAAATCTTCTTTTATCCATTCTAGTTTTCCTAATCCTGGTTGTCTCATTGTTAACCCTATCTTGGGTTCATCACCTTTGTGAGATATTGCAACAACTCTTGCTACACAAAGATCTCCTGATTTTAAATTTCTCTTTGAGTTTTTACCCGATAATACATTTGTCTTGCTGAAGCTTACGAAATCATCCATTGTTTGTGATATGTGGATCATTCCCCTCATTACTCCCATGTCTATGAATGCCCCGAAACTTGTTATTTCTGAGATCTCTCCGTATACTAATTCTTGTAATTCAGGTTTCCAAACAAGTAGTTTGAATGTTGAATTGTAGTATGCAGCACCGTCTCCAGGGATTAGAATGCCTTCCCCTACATCCATTACATCAATAACTGCAACAACTTTCCCCAGTTCTTTGTCATAGTAATCTAAGTAGAATTCTCTTAATTGCTGGTCAACAGCCTCGATAGTAGGCAGACCAAATAGCTTTGGTTCAACTCTTACATAATCTTGTACTTCTGTTAGGTAGAACATTGTAAAAAAAAGATGAGAAAATGGTTTATAAAGGTTTTTCTTACATAATCTCTAAGGTATTTCTATTTCTTAGGACCATGACTTTACTCTTTTTTTTGAGTTTTGCACGAATCTCTGCATCAAGAGTAGCGATTGTTACATCTGGGTTTTGTTTTGCATAATTTACTATTGCGTTATCCACATTTTTACCTTCAAGAACAATGCTTTTGTGAGGTGTTTTTTCTAGTATTTTTAGTGCTAATTCTGCTTCTTTTCTGAATCTTAGTTTTTTTACCGAGACTTTTATCTTTTCAATTTCATTTACTATTTGATCTGGGATAATTATTTCATATCCTCTGAAGTATAGTTCTTCGAATAGATCTACTTTGTTTCTTATACAAGATAAAATAAAATTTGTATCCAATAGTATTTGTTGCATGTTTTAACAAAGGAAAAAAAGTATAAAAGACTATTGTTTGCAATCTATGGATTTTCTACCCTGTATTCTATTCCTGACCTTATTGCCGAATCCTTATCAAACCATAAATCGCAATCATAACATATTAGCGGATCTCTTTCCTCTTGGTCCACCCTATGATATCCTCTTTTATTGCAATTTTCTCTTGCGTTTGTTATATGTTCAAAAAAACTATCAATTGAATCAAAATTACTTGCTTTTGGGTATTTTGTATCTTTTTTAGTCATAATTTTTCATTGTTGAAATATTTATAAAGATTTATCTTTTTTATTTAATATGCAAGAGCGTGATAATGTTTTGAGAATTCTTAAACAAGCAAAGTTATCTATGCAGAAGAATGATTCGACTACTCTTAGAAGTTTGAGTAACCAAACAATTAATACTTCTTCTCTAACACAGGATCCTGATAATATTGCCGTAGCAGTTATTGTTTATTCTTTAAGTAAAATTATTGAAAGAGATGATTATAAAAAATTGCCTGGCTGGAAGCCATTTTATAGATTGTTTTCTTCAGCTTTAGATAGAGCCATTGATGATGTTAAAAATGAGAAGGATGAAAAGTTTAGAAAAGATTTTGAGATGATCCGTAAAGCAATAAACAAATTATCTGGTAAGTTAAGAAAATATATTGAGGAAGTGTTTCATCAGGCAAGTATAAGTAAGGCTTCAAGGATTCATGAGCATGGATTGTCTATGGAAAAGACAGCTAATCTTTTGGGAATAAGTATGTATGAATTAGCGGATTATGTGGGGAAGACTGGAATTTCTGAAGTTTCTGAAAGCAAAACTTTGAGTGTAAAGGATAGAATTAAACTTGCGGAGAAGATGTTCCAATGAAATTATATTTGGTTAGGCATGCACAGTCTATGGAAAATACAGGAGTTGTTTTACAGAGAGATACTCCTTTGACTGAGACAGGTAAGGAGCAGTCAAGAAGGCTGGGAGTTTACTTTGAAAAAGCAAAAATAGATATTATATTCTGTAGTGAATTAAAAAGATCAAAGGAGACTCTAGACTATATAATTCCTTATCTTGGAAGAAAAAAGGTTGTTTATTCTCCTAATGTTAACGAACATAATATGGGAGATTATTTTGAGAATCAGACAGATTACCAGAAATTCAAAAAAGATGCCGAAACAAGTAAAAAAGGGTTTTATGATTTTAAACCAAAAGGAGGAGAGAGTTTGTCTGATGTATTTGGGAGACAAAAAGAATTTTATAAGTCTCTCCTGAAGAAATATCCTTCAAAGAATATTCTTGTTGTGGGGCACAGTCAATCAGGAGCTATGCTAATATTAAATATACTCGGGCTTGACATTTCTGAAGAAAGATATTTTAAACTTAATAATGCTTCTGTGAGTACATTTAATATTAATAAAAATGGGGTTGTTAAAGAATTTCATGTTAATGATTTTAATCATATTTTAGAAGAGGGAATAAGAAAGAATGGTAAAAAATAATTTTCTTGTAAATAAAGCAATAGTTTTTGATTCTGGAAGTTTGATTAGTTTATCTATGAATGGTTTATTAGACGTTATTAAAAATCTTAAGAAAAATTTTGGAGGTTCTTTTGTTATAACTGAAGATGTTAAAAGAGAGTTGGTAGATTATCCTATTAAAAGGAAACAATTTGAATTGGAAGCCTTGAGAGTTAGAGAACTTATAGAAGAGGGTATTTTGGTGATGCCAGATAGTTTGGGTTTAGATAATAAAATAATAATGAATAAGAGTGATGAAATAATGAACATGGTTAATGAGATGTTTGTTAGTCATAAAAGGCCTGTAAAAATATTCCATAGCGGTGAAGCATCATGTCTGGCAGTGAGTAAATTATTGTCTGAGAAAGGTATTGAGAATGTTATTGCAGTTGATGAAAGAACTACAAGAATATTAATTGAGAAGCCTCATAATCTTAAGGAATTGCTTGAAAGAAAGATGCACACAAGAATTGATTTTAGAAAAGGATCTTTTGATTATTTTAGAGATTTTAGAGTCATTCGTTCTGCTGAGATTCTCTATGTTGCTTGGAAGAAGAAATTAGTTAATATAAAAGATGGAGAATTATTGTTGGATGCTCTACTTTACGCGGTTAAGTTTAAGGGGTGTGCTATTTCCTCGGATGAGATTGAGGAGATTAAGAGAATAAAATAACATGAAGAAAATAGTTATTATTGGAGGGGGATTTGTAGGCAGTTATTGCGCGAGAAAATTAGAAAAGGATTTTGAAGTTACTTTAATTGATACAAGAGATTATTTTGAATTTACTCCTTCTGTATTAAGAATTTTGGTTGAACCAGATCATTTAGATAAAATACAAATATTGCATAAGGATTATTTGGAGAATTCTAAGATTGTTTTGGGAGAGGTTAATAAATTTGATAACAATAAAGTTTTTGTTAAAGGTAACAGCTACTCCTATGACTATTTAATTGCTGCTTCTGGATCTTCATACGTTTCTCCTTTTAAGAAAGAGAATATTTTGCACCCCAATAGAGGTGTTGAATTGAAGAAATATGCATCTAAATTAAAGAAATCTGGAAAAATTTTGATTGTTGGAGGAGGTCTTGTTGGAGTTGAGCTTACTGGAGAAATTTTAGATAAATATCCTCATAAAGAAATTACTTTAATCCATAGCCATGAAAGATTAATTCCGAGAAATAATCTAAAATCTTCTAGAAAAGTTGAGATGTATTTTAGGAAAGAAGGAGTTAATTTAAATTTGGGAGAAAGATTTGAAGATAAGGAGGGTAAGGATTATGATTTGATTTTCTTCTGTACAGGAATAAAGCCTAACCTTGATTTTAAGGGGTTGGACATAAAATTGGATAAACGCCTTATGCTTAAGAATATGAAAAACGTTTTTGTTGGAGGAGATATTTCTGATGTTAAAGAAGAAAAGACAGCCCAGAATGCTTTAGCTCAAGCTAATGTTATTGTTAAGAATATATTTAGATTGGAGAAAGATAAGAAATTGAAGAGTTATAAACCCCGTAAGAGGCTTTTGTTGATTAGTTTGGGGTCAAAGAAAGGTATTTTAGAATATAAGAACTTTAGTTGGTTTGGATTTATCCCTGCTTGGATGAAGGCGTTTGTAGAAAGAAGACATATGATAGGAATGAAGCATTAAATTGTACGCATAACTACTCTGTTACCTTTTGTTGCAGCAATAAAATAATTTCCTTCTTTGTTCTTAATCCAGTAGGCTCTATTGTTGTACTTGAATTCTATATTATTTTTCGTTAAATAATCGCTAATTGTTGATTCAATCTGGCTATGGGATTGAATGCCTTCAAGATCTAATGATGCATTTGGTTTTGTTTCGTTTTTTATCTCACTTGATTTTACTTTATAGCTTTCAGATAATAGACTTTCTATTCCTTCAAAGGTATTTTGAAAATTGGATAAACCGTTTGATTTCATATCTCTAATATTTTTGTTCAATTATTTAAATATTGTTGTCTGAATTTGGTTGTTTTGGATTGCTTTAGAAAACATTAAAAAAGAGGTTTTTCTTCTGAAATGTAAGGGTGTATAGGTAAATGGTTATACCGTACGGCTCCAGAGGTTTTAATTAACTAGGGTCACCGTGAGTTGGGAGTTCGATTCTCTCTACGCCCATTTTTAATATGAAATTCATAGATTCTCATTTGCACTTAGAAATTTGTAAAGATATTCCCGGAATTATTAATAAATGTGATGAAAAAGATATTTTAATTGTGAGTTGTGGGACTGATTCTAAGACAAATAGACAAATGATTGATTTTAAGAAAAAATATCCTCAGATTGAGATTTGTTTGGGAGTTTATCCTTTGGATGGATTGAAAATGTCTGAGGAAGAAATTGATTTGGAGATCCAAAATATTAATGAGGGTAATGATAAGATATTTGGTATTGGAGAGGTTGGTTTGGATTTGCACACTATAAAGGATCCTAAAAATTTTGAAAAACAAAAAGAGATTCTTGAGAAGTTTGTAAAACTTGCAAAAGAATTGGATAAACCAATATTTATTCACTCAAGAGATGCTGAAAAAGAAACAATTGAATTTTTGGAGAGTTTTGATTACGATAAGATTGTGATGCATTGTTTTTCTGGAAATATGAAACTGGTTGAAAGGATTGTTAATAATGGCTGGTTTTTGAGTATTCCCGCAAGTGTGAAATATAATGAACATTTTCAGAAAATTGTTGAGATTGTTCCTATGGAAAATTTATTGTGTGAGACGGATAGCCCTTTTTTACACCCGGATAGAATCCATGGAATGAATAATAATTCTGTTAATGTTCTTGAAAGTTATAAGAAGATTTCTGAAATTAAAAGTTTGAGTTTGAAAGAAGTTAAAAATAAAATTTGGAATAATTTTAATAAACTTAGAAATTAAGAAAAGTTTATTAATATCTTTCTTGTTTACGAAATATGGTGAAGAGTGTTTTTAATCCTTGGGAAGTTTCTGGAGATTTAAATTATAATAAATTGATGAAAGAGTTTGGAGTGACCCCTTTGAAAGAACTTCCAGATGTGTTTACTAAGAATGTTTTATTTAGAAGAAATGTTGTTTTTGCACATAGAGATATACAAAGAATACTTGATTGTATAAAGAATAAGAAACCCTTTATTATGATGACTGGGCTTATGCCTACTGGAAAGTTCCATATTGGGTATATGTTGCTTGTTCAACAAATTATTTTTTACCAAAAACTCGGGGCTAAAATATATATTGCAGTTGCAGACCTTGAGGCGTATAATGCTAGAGGCCAGAGTCTTGAGGAGAGTAGAAAAATTGCAATTGAAGAATATCTTAGTAATTATGTTGCCTTGGGTTTGGATTTGAAGAAATGTGAGATATATTTTCAATCTGAGAGAAGTGAAGATGCAGATAAGTCAAACAAATACTATGGGCTTCAAAATATTTTAGCTAGGCATGCCACGTTTAATGAGTTTAAGGCAGTATATGGGGAAATTAGCCCGGGAAAGATGGTTTCTGCTTTATTGCAAGCTTCCGACATGTTACATCCTCAGCTTAAAGGTTTTGAGGGTTCTGGAAAAGGGATGCCCACTTTAGTCCCAGTTGGTATTGATCAAGATCCTCATTTAAGGTTAGCTAGAGATATTTCAAAGAGAGTTAATAATTATTCGAAAGATAAGTTTGTTCAATTAAGCTCAACATACCATTTATTTATGCCTGGATTATCTGGAGGAAAGATGTCTGCTTCAAATCCGAATTCTTACATTGCATTTACTGATTCTCCTTCTGAAGTTAAAAATAAGATAAACAAATATGCATTTTCGGGTGGGCAGGCCACATTGGAAGAACATAGAAAAAAAGGGGGGAATCCAGATATTGATGTTTCTTTCCAGTATCTTAAATTCTTCTTTGAAGAAGATGATAATAAATTAGAACAAATTGAACAGGATTATAGATCAGGTAATATGACTACAGGTGAATTGAAGAAATATACAATTGATAAGATTAATGCATTTTTGAAGTCTCATCAGGAAAAAATGAAAGATGCTAAGAAAAAAATCCCAAAATTTCTTTTGGGATAGTTTTGGCAAAATTTAAATATCTTTATGAAGTTTCTTTCATATGAAAACTATTAAGGAAAGCGGATATCATACTTTTTTTACTAATCTTGCGAATCCGTTAAAGATGAAAATTGTTTTATCGCTTCGAGATGGGAAGAAGAATGTTGGAGAGATATGTGAAGATTTGAAAGTTGAGCAGAGTAAGGTTTCTCATGCTTTATCTTGCCTTAAGGAATGTAAAATTGTTGATTCTGAACAGAAAGGAAAACAGAGAGTATATTCTCTAAATAAAAGAACTGTTCTACCAATAATTAAAGTTCTTGATAGGCATTCTATGGATTTTTGTGGGAAAGAATCTTGTAAGGGATGTGCTTGTTGAAATGAAAATTGAAACTGAAAGATTAATTCTTAGAAATCCAATGAAAAAGGATTGGAAAGAAGTTTGTGAAGGATTAAATAACATGAACATCGCAAGAGGTACATTAAGGATACCTTTTCCTTATTCTAAAAAAGATGCTGAAGGTTTTTTAAGAAAAGTTATTAAGTCTTTTGGAAAAACTGATTATACTTTTTACATAATTTTGAAAGAAGAGGGTAAACTCATAGGATCTATTTGTATTACTAAACTTGATAAATATCAGGGTACTGCTGAGACTGCTTCTTGGATAAATGAGAAATATCAAAGAAAAGGATATATAACAGAAGCTAAAATCGCAGTAAATGATTTTGCATTTAACAAACTCAAATTAAGAAGACTTGGGTCTTCGGTTTTTACAGACAATGTAGCTTCAAATAAAACTCAATTAGGTATGGGTTACAAATTTGAGGGTACTGCTAGAAAATTTAGTAAATCTCTTTCAACGGGAAAAATTCATGATTTGAATATTTATGGGTTGTTGAATGAAGACTGGAAAAAGGCCAGGTCTTCAGTTATTAGGAATTTAAATAAGAAAATTAAAAAATTGGAGAAAAAAAGTGATTCCAAAAATTGAGTTTAGGTATTCGGATATTTATGATAGAGGTTTTCGAGAATCCAAATTTATTCAGTCTTACTTGAAAAAGAAAGGTCAAGAATATCCTTCTAAGAAAGAAATTTTAAGGTATGTTGAAAAGGCTAAAAAGTTATGGGCCGAGGACCGTAGAATTATTCTTAAAGAAGTCTCAAGGATTTCTGGTTTCAAATGGAAACAAAAAATCATAATTTGTTATGTTGTTGGTGTTGGTAGGCCTATTTCTGACCCTTTAACTATAAGGACTTATGGCAAAAATGTGGAAAGGTTCATCGAAACTTTAACCCACGAAATGATTCACCAGATATTTGTTCAGAATAATGTTGAGTATAAGAAATGGCACAAATACGTTTTAAAAAAGTACAAAGATGAATTGAGAATTACAAAAACCCATATTTTGCTTTCAGCTGTTCATTGGAAACTTTTGGAGAAAATCGGAAACAAGAATGCAGTTGAAAAAGAAATTAGAAAGTATGATAAAGATGAAGGGTATAAGCGGGCTTGGGAGATTGTTAAAGAAGAAACTCCAGATGGGATAATTCAAAAGTTTAAAGAGGTTATTAGGAAATGAAACCTAAAATTGTTGTATTGAGAGGGAGGCCTGCATCTGGAAAGTCGACCGCATTGGAGAATTTAAGAAAAAAGAAGGAGATGAAGGAATGGGTAATTTTGGACTTTTCGGGATTGAAAGGTAATTTTGATAATCTTGGTGCAGAAAATAGAAAAGAATATTCTAAAATAGCTTTATTTGCAATCTTGAAGGATCTTATGAAAACAAAGAGGAATATTATTTTTGATGAGATGTCAAGGGACGCTATTATAAAGTATGTTGGAAAGGAGATAAAGAAATATGGTTACAATATTGTTGTTTTTCAGTTTTGGGTAAGTACAAAAAAAGCAAAGAGAAGAGATAAATCAAGGGTTTCTAATCCTAAACACCCTCACAAAAAATTATTAGACATAGAGGGTTGGCATGAGTATCATGACAAAAATGCGGATCCGAAAGGTATTTTTGTTGATTGTGATAAATTAAATAAAAAAGAAGTTGTAGACTTCATAGTTAATAGAGTAAAATGAAAAAACCTTTTTTAATAATTATTGACGGCCCGATGGGTGCAGGAAAGTCTACAGTTGCGGAGTTATTACAGAAGAAAATGAAAGGTAGGGTTGCTCTTATTTCCTTGGATAAATTGAAGAGGGTTGTTTCAGAATATAAAATGGATAGTTTTGAACATCTGGAATTAGCCGCTAAATCTGGCTCGGCAATGGCTGATACTTATCTAAAAGAAGGCATTAATGTTATCGTAGAAAAGGCTTTTACTGCTGAAGTATATTTGAAATCTTTCTTGAAGTTAATTAAAACAAAGTCAAATATTCTTGTCTATCAAGTTGAAGTCCCCTTTGAGATTGGTTTTTTAAGGGTTAAGGAAAGGGAGAAGATTAAGAAAGGTGGAATTCCTAAAAATAAGATTAGAGAAAAAGTGACAAGAAATTATAAAGTTTTTAGCGAATCTCGATATGGTGATGCTAAAATATTTGATTCTTCAAAGCTTACTCCTAGAAAAATTGTAAATCAAATGGTTAAGGATATAAAATGAAAACAATATATTTTGATAATGCTTCAACAACAAAAGTTGATGATAAAGTATTGAAAGCTATGCTACCTCATTTTACAGATAAATATGGTAATGCCTCTTCACAACATATTATGGGAACTGAAGCTAAAGAAGCTTTAGAAAGTTCTCGTAAGAAGATTGCAGAAAAAGTTGGAGGTAAAGCTTCAGAGATTATTTTTACTTCTGGAGGTACAGAAGGTAATAATCTTGTTTTGAAAGGGTTGTGGAGTTATCAAGTTTCTAAGAAGACCGGTAAAAATCATATTATTACAACAAAGATTGAACACGATTCCGTTCTTAGGGTATGTAAATGGCTTGAGACTCAAGGTTGTGCTGTCACGTATTTAGATGTTGATTCGGAGGGCTTTGTTAATCTTGAAGATTTGGGAAATTCTATAACCAAGAAGACTTTTTTAGTTTCCATTATCCATGGAAATAATGAAATTGGCACAATTCAAGATTTAGAAAGAATTGGAAAGATTTGTAGGAGCTCAAAGGTTTATTTTCATACTGATGCTTGTCAAAGTTTTACTAAAGTTCCTATTAACGTTAAAAAAATGAATTTAGATTTTATTACTTTAAATTCACATAAAATACATGGGCCAAAAGGAATTGGATCAGTTTATGTTTCTGAGAATTTCAAAGATAAGATTATTCCTTTGTTCCATGGGGGAGGTCATGAATATGGATTAAGAAGCGGTACGGAGAATGTTGCAGGAATTGTAGGATTTGCTAAGGCTAGCGATATAGTTAATAAAAAAGATATTGCTAAAATGGAAAAGTTAAGAGACAAATTGATCTCGGGTTTGTTAAGGATACCTCAGACAAAATTAAATGGCTCTGTTAAGAATAGGCTTTGTAATAATGTTAATTTTACTTTTGAAGATGCAGAAGGGGAGGCAATTGGGGGTTTTCTAGAAAGCTATGGGATTATGACTTCTACAGGAAGTGCTTGTAGGACCCATACTGGAGAACCTAGTCACGTTCTTAGTGCTCTTGGTTTGTCTGAAGAAAGTTGCGATAATTCCTTAAGAATAAGTATTAGTAAATATACAACTGAGAAAGAAGTGGTATATTTCTTGAGTAAAATCTCGGGGATAATTAAAAAGTTGAGGAAGTTTTCATAAAATGAAAATGTTTCTTGCTAAGATATTTATGAAGTTTTTCAAAGTGGGTTTTGTAATTGTGGGGGTTTCTGCGATTGTTAAAAATTCTAAAGGGGAGATACTTTTAGGTAAGAGATCTAAGAATCATGTTGCCTATCCAAATTATTGGGGTCTTCCAGGAGGAATTGCAAATTTCAATGAACCTTTAACTAGTACGGCGGTAAGAGAGGTCAAAGAAGAAATGGGCATTGATGTTGAGATTATTAAGAAAGGTAAGGATGTTTATGAAGAAATGCCAAATAAACATTCTAAATTGCACGCTTTGGGTACGGTTTTTCATGCAAAAATTATTTCTGGAACTCCAAAGCCAAAAGATGAAACTTCTGAGGTAAAATGGTTTAAACCTTCAGAAATAAGAAAAATGTCTCTTGCATTTTCCCATAAGGAAATTTTAAAAGGAGAGGGATTAATATAATAGTATGGAAAATAGAAAAGTTGGCTGGATAATTATTGGTTTGTCTATCTTGTTCGTATTAATTATTTTATTATTTAATTCTGCTCTAAAAGATATTGTTGCTGCGAGTTGTAGTTTGGAGCATGGGGCGGACTCGTGTCCAATGTATGATACAATTTCTAAACAGACTTTTTTGGCCCTGGGGATTGTTGGTCTGTTGATAATTGTAGGGCTAGTTTTAATTTTTTCAAAGCCTGAAGAGAAAATAATTATTAAAACAAAAACGATCAAAGAAAAATCTAAGAAGATTGATACTTCTAAGTTAGATAAGACTGAAAAGGAAGTTGTTGAATTATTAGAAAAAGAAAACGGTGGAATGTTTCAGGCAGATTTGAAGGAGAAAATAGGTATGGGTAAAGTTGGAATGACTCGTCTTTTAGATAAACTTGAAGCTAAACAGATTATTGAACGTAAAAGAAGAGGAATGAACAATCTTGTAGTTTTAAAGCGGTAGTCCGTTAACATTATATAGTTATTTTTTGATATTATTTTATGAGGTTTTTAGGTGTTTGGAAGGATGTCTTTGGAAAGAGAAGATATCTTGTAACTGCTATTAGTATTGCACTTCTATTTTATTCTCTTAATATAGTATTCTCAACTTGGAGAGGTTTTACAGAATTTTCTGGAGAAGGTCTATTTGGAAAGATACAATTATTTGCTTTTTTGTTTGTTAAATTTGGAGGGATGATAAAACTTCATTCTTTTATTAGCCTTCTTTTGATTAGTATTCTAATTGGTATATTGTTTTCTTTGATATTGTATAAGGTTCATATGAATTTATCTGTTAAGAAAAAAACTAAAGCTTTTGGAGCATTTGGGGTCTTTCTTGCGATATTTGTTCCTGGATGTGCAGCTTGTGGTGTTGGATTAGTTTCAATTTTAGGCCTTGGTGTAGGACTAATTAATTTTTTACCTTTCAATGGATTGGAATTGTCCATAGTTTCAATAGTTATATTAGGGTTTGCTACATTCAAGACAACGAAGGAAATGTACATTTGTCAAATGCTTCTCCCTTTAAACAAGTAGTGATATTGCTTTTGTGGATTACATATAAATTTAATTTGTTCTTAGTAGCATAACGTAACTTTTATAATATATGTTTTGTAATATATATAATAAAAAGATGGGGTCGAAAGAAATTCTATTTGCTCTTTTGTTATTCGTAAGTTTAATTTCTTTAAGTTTTGTTTCTGCGGCTCGACTTCCGACCGTAGGAGGGGATGATGATAATTGGGGTTCTGTTCTAAATGATTATTTGAATACCTCTCTTGGAGAAAATGCAACTTCTTTGAATATCTCTTCTGGGAATATAACTTTGGGACAAAAAATAACTTTTGCTTTAGGAGAAATGATCGATAATCTTGTTTATGGTTGGATTAGGATTACAGGAAATGTAGAAATCACAGGAGATACTGTTATTGGTGGGAGTTTAAATGTAACAGATGATATACTTCTCAATGGAACTTCTGTAAAAAATTCGACTTTTAGTTCTATTGTTGGATATAGTTCTTCAAGTTATGATGGAAATTTTTCTTCAGGGAGTTTGATTGGCTATGTTGCAGCAAATTCAATTTGTTCTTCTGAATATCCCGAAAGTCACTTTTGCTTAAAGTCTGAAGTTCTGAAAACAATATCAAATAACAATTATTCTTTTACTGGGACTGCATGGTTTGCAAATGGTCCTCCAGGCTATACTGCAAACGCGGATGATTGTTCGGGATGGACAACGAATTCAAGTACTTATCTTGGACCTTTTTGGAATTGGGATGCTAATTCGGGAGCAGGAAAAGGGGCATTAACCAATTGTGCACAAACAAAACAACTTATGTGTTGCGGAGGCTTAGTGTGAAAATAGCAAAATTGTCATTTGTCTTTGGGGTTTTTTTAGTTAGTTTGTCTTTGGCTAATGCAGCATACTGGGTTGATGACCCTTCAAATTGTCCTACAACCGATGCAACAAATTTCCCGGGTCAAGATTGTTCGCCAAATGACATTTGTGGAGATAGTTCCGGAATTGCACAATGTTATGATACTTCTGGCTTAAGTGCCCCAAGTTCTTCTACTACAAGTTTAACCCAATATTCTGGAAGTTACGGTGGAGGTTATTTAATTAATTGTGAAGCAACTTCAGATTCTGCTGAGCCGTATTGTGATAATTCAGGAAATGCTTGGTGTAATAGAGATTCAACTTGTTATAGTGTAAACAGGTTAACGGAATGTACTGCCAATCTTTTTGGAGATTTTAGTTGTTCGACCTGTAGAAGCGGTTATACTTATTGTGACGGGGATTATACTGATGCGGATGGTTGTGAAATTAACATAGATTCAACTTCATATCCTGGAGAATCAAATGCGGTTTATAATTCTTCATGTTTGCCTTCATGTTCTTCTGGATATTTGGATGTTAATGGAGACTTGGGGATTTCAGGGGATGGTTGTGAAATCCAAATTGGAGGCTCATGTACTCTTGGAGATTTGTCTGGGACTTATGATTCTTCAGGTGATTGTGTGGTTGCAAAATCGTCTTTTGAGACTGGAACTGAAAGCTCTTACTCTACAAATGATTCTTTGCTTTGGGGTTCACAATATGGGGATGGTTATTTGATTAATTTAACAAATGGAAGTGAAATGAGGTTTGGAGTAAATAAAACCGGAAGTGTTTTTGCTTCATTCCTTGGAAGTTTAGCTTCGAGGATTACAAAATTATTTGTTCAGGATATTGATGCTTCAGGAAATGTGGATGTTGGCGGAAATTTCTCTGTTGGAACTTCTGATCTTTTTGTAAATTCAAATGATGATCTGGTGGGTATTGGAACAGCAAGTCCTGCAGCACTTTTGGATGTTGATGGTAAAATAAAGGTAGGAAACGATGCTGTTACAGCTCAGGAAGGTATGATCCGTTTTACAGGGACCTCCTTTGAGGGATATCTTGGAGGAGAATGGATTCTTTTGGGTAATGCAAGTAGTGCGAATTCAACTAATTCGTCTTGGACCGAGAATGGAAGTCTTATTTATTACACTGGAGGAAATGTGGGAATTGGGAGAGTTGACCCTGCAGAATTACTTGATATATCTGGGTTATCTAATCCTACAGCAAGCATTATAGACACAACAAATGGTGCGCAGATAATTCTTCAAAGTCAAGATACGGTTGGACGTGTGGGAACAAAATCAAACCATGTTCTGAATCTTATTACAAATGATACGGCTAGAATGAGTATTGATACTTCTGGAAATGTAAATATTTCGGGAATTTATTATGGAAATGGTTCTGGATTAACAGATATTAATGCAAGTTATGCAAATTCTTCAATTTGGTGGGCAGGTCTAACTTCTTGGTTGAGTGGTTGGCTTGTTAATAACAATAGTCAATTAGAATTTAACGAAACAAAATTGAATGAAACAATTTCAAGTGAAGGAGTTTATTTGGGATTTAATTCAACTTATAATTCCACTTATGATGCTAAAGTTTCTGGTATTTGGACAAATGAAAGCGGAGTTGCGACTTATGAGGGGAATGCAAACATAACTCAAAATTTAAGTTTTGGGGTAGGGGGTGTGATGTACTATAATGGTACAGAATTAATAATTGAATATTAAAATGGAAATAAAGAATAATAAAATTTTTATTGGAACGGTCGTATTAATGCTAATATTTTCTATAATCGGGAGTGCTTCTGCACTTTCCTGGAATAAAAATGGGACTACAAATATGCGGCTTGATGATGAGGGTAATTTGGACTTAGCTGGAAATTATTCAACATCTAATTATGGGTTTTTTGGTTGGCTTGGAAGTTTAGGTTCAAGAATTACAGGATTGTTTGTTGTTGATATTAATGCTTCAGGAAATGTAAATGTTAGTGGAGATATTTATACCGGAGGAGATGTGGGGGTTGGAACACAAAATACTTCGGCAACTTTAGATGTTGCAGGAAAGATAAAGATTTCTGATGATGCTTATTCGGCTGAAGAAGGAATGTTAAGATATGCAGGCAATCAATTCTCTGGATATAATGGAACAGATTGGGTTGCAATAAGTGCCGGGGCAGGAACAGCTTCGCCTTGGACACAGAATGAGAATGGAACAGTTTATTATAATGATGGGAATATTGGGATTGGGACAATTTCTCCTTCAACAAAATTAGGAGTTGGTGGAGATGCAAATGTTACAGGAACTTTATATGCAGGCAACATAAGTAGTAATTCTCCATTGCAATTACAGACAAACGGAACAACAAGAATTTATGTTAATGATTCCACAGGGAATGTTGGAATCGGGACAAATGCTCCTTCTGAATTACTGGATTTAGCGGGAAATTCCAAGATGAGGGGAATTAGAATTCCTTCAAGCGACGCACTTATTGATGCCGATGGAAGTGCAACTAATGAAACTGGGAACTCAAGTATTGTTGACGGACAAAACTTTACTGCATTTAATTCAACAGATAATATTTGTACTGATAATCTCTTTTTCCCAGCTTATGTATTCATTCATAGTTATAACTCATCTCTTAATCAAACACTTTGCAATCTTACTAGTGTTGCCAATGTTACCAATAGTACTTGGGTAGACTTGATTGGAAATGTGACAAATCTTAGCGCAACTTACTCTGAAGTTAATTCAAGTTCTGCTTGGGTATATGTGGATAATGATTCAAGTGGGACTTATACAGATGGGGAAGAAATATGGGTTGACAATGGGAATTTGATTTATGATTTTGAGTCAACAGATACGACTAATTTACTTTACCATAAATCTAATCTTCTTAGATGGCAAGATGATATTGTGTTGACTGGTCACTATGAGAATGGTTCTTTGGTTTTAAGCAATAGTTATGGAGATGATGATGTGGCTTGGGAAGACCTTGTTGTTGCAGGGAGTATTTTGGCTGCAGGGGCAGCTATTGCTGGTGCGATTATGAGCTCTAGTGGAACAACTTTTACTAAACCGGTAGATTTTGAAAATCCAGTAGATTTTAAGGATGATGTAACATTGAATCAGGAACCCGGAGCAGTATTATTTATGGATGCCATAAGCCAGATTGATGGAGATGCTCTTGATTTTTATTGGGATAATCTTGCTACTAGATTAGGTTTGGGAACAAATAATCCTCAGGCCACACTTCATCTCTCAGCTACTGATGGACTTGCTGATGGCACTATGCGAGTTGATGGAGCTTCCACATTTAATGGCCAGACTACATTCAATGATTATGCTTTATTTTATGATTTGCTTTCTGCAAATGGGAGAGTGAATCTTAATAATGATACATATGCTTACATGAATTTTACAATAGACGAAGATGCACAATTTAAAATGGAGAATCTTCATAGTGGTTCAATCCCTTTTATTGCTGGCGATAAAGAGTTAATTGAAAATAATAGTGCATTATATTGGAATGCAGAGGATAGTGAATTAGGTGTTGGAACTAATGGTACTTGGGCTCCTCTTACAGTTGAGGGAAATATTGGGCAGCAGCCAGCTGTCCCATACCCGATGGGATATGTTCAAGACAATACTCGACTTTCTGCTGCTCAAGATGTATTTGTTTTAGGGAAATATGCCTATGTCGCTTCCCCTGGCTATAATGGTATTGCAGTTGTAGATATAGCTGACCCGACAAATCCCATAGTTGTTGGAAGCGAGCAAAATAATGCGCATTTGAATGACGCTAGCGGTATTTTTGTATCGGGGCGATATGCTTATGTAACTGCTTCTGGAAATGATACTTTAGGTATTGTTGATATAAGTGACCCTTTTGACCCACTTCTTGTAGGATGGGCATACAAAGCTTCTATTTATGGAGATATAGCAGATGTTTATGTTCAAGGAAAATATGCCTATATTGTTAGTAATACTGGTTCAAGTTTTAAGATTATTGATATTGGAAATCCTTTTAGCCCAGTAGAAGTTGGAGGGATAGTTGATGCTGAACTTACTGGAGTGAATAGTGTTTATGTTCAAGGAGATTATGCTTATGTCACAGTTGGAGAAGGTAGTAGAGCAAAGGTTCATGTTATAGATATTATTGGTGCAACAAATCCAAGTATTGTAGGAACATATGAAAACGCTTTGTATGCACAAGGTGCAAAAGATATTTATGTCTCAGGAAATCTTGCTTATGTTGCAGTTTCTGAGATTGATTGTTTAACTATACTTAATGTTTCTAGTGCCTATGATCCAACATACAGGGCATCTTTATGTGATTCAACTTATCTTGATGGGGCTCATAGTGTACAGCTTATTAGTGATTATGCAATTGTTACTGGTTCAGAAGGAGATACTATTTCAATTATTGATACAGGAGATTTAGATAGCCTTGAGATTACAAAAAGCTTTGCAGATGCGACCAATCTTAATGGAGCAGTTGGTTTTGACGTATCTGGTAAATATGCTTATGTTGCAGCTGCAAATGCTAATACTCTTAATGTAATTTCTATTTCGGGGGTTGATGCTATTTCTGCTAAAGTGGGTAGTATTGAGAGCAGTAATCTTCATGTTACTGATAATGCGAGAATTAATGGTAACTTATATACAGGGGGACTTAATGTAAGAGATGAAGCATATTTTCAAAGAGATATTAATGTAAATGGGGATGTTTTGCCTGGGGCTGATAGGATATGGAATTTAGGCTCTAAAAATAACAGATGGAATAATCTTTATCTTAATGGAACAATTGTTTTTAATGCTACACCTGATACTTCTGACCCTGCAAATGAAAGTGTTCTTCATGCTTTTATAATGTTAGACAATAGCCAGAATGCAAGAGGATTTAGGATTGGAGTTTATGATGCGATTTTAGATGCAGACCCACTGGACGGCCAAAGTGATGTTGATGAGGAAGAATGGTCTCCAGATACTTCTGATCAAAATTATGTGAATGAAGATGGAACTGTTTTTGTTAATTATCAGGGAATTGGTTATGGGAGTAGACCTTCATTTACAACACCTATAATGGATGCTATTGACGTGGCAGGTGGAAGATTAAGAAAGATGGGTTCTCTTAGTGATGATGATTGTGATAGTCAGGCATCTGAATATAGTGATTCTTGTTATCTTGGTGGAGCGAATGATGTGGTTGTTGCAGGAAATAAAATGTATGTTGCAGGAATAAATGATGGAGGAATACAGCCAGTGCTTACAAGACATCCAAGTGGAATAAAATATACAGAATTGGTGGACAATCCCAGTGTAAGTAGTATTTTTCAAGGAATGACTGATATGAAGCTTTTTGGAACCAACATAGTTGTATCTTCAAGTGAGGAGGAAGGTTCATTAGTAATATTGGACACTTATGATAATACAATCCTTGCCCAAATTAATGATTCGCAGTGTGATGAAATAGAAGCAAATGATGGGGATGAGTATGATAGTTGTTCGTTAACTCATCCAAATTCTGTTGAAATGAAAGGAAAGAATTTATATGTTGCATCAAATGATGGGTTGCAAATAATGAGTACAGAAAGTCTTGGTATTGGTATTCTTGAGCCTGTTTCTAATATTCCTGCTACTCCATCTAATCACCTTAATGGTCTTAATGATATTTTAATTGATTATGATAGAGCAATTGTAACTTCGGAGGATGATGATTCTGTTGTAATGATTGATATTACAGATGTAAAAAAACCTACAGTGATGGGGTGGTTACAAGATAATGTTTTTACAAAGTTCAAGAAGCCAAAAAAGATAGTAAAAGAGAAGAAGAGTGGGGCTTATGCAGTTCTCTCAGCCGAGGAAAATGCAATTACTCTTTTGAAGCCGAATCTAACTGCCCAAGATTCGGATTTGTGGTTTACGGAAGAAGATAGCATGGATAATGATGAGTGCGACGCATTGTCGGATAATGAGCAAGGGTGTGCAATGTATAATCCTGTTGATATACAAGCAGTTGATAGCTATATTATGGTAATTTCTGATGCAGAAGATCAAGATAGTGATGGTAATGATAATGATGGGATAACCATTTTTAATGCGATTGTAAATTCTACGGCACTTGATTGGGTTGGAACTTTCAGGGATTCTAATGATACGTTGCTTGATAATCCGACTTCAATAACTTCGTTTGGTAGATACGTTTACGTTACTTCAAATGAAAGCGGAGGAGGTATTCAAGTTCTTAGTTTTAATGCAGCTAATCTTCCTGTTGCAGATATAGGAAGTGCAGAAATAGAAGAGCTTGCTGTTAGAGGAGATACATATATAGAAGGTGAAGTTGATGTAGCAGGATTCATCAGAGGAGAAGGAATTTATTCAGCAGGAGATTTTGCAGTTGAATCTAACACTTCAAATAGTATTGGAGGAACTTTAAGTGTTGGCACTACATATGATGCAGAAGACTTTGGTGATTATGCTTTTTATGTTAATGGGAACACAAATATTAATGGATCTATTAATCTTACAGAAGGTAATAGTATATTTATTGGAGGGGCTGGAGGAATAAGTATCAACGGAAGCGGAATAGATTTGAATTTTGCTTCTGGCTCTGTTTTGTTTGCTGATGCAGATGGACAAATCTCAAATGATTCAAGTGATTTTAATTGGAATTGGACTAGCAACGAATTATCAATTAATGGAAGTTTGATTGTTGATGGAACTGCAAAGATGGATATTTTAACTTTCTCTGATAATTCAACTCAAATGATGGCGGCGATGCCTAATGGTTTAACACGTCAGATTACGACAGCAAAATACAATCAAGGAAATGCGTTGGCATTGACTGAAAATCATGTTGGAATTTTCTTTAGTCCGGATGGAACAAAATTATATTCTGTTGATGATGGATTTAATGGAATTTATGAATATGATATTACAACGCCTTGGAATATTTCAACAATTGATTATATTCAGTCAAAAGACCTTAGTGCACAAACTACAGATCTTAGTGGAATGTTTATAAGTTTTGATGGTACAAAAGTATATGTTACTGATTATCAAGATACAAATGAAAGTATTCTTAGGTATGATTTATCTACACCTTGGAATATTTCTACGATGAGTTATGTTCAGACAAAAGTGGTTGCAAGTGAAATACAAAACCCTGCAGGGGTTTATTTTAGTCCAGATGGAAAAAAGATGTTTGCTTTAGACCAACAAGGACAAGATGTTACTGAGTACAATTTGGCAACGGCTTGGGATTTAGATACTGTAAATACAAGTCAAGTATTTAGTATAAGTACTCATTCAGGTACGGCAACAGGATTTCATTTTAATTACGATGGAAAGGCATTTTATGTGGTGGGGTCAAGTAGTGGAAATGTTGCCCAATATGATTTAAGTACAGCATGGGATATTTCTACTGCATATTATACCAAGGAGTTAAATATTTCAACAGGATATAATGATATTTATGTTGGTCCAGCTGGAACAAAAATGTATTTGCTTGAGAATGTTATAGGCACAGTTGATTATGTTTATGAATATTATTTGGGGCTTGAATTTGGTGGGAGCATAATTCCCTCGGGAGATACTTTGAATGTTGAAGGGAATATTAACGTAACAGGAAATCATACTGGAAATGTAACTGTTGAAGGATATTTGGGGGTTGGGGTTACTCCAACAACTAAACTTCATGTTAAATCCGATGGTCTATTTAGCGATGTATTTGTGATTGAATCCAGTAACGGCTCATATAATTTAATGGAATTTGCCGAGGATGGAGATGGTGCTGGAGGGTTTGATTTGTATAATGGTTCAACTGCAGGTGCAGATTACAGAACTTCGATTAGAGCAGGAACTGATTCATTCTTTAAGGATAATTTAGGTGTTGGGACAAATACTCCTTCAAGTAAATTAGAAGTTGTAGGAAATACAACAATCGTTGGAGATTTGAATGTTACAGGAGTTTCTTATTTGGGAGATGCAATTATTGATTCAGATAATATCACAATAAATAATATTTTATCAAAAGATGGAAATCTTTCTTTGAATAATACTCTTTATATTAATGAAAATGGAAATGTAGGGATTGGAACAGATTCTCCTTTACAAAAATTACATGTTATGGCTAGTGGAAATTCAAGTTGGACAGGACAAAACCATGGAATTTTAATGACTGACGAAACAGGGCCACGTCTGATTTTTGAAGAGACAGAAGCAGGAACTGACAATAAAACAATGGTCTTGGTTTATGCTGATAACTTAATGAGGTTTGCTTCAATAAATGATGCTGGAACTTCGTGGGAAAATCAATATATTTTAACTGCAAATAGAAACGGAAATGTTGGAATAGGAAGGTCTAATCCAATTACAGAACTTGATGTCCAAGGAAGCGCACTTATTCGGGGCAGTGTGAGTGTAGAAGATAGTTTTAACGTGACTGGGGCAGATTTTTATGTTGATGCTTCTGGTAATGTGAGCATTGGTACAACAGATTATTCTTCATCTAAATTAACTATTACAACAACGAATAGTGGAGATTCGCTTCTTAAATTTAATACTCCAAGAGCATGGGAATTCCAACAAGAAAATGGAGGAGCAGGAACTGCTCTTCGTCTAAGAAACACCGTCGGAGTAAGCAAGATATTTTATATTGATACAAATGGTTCAACTCGATTTAGAAGCGTTGATGGTGCATTGACTACAATGACTATTAACCAAGCTAATCAAAGAGTTGGAATTGGAACAATTAGTCCTCAAAATACTTTGAATGTTGTTGGAGATTTGAATGTAACAGGAACTTCTTATCTTGGAGATGTGACTTTGACATCGGATAACATAACTGTGAATAATATTATTCCAAGAGACAATGAAACTGTGAATGTTAGGGGGAATTTGGAAGTCAATTCTCCTGATGCTGATGGACAATATATTGGAAGATTCTTGGATAGTGGAGATTCTTGGGAAGTTGAGAATGTTGGGCAGAGCTGGGATGTTACAATAAATGAAACATCATATTGGTATGAATCTGCTATGTCTGCGGATGGAAAATATATGTTAATTACCTCAACTGGTTCTCCATATAGAGAGTATCTCTCAACAGATTATGGACAGACTTGGACAGACTTGAATATAACTGAAGGTGATGGGGGGCAGGGTGTTGCAATGTCTGCTGATGGTAAATATATGACAATAACAATGTATGGTGGAAACATTACAGTTTCATCAGATTATGGACAGACTTGGACAGATAAGGACTCTACAAGAGATTGGAGTAATGTTGCAATGTCTGCTGACGGAAGATACCAATCTGCGGTTGCATTCTTGGAAAATATCTTTGTCTCAGAGGATTATGGGGAAACTTGGACTGAAAAAAATTATACTCCCACTAACTGGGAAGGTTTTGCCATATCTGCTGATGGAAGATACCAAATTACTGCTGATTATGGAGGGCAAATTTATCTGTCAACTGACTTTGGGCAGAGTTGGACTGCAAAAGAGAGCAATAGAAATTGGGCGGCATTTGCAATGTCTGCTGATGGAAAATATATTACTGGAACTGTTTCTGGTGGAAATCTTTACACCTCTGATGACTACGGTCAAACTTGGACAGCTAGAGGTAGTTCTGGCACTTGGTGGGATGTGGATATGACTAACGAGGGTAGAATCCAAATCGCAGGTACGAACAGCAGTTTATATCTTTCCACGAATTATGGGGTTAATTGGACTGTTATCAAAGAAGGACAAGACTGGAAAGGAATTGCAATGTCTGGTGACGGAAAATATGTTCTTGCCAATGCATTAAATGACAAAGTGTATATTTCTGTTGCTGATTCAGTAATGCCTGCTGGAAAGGTTGGTGTGGGAATAAATTCACCAACAACAAGACTTGATATTGAAGATGATTCTAACAGCCAAGCATTAAGGATTTATAGAAATACTAGTGCAAACTTGCAGGAAACTGGAATTATTTTTGATGTTTCCCAAGGGCAACCAACCTTGAATTATTCCAAAGGAGGAATTTTCTTCGAGAGAGATGATAGTGCAGGTGGCTGGGGTAAAGGGAATATGATTTTTGCCGTGGACAATGCATCTGATTCTGGAACTGTTAACAAGGCAGATGAAAAAATGAGAATTGATGTTACTGGAAATGTTGGAATTGGAACAAGTTCACCAACGTCGAAGTTAGAGGTTAATGGGGATGTAAATATTAGTGGAGGAGATTTGATTGTAGGGGAAACCGATTTATTTGTTGATGCAACAACAGGAAAAGTTGGTATCGGCAAAAATGATCCTCAATATCCATTTGAGGTTGTTGGTTCACTATATTCAATGACTATGAGATTAGCTGATACGACAGCTGACACAACCACAAAGAATGCTGGCTTTGTCTTGAGTCATTATTCTAATTCTGAACAAGATGTTTATGGAGTTGGACTGACAAGTTCTTCTACAGAAAACACTATGAATTATGGAGGCGGAAGCGCTCAATTTAATGCTGTTAACAAACATACTTTTTGGACTGCAACTACTCCAACATCACTCTACGGAACCAATAGCATGATAATACAAAATGCTAATGTTACTATTAATACTAACTTAAATGTAAATGATGATTTTGTTGTTAATAATTCTGACTTGTATGTTAACACTACTTCTGGGAGTGTTGGAATTGGAACAAGTTCTCCAACTGACAAGTTGCATGTGGTTAGCAATGATGTTAAATTTGAAACAGAAAGTGCAGGGGACACTATGACTTTTGAATTAAAGGAAAATAGTTATGGAGATAAAGCAGGTTTTATATTTAGTACGGGCGGTACTGGAGATGCAAACAAATTCCAACTTGCTACTATTACTGGAGGTGGGGGGACTGACCCAAGTCTAAATGCAAAACTGACTATTCTTGGAAGTTCTGGAAAGGTTGGAATTGGAACTGAATCTCCATCATCAAAATTAGAAGTTAATGGAAATGTTAATTTAAACAATACTCTTTATGTTAATGAAAGTGGAAATGT
>JBNLCO010000008.1:0-84127 GCA_050303855.1 Candidatus Pacearchaeota archaeon
AATATTTCTGATGTAATCTGCATCCAAGACAATTTTAACATCTCCTCTTGTATTGTAAACTGTTCCGTCAGAAGTGTCAAAAAAATTATCTTTCCAATCTGAGAATTCTCTTCCATAACTCAATCTATTTTGCATAACATCCGCTACAGATTGTATTTTGTACCCTTCTTCTTTCATTTTAGGAATACTTGTTCTTGCATCCCCTGAAAATAATTTGTAGTCTTTTCCTAAATCCATTATAAAATTTACATATATGAGAAGTTTATAAATCTTTGGGTATGTTATCATTTACTAAAAGTAACAAATAAGCTAATATTCAGGTTTACTATAACCAGACCATTTTCTAAAGGCTGGAATTGTTTCTTCTTTGAAGATCAATGGATCTAAGGCATCCCATCTATCTAAATCTTTTTTCAAAGCAAAATCATACTCTCTTAGGATTTTATCATTCTTTAACAAATAAGCTCTATGTAAGGGGAGTTCCATTGGGGCAAACATTCTAGAATCAAGATAATTTCTAATTTTTAGAAAATGGTTTTTAGGAATGTCTTTAGCTATGGTAAAATGAAGATTTAGTTCTTTTTCATCGTTTATACTTGAAGCTTTTTCATAGAGATAATCAATTTTGTCTTCGAGATTATTCTCAAGCTCTTTTATAATATTATTTATTTTCTTATTGGGTAAAACGGTAGCATACAATATCCTTTCAGGTTCTTCAAATAGATCTAATCCAATAATTTTGTAAAATGTAGGGATTTCTGTAAATTGAGATAAAGTCTTTTCAAAATTATTTATTACTTCTTTTTCATCTGAAGTTGTAAAAGGTCTTATCAAAGTCATGTGTGGAACAATTCTCTTCCAATTTTCTGAATTGGTGTATCTTCTTGAAGTTTGTAAAGCCATAGACTTAATGTAGTCTTTAGCATCTCCTCTTAATCTTGTTCCAATATGGTATTTGTCCATATAGGAAATACTAGTTTGAGGTTTTTAAGAATAATTAGTTTTGAATATAATGTATACTAAAGACAAACAATATTTTTAAAGCAAATTCCATTGTTTTTACCATGACACCTTTAACAAAAAACGGGAAACCAATTGAAATTCCAATCGGATTTGAATCTCAAGATGACTATATTGAACTAAAAATTGAAGAAATGCGAGATCTTCATAATAGCCAACCTCATCGTCCTCTTGAGGAGTGGGTTAACCTTATCAACAAACATATGACTTATATTACAAAACGTATGGATTTGCCTCAGATTTTATTAGACGAGTATGATTATTCAATTAAAGATAGAAACTTTGAGAAGAGCCCAGCCATAAAAGATGCTAAAAATTATTTAAATAATTTGATTTCTTTCTTTGAAAATAGCTATACTCCCGGTTATGTTCCGCAGCGTAAGTCTATCCAATTTTAGGAAATTATTTTTCATAGAAATAAACAATTCCTTCTGCAAACTCTTTTTCACCTAATTGTTTCTTAGCTTTCCAATTTGGCAATTTCCAATTATGAGAGATAACTTTTGTGTTTTTCTTTAGTTCTTTGTTGAATTTCTTTTCAAGTCTTTTGGTTATTGTGCTGAATTGGAAGAAAACTATTTTGTTGTATTTTGCTAGGTTTACTTTCCAAAAGTTTTTCCAATAGATTTTGATTTGTTTTTGTAGATTTAATTTACGGATTTTTCTTCTAGAAATCATTACAAGAAAAGGATTTATCTCGTAACCATGAATCTTTGTCTTTTTGTTTTGTAAAGCTAATTCAATACAAACTCTTCCATCTCCAGAACCTAACTCTGCAATCAGATCGTTTGCTTGAGGTTTTGTTAATTTTATTATGTTCTTCAGAGCTTTTTCTCGGGTAACATCATATGGGGCTCCAAAAAACCAAGGAAAGATGAAGAATATGAATAGAATTAAAATTAATAGTAAAACAAGAATAAAGATCACCATAGATAAACCATAGAAAGATTACTTATATTTGTTTCCAAACATTTCACTATAGATTCTCTCTTTCATCATTATTTTGTTAGGACTATTATAACTTCCACCGTATTCTATACATAAACTTGTATCTCCCATGACTTCAGTTAATCTTAATTGAAATTCAACGTATTCTATGTCGCTTAAAATTTCAACTTTTGCATCTATTCTGTTTTATTTTATATCTCCCGCCCCATTCTGGGGCACCTGAGATTTTATAAAGATTTATAGGATTTACAAAAAGCATATAAATATTTATAAAGTACACTTTGTCCTAGGGATAATGGGCAAAGACCGTAAGTTGAATAGAGAAATATTTTTCGCGTATACTGGAGATTTGCTTACTCCTGATGAAAAAGCTAATTTAAAATTCTCAAATCCTTCTTGGGTAAATTACCCTATCAAGGGTTTTGAAATTAATCCAAGAATGAACATTGATTCTTTTGTAGGGATCAAATATTTCAAGAAAATAAAAGAAGATTTTGGTAAGGAATATGGCGTTGTGGAATTAAGGAATGGTTTTTATGTCTCCTCTCCAGAGAAATTCGTTTTAACTTTGGAAGAATTTTGTTTTGAGGACTCAGAACGTTTAGATACTGGATTGACAAAAAGAAGGGGAAAAGTTTTTGGATCAGACCACCCAATAATTAAATCGGTTCCAAACAATATTTCTTTGTATGGGAAAGTTACCTCTGATGAAGAATCTAATTTTAAAAACCCCGGAAATATTATAAAAATCTTAAACGCAAATGGATTTAAGACTCGATATAATATTGAAGAAATCAAGAACAAAGATCAGAAAATATTAGTTGAAATAGAGGAAGACTCAGGTTATGCTGGAACGCCTTTTGGTTAAAAAACCTCGAATCTACAAAAACTTAAAAACTTCTTGCTCTAAATGATTCTATGTACGATTTTAAGAAAATTGAAGAAAAGGCAAAGAAAGTATGGAAATCTAAGAAGAAAGAGATAGAAAAAGCCGTACATGAAATTAAGGGAAGACCGTTGTTTAGTTTCTTGGAAGGACCTCCAACTGCAAATGCCCCTCCAGGACTACATCATCTTGAAGTTAGAACTTTCAAGGATATAATTTGCAAATTCAAGTTTATGAATGGATTTTCTGTTCCAAGAAAGGGAGGATGGGATTGTCACGGGTTGCCCGTAGAAGTTCAAGTTGAGAAAAAATTAAAATTAGGTCATAAAAAAGAAGTTGAGGAATATGGGATTGATAAATTTGTGAAACAGTGTAGATCTGATGTCTTCTCAAATATTGATGATTGGAATTTATCTACAGAAGAATTAGGTTATTGGATAGATTTGAAAGATCCTTACGTAACTTTAGAGGACAATTATATTGAAAGTGTTTGGTGGAGTTTGAAAGAACTATACAATAAAGGTTTCTTATATGAAGGGCATAAAGTGGTTCCGTTCTGCCCTAGGTGTGGGACACCTTTATCAAGTCACGAAGTTGCTCAAGGATATAAAGACGTTAAAGAAGAATCTGTTTATGTTGCATTTAAGATAAAGGGGAAGAAAAACGAATATATTTTGGCATGGACTACGACTCCTTGGACACTCCCAGGAAATGTTGGTTTGGCGGTTAACCCAAAAGTAGATTATGTTAAAGTTGAGTTGGAAGATGGAGACAAATTAATAGTTGGTAAAGAGAAATTAGATTTAATTAAAGGAAAATACAAGGTTGTTGAAAAATACAAGGGGAAAGACATAGTTGGATTGGAATACGAACCACTTTATGATATTCCTCAGGCACAAAATGAGAATTCTCATAAAGTAATACCTGCAGATTTTGTTACAACTGAAGATGGAACAGGCGTTGTTCATACTGCAGTTATGTATGGTGAAGAAGACTATAATTTGGGAAGAGAGTGTGGTTTACCAGAAGTTCATACTGTTGGACAGGATGGAAAATTCTTAGATATTGTTCCTGAATTTATAAGGGGTAAATTTGTTAAATCGGCTGAGAAGGATATCAAAGAGGATTTGAAGAAGAGACATTTATTATTTAAAGTTGAGAAAATAGAACATAGTTATCCATTCTGTTGGAGATGCGATAGTCCTTTGTTATACTATGGGATTAATTCTTGGTTTATTAGAGTGAGTTCAGTTAGAGAAAGATTATCTGAAATGAATGAGAAAATAAATTGGTATCCCTCTCATATAAAAGAAGGAAGATTTGGTAAGTGGTTAGAAGGTGCTAAAGACTGGAGTTTATCAAGATTCAAATTTTGGGGAACACCTTTGCCGATATGGAAGAATGTTGAAGATCCTGCAGATATGATTGTTATAGGAAGTCGTAAAGAATTAGAAAAATTATCTGGGAAGAAATTGAAAGATTTCCATAAACCAGAAGTGGATAAGATAAAGATAGTAAAAGATGGAAAAACATACGAAAGAGTTTCGGATGTGATTGATTGTTGGTATGATTCAGGAAGTGCATCATTTGCACAATTCCATTATCCTTTTGAAAATAAAGCAGAATTTGAAAAAAGGTTCCCTTATGACTTTATTTCTGAGGCAATAGATCAGACAAGAGGTTGGTTTTATACATTACATGTTCTTGCAGTATTGTTATTTGATAAACCCGCTTACAAAAATGTAATTTGTGCTGGACATGTTGTTGATGATAAAGGTGAGAAAATGTCTAAGTCAAAAGGAAATATAATAAAACCAAGAGATATAATTGATAAATCGGGTGTTGATGCTGTAAGGTTACAATTCTGTACTTCTGATGCTGGAAGTCAGAAAAGATTTTCTTATGAATTAATGAGAGAACAAGTTTTAGGATTCTTGAATACTTTGTATAATTGTGAAACCTATTATCATCAGTTGGATAAAATTAAATGTAAAAAACAAATTGAAGACAAATGGGTATTGAGTAGATTGAATTCTACAATAAAAGAAGTTACAGAGGATTTGAATACTTTTGAATTGAATAAACCTTTTGAAAAGATAATGAATTTTGTTGTCAATGACTTCTCAAGAGGATATATCAAAATGACAAGGGATAGAGAAGATACAAAAGAAATTTTAGGAGAAGTTTTGGAAAAATTATCTTTAATGTTAGCTCCCTTTGCTCCTTACATCTCTGAATACATTTATTCTAACTTTTCCAAGGAGTCTGTACATTTATCCTCATGGCCTAAAGTTGATAGTAAGAAAATAAATCTGGCAGTAGAAAAAGATTTTGAAATTATGTTTAAAATACTTGAAGTTGGATTAAAGGAAAGGGATAAGGCGCAAATAAGTTTAAAGTGGCCTTTAGGAAAAGCTTTAGTTATTGGAGGGGAATATAATCTTAGTGAAGAAAATATTGAGATCATAAAATCTCAGTTAAATGTTAAAGAGGTTGAATTTAGAGAAAGTCATGCTAATAAGAACTCTCCTTCGGTAGAATTAGATACAAAAATGACTCCTGAATTGGAAGCCGAGGGATACGCTAGAGAGATGTCTAGGATGATTCAAGCATTCAGAAAAAAGCTAGGATTAAACAAGAAAGATGTTGTTGAAACAAGGATACATACCGACGGTGATTTTGGAAAAATATTGGAAGGAAATATCGATTTTATTAAGGAGAGAACCAACTCTAAAAAACTGGATATTGTTACAACCGGTCAGAAAGAAAACTTTAAAAACAGTACAGACTTTAGTGTTAAAGATAAAAAGGGCGTGATTGAGATAATAACCACCAAGCGGTAATGTAATCTCTTCACCATTTTATCATAACAAACTTTAAAAAGGAGACCAACGATAAGATAAAATGATAGTAAAGGATGAATTCTTGAGTAGATTAAGGAAAATCTTTGATTTGAATCTATACGAAGTTAAGGTTTGGACTGCTTTGTTATCGAGGGGAACTTCAACTGCTGGGGAGTTAAGTAACATTTCTGATGTTCCGAGATCAAGAACATATGATATTTTAGAGAGTTTAGAGAAGAAAGGATTTATTTTGATGAAGTTGGGGAAACCAATTAAGTTTGTTGCATTAAAACCCGAAGAAGTTGTTGAGAGAGTTAAGAAAAATTTGGTTGTCGAAGCTAAAGAAAAGTCTGAGAGATTAGAAAGGTTAAAAGGAGATGAAGTTTTAGAAGAGTTAAGCGGATTGTTCACTAAAGGAATTAAGTTTGTTGAACCAACAGATTTGTCTGGAAGCTTAAGAGGAAGACAAAACTTATACAACCATATTGATATGATGGTTAGAGAAGCAGAAAAGACTATTACACTTGTGACAACAGCTGAAGGATTGAATAGAAAGCTTGAAGCTCTTATGCCTTCTCTTGACAAATGCAAGAAGAGGGGAGTTAAAGTTAGAATAGCTGCTCCAATTGATAGCAATAACATGAAAGTTGCTAAGGAATTGAAGAAGGTGGCAGATGTTAGAAACATGCAAGACCTTAAGGCTAGATTTATCATCATTGATGGAAATCAATTAATGTTTATGCTTCTTGATGATGAGAAGTTCCATCCTAACTATGATGTGGGTGTTTGGATTAATACTGAATTCTTTGCTCAAGCATTAGAACAAATGTTTGAATTGGCTTGGAAAGATATGAAGCCAGTTAAGTGATTACAGTAATTTTTATAAATTGATTTAAGATATAATTTTATGTCAAGTAAGATAGTTGCTAGATATGAATCTGAACCATGGATGCTTGATGCAGAGGAAATTAATATTGAGGATTTCTATTGTAAGGAAGATCCTTTTGAGGTCTTAAAAATCTTGGGAAAACAGTATTACGTTTATGCGTATAAAGACCTGAAGAATCTTTGGATGGACACAGTTTTAGAAAAAGGTATTGATTTTTCTGGACTTAAAATAGAAGAGTTTAATCCGAATAACGGCTTGTCTGTTTCAGGAAGTATTGTGGATTATAATATTCCTGTTGAGGGCAGAAATAATTTTCTTGGTAAACCTCAAATGATTTTATCTAATTTTATTGCAAGATATTTATTTGAGGCTAAAGACCCGATGACTCATTTGACTGTTATGGAAATGGATCGTTTTGATGAATTCTACCCTAAAGGATACCCTGAAAAGGTTAAAGTTACAAACTATTTTAATCAAAGGTATAATAAGAAAATTCCGGAGAAAGAAGAATACTTAAAACAAATTCTTGAATATTCTGAAGCAGTTTATGGCAAAGAATTTGGTAATTTAAAAGCTCTTGAGAAGATAGCTAAAAAAGTTGATAAAAATATCTCAAGGGAATATACCCCTCTTTACACAGCAGATTATAATTTACAACATCTTAGTTTACACCAAAATAGTTAAAGGATATTTATCTTTGAAAATTATGTCTGATGAAAATTTAATTGAGGTTTTTGATAAAGAAGATTTTAGAAAGTGGTTAGATAAGAACCATGATAAATATAAGGAAATAGGATTGGTTCTACATAAGAAACATACTGGGAAAGGATCTCCTTCCCATAAAGAATTAATGTTTGAGGCAATATGTTATGGTTGGATCGATACTACAATAAAAAGCCTTGATGAAAATAGATTCATAAGATATTTTTCTAGAAGAAGTAAAAATAGTTCATGGAGTTACAATACTTTGAGTTATGCAAAACAATTAATTAAAGAGGGTAGGATGAAACTTTCTGGAATGAAATTCTATAAGGAAGGATTGAAGAAGAAACCTCTTGACTTTGGAATACCCAAGAATCCGGATATGCCAGAAGAATTAGAAAAAGAATTGAATAAGAAACTTATTTCTAAGAGAAATTTTGAGAAGCTTTCACCTTCAGTAAAAAGAACATATTATAGGTGGATTATTAGGGCTAAACTTCCTGAAACTAGGAAGAAGAGAATCAAATTAATTATTGAGAATATGAAAACAGGAAAGAACCTCTTCGGAAAAGATATCTAAATTTCCAAAACATATAAAAAGTAAAGTATGTTTTATTGTGTGTATTTAAAAGAGGATGAAAGGAGGTAAAGAAATGGCTACAAAGAAAAAGAATATGAAGAAAGGCATGAAAAAAGATTCTATGATGTCAATGAAATCTGATTCAAAGATGTCTAAAATGGGTAGTGGAATGAAATCTATGGATAAGGGTATGTGCAGTTGCCACCATGGAAAATGCTGGAGTTGGCTTTGGGGAGACCTTGGAGCAATAGCGTTTATTTTATTCCTAATAACAGTATGGCCGGGACTAATGAGTCTTGTACATAGAATCCATTGGGGATGGTTTTTAGGTGCTACAGTAATTTTATGTGTTGTTAAATGGACAATGTATAAGAGACACATGTCTATGTGTATGTAAATTTTGTTTTTTTATTTTATAATTTTTAATATAAATTCTTATAAAGGAGTATTTGTTTTGGGGCATATGCCTGCGAAGATAAGTAAATTCCCGAGAGAGGAAGAGAAGGATTATTATTGTGTTGAAAGCCCTCTTAGGGTTCTCAAAACTCTTGGCCCCATTCATCATATTGTTAAATACAATTCAGTTTCTCTGTATGAAGGGTCAATGGGAATCGAAAATCCCGGTCTTATTATTGAAGATGCAGGATATTATGAACTTGCTGGAAAGGGTTTGGCAGTAGTAGGCAGAATAGATGGTTATGAGCATAACTCGGAAGATAAAAATCCATTCATAGGAGATGAAAAGATAATATCAAAATTAATCAAAGACTATCTAATTGATGTAGAAAAAATTTCACCGGGATCGGCAACATATACAGGAACCAATAAGATAATCCATAATTACGGCAAACAAAATATAATAAATTATCTTGAACAAAGAACCCGAAAAGGGGGAGAGAATCCAATTAAAGAAAGAGCTCTTGAAGACATAATAAACTACGGAAACGTGATATTCCGAGAAGATTTTTGTATTAATGATGCCAATATGATTGCAAAGAAGATAATCCTGGAAATTCCGAAGGAATTTGAGCCCGAATTCGGTTATAATGCAAATTTAAGAACATAATCATTTTCTCATAAAACTACCCATTATTGAAATTAATAGGCCAAGAAGTGTTGTGATTATTACGATCCAACCTGCAATAACATTAATCATTCCAATCTTTGGAACGCTTAGAGTTCCGTTCTTTAATGCAAACCCTACAGCTAGAGAAACAATTATTCCTGTAACCCACACAAGGAAAGATAATATTTTTGTTAGAACGTTTTTCATATTGTTAGTTGTTGATCAGAGTTTATAGATTTTATCATGATGATCAAAATCTTCAAAGATAACTAGATTGGCTGATTTGTCAAACCTAAAAATTAAAACAAAATGCCCAACATGAACTCTTTTATATTCTCTAAGATCATTTCTTAGATTTTTGTAAGATTCAACATCATAAGAATTAATGATTTCTTTGATCTTCTTCATTACCCTCTGATGAAGTGGGGGATCTTTTCTTGAAAGTTTGAACAGTGTTTTTTCAAGTTTCTCTTCTACTTGAAACCCATACATTTATTTGAACCTCTTCTCAAAACTTTCAAAGGAATCATATTCTTTATAGGTTCCATGGTTTCTTATGTTTCTTAATTTCTTAATATATTCTTCCCGAATTTCGGGATCCTCTTCAATTTGAGAATTGATAAATATATTAATTTGTTTACTCATGCTAATTCCATGAGCCTTACAAAATTCAGAAAATTTCCTATAAGTTTCTTCATCGAGATTAAATGTCTTTAATACCATGTTAAATAACATTAAATAATATTATTTAAATTTTTCTATCCAAAAGAGGTTTGAATTTCTTGTTCTAAAATTATTGAATCTTTAAGGGAGGTTAATTCTTCTTCCTCTTTTAATTCCAATTGCTCTTCAGTGGGGGATTCCCAGAGAACATCTTTATCACATAAAGATTCGTATGCCATTTTACATTTCTTCTAAAGTTTCTATACCAATTAAATTTAAACCGTTCTTTAAAACAGTTCTGAAAGAATCAACAAGTTGCATTCTGAAGTGGCCTTTTCCATCTTCAGCTCCTTTTACAGGGCATGTATGATAAAACTCATTAAATGTTTGAGATAGTTGAGAACAGTAATTTGAAATTAAGGAAGGATTCATTGTTGTGTAAGCCTTACTTACAACACCGGGAAATTCTCCAAGTTTTTTCATAAGTCCAATTTCTTGTTTTTCCATTTCTTCAAAATATGTTTTCTTTACTAGTTTTTTGTATTTGTTTATTATGGAAGAAGCTCTTGCATAACTGTATAATAAGTAAGGCCCAGTATCTCCTTCAAAGCTAACAGATTCTTTAGGATTGAAAGTCATATTCTTTTTTGTATCTACTCTTAATAGCATGTATTTTATTGCAGAAAGGGCTATTATTAGACTTCTTCTATCTAATTCTTTCTTAGATAGCTTTGCTCTTGAAGTTAATGATTTCTTAACCATCTTTTGAAGTTTATCAATTAAATCGTCTGCATCTACAACAGTTCCTTCCCTGGACTTCATCTTTCCTTCAGGAAGATTAACCATCCCATAAGACAGGTGAGTTATGTTTTGTTTGAATCCGATTTTCTTTAGTAGAGCGTCTAATACTTTAAAATGATGATTCTGTTCGTTTCCTACAACATAAATTGATTTGTTCAGTTTGTATTTTTGGAATTTTAATATTGCAAGATATAAGTCTTGGGTTATGTAAACAGAAGTTCCATCAATTCTTAATAGAACTTTTTCTCCTAATCCTTCTTTCTTTAAGTCTGCAATAACTGCACCGTCTTTTCTTTGTTGGAATATCTTATCTTTAACTGCCTTAAGGATTATGTCTTTACCTTGAGTATATATTTCGCTTTCGAAGAAGGTTACGTCGTGTTTTATTCCTACCTTTTGATAAGTTTCTTCAAATCCATCTAAAGCCCATTTATTCATCTTTTTCCATAGAGCTAAGACTTCTTTATCTCCTGCTTCCCACTTCTGAAGTATTCTATGAGCTAAAATATCTAATTGTTCGTTCTTTTTTGCACGAGTATTAAACATAACATAATAATCTCCTACAAAATGATCTGATTTTTTATCTTCGGATTTTGGAGTTTTATTTTTTCCGTATTTGTGGTAAGCTGCCATAGATTTACATATATGGATTCCACGATCATTGTTTAGATTGGCCCTAATTACTTTTTCTCCGCTAAATTCTAGGATTCTTGAAACACTCTCTCCTATAGCCATATTTCTTAAGTGTCCTAAATGTAATGGTTTGTTTGTATTTGGAGAAGGGAATTCTACCATTGTTGTAACTTTTTGTCTTGTTGAAGGTTGCCCGTATTGTTCTCTTTCCTTTAGTATCCTATCAATAACTTGGAGAGCGTGAGATTTCCTATTTATGAAGAAATTTATATAGGGACCGTTAGTTTGTATATCGGTTATACCTTCTGGAGGATTGCCCATTTTCTTTCTTAAGTTAATTGCAATTGTAGCTGGAATTTCTTTTAGTTTAGAAGCTAGAATAAAACAAGGGAAAGCGAAATCTCCCATTTCGTGTGATGGAGGAATTTCGATTAAAGGCATAATTTGTTTTTCAGTCATATCAATCTCTTCTTCTTTAAGAGCTTTTTTTATTGCCTTTGCAATCACGTCTTTCATGTTGTTTTTAAGATAAAGAGGATTATAAAGTTTGTGAATTATAGCTGGTAAAGATTTTCAACACAATCGAAAATATCATCAAGTTGAAGTTTCTTCATTAAATTGGATACGTTTGGTTGCAATCCAGAGAGAATTAATTTATCGTACCCTTCATTTATGTTTAGTCTATTGACCACAAGCAGGGCAGATAGTCCTGAGACATCGATATTGGAAACTTTTTCCATGTTAAGGCAAGTTCTTTTTCCACCTAACCCTTTTATACCTCCCTCTCCAAAATACAAAACAGATTCTTGTTTTATATCAGCTGAATTAGAAAAGTTCAAACTCTCACGAGTAATTTCAAGAAGGTTGTAACTATCATTTTTACCTTCATATAGTCTTAAGTTTAGTATGGGGTACATTATTTCTTAGAATTACGAGGATGTAATCTTTTTAATACTTTTTTATAATTTATAATTTCAATTTCATTAGATGCCAATTCAGAAATATCGTTTATGTAATCAAAGAATATGTGACACCCTGTGAGTTCTAATCTGCTAAGAACATAATCCTGAATTCCGGCAATTATTGGTTTTGGGTAGCCTTGTTCTCTGTTTTCTGTCTTGAAAACTAGAAGAGAAGATATTCCGGGAGAGTCAATGTATTTTACTTCTTTCAAATTGATGCAATGTCTATCAACGTCTTTGATGTCAGGACTTTCAAAATATAATACGGATCCTCTTTTTACTTCAGGTGTATTCTTTCTATCTATATTTTCAGCATTTATTTCAACAATACCATATTTATTTTTGTTTCCATGGTATATGCTATATTCAAACGCATTTATCTTTGGCTTAGAGTTAACATCAAAATATTCCATTCAGAATTCTTCATTTTATTATTTATAAAAATTTCTGTTATTAGAGTTCATCTGTTGTTTTCACATAATTGAAACTTTTAGTTTCTCCAATGGTTTTAATCATCTTTCTTACTTTCTTATTTGCTCCGGCTATGGTGGGTTTCGGGTAATTGTGGTGTTTGTTTAGGTAATGGAAAGTAGAAATAATTGATATTATTCCTGTTCCGTCAACTATATTTTCTAGATTCAGGCAATTTTTACTGGCCTTCATCTCTTTGTGTAAACCACTACCAAAAAACGAAACAAGGTCGCTAGCAATTAATTGGGAAACATCTCCTGAAATGTATATAGATTTAACATTTATCACATTGTATTTTTTCTTATCTCCTTGTACTATGTAATCAACCAAATTCTCCATTAAGGTTTATTTCAATCTTTGTTTATAAATGTTGCACGAAGGGTTTAAAAGGAGACGATATTTTGGAATATTGGATATTGATCTTTAATTTAGGTTTCTGATTTTTGTTCAAGATATTAAAATGATATGTAAAGATTGTAAGAGTACTAAGATAAAGTCTAGAAAGAATTATCCTCATGGTTCTAAGTCTAGTCCTACTGTTTCGTCAACATGTAAGAACTGTGGTTCATCGAACATTGATAAGAAACCTCAGAGAAGATTTGGAAGAAAGTAGAAAGCTTTAAAACTGGTAAAAAGGAAACAATAATATGGATAACATAGATTTAGAAAAGGCTCTTAACGCTGAGGAAAAGAAGTCTGAAGATATGTCAAAAGAGATGGAAATAGGATTCCATCAAGGTTCTCTAAACACATTAGTGAATGAGAGAAACGAGCTTTTGAAAATGGCAGGCATTACAGAACAGTTAATGCAAGCTCATATGAAAAGACTTGAAGAACTTGGAGTTAAAGTTACTTCGAATGATTCTCAGAAATAAAGCCTCCGGCGGGAGTTGAACCCGCGACCCCCAGTTTACGAAACTGGTACTCTAACCAACTGAGCTACAGAGGCCAAAATACTCCTTGGATTTGATATAGACAAACTATTTAATTGAAGATCCATTAATTAATCTTATGTCTGGTAATTTTAATGAAAAATGTTATGAAGTCCTTAGGAAAGTTCCGAAGGGAAAGGTTGTAACATATAAGGAAATTGCTAAAGCTTTGAAGTCTAAAGGGTATAGAGCTGTTGGAAATGCTATGAATAAGAACCCTTATGCTCCGAAAGTACCTTGTCATAGGGTTGTTTGTTCTGATGGAAAATTAGGGGGATTTGCTTTTGGAGTTGAGAAGAAAAAGGAGATGTTGAAGAAAGAGGGTGTTGAGATAGTTAATGGAAAGGTTGATTTGGACAAGTATCTGTTTAAGTTGAATTTAATTTGAAACATATAAATCTATTTAAAGATTAGGAAAATGTTTGGATTGTGGCAAACAATAAGAAAACCAATAAATTAGAAGAGATATTCTGGAAAAGAGACGAAGGAAGATTTGTTAATATTGAAGGTAAGGAAGTTGTCCCGAAAGCGATTGGTACACCTCAGATTTATTATTTGATGTCTTATGATATGTGTAATTTGAATGAATTAAGAGAAATTAAGGAGTTACTTTCATCATGGAGGGGGTCTACAGACGAAGTTAATGCATATATTAAAGGTAATAAAGCTGGATTTGAAGCAAAATATCTTAAAGGCGACGAAGAAGAGGTCGTCATGTTTACGGCAGTTCAGTTTTATAAGATCTAATATTGAATCAGTAAGATTTATAACTAATTTTGGGATTGTTTTTCTAGGTGGGTGTGGACTCAGAAGATCTCTCCGAGATTCTGGTCTTGCAACACACATACGTGGGTGTGCTAGAGTGGTCAAATAGGCAGGACTTAAGATCCTGTAGCTTAGTGCTTACGCAGGTTCGAATCCTGTCACCCACATTTATTCTTTTAACGGCAAGGAGAATAATTTTCTAAGGAAATTTCTAAGTGCATTAGCTATTCTTTCAAAGAACACTATTTTTGTTGTAGTTTCGGGTTCGGGAGATTCTGGAGTGTAGGTTTCTTTTGTTGGAATCGCTTCATATATTTCTTTTATTCTTATTTCTGCTTTTGTTGAAGTTAGATTTAGCACCCATATTTCTAAGTCGTAATAGTTATCATTATTTAGATCCAGTTTTCTTATTTCATTTAGTTTTAGATCTAATATGTTATTTGAAACAGAAAGAGAGACTGAATTATTTGATATGTTTTTTATAATGATTTTTTGAGATTCTCCATTTACAGGAAAAGAGACTTCAGAGTTTTTGAAAAGGTCTTTTGTATACCCTTCTATTATTTGTGTTTCGGACAGAATTATTTCAGAAGATCCTCCGCCTCCTCCAGAACTAGATGAACCGCCTCCAGAAGATGAACTTGAGCTTGTTACAGTATTAATGGTTAGAGAATATGGTGAAGAATTACCTTCATTTCCTGCAGAATCTTCGCAAGAGATTATCCAAGAATAAGATCCAGGAGACACAGAATAAGAAATTTCATTTTGTGAATTTAGAGTTATTGAGGATTCTGTTGATACCGAATTACCATTAAGGAAAAGGGAGCAACTAGTTATAGAAGAGTTATCTGAGACGTTATACTGGAAGGCAATAGATTGTGTTCCTGTGGCAGAATACCCGGATGTTGGAGAAACTAATGAAACTGTTGGAGCAATAGAATCATAAGATATTGAGTAGTTTGAAATTGAGGATATTGAATTATTTGAGGAATCTTCTGAAACACAATTCCAAGAATAATTTCCTTCTGAAGTGAAATTGTAGGTGAAAGTTGTTGTGTTTGTAGTACCTGATATATTTTGAGTTTCGTTGTAGATTAAATCCATTGTTGAATTCCATAAATTGAAAGTTACGTTCGTTAATTCGTATATTGAAGATGAATTACAGGTGAAATTTGTTAGGTTGTTTGTTGAAGATTCATTTGAAGGATAGTATAAATTTGTTGAAAGTATTGAGTTTACTGTTAGATTAGAATTTGATGCTGTGTTGTTATTGAAATCGTATGCTAAGCAATTCCATTCATAATTGCTATTATTTAGGGTTACGTTCTCTTGTATTGAGATTGAGTTTGTTGAAACATTTGTAGTGTTTTGGTAGAATATTCCTGTTGAATTCCATATAGTCAAGGTTACGTTTGAAAGTTTTAGATCATCGGTTACATTACAATTGAATGTTTGGTTTGTTTCATTTCCAACTCCACCTGATGGAGAGATTAACGAAACAGTTGGAGAGTATTGATCGGAGTATTTTATTATGTTGTAAGAATTCGGAATTGAGAAGTTTGTGGATGTTGAGGAGTCAAATACGGTATCTGAGGAATTTATTATTACTTGTTTTGTATGGTTTGAAGTTATGTTTGTGTTGTGATATAACTCATATTGTTCTAGTAGAAGAATCATTCCTGTAACCATTGGTGTGGAGAAAGATGTGCCGCTTCCAGTAGCATATCCGCTATTGTATGTTGATTGGATTGATTGACCGTAGGACATCAAGATATCTGTAAAGAAAGAATTTCGGTTTGTAAATGATGAGATAGTGTTTGATTTTGAAATGGAACCTACTCTTGTTGCGTTTTGGATACATGATGGAGCTCCAATTCCAGAAGTTGATTCATCATTACCTGTTGCAATTGTTACTGAGATATTGTTTGCAATAGCATCATCTATTGCGGAAGTTATTCCAGAAGGATCGTCCACATTATCACAATAACTCGTGTAAATACCTCCTCCAAGACTCATACTTATTACCGTAATGTTGAATTTTGTTGCATTGTTGATACACCATCTTATTGCCTTTTCAACATCATCATCCCAGAATGTTCCAGTAGAGTTTGAAGCTTTTATTACAATTAATTTGGAGTCAGGGGCAATACCTTTTAGAGTTCCATTTGCAGAGATCACTCCTGAAACAAAAGTTCCATGACCGTTAACATCTATTGGATCAGAATCTTCTGAAACACAATTCACATCATCAGAACAATAGTCCCAACCACCCAGGACTTTACAATCCGAAGTTGGATCGTTGTTTCCAAAACAACCTCCTAGGTCTGCGTGTAAGTAGTTAACTCCAGAATCAATTACACAAGCGGTTTGGTGTAGTCCGGTAATGTTTGTATCTAGTTGGAAATTCCAGACGTTGGTAGAGTTTGTTAGTTGTATTGCATCATTTAGGAATAAAGATTTTGTTGGAATTAGTTCTATTGAAGATACATTAGGGTTTGATTCTAAATTTAAAATGTCATCTTCTGATATTAGGGCTGATGCTTTAGTTCCGTTTGAGTATTTTATTTGATTTTCTGGGAGAGGTAGAGAATCATTATAGTTAATTATTACTTTTACAGTGTCTGAATTTTGAAAGTTATCAATTACATCACTACTTATCTTTTGTTCTGCAGATACGAGTGAGAAAATCATTATGATTGCTAGTAAGATCACCAATTTTTTCATGAGTTAAATTAGGATAAATATTATATAAGCATTATGCATCTGAGGTTTATGAAAAGGGTTAAGGAATGGATATTTTTGATTGTTTTAGTTGTTGTTCTTTTGGCTGTAAATTACAATCATCTTAATGGCTTTGTTGTGAATAATTTTGGAGATTTGGAGCAAGTTAAAGTTGATAGGGTTGTTGATGGAGATACGGTTGTAGTAAATGGAATTTATGTTAGATTATTGGGAATTAATACTCCTGAATCTGGGGAGAAAGGATATTATGAAGCTAAAGAGTTTTTGAGTTCTAGAGTTATTAATAGAACAATTTATATTGAAAGACATGGGAAGGATTTGTATAATAGAGATTTAGCATATTTGTTTTCTGATAGTAGAGATAATATTAATTTGGAAATTGTTACTAATGGTTATGGAAATTATTATTTTCCTGAAGGAAAGAGTAAGTATTATGATGAATTTGTTTCAGGATGGCAAGAGTGTGTAGATTTAGAGAGGAATTTATGTAAGAGGTCTTTTAGTGAGTGTTCTGCTTGTATTGATTTGGAAGAGTTGAATTATAAGGATGATTATGCTACTTTTGTAAATACTTGTTCATATAGTTGTTCTTTGGAAGGATGGGATGTTAAAGATGAGGGTAGGAAACATTATACTTTTGGAGATGTTAGTTTAGATGAGGGAGAAATGATTGTTGTTGGAAGACAGGATTTTGGAAAAGATTATGTTTGGACAAATACTGGGGATACTTTATTTTTGAGGGATGAATTTGGAAATTTAGTTCTTTGGGAAGGTTATTAATCGAAATGGTCATTAATCGTTTCTTTTCTAACACCTATTTTCTTTCCTAAACTGAATTCAGCAATAACTTTCATTCCTTCTTTTGCTAAATTTGTAAGAATTTCGTTTTCTTTTTTGTTTGCTTTTATTATTAAATTGTATTCTGAAGTATCTCCGGAGTATTCTGGATTATTTTCTTGTTGGAGTCTCCAATATACTTCGTTATTAGATTCCTCCCAATACTTCTTTATACTGAATTTGTTTGCAAATCTTGAGCTATCTCCAGGGGTAATCTTTATGTCAAGTAATCTTTCTGTTAATTCCTCTCCGTTGTATCTAACGTTTTCAAACCAAGGCATAGATTCATAGGCAGTATTCATGAATTTTAGTTTTGAATTGAAGTTCTCTGGTTTTTGTATTTTCGGAGTCTCATCAAAAGTGTATCCCACTTTTTTGCAAAAGCTCCCAAATTTTCTCTTACATTTCGGCTGTAAGGATTCTCTCCATAATCACTTCTAATTATTTGCGCTTCTAAGGTAACGGGGTGATATGCATTTTTGCCATTTATTATTGCAGAATTAAGGTATAATTGAGTATTTATCTCGGTCATTGTTTTTTTAGAGAATTTTACTTTAAAATGTTTATTGTGATTGTTTGAAAGGTTATTGATTAGTATAATAATGCTTTTATATTGTCTTGAGATAAAGTATTTATGGATCAAAAACTAACCGTAAAAGTTTATGGGGAGTATGAGATATCTGATTTAGAGGAGGAATTAATTTTTCTAAAAAACATTCCCATACGAGCTATCCCTGTTGGAGAAGGGACAACGGATTTGGAAGTTCATTACTCCGGCAGGAACGTAAATGTTTATCCAAAAAGCAATTCTATTTATAGATATGATCTCTTTGGGAACATTAACCATTGCAAAATTTCAACATTGCAGGATAGAATAAATCTAACTAGACTAAATAATGATAAAGGCCAAACAATCAAATCTTCATATTCTTTCTATTACGATCCAAAAAACAGTTCCGAGTAAGCTTTTTAAGATTCTATCTTCTTTTTTACTTCATCAAATAAAGGGTTGAAGCAATCTTTTGCTATTGATATTATATCTTTTACTTCTTCCTCTTTTGGGGAGTATCCGTAATAATTTATGTTGTGTCTTAGAGGTCTTAGATTTCTTATTATGCCAGTAGGTCTTGAAGTTTTAACATTTAATTTTAGAAGTTCATTTATAGGTTCCATGTGATCTTGGGATTCTACCCCTTTTAGGACAAGAAGTGCATCTCCAAGCATTCTAAAGCTTTCATAAATATTTTTTATAATTGTTGATCCAGACATTCTATTTATCGGTAGAGATAAAGCAAATTCTACTTCTCTTTTTGCAGAATTTATTATACTAAGTGCATCTTTCTTATCAGGTCTTTTGTATCTTCTTATCATGGGTGAACCTCTAGGAAACCTTCTATTACTATCCCGTTTGCAATATTTGAAAAAAGATTCAAGTCAACTTTGTTTCGTGAAAAAATATGTAAATTTAGAGGTACATTCTTTCTATACCCAAATTGGGGGATGTTTCCAAGATTAATGATTTTTACGTCATCATTTCCAACCACCTCTATTGCCAAATCCAAATCACTTTTATCTGTATCATCTCCTTTCCTATAGCTTCCGAATAAAGTTATTGATTTGGGGTTTCCTATTTCTTTGTAGATATCATTTATTATTTGAGACTCATAGAGAGCACTATTTATGATTGATAAATTATAACCAATCTTTCTGGTTGTATTGTAAGGATGTTCTTGATTACATGAAATCCTCCAAGTTCTTCCTATTTCTTCCTTAATTAAGAATCCCTCTTTTACAAACTGATTAACAACCAATGTTGCTGTTTTCTTTGATATTTTGAGCTCTTTTGCCAAATCACTTAGACTTATTGGGATTGTAGGATATGAAAAGAACCAGATCATTACTTTTAGATAGGATTCATTTTGTTCCAAGACTTCTACCTTTTCTAGTTTTTTCATTGATCTAATAGCGATAAAAACTATATAAATCTTTTTGTTACCATATGGTTTTATAATTACTCATATGGTAATGGAAGTTACCATAGATAACCTTTAAATAAGACTTATCTCGTGATTTTTATATGATAGCGTTAGAAAATGTAGGAAGTATTTCACCAATATTTCTTACTGTATTTTTGATAGGATATTTGATTATAGCTGAGCTTGGGAGTGAGAAAGTTAAGAGAAGTTTGATTCCGCTTTTGGTTGTTTTGATAGCGGTGTTTTTGATTGTAGCAGTTAAAGATGTGATATCTAAGTTGTAAAATGAAGAAATATTTGTTATGGATTTTGAGTTTGGGGTTGATCTTATCTGAGATTATATTAAAATTGAAGCCGGAGTTCGGTTTTATTGTTTATAGTGTTCTTATTGGAGGGTGTTTGATTGCTTTAGCTGAACATGAGAAATTAGATGATTATGGTAAATTGATAATAATCTTTATGATCTTGCCAATTGTGAGAGTATCCGAGTTATTTATTGGATTTAACTTCTTTGTAAGATCTTTTGTAGTGTATTACATTTTAGGATTTTTGGTAGTTTTCTATGGTTTAAAGTTTAAGATAGATCCGGGATATAGTAAGAAGTATTTATGGTATATTCCATTAGTTGTTATTTTGGGAGGGATTTTAGGAATATTGGGCAATGTTTTTGATTTCACCCACTATTCGGGTTGGTTATTCTTATTACCAATAATAGCCTTTTCTGAAGAAGTACTATTTAGGGGATTGATTCAGAATTTGATAAATAAGGAATATGGGGTGGTTTATGCTATAATAATTAGTTCAATAATTTATTGTGTTTTTAGTTTGTATAGCTTCCCTATGCTATTTGTAGTCTTTGCATTTTCTTTGGTCAGTGGTATAATTTATTATTTTAGTAAAAACATCTATTTATCGATGATATTTAATTTAGTTTTCCACTTGTTTATATTGGTTTTTTAAGAAAATATATGTATTCTAGAGTATAGAAACCTTTTTAAGGAAAAACAGTGTAATTCTAGCATGAAGAAGATACTAGGTATATTTTTATTGGGGGTTATGTTGTTTTCTCTAGTTGCTGTTAGTGCTGCTCCTGGGAATTTTGATGATACTAAGACTATAATTGCTGGTAAGATTTACAATTCAGATTATACAGCTACAATTGCTGGAGCTAATGTTACTGTTACATGTGAGGATTCTGATTTTTACGGAGTTAATGTTGAAAACACAGTTAGTTTAAGTGATGGTGCTTATTCAGTTGTATTCTATCAAGAGTATTGTAATTATGGAGATACTTTAACTGTATCTGCTACATATGGAGATCTGTATGGAAGTCAGTCAGGAGTTATCCATGATAATGCTTTACCAGGTGATTGGGATTTAGCTGTTGTTAATGTTCCATTAGTTCCAGAATTCGGATTGATTGCTGGATTAACAACAATCTTGGGTGCTTTAGGTATTTTCTTCTTTGTTAGAAAGAAGTAATTTTTTATTTTTAATGATTATTTTTTAGAAATAGTTTTTAGATGACCACATTTTTATGATTTTGTAGACACCCCTATGGAAAGATTTAAAAATCATTGGTTCATAGATAAACCACATGGACCAAATAGAGAACAATGTTGAATTAGAAATAATCTTGGTTTTAATTAGAGGGAAGTCTCACTTAAGAGAGATTTCAAGGGCAATTAATAAGCCCCACTCTACCGTATTAAGAAAAATTAATGAACTTATAGAGAGAAATGTTCTAGATTATAAAATTGAAGGTAAAAACAAAGTCTTTTTCATAAAGAAAAATTTGCAATCAAGAAATTACGTTTATTTATCTGAAATCCATAAACTAAATAAATTGATTAAAAAGTATTCAGAGTTATCAATCATTATTGAGGACATATTAAGAGATTCTCCAGAAAAACTTGTAATTTTATTTGGAAGTTATGCTAAAGATAATCCTAAGGAGAGAAGTGATATTGATATATATATTGATACAGAAGACAAAAAAATCAAGAATAAAATAGAAGGGTTAAATTCAAAGTTGAGCCTAAAAATTGGAAGATTTGACAAAAATTCTTTATTAATAAAAGAAATTATAAAAAATCATGTCATCTTAAGAGGATGGGAGGAGTTTTATGAAAGAATTGGATTTTTTAAATAAACTTAAGAAGAAGAATATAATTGAACTTGTTGAACCGTCCGAAGAAATGAAGAGATCTTATTTAATAAAGTCTGAGAATTGTCTTAAATCTGCAAAGATTTTGTTTAAGAATGATCTTTACGAAAATTCTACTTCAGAAGCATATTATTGCATGTACAATACACACTTAATATATGAACCAAATTTCATCATAAACAAGCTTTAAAAACAGTTTTTCTTTATAGGTTCTGTATGGGCGGATTATTAACTCACTTAAGTGTTGCTACATTTGGTTTACTTGTAGGAATATTTGCATTTAAGAATTATAGATATGGTTTAGCTTTCTTTATCGGACATTTGACTCCAGATTTAATTGACTTTGGAATTACAGGATTATTCCATTGGGAATTTAACCCTGCAAAGATTATGACTTATTCTTGGTTTGCTCCATTAGCAAAGTTAGGGCATACTTGGTGGCATTGGTTAGTATTTGCCTTGGTGTTTTTGATAGTCTTGTTTATATTACATAAATTTAAGAAAATATCAGATAAAAGATTTAAACTTGTATTCATATTGTTTATATTATTCTTAGTTGCAGTTGGAATACATCTTGGAATTGATCATTTGATAATGGAAAAGAGCTATTGGATATGATAAATAAAGGATTCAAACAGTTCTTAGTAAAAACGGTGATCTTTGTAGCATTATTCATAATATTTTCTATAATAATTGGTAGTCAATTATATCAGTATGGATTATTGGAAGATTGGAGAATAGAAATTTATGGAAGAATTGGATATATTCTTTTATTTTCAATAGTTGGATTTGTTTTATTGTATAGGCAGAGATTGCTTAGAATGGATCATTTTAAGATAAAAGGTAGAGATAAATTATTTAGCTTGGTTTCTTTAGTTTTGTTAATTCTTTTTTATTTATTTGAAAGGAATGCATATAAATTTGAAATTGGATTTTTTAGCGTATTATTAGTTCATTTGATTGGAATTGGGATATTTGTATTCTTAGCTTTGGGAGTTTATGGTGTAGACTTTATTAGAAGTTTCATTAAGAGGTTTAGGAAAGAGATAATTTACTTTTTGATATTTGGAGTTATTGTTTATAGCTTTATGAATTTAGTATTTGGATTGTGGAGACATCTTAGTTATTTAGTTTTGAATATAGTTCATTTCTTGTTAGGTTTTGGTAATACCCAGGTTGTTGCTCCGGACATATTAGTCTTTGAAGGGTTTGCGGTTAAAGTTGCGGAAGCTTGTTCTGGAATATATTCCATATTTATTTTTACAGCTCTTTACATATTTGGAGTACTTGTGGATTGGAAGAAGTTAAATCATAAGAAGGCTGTGTTGATGTTTGTTCCTGCTGTTGTTGGAGCTTTCTTAGTTAATGTATTGAGAGTATTTTTAATGATGATAATTGGAGGGTATTTATCTAAGAGTATAGCTTTAGGATTATACCATAGCTATACTGGAATGATATTTTTCTTAGTATACTTTTTTATATTCTGGAAATCGAGTTACGGGTGGATGAGAAGATGAAGGAAAAAGGTTTGAAGAAAATAATGAAAGATTCATTATATAGCAATTCAATCTATTTGATGTTGAGTTCGGCTGTAATGGCTGCCTTTGGATTTGTTTCGTGGTTGATTATTGCTAGATTATTTAGTGTTCATGATGTAGGATTAGCTACAACCCTTATTTCTGCTATGGGCCTTTTAGTTTCAATTTCAATGTTAGGATTTAATGTTGGACTGATAAGATTTTTACCTGGATCTAAGAATAAGAACGATAAGATCAATACTGCATTTACAATAGTGTTTTTAGCAACAATAGTTGTTAGTTCGATATTCTTGGTTGGTCTTAAGTTTTTCTCACCTGATTTAATTTTTATTAAGAATAGCTTGTTGTTGAGTTTGATATTTATTGTTTTTATTTTGATTTCTGCGTCAAACAGTCTTTTTGAGAGCATATTTATTGCGTTTAGAAGTGCCAAATTTAATTTGCTGAAAAATAGTATATTTAGTGTTCTTAGAGTTATTTTGCCATTTGCATTCATTAGCTTTGGAGCCTTTGGAGCATTTAGTGCTTATATGAGTGCTATGTTGGTTGCAGTTGGGATTGCTTTACTTATCTTAGTCAGTAAGTTCAAGTATAAACCCAAATTGGTTTTCTATGATAATATAATAAAAGATATGGGAAGATATTCTTTAGGAAATTATTTTGCTGGATTTGTTGGAGGTTTGGTTATAATGGTTTTACCGCTTATGATTACTGCAAAGATAAGTCCTACAATAACTGCTTATTTCTTTATGGCATTGCAGATTGCTAATTTACTTTATGTGATACCAAATGCAACAACTAATTCGTTATTTGCTGAAGGAAGTTATGACGAACATGGTTTAGGAAAACAAGTTAAGAAGGCTATTAAGATAATTTCAATAATTTTGATCCCTTCAATAATTGTTATAGGGTTGTTTGGCAATTACGTATTGTTGGCGTTTGGTAGCGAGTATTCTAACCAAGGGTTTATGTTCTTAAGAATAATGGCTTTATCTGCAATCTTTGTTGGAATTAATTCAATTTATGGTGGAATCTTGAAGGTTAAGAAGAAGATTGGCAGAATTTTAATTGTTAATGTTATTGGAGCGATAGTAATTATTGGTGGAAGTTTCTTAATGATAGAGCAAGGCAAAGGGTTAATGGGTGTTGGTATTGCTTACATATTAGGGCAGGCAGTAATGGGGTTAAGTTACTGGATAACGAGTTTTAATAAGTAATTTTTACAAAGATACTATATTTTTGTATCAATTAGAGTATAAATTTTTATAATAAATCCAAGTTACAAAAATAAATTCCAATAAGAAGTTACGCTTTCATCAGAAAGATAGCTAATTAATTTTTTATATCTTAAATCTGTTTTAGGAATGTCGATTTTATCCGCACTTCCAAGGGCATCTAAATAATCGCTTCTATTTTTTTTATAAATTACTGAAGGAGGATACTCTGCTTTCATTAAAATATAATTCATTAACATTCTACCCGTTCTTCCATTTCCATCATAAAATGGATGAATTTTTTCAAATTTATGGTGAAACATACAAGCTAAAACAAAGGGGTGCAATTTTGATTTGTTTTGATTATACCATTTTAATAAGAGTTCCATGTCCGCTTTAACATAAATTCCTGGACTTGCGTCAAAATGAGATTTGAAAACTCGGATATCTTTTGTTCTATAGCCTTTTCTATTGTCAATATCTTTCAATAATTTTTTATGAATTTCTTCAATTAATTTATGGTCAATTAATTTTCTTTTATCCATTAACCAAAACAAAACATCCCTTGTATTTTTCAAATCGTAAATTTCTCTAAGCTCCCTATTTGCGGGAGTTCGACCCTCTTCAAAAAATTTCTTAGCTTCATTAAGGGTAATTGTATTTCCCTCTAAAGAAGTTGTGTTGTAAGCGAACTCGATAGAAAAATTTTCTAAAATTTCTTTTTGTGTTGTTGGATCTAATTTCTTGAATTCCTTAGAATAATGCAATTTGCAAGCTTCAATATCTATTAATTTATTTCCAAGATAATCATCTTTTTTTAATTTTAATTCTTTAATCTTATTTGCATAATATTCATTTTCCAATAAAAGATTAATTCTTCTATAACTCTTTCTTATTTCTTGTTTTTCTTTTGCTATTGCTGGAAATCTTTTTCTTGCTTCATCAATAGAGTTTCCCAAATAAGCCAAATCCTTCTCAATTTTCTTTAACCCTTTCTTCTTTGAAATTCTGAGATAATAATAGGTTTTGTTTCCCCGGGTCTTTTTGTAAATGTATACCATGTTTTAATTTAGTTTTTTAGACTTTTTAAATGTACCCTGGAAATTTGATTGACCTGAATTATCCAGGGTACACCAAATATTTAAGTATTTTGGATGCTAATTTTAGCTAGCTAAAATTAGCTTCTTTAAATTGAATTATATCTTAAATTATCTAAGGTTCAGCCAACTCCTCAGCATTCTATCGATTTTAGTAACATCTGCATTAAGAAGTAAACCAAAACATTTAAAACAATTATTGGCTATTTTTAATAAAAGGGTTGAATATGGATGCAATATTTAGAGAAACAGTTTTTCTCCCAGCGTTGCTTGGAGGTATTGGCGGTTTAACAAGAGGGTTTACAGGTTTGTTAAAGGCATTATCTTTGCGTAGAAAGATTTTATGGGGCTATTATTCAATAACAGTTTTGATAGCATTAATTATAGGTGTATTTATAGGATTGATATTTAATTTTGATTATAGGCTATCTCTTCTTGCAGGATATGCGGGAACGGACATACTTGAAGGAATTTACAAATCATTCAAAGTGGATAAAACATATGTGGTTAAAAGATGACTCAAGTAACGGTAACTCTTAATGAAGATGAGGAAAAAGCTCTTTTGAAACGAGCAGATAAAAACATGATGACTCTTGAAGATCAAGTTCAAGACATCATAAGGAGAAGTTGTGTGAATTATGTATCCAAACCAAATAAAAGGAAAATTAAAGTTGATGATAGACTTGTTGGAATATTCTCAAGATATAAGACACGTCCAACTAAGAAATCCAAAAAATGAAAACTAAGAAGATTCTAATTATTGCTATTGTAGTCGTTTTGATTGCTTTAATTGCCTATGCGACTTACTTGTTGAAATCTAACCCTGTATCAGATGTGACTCTTTGTCAAGAGTTAGGTTGTTTCTCTGATACTGTTTATGTGGGTTCTACTGGATCTGATAAATATTATTCTTGTGATTGTCGGTATGCTAAACAGATAAAGCCTGAGAATATAGCTTGTTTTGCTTCTGATTCTGAGGCATTAGCTAAGAATTATATTAAGGTGGATTGTTAAATTAAGTTTATTTCGAAGATTTCCCTTTTTAGTTCAGGAAGGTCAAGATCTATTATATTCCATACCCTTTCTAAATCCACTCCAAAATAAGAATGGCTCAATATATCTCTAAACCCAGCAATATCTCTCCATGGAATCTTGGGATACTTTTTTCTAAAATCTGGGGGAACATTTTTTGAGGCTTCTCCAATTATTTCCAAACTTCTCATTATTGCATTTTGTCTTAATTTATCTTTTTCAAATTTCTCAAGATTAAGTCCTTTAGAGAAGGATTCTATATCAAGTATATTTGTTTTTATATCATTTATGAATAATCTCACATCTCTTTTCAAATTATTCTTACCTCTTCATTTAATATTCTCTCTTTGATTAAGGGTTTTATTGCAGAGTATTCTACTAAATCAACTTTCTTTTTAAGAGCCTCTTCAAGCATTCTGTTTAAAGCTATAAATCCTAACAAACTCATTTTCTTGTTATTAATATTTACAACTATATCAATATCGCTATTTCTTTTTTGTTCACCTCTTGAATAACTCCCAAATATCCCTGCACGATCCACTTTATTCTCTTTTAGAATTCGATAAATTTTTTCTTTTATTCTTTCTATTTCCTTGTTTCTTTTTTCGGAAACAAGAATTTTATCTGCTTCCACTTCTCTTTTCTTTAATTCTTTCGGAGATAGATTATATCCAAGATATTTTCTCTTCTTTGAAACTTTCTTACCTTTCCTAACTGAGATAACTCTATAATTGTATTTTGTTCCATTAATAATTCGCGTTTCTGTATAAACCATACAATTTTATGTCTACATTATTTATAAATATTTCTGTGTGGACACAAGAAAACTTTATATTATAGTTTTTCTTGCTTTGTTTATGAAAAAAGAGTTAGTTTTTGTTATAGTATTTTCTTCTACTTTTCTATTACTTATGATTGGATTGTTTATTTTACCTTATACCCTTAATCAACCTGAGAGATTTGTTGATGATTACGTAACAAATGTAATTGATGGAGATACATTTCAGTATTATGATTTAGATACTCAGACTTTTGAGATAGTTAGATTGTTGTGTGTGGATACTCCTGAAGATTATGAGGAAGGATATTTAGAAGCTAAATATTATTTAGAAGATTTGGTATTAGGGAAGCAAATTGTTTTGGTTCCTTCTAATCTTTCTAATGATCGTGATAAGTATGGGAGACAATTAAGGTATGTTTATGTTAAAGATACTTTTGTTAATCAGAAATTAATAGAAGATAATTATGGAGAGTTATTAGTTATCCCTCCTGAGGATTGTGATTTGGTTTATTGAGTTCTATTCAGATTGAAGCCATAACAACGTTTTTATATCTGAGATTACTTTAATTGGTATGAAGAAATCTTGGATGAGGTTAGGGGTAATTTTAATTGTAGCAATTTTAGTTATTGGTTTAGTAACTTGGGGTTTTGCTACACGTGAAATAAGACACCCAGACAACGCAGGTTTTCCTACAGATAAAGGTTTAGAAGTTTGTCCAGACCACTGGTATGATAATCAGATGCCTTCATATGAACCAAATATATCTTCAACACAATACTTTGTTCTTGATGGAGAAAGGAGAGAACTTAATGAGTTTGATGTTGATTGGGTTATGGACAATTGCGATTTGGAAATTGAAGTTGTCTATTAATGAATAAATTTTCATATATGTAATTTTTTGTAAATATATTTATAAACCTAGAAGAATGATACTTTCTTATGAATAAAAAGTTGAGCTTTATGGTTCTTGGTGCATTCTTAGTATTAATGTTTGGTTTAGTAAGTGTTAGTGCTGGTTCACCCCACCCAATTGAGAAGACAATTATTGACGGAGTAATTTATCAAGATTCTATTACTAATCCTATTGGAGGAGCAGATGTTCAGGTAACATGTCATCATAATGGAAACGATTACAGTCAAAGTACAACAAGTGATGAAGATGGACATTATGCTATTGAGTTTAAACCAAATAAGTGTGATTATGGAGATGATGTAACGGTTTATGCTCAAAAAGAATCTTTGGTTGGTGTTGACGAAGGAAATGTGGACATATTATTATCGTCTAGTTGTAAGCTTAAGCTTAATATTGGAATTGTTAATGTTCCTTTAGTTCCAGAATTTGGACTAATTGGTGGAATGATTGCAGTATTAGGATCTTTAGGTATTTTCTTTGTAGTTAGGAAGAAGTAATGTTTTTCTTATGGCGTGGGAGAGTATTTAAACATTAAAGCTCTTTTTTTAAAATGAGAGAAAATGAACGAATGATGAGTTGCTAAGATTGGCGGTAATAACTCTTTTGGTTGCAGGGGTTTTTGGAATATTACAATATTTTGGAGACAAGAAATTTGACAATGTAGAGATGGGCGTTTTATTAAAGACTGTTTCTTTAATTATGCTCCACACCATACTTCCAATATTTGCATTATACTTGTTGACATTGGGGCTTGAAAATAAATATGGGGGATCGCACCATCACTTTTATTTGAGAGTCAAATCTTTCTTTTATAGCTTAGGGATATATTGGACAATTTTTACAATTGTTTTTGTATCTATATTCTATTCTTTCGTTTGGATTTTGGCGAATCACCCAAATTTCCCTATGAAACTAATTGTGGCTGTTCTTGGGATTGTAGTAATCTTATCTTTTATAATGATTCCAATTCTTATATACAAAGACCAACAAAGATTGAAGTGATAATTATTCTAAAACAATAATCTGAGAAAAACAACTATTTCTTATGAAACAATTTTCATATTATCGTCGGAGATAAGTTTTTAAATATAATAAACTTTGTTATTGTATGAAGAAAGAGGTTAAGAGTTCTGGGAAAAATAAGGCTCTGCCTTATATAATCGGGGGAGTCTGTCTCATAGTTCTGATAATTGTAATAGGTGCCTCACTTACCGGTAATGTTGTTAGAAGTGGAGAAAGTAATTCAGGAGAAGACGTTGTCTGTAAAGAAGTTCAGGTACCTTATGACTATTTAGAGGAGTATCAAGAAACCGTACCTTATACTGATAGAGAATGTGAAAACCAGAAGCTTAGTTACAAGGTCGAAAGAGGGGAATGTTTACAAAGAGTTGATAGATTTCTTTATGAGGATGAGCCTGCTAAATATAGTTGTGTAATCTACAATCTTGACGAGGTTGGGGGAACATTTGGAATTACTATTGGTTTTAAAGTTGAGGGACAAGTTTTGGAAGAAACTCAGAGTAAGTATATTTATGCACAATCTTCAAACACCTTTACAGTCTCGAGGGATGCTACAGTTGAAAGTTGTTATTGTCAAGAGGAAGTCCCGACAAAACAGGTTTGTAGAGATGTGACTAGATATAAAGAAGTTACAAAGACGAGAACAGTTGTTAGATATAGAAATGAAGAACAATGTAATTAAAAGTTTAGGTATTTTCTTTGTAGTTAGGAAGCATTAGGACTTCTTATCTAAAACAAAGAAAACATGATATTTATTTTCATAAGGATGGATTGTTTTATTTAGATTAAAATTATCTTCAAGCACTCCCTTGATTTTCTTTAAAGGATATCCTCTCTTTCCAATTTCCCAGTAGTGTTCTCCATCAAATTCATGTTTCTTCCAGAATTTTGGAATATCTATTGATGCATTTAGATCTCGGAATCTTGGTATATTTAATTCAAGACCAAATCTAAACCTAGAGTAAGGTAAACTTATTAGGGTTTTATCACTTGAAACCCTTGATATTTCTTTTAGGCTTTGATCAAATTTATTGAAAGGTAAATGCTCCAATACTTGGAATGCACAAACTAAATCAAAAGAATTGTCTGGGAAAGTCATATTTTCAACCCCTCCGATGTAGTCTGGATCTGTATCTTCTGCAATATCTAATGTTCTATATTCAATGTTCTTGTCAGAGAAGTATTTCTTGAGGAAATTTGTTCCTGGACCTATTTCTAATATAGAATTTGGATTTAAAGAGTCAATTAAACCTACCTGATAATAATATGACATCCATCTCCCTTTATGGACATATTTGCTAAAGTCATAATGATCTTTATTTACTTGTTTTTCCATAAAAACCCTATTTTTGAGTGGTTTTTAAGGATTATGAAAGTTTATTTTAATATTATTCGATTATCTTTGGTTACTTCAACTGCCCCGAAGAATTCTAAGTTCTCAATGTGATCCCTTATTGTTTGCCAATTAGTATTTACTTTACGCTCCAAATATCCGTAAGAACATTCTTTTACTTTCTTTAGTTCATTTAGAACTTCGTTTCTAATCTCTTTGAAGGTTCTTTTTACCATCCACAATATTGTAGAAACATTTATAAAATCTTATTCCACAATATTGTAGTGTTAATTATGGGAAGGATATATGCATACCCTAGTCAAGCAAGTAATCTTATAGAGAAGAATTTATTTTGGATTCTTTTGATTTTGGGGGTTTGTGTGATCTGTCTGGGATCTTTTTAATAAGGGGTTTAGTTGAAACCCTATATTTGTTGTAATTCTCTTCAACTAATTTGAATAGTTTACCTTTGACTGCATCAAAGCTATATTCTTTTATACATTTTTCTCTAGCTTTCTTACCAAGATTTTTTGCAAATTTAGGATTGTCAAAGACATACTTTATTTTTTCTGCAAGTTGATCTGGTTTTTCGGGTTCCACTATAATTCCGCAACCATCTAAGACTTTTGGGATATCTGAGACATTTGTTGAGATTATAGGTTTTCCCATAGCCATTGCATCGAAGAGTTTTGCAGGAATTTGTCCTATAGAAGAATTTGATTCTCTTTGAGGTATTACAACAACATTTGCAATAGAAAGAAAATCTTGCACTTTTTTAAGGGGTTGTTTTCCAATAAATAAAACATTTTTATTATTCTCTTGGATTAATTTTCTTACATAGGAATCTTCTAAATCTGCTCCAACAATGAGCAATTGTGTGTCTCTTCTATTTAGCATCTTAATTGAATTTATCAAATCTTCGATACCTTTATGCTTTCTTATTGTGCCAAAGAATAAAACCACCTTTTTATTTTCAATCCCGAGCTTACTTTTAAGATTATTTGTGTTCTTCCTGCAGGGCTTTATTTTTTGAGTATCTTTGACATGAGGGATAACCTTTCCCCCAAATCTTTTATTTAAAAAAGAATTTGAAACAGTTAAGCCATCTGATTTTTTAACAAGCTTTTCAAGAACAAAAGTATAAAGTGCATTATTAGGATCCCAAAAATGAGCTAAGCTATAAAGCATGTAAAGAGGGTTATGGTAAAATCCCATCTCCCAGTCATCAATATCTAATATCAAGGGCACCCTTGTTTTTAATTTTTTTATTAAACCGTAACCAAAACTAGTTCCTTTTGGCTTTATAGCATAGATTAAATCTCCGTCAATCAAAGAAGATATCTCTTTGAAATTAAGATTTCTCTTAACAAATTTATATTTGATTGATTTATCCTCTTCAACAGGCTCCCATAAACCTTTTTTAGAGAGGGGTCCAATAATCTCAACCTCATATCTCATTTTCAATATTTTTGCTAAAATATATGCCCTACCAAGACAGTTTTCAGATAAGTCATGAGACAAAATAGATACTTTTATTTTGGATTTCATTTGAAGATTCCTGAACCTCCATTGGAATAGATTTTGTTTTTATTATCTCTTAAGAATTCGTTTGGGAAATTATATGAGATTAAATAGTTTCCAAAAAATCCAAATGCTAGAGAATCCAATATGTTTGTTCTTCCAGCGTAAACATAACTAGTTTTGTCTAATATTAGTGCTGAGGGGAATATATTTTGATCATAATTTCTTCCCAAAATGGGATATTTTGTTGAGAAAATCTTGAATTTTGTGTATTTATCAAGATAGAGCTTCTCGTCAGGCAAAATATTATTTATAGACCAATAGTTGGAATTGGCTTCATAAAAGGAGACATAATGTAAATCGTATTCTTTTCCATAATTATCAAATCTTATCTGGGTCGATGGTCCCCCAATTAAAGAGAAAAGAATGTTTGTAAATATAATTAGATAAAATATAATAAAAATTGTTAAGAGAATATAATTTTTATGTGTAAATTTACTAACTATTGTTTGAAAACCAATAACAAAAGGGAAAGATAAAATCATCAATAATTGTTGGTATAATCTATCCACCCCATAGCTTGAGGAAGAAAAAGGAAGAAAAATGGTAAAAAGTAGTAAAAAAGATGACAAAGCAAATAGGAAATAATTCTTGAAACCTTTAATTTTCAAGAGTATAACCAACCCAATAAAAACAAATAGAACACTAATCTGGACTAAGAACTTTTGGAGAGGATATATCTTTGCAAAGATGCCTTTGAATTTACCCGTTTTGTAGGAAGAGAATTTCTCATAAACTGAATACCCTTTAATCTTGTTTAGGGCATCATCCCCTTCTTGTCTGGATAAACTATTTATCAAATTTTGATTATAATTCTCGAGAACTTTTGAAGTAGTTAAAGTATTTGTTCTATTTACGAAAGGCAATATATCTTTCCAGAAAGCATTTTCAGGCAAATCTTCTCCAAAGATGTGGTTAAAATTTGATAAACTTTCGTGTGTAAAATCGATTAACCCCTCAGATACAGGTGTGACTTGGTTATACCACAAGAAACCAAAGAGTAGGAGAAGAACTATTAGTGACCCTGTAAGAATTATCTTTTTAACATACTTTGAATCGTCCCAAATAGTTGATTTTCTTTTTGATATGTTTGTAAAAAAATTTAATAAATAAAATAAAATTAATGTGAGTAGTGCGATATATGCCGTAGAATAGTGGCTCAAAATCATTGAGACTCCAAAAGTTAAGAGGAAGATTTTTGAGTTGACCTCGCGTAATTTTTGGTTAAACATTACCAAGAACATTAGGGCAAGGAAAATGAAGGCTATCTCTTGTCTGGCTGGGAGCAGATCCCAAGAAGTGAATGTGGGTTGAGCAATAAAGAATAATCCGGACAAATAAGAAATGAACGAATTCTTTGCTAATTTATTCACCAGTAGAAAGATTATTATTCCGACGATAGAAAACAATAAAGGGAAATAAATCCTCAAGATATATGAAATTTCCATGTTTGATAAAGAGGATATTATGCTGGGTAAGAGACTCACAGACAACATAAAATTGTAACTATACTTGGTTGAATTTGCACTCCAAAGAGCATTTGAATTTGTTAAGAGAGATATTTGATGTTCTGTATTCTGATCGCTTCCGGAAATAAACCAACCCCTCATGCTTCCTGTGTAAATCAAAGCTAGGCTTATCCAATACAATGCCCAAGGCCATATATTCTTGTCTAATTTCTTTCTAAAGATTGTTAGCAGAATGATATAAACAGCTATACTTCCAAGCATTATCATTGTTAGTATATTTGGCCCATGATTGTTTAGGAAGAAAGCTCCTAAAATTGATAGAACTGGGAAGATCATTGGTATTGTAAAGAATATATTGTTTAGTCTGTCTAATTTTAGAAGTGTGAAAGGTTTTGGTTTAAAGTCTTTGTTTCTTTTGTAAGCTACTGAACCAAGAACAATTAGGAAAATATCAAAGCAGATTAGGATTGGATAAAGTGAAAGGGGTTTGTCAGTAATACCTATCCAAGGTAAAACCCAATTTACAATTAAACCTGCAAACATGATGAATGAAATACTAAGCCCCACAGTATAAACTAAATATCCCCAAAACCCAATATTACGTATTTTGAAGCAGAGCATAATTATTATTCCTGGTACACTTACTAAAAACAAGAATCCAAGAATTTGTCTCAAGTATAAGATATTGAAATCAAAGAAAATTAGCAGATTAATAATTAATGTGAATAATGCTAATCCCAGAAAGATATTCTTTCTGTTAAGAGTAAATAGTTTCTGACGTTCAAACTGAGGAGAAGGTTCTTCTTCAAAAACTTCTTCTGGAATTTTAAAGAAGTTCTTTATTCTTTGTTTGAATTTACTTGCCTTTTTTGGCTCTTTCTTTTTTTGATTTTGTTTTCTGGTTTTTCTTTTCATTTTGTTTTTCTTGATGTTCTTTTAATACTTTTAATATCACTTTATTTGTCTCTTGAATTTGGTGATCTAGGGTAAAATTGTGAATAACTTTTTTATATCCTGCCTCGCCCATTTGTTTAGCTTCCTTAGGATTATTCAATATTTTTATGATTGCTTCTGCCAAAACCCTTGAATTTCTTGGAGGGACTAAAAAACCATTTACCTTGTCATCAATAACATAAGGAACCCCTCCTATATTCGATCCAACAACAGGTTTTTTACAAGCCATTGCTTCAATTAAAACCATTCCAAAACTTTCTGCTTCGGAAACTGAGGGCAATGCCAACAGCGAAGAATTATTATATTCTACGACAAGATCTTTCCCCCTTAAAGCTCCTGAAAACACCACATTCTTAGAAAGTTTTAATTTTTTAACCATATCTTTGTAGTCTTCTACCGCATCACCTTCTCCAATCAAATTCAATTTCACGTTGGGAAACTTGCCCCTAACAAAGAGGATAGCCCCTATCAAAAAGTTTATTCCCTTCCACTTGGAAGTTTTATCAATTCTTCCAACATAAAGAATCGTTATCTGCTTCAAACGTTTATTTTCTGGTTTAAACAAATTGAGGTCCACACTAGGAGTTATTGTTTGAGATTTTGACTCATAACCCCTTAAGAAATGCTCCTTTACGAAATCAGAAGTGAATATTATATAAGAAACTCTTTTTAAAATCCAAGGCAAAAATAATTTTTCGTAGAAAAATATAATTAAATTCTTGAAACCTGCTTTCTCTTTTTTCATACTTCCAGAATGATATTTTATTATAGAGGGTATTCTCTTATTTGAGAGTATTGTGATATCTGAAATAAATGGAACTGGGGAATGAGCCATTATAATTGAAGGATTTTCTTTATTAATTATCTCGCTAATTTTCTTTCTCCATCTGAAGCTTATAGGTGTATTTGATATTTTAAACTGCCTTGGAAGGCGGTAAACTTTCATTCCTTCAATAAACTCTTCTTTGTATATTTTGTTTTCGTGATTAGAAGTTATTATCACAATTTTATAATTAAATTTTTTCTTTAGCCCTTTGTATAGATTGTAAGTGTGTTTCTCGACACCCCCTATCTTTGGATAAAAATACGGAACCACTACTAGAAGTTTTTTTTCATTTCTTGATTGCATTCCAAATCCCTCCTAAAACTCCTACACCATAGAATATATGTTCTAACGGATAAAGGAACATTGTCGCAAAATTGTATAACTTTTTGGTATTAAAAACTATTTTTATGGAATTGAAGAAAACGAGGGTTAAATATACTAGAATAACTCCAAGATAGATGTCTAACATTAACTGGTTGAACATCCCAAAAATAAACCCTCCAATTAAACCTAAAACAAAGAGCGGGGCAATAATTGCAAAGAATCTTATCTTACCAATTTTTCTATAAACATTAATTTGAGCTTTACCATATGAATACATTTGTTTAAAGAAATTAGCAAAATTTGGTTCTTGGTGATGATAAATGATCGGGTCTTTATTGAAAACAATCTTATACCCTTCTCTATTTAATCTCAAACCAAACTCATAATCTTCTCCAACACCCAATTCAGAATATCTCTCTTTTACAACAGTTTCTCTTAAGTATATGGCGTTATAATTTGGAATAGAGTCGACATATTTCTTTTTTGTTTCTATGAAACAATTGCTGCCTCCTGAACCAAATAGAGTGCCCATAAGATTGTTTAAGACTTTTTCTTTCCAATCCTTCGTCTCTATTGGTTTCCTTACCCCTCCAACGGCAACCACTTTTGAATCAAGTTCCCTTTCTTTTTCTATGCTCTTAACTAAATTATTTAACCAATTTTTATCTACAATACAATCTCCGTCTGTAAATGCAACATATTTTCCTTCTGCATTATCCAATACAAGATTACGGGCTTTTCCATGGGTTCCCTTTTTCCAAGGCTCAACGATCAAACGAATATTTTTATTCTTTTTAATTAATTTTTTTATAATAGCTTGCGTTCTGTCGGTTGAATTACCATCAACAACCAAAACCCGATAGCTACCTTTAGAATATGTTGAATCCAATATCGAGTTTATTGTGTCTTCTATATGCATTTCTTCATTTTTTACAATTATTCCTACTGTAACAAAAGGGAGATCCTTCTCTTTTTTCATTTTACTAGAACCCCATTATGCCCAATTTCTTTACAAACAAATGAGTTGTATTTCTTACAGCATCTTTCCAGCCATCAAGCTTAACTTCTCCAACACGGGCACGGTATTCAATATCAATCTCTTTACATTTGAATCCTTTCTTGTGTACTTCTATCTTTAATTCTTGGGAGAAAGGCATTCCAGATGATTTAACATGAAGCTTCTTCCATATTTCTCTTCTAAATATCCACATTCCAGATTGAGAATCTCTAAAAGGAAAACCTCTCCAAAGAATTCTGCAAATTCCTGATAAGAAATGGTTACCAAAAACATGACTTGCATGCATGTTTTCTTTGTGAACGTTATGAAGTCTATTTGTATTCATGAAATCTAAATTTTCATTTTCTAAAATTTCTAAGAAAGCGTGAGCGTTTTCAAAAGGGTAGGTACAATCTGCATCTCCAGTAATTATATAGTCTCCATGACAGTTTGCAAATCCTGCTTTGTAAGCATTACCATATCCCTTTATTGGTTGAACAAATACAGTTGCACCATTATTTCTTGCAAGATGTCCTGTTTTGTCTGTAGAATTATTATCAACCACCACAATTTCAGTATCATAACCTAATTTCTTAAGTTTGGATATTGGAATTTGATTAATTACCGTCTCTATTGCTTCTTCTTCATTATAAGCCGGGATAATAAAACTAACCTTTTTTCTTGAACCCTTATCTAACTTCTTACTTGAAACCTTTTTCATGAAAATAAACCTTAGAAGTTGTTTATAAATATTGTTGTTCGTAATTGAAAAGTGACATAAATAACAAGATTTATAAGTTGTAAAATTATCCTCTTATATGAGATACGGCACATATGATGCTTTAGTCATTCCAACGGGGGAGACAACTTTTGGAGATAAAAGTTTTCCTGTGGGTAGGAAGGCAATAGACTTATTCAAAGGTGGAAGATATGGGAATATATTTGTGACTGGAGGTCATGGAGGATTTGCTAAAGTATTTCCAAAATACGCTATTTCTGAAGCTGAAGAAACGGTGGATTTTTTATATAATCAGGGAATGGACCCAGAAAAAGTATTTTATGATAATCAATCACTAGAAACTGTTGGAAATTTTACTTTTCCTTTAGTTCAACCTATGGATGGCAATCAATCCTTAGATGAGTTTAAGAAAATACAAATTATTGCTAAAGAAGGACATATTTGGAGAATACACGATTATGTTAAAGCGGTTATGCCTTCAAGTGTAGAAGTAGATTATTATTCTATTCCAGGAAAGCACAACGATGGACTTTTTGCTAAAGTTTATCATAAAGCTATGATGAAGGCTCTTAAGAATAGGAAGGATCCTTTGGCAGCACACGAATTCTTATTGAAAGAACATCCATTTTATTCTGAAGATTGGTATTTCAAAAGCCCAAATAAGAGGAAATTAATAACTGCATTAAAAGGGTTGGATTGGCTTACAGAGTAATCAAAGTACAACAATACTTATAAAGTCAGATTTATCTCAATTTTTATGGGAAATAAGGAATCAAAGTGGTATAATTCCAATTTTTATCATACTGTTGGGCAAGGTATCGCTATTGGAACAGTAATTTTGGCTAGTGCGTTTGGGGTGAGAACATGTGAGGGTCCAACTGATAACGAGGTTGAATTGGAAAAGATGAGATCAGGATATATTCTCAAACAGGAAGACTTGAACAATAATGGAAAAAATGAAGAGTTTTATGAGATTAAAGGGCAGAAATATTTCTCAAAAATTGATGGGCAAAATCTCGAGAATTCTCTGAAGTAAATTCTAAATAATTAAAAAAATATAGGTGACCACAATTACGTCTACAACTAAATCGTATTTCTGTTTGATGTAGACGTATACTAGTACTTGATCTTTTCTTCTTTAAGGATTTTATATAAGAATAAAGTTAAAGGTCTTAAATCCCCTTTCAAGTGTGAAGAATCAAGAGCCTCATAATAAAGATATTTCTGTTTATGGGGGATGTTTATCATAGGGTAACCATTTTTATGAAGAATGAAATTTATCAATAATCTTCCAACTCTCCCATTTCCGTCAACAAAAGGGTGGATCGCTTCAAATGCTGAATGAAAATAAGCAGACAATATCAAAGGATGGAGTTTTTTCTTATTTTTTGTATACCAAGATAGTAATTGTCCTATTTCTTTTGGAACTTCTTTAGGTTTAGGAGGCATCCACTCTGTTCCTCTTATATATACTTGTAACGTTCTATACTTTCCAACTTGATTTTTTAGGTCTTCCTTTAGAGTATTTTTAACTACTAATTCGTGTAGTTTTAGCATAAATTCTTTATTTAGATCTCCTTTGAAGTTTAAAATATAGTCAAAAGCTTCTTTGTGATTTATTATTTCATTTATTTCTCTTGTAGTTTTTCTTGGAGTTATTCCTTCAAATAATAACTGAGAGGTTTCTTGAAGAGTTAGAGTATTTCCTTCTATGTTTGTTGAATCATAAGTAAATAGGGATACAAAGGCTTCGTATTTGCTTTCTTCATAATCCTTGTTCTTTAAATGTGTTTTTTTTATCTTCTCTAAATCCTTCTTTTCTTCATCTAATAATAAAGTGGAGAGAAGCATCAACTCCTTGTCTGCAGATTTTTCTAACTTGGTTAAATTATCTTTATCTAGATCTACTCCCATATAGACTCTCTTTTTTATTACCTTTTTACCAATTCTCTTTGAAATTACCCTGTAATAATATTTCTTCTTCCCTTTTTCTTTAATTTCTGTATATACCATAATATCTATACGTCTACATCATTTAAATATCTTTCGGAGTTGTAGACGTATAAATTGGGTCTTAGAAAAGTTTATAGTTTAGAATTGGTATATTAGGATTCATGTTTACAATTGAAATAAGTGATGAAGTAAAAACATGGTAGAATCTTTTGGTACCCCCGGCGAATCTTTTGAAACTATGATTAAGAGAAGTTTTGCTTAAGATTGGTCCGGACGGTTTTTGATTTAGAAAACCCTTAAATATAGTCAATAAGTTGGATTTTTATGAGAGTTCTCAAAAGACTTAAAAAGAATAGAAGACTAGTTGTTTCATGAAGTTCAAAGAGGTTTTGAAATTCGATCGTTCTGAAGAGGTTAGTTTTATAAATATGGGGGACTGTTTTTTATTCCTATAAAATGGAACAACAATTTTCAATTAAATCGCCTGAAGACATGAAAACATTACTTAAGTCTAGAGAGGATGGTTTGAAAAAATTCATGAATGAAGCTATAGAGTCCGAGTTTGATTTGCTTGAATTTAATTTATTTATATCTTCTATAGGAAAAGATAAATTAGATGAGTCAACCAAAATTGTTAGGGATATGAGAAAAAAGGTTGATGAAGGGAAAATAGATTTGTCTAATTATGAAGATTTGGCTGATGATTTTTAACGTTTTTTCTTTTTGATAAAAGATCTTTTTCCATAAATATTCCTCCACATTTTGGCGACGTCCTGTCTGGATCCAGGCTCTATTATTGACGGAATCTCTAGATCAATATTTAGGAATTTACACGGGCCTTGAAAATCTTTGAAGTTATTGGTAGAAATGCAAGAAATTCCGGCTACATGGTAAATTGCAATTATTCTTAAATCATTATCTCCAGAAGGCCATTTATTTCTTTCCCTCTCTTCACTCAACATTTTGAAAGTTTCATTAACTTTGTCGGGGTCAACTTCTTTTTTCTTCAAGAGATTTATCCCATTCTTCCTTAAGAACTTAAAGATTTTCTTTTTATTAAATTGTACATTTGGATTTTTACGAGACAATAAATTAATTAGTTCGCTAAATACAACATAGTTTGAGTAGAGAACATTGTTTTTCCTAACAACAGACGGTTTATAATCCCAGGTCAATTTCTCATTTTCCATCCAGGAGAAAGAGTTATCCGTATCTAAACCAATTTTCTTGATGATCTTATTTCTTACAACAGCTCTTCCAAGGCCAATTAATTTCCTTCTCTTTTTAGGCATAGTTCTTAATGGACCAGAAACTTAAAAGCTTATCTGTGTTAAGAAGGTTTAAATATCTAAATAAAGCCTCAATTTTATGAAAAAAGTATTTATTGGAGGAATTGTAATATTAGCTATATTCTTAATTGTATTATCATTCATTCCTTTAGGTATTGAGCCTCTAACTGAAGTATATTTTGAAAATCATACTAAATTACCTGCATACTTGTTCTTGGATAGAGAATATAATTATTCGTTTACGGTTCATAATTTGGAATATCAACAAGTGAATTACAATTATACCATAGATGCTTATAGTGAACGTGGGGACTTCTTATATAATATGGACAAAGGAGATTTTATCTTATTACATAACGAAACTGAGACAATTGATGAAACATTTGTTATGGATGAGCATTTCAATAGAACAAAAGTGGTTGTTTTAATAGAAAAGGACTTATCTGCAGAAACTCCAGAATTTAAGAAGAAATTATGGTGGCCAGATCCAAATTATCCTACTGAAATAGATGTACATTTCTGGATTGAAGAAGTTACTGGACCTACAATAACATTTGAGTAATTAGTATATGGTTCTTAATCACAATAACCTTTAAATAGGTCCAGAATGGGATTAAATTATGAATAAAACACGAAGTTTCATAATATTAGGACTATTTTTAGTGATGTCTTTAGGTCTTGCAAGTGCAAGTACTCTTGTTACAGGTGTTGTATATAATTCAGATTTCTCGGATGTTGTAAGTGATGCTTCTGTTGTAGTTAATTGTGATACATTAAGTATAAGCACAGATTCTGGAAATGGTACTTTCAATCAAGATGGTATTTATGCCGTGATATTTAGCTCTGATTGTAATGATGTAAGTGTTTCTGCTTCAAAAGATGGATTATCTGGAAGTTCAAGTGCAATTGTCGGAGAATGTAATCAAGGAAATTGTAGTACTGAATATATTGCAGTTGGAAATCCTTCAATATCTGCTCCAGTAAATAACAACAATGGAGGAAGCGGTGGTGGAAGTTCTGGAGGTTCAGGAGTATCATCTGGTGGGACAGGCGGATCAACAGTTCCTTTTTACTTATGTGGTAATGGTGTTTGTGATACAGGTGAGACAGTTACATCATGTCCTCAAGATTGTGTAGTTGAATCAACAAACGAAACTACAACTCAAGAAGATACAAATTCAAACGGTAGAAGGGGTATTACAGGTGCGGTTATTGGTGCGGTTACAAGTACTGGTGGAATAATTATTATTGTAGTGATAGTATTATTAGGGGTTTCTTCAGGGATATACTTTTCTAAAAAAAGAAAGCTTGCTAAAGTTGATGCTGACTAATTATGAAATTGTTTTCATTTGAAAAATTAAGTTTTATGAGGGTATAAACTATTTTGTTAAGCGTACAAATATTTAAAAAGAATAAAACTATAATTTTTGAATGGGTGATAGCAAAAGAGGTTTGGTGTTTTTATTTTCCCTAATTGTTTTCATCGGATTATTCTCGTTTATGGGTAGTGTTTCTGCTATCGATCAAGGAATTTCTTGTGAGAGTGATGTTGATTGTACTTCTTTAGATTTAACTTATTGTTCTTTAGATTTATTAGTTGATCAAGTTGGTGTTTGTAATCAAAACACAAGTCTTTGTGAGATATCAAATTCTTCTGTTGTTGATTGTGCTGTTGGAGGAGAATTAGATTCTTCTTGTTATGTTTCTCCGTTAGGAACTTGTAACTCTGAAACTCTTTCTTGTGATTCTCCTGTTCTTGATGAAGACGAGGAGGGGCCTGTTACTTCTAATATAACTATTACTAAAGTTCTTGGAACTTGTCAGGTAAATATAATGAGTACTGAGACAGACACATGTTCTGTTGTTACAGCTGCTGAATATTTCGTCGGTAGCTGTGGAGATGAAGGCACTGGAGATGCCCTTAACGTAACTGACGGAATTTATGATTCTCTTGTGGAACAAGTTATGAAGAATAAGGTTGGAGTTTCTGATGGTAGTATTGATATTTATGTTAGGGGACAGGATGCTTTAGGAAATTGGGGACAGTGTGAACAAGTTACTTTTGCTTCTGATTGTTTACCGGTAGATTATCCTACATGCGCTATAGGAAATACAAATCCAAATGCAGAATATGCTCCTGGGATAAATGTAAATGGTCAGTGTAATGCTGAAGAACTCCTTATATGTGGAAATGATCCAGAAATAACTGCAAATATATGTGATTCTGAATCTTTAATACAATTAGCTGAATACTTTATTGATGACATGCCTTTAACTAATTGGCAAGGAATCAATATGAGTGCAATTGATGGTTCTTTCTATGATGAAGCTTGTGAGGATGTGAGTGCTACAGTAGATATATCTGAATTGATACAAGGAACACACTATATTCAATTGCACGGTAAAGATACTCAAGAGAATTGGGGTAAGTTGCCTAACTCTCCAACTGTTTCTTTCATAAAAGATACTGATGCTCCAAATACAACTAAAACAATTTCTTTTGCTGATAATATATCTAAAGAATGTGATTTCCAAGAAGCTAATGGAAACGAATTAACTGATGGATGTTATTATGTCAAACCTGGAACAAATATAACTTTAAGTGCTATTGATCCGGATACTATTGATCATGAGATTGCAGGAAGCCCTGTAGTTCATTACAATATTTATTATAGTGAAGATTGTACTATTGCTGAACCTGAATGGACTTTACAGAGTTCTGGAGAAGGAAATCCAAATGAAGATGTTAGTTTAACTTTAGAAGAAGATTCTTGTCACTTAATTGAATACTGGGCAACAGACTTATGTGTAAATGAAGAAGAACACCATTATGAACTAGATATTGTTGATTCAAAAGCTCCTGTTTCTGAGAAAACTTTAGGATATCCTAAAGTGGAATGTTCTCAAGATGTTAAAGATTTAGTAGGAGAGGAAGATTGTTGGTATGTTAATACTAGTTCTCAAGTTGAATTATCTTGTGAAGATTCTCAACCACATCCAATTGATGATGTCTCAATATATTATAGAATAGGATGGAAAGAAACATTTGAAGATGATTATGATTGGTCGGATTATAGTGTTTACGAAGGAAGCTTTAGTTATGAAGAAGACTCAATACACAAATTAGAATGGTCTTGTGTTGATGCTTTAGGAAATGTTGAAAATACTCATACTGAAATAGATATTGTTGATTCTCAAGCTCCTGTATTCAATAAAGAATTAATTGGAGCAAAAGTTCCTGCAGAATGTAATGAAGAATATAACTTTGGATGTTATTATATTAACCAGAATACTTTGGTAAATGTTACTGCAGTTGATCCTGAACCTCATCCTTCTAATGATGTTGAAGTTTGGTGTGAATGGAGAGTTGTTTCAGAAAATGCAGGGGCAATAAGAAAACCTTTCTTGGTTACAGAACCATTTAACTTTGAAGGAGATTCAGAACATCATTTACACTGTTGGGCTAATGATTCATTAGGAAATACGGCAGACTTATGGGAATTGGATTATGTTGATTCACAACCTCCAATAACAACTAAGACTATTGAAGGTCCTAAATATACAGAGAATTGTATAGAAGAAGGATCTTGTTGGATAACTCAAGAATCCAATGTAACCTTAAGTTGTGAAGATCAACAACCTCATCCAGTTAACGACATTACGTTGTATTATAGAACAACACTTGATGGCGAAGTTTTAGAAGATTGGACTTCAAGCAAGGAAGATGTATTAATCAACTTTAATGAAGATTCAAATCATTCAATAGAATGGTATTGTGTTGATGCTTTAGGAAATGCGGAGGAATTACAGACTGAAAATGATACCGTAGATACTCAGGGTCCATCTATCTTTAAGTGGGTTAACGATACAACTGTTCAACCTGGCGATGAAGTACAAATATGTGCAAACATTACTGATTACAAGCAAACAGGAGATTTAGGGGTTGGTGTAAATGATAGTACTATTTGGGGAATTTTAACTTTAGGAAATGATCCTTATGATGTTCCTTTAACACCTGCTGAAGGAAATACTTATTGTGGAACTTGGGTTGCTCCTCCAATTAATGAGAAATGTCATGACTACAAATGTTTATGGGATTTACATGTAAATGCATCAGACCTTTTAGGAAATTATAATATTGAAAATGGTGTTCAGATAATTGTTGATAAAGCTAAACCAAAAGTTAAGTTTGTTTTGAATCCAACTTCAGGACAGTATTATAGAGATGGTAAACAATTCTCAGTTTACGCTCCTGCAATAGACTTTGGTGGAGATTGGAATATAAAGAATTATGACCAGTGTAGAGCGAGTGGGGTTCTAGAATGTAGATGGTATGCAGTAGATTATCCATTTGAAGATATTAATCAGACAGAAATAAAGAACTATTGGGATTATAAGTGGGCTCTTGGAGATGTATTTGATAACCCAGATGTAGTTTATCTTGGAAGTACTCCTTATGTTGATGGAATCTGTAAGGGAATAGTACAGATACCAGAAGATAGTGGATTAACTGATAAAGCATTCTTAGCTTATGAAATTGAAGATAATGCAGGAAACATTAATGGAGATAATGAAACTCTTGCTAAAGATTTCAATGGGGATGCAATAATCTTAGATATTGATAACGAAGGACCAGGAATTGTAACAACTGATTTAGGGAATACACCGGGACCTTTAACTAGTGGAGATGTTGTAAGCTTAAAGGCAGAAGCGGTAGATTATCAATCAGGATTTGACGGATGTTATGCAGACCTTTACTCTTGTGATGAGAATGGATCTAACTGTGATGTTGATACGGGAATAAACTTAGACGGTGAATGGTATGGAGATGTATGTGAAATTAATGATATATTACCTACAAATACCCCTAACCAAGAGAGTATACAATCAGGATATTACAAGATAAAGATAAATGCAAGAGATGAATTAGGAAATATTGGATCTGATTGGGCTAGTTTAACTATTGATAACAAGAGACCAAATATGAGTATTGTAAGTCCTGAAGAAGAAGGTGTTTACGGAGCTTTACTTCCAGTGTCATTACATATAGAAGATGATACAAATGTAGCAAGTGAAACTGTTAAGTTCAAGTTATCAGAGATTCCTGCAATAGGTAATTTATTCTGTGTATTCGGAAGTTGTGAGGAAACTGAGTGGTTAACTCTAACGGATCAAGGATCTGGAATATATGCAGATACAATAAACATAACAGAATATGGAATAAGCGGTCAGGGAAGATATGTTATGGATGCTGTTGCTTGTGATAACCTATATACTCCTGAACCGGATACAGATTTAGGTTTCTCGATAGGAAACTCTAGAACAGATATGCATTGTAGAATGATAAGTGAACATGGGGGGGTAAGTAGTGAAGTAAGAACTCAGTGCTCAGATGGACTTGATAATGACGGTGATGGAAATATAGATTTAAATGATATTGGATGTGATAATCCATCAGACGACGATGAAACAGATATTATCGAATAAAAATTTTGTTTTTTTAATTTCATTCCTATTCCTTATAGGAGGGGTTTTAGCTAGTCAGCCGAGTGTTTGTATTGATGTGCAAAGTCCTTCTGCTCCTTCTAATTTAGTTGTTTCGGGAGATGTTATTCTAAGTTGGGATGCTGTCTCAGATAAACCCGATTGTAGTGGAATAGATTATTATTTGATTTACAAAAATGGAGCTTATATTGGAAAGACAAGCTCAACATCTTTTTCTGATACAGTGGATGGATCTTATACTTATGACGTATCTGCTGTAGATTTAGCGGGAAATATTGGATCTAATGCGTCAGTAACATACACTCCTAGTCCTGTCCAATCGTCTGGGGGCGGCGGTGGAGGAGGCGGATCTTCTAGTAGTAGTTCATCTTCAAGCTCAAGTTCAGGCAGTTCAAGTTCTAATGGTAGTGCTAGCGTAAGCAGTTCAAATGCAGGTGGAAGTAGTTCTAACGAAGGATTTTCAGGAATGAACTCTAGTGAAAGTGAGAGTAAAGGTTCTTCTGCTGGAATAACTGGTAATGCTATTGCAAATTTTTCAAAGTCTAAGGCAGGAAAGGGTATTCTGGTTGTAATATTAATAGTTGTTTTACTAGGATTGTCTTATTTTGGAAGGAAGAAGAAAGATAAGCTTGAGGAAGTAAAGGAAGAAGAGAAGAAATAAGTATATTCTTTAAGATAAATATGCTTTTAAAAGGTTGATCTGTTGACTTTTTATGGTTAGAAAGATTTTTCTTATATTTGCGGCAATTATGATCCTTGGATTTGTTTCTGCGCTATATTGTGGAAATGTTGTTAGTTTAAGATACTCTTATTCAAATTCTTATGGAACGGGTATTGCAATAGGCCAGAATGGGAGCTGGATCGATGGAGATGTTGTTCTAGAAGAGGGGATTAGTGAGATAAAATATATTTTTGATAGTGAGAAAAGTGGTTCAGTTGGAGATATTAACGTGGTTTTATGGCTAGATGATGTGGTTATAGAAAATTATACTAAATATATGAACAAAGAGCATTCGAAGAAAGTTTATCTTAATACTACGGGAATTTGTGGAATTCATGAAATTAAGTTAAGAGTCTATAAAGAATACGATTGTGTAACTGGAGATAATAATGCTACAAGAGAAATATATGTAAATTGTTCTATTCCTACACCTCCTGTAAATAATACAACTAATACCACGACAAATTCTACAAATACTAGTTCAAACACAACAAATACTACCCCGAATTCAGTTACTAAGAAGTCTTCTAGTCCAAATATTGTAGAGTATGAAGGATGTGTTCCTAATTGGGAATGTGAAGGTTGGGGAGAGTGTGATCAAAATGTTATGAATAGGGTTTGTTATGATACAAATAATTGTGATTTTAAGTACAATAAACCAATTGAATCAATGTATTGTGAAAAAGAGGTAATTAAACAATCCAATGTTCAAGAACAGAAGGACAGCGGTTGGATTTTTATTATTACTCCAATACTGCTCATAATTCTTTTGTTATTGGTTCTTTTGGTAAGATTAGGAGAATAAAATGGAATTTTACGATAACCAGCTTGATTGTGGTGAGATGATTGAGTTTTGCAAGGAAGTTTATTTCTTTAACAATAAACAAAGTGATAGACCGAGTTTGATTAATAGAATGAAAAATAATGAGAAAGGTGTTAGAAAGCATGATCATAGTATTAGTCCAAGGAAGACGAATGTTTTTGTTAATAAAAAAATGAATTATTATCAAAGAAACATAGAAAGGATGTTTATTCTTAATCAGACCATTGAATTAAATGAGAAGGACTTTTACTTAGGTGCAAAGTTCCCTATGGCTAAGAATTAAAATGAAAAAGGCTCTATTGGGGTTAACTATTATGGGCCTTTTTATGCAAAATGGTTTATCTCAGTGTGATCTGAATGAATCCAACTCCAAAAGGAATGAAAGTTCCTTAAAAGTTAGAGCAGAGGTTGGAAGGGATTTATTTGATATGGGATCAAGATCTTTGTATTCGGTTTTTGGAGTTAAAGCAGAATTGAGAAGGAAAAACATCTATAGTGATTTTGATACGAGGATAGATAATTTCGCAACAAATAGTTATTCGAATACAGGTCTTGGATATTATGTTTTTGATAAGAAAGGTCTATCTGTTGGTCCAAAGATATCATTTTTGATGAGACATCAAGAATTCTTTCCAGGGGAAGAAGTAAAGATATTTAATTTTAGAGATCAAATTGGGACCGGATTAAAAATTGATTATGGGAATAAATTAGAGGGTAACTTTGTTTTGTCTCCAAGCAAGAACCCTTTATATGCTGCAGAGTGTTCTTGGAGTATAAAAGAAAGTGAATTAGAATTGTTTTCCAGAGGGAGTAAGGAAGAGGGAATTTGTTCGGGAGTAAAATTCACAACAAGACCGTTTGGAGAATATTTTAGTCTATTTGGAGAGTATTCAATAAGACAGGGAGAAAGAGAAAAATTCCCGAGAGATTTCCTGAACTTTGGAATAACTTTCAAGGGAGATTGATTCTTTTGGGGAACAAATTTATAAATAAGTGAATATAGTTAATAGAATGAAGAAGAGGTTGATATTCGGTTTGCTTTTTTCCATATGGATTTTCGTTTTTTTATTTGGTTTTGTTTCAAGTTTTAGTGGTGCAGGTACGGGTGAGTCGGGAGACCCTTTTCAAATAGCAACTTGTAATCAAACTCAAGAGATGGTGAATAATTTAACTGCTTATTATACTTTAAACACAAGCATTGATTGTTCTGATACAGTGAATTGGAATGGAGGGAGCGGATTTTTACCTATCGGGAATAGTACAACGGCATTTACAGGAGATTTTGACGGACAGGGTTATGCTATTAGTGATTTATTTATTTATAGGAATTCTACAAGTTATATAGGGTTATTTGGAAGAATAAGTTCTTCTTCTGTTAGAAATGTAAATTTATCAAATGTTAATATTAGTGGAGGGCAGTATACGGGTGCTGTTGTTGGAAGTAATGCTGGGAATGTAAATAACTCTAATTCTTCAGGTTATGTTTTTGGATATAGTGATTCAATCGGGGGATTGGTAGGATATAATACTTTAGGTAATGTTCATAATTCCTCTTCATCTGTACAGGTTAATAGTACAGGAGATAATGTTGGAGGGCTAATAGGAAGTATATCTAATGGTAACGTCTCTTGGTCTTATTCTGTTGGAAATGTTACAGCAGGTTCAAATATAGGAGGTTTGGTTGGTTCTTCTTCGGGTAATTTTGAAATATATGACTCTTATTCAAAAAGCAATATTGTGAGTAATGCTAGCTATCTTGGAGGCCTTGTAGGTCAAATTGCTGGAGGAGTAATTTATAGAACATATTCTACAGGGGTTTTAACTCATCCTGACACAACAGGGGCGTCTATAGGTGGTTTGATTGGATATAATAATTTGGGTAATGTTAATGATTCTTATTCCAATGCAACAATTCAGGGGAATTCAGGAGTTAGTGAGGTATCGGGTTTTGTAGGTTATAATGCAGGAAATATTACTTATTCACATTCTTATGGTTATGTCAATAGTAGTGGAGGTAATACAGGGGGTTTTATTGGTTTGGCAGGGTCTGGAATAGTAACAGGTTCATTTTGGGACAACCAAACTTCGGGTCAGAGTATTAGTGCGGGAGGTTCTGAACTATTAACATCTCAAATGAGGAATCTAGCAACTTACTCTACAGCAGGGTGGGATATTGTTTCTGTTGCAAGTTACACGAATGAGGTATGGAAGATAAGTAATGGGAGCGGTTATCCAAGGTTAGGTTGGGAAGATTTTACAGAATCTTTTGCAGGAGGTTTGGGGACTTCGGATGATCCTTTTCAGATAACAAAATGGGCGCATCTTTCTGAAGTCAATAACTTTGGGAATTATTATTTTATTCTAATGAATGATTTAAATTTGAGTACAATCGATTATGTTAATTATGCGAGTCCAAGTGCAAATTCTGGATCTGGTTGGGAACCTATAGGTAATGGAACAAACCCTTTTGGGGGAGATTTTGATGGTCAGAATTATACAATAAGAGATTTCTATATAAATAGGAGTGCATCGGGCTATGTTGGTTTATTTGGTTTTCTTAACAATAGTGTAAAAAATATTGTAATATTAAATGCTAGTGTTAATGGGGGAAGTTACACAGGGGGGGCTGTAGGAGAATTGACATCCTCTTCAAATTTGTATAATGTACATACATCGGGAAGTGTTGAAGGAGACACAAGAGTAGGTGGGCTTGTGGGTTATGTTTCTAATTCGAATATTTGGAATTGTTCTTCTAATTCAACCGTTATTGGAAGCTCAGATGTTGGAGGTTTGATTGGGTTTAATGACAATGGTTTTGTAAATGGTTCTCATTCTCAGGGAAATGTTTCGGGGTCATCAAATGTTGGAGGGTTTATTGGAGAGAATTATTATGGGAGTATAACTAATTCTTCTTCCACTGCAAATGCAACTAGCTCTGGAAACTATGCTGGAGGATTTATAGGCCAGGACAATAATGGATTAATAAATTATTCTTTTTCTGGAGGGCATAGTTCAGGAAGTGGGACTTATACTGGAGGGTTTATTGGATATGCGCAGTACGTAAAAATTAATGATTCATATTCAAACGCTAATGTAACGGGATTGTCAATGACTGGAGGGTTTATTGGGTATAATTACTATGGAAATATTTCAAATTCTTACTCTACAGGAAATGTTTCAGGATCATCAAATGTGGGGGGTTTTGCAGGCTTTAATGCAGGTACGGGAAATATTTCAAACTCTTTCTATGATACAAACACAACTGGACAATCAGATGATACAGGAAAAGGAACACCAAAAACAACTAGTGAGATGCAAACAATAACTACCTTTAGTGGTGCGGGGTGGAACATTGTTAGCGTTATAAGTCATGTTAATGAAATATGGAAAATAAATAGTGGGAGTGATTATCCTAGATTGGGTTGGGAGAATATTAGTGTGATAGGTGATTTAACTGCTCCTTATTTTACTTCAATACCTTCGAATGCAAGTTTAGTTTATAGAGCTAGTAGTTTGGGTGTTGACTTTGATGCAACTGATGATGTTAATTTTAGTAGTTTTGATGTGAACGATTCAAGATTTACAATAAATTCTACTGGTTGGTTGAGCAATGCAAGCATATTGCCTGCTGGAAATTATACATTAAATATATCAATAAATGATAGTTCGGGTAATTCTAATTCAACTGAATATTCTGTTGAGAACAATAAAAGTTTTTTATCTGGAAGTTTAACTAATTCTACAGGGTTAACTGTTACGTATCCCACTGAAACATCAATAGGATATAGTGAATCAAATTTAGGAGATGATGATATTACATATACTATTTTAAGAAACGGTAGTGCAGTTGGAACAAGCGAAACAACTACATTGGATGTAGGAAGTTGGAATTATACTTTAACTGGAAGTGCTATTCCTGCAGAAGCTAATTTAGTTACTTGGTTAAAACTAGATAACAGTCTTACGGATCTGAGAGGAAACAACGATGCAAATATGGTTGGAAGTGTTCCGTATAGTTCTTCTGGTTATAATGGAGATGCGATTAATTTCCAAGCATCAGCGGGGAATTATTTGAATTTAACGAATGGTCTGAATTATGATGAATTAAGTTTTTCATTCTGGGCTAACCCAGATGTGATTGCAAGTGGAAATGGATTAGGTTTCTTTAATCATAATTACAATAATGAAAATGGTTATAGGGGAAGAGTCGATATTGGGCAAATACAAATATTGATAACAGGAACAACGTACGAAGGTAATCAATCGGTTGCAATAGGAGATTGGAACCATTATGTTTATACTTTTGATGGATCAACTGGAGAGGTTGATGTATTCCTTAATGGTACAAGAATAATAGACCAAACGAGAGCGGCATTTAACCTTACAACAACAACCGAATTTCAGATAGGTAAATCTTGGACCACTACAGAATTGTTTGATGGTAGAATTGACGAGTTTATGATTTACAATAAAAGATTGACTCAATCAGAAGTGAATGAATTATACAATTTCGATTATTCTGTTACAAGTGGTACCAATTATACTGGAAATTCTTCAATTAATAGTTTCTTAGTCAATGTTGAGCAGAACACTTCTGATTGTAATGTTGTGTTTAATACTACTTCTCCTGTAAGCTACCCGGAGACATTTTTAGCATGGACTGATTGTACTTCTGGAGCAGTATTATATCGGAATGGAACCCAGATAGCTAATAACTCTGAACAAGCATTAGCTGTTGGAGGTTGGAATTTCACAGTTCTTAGAAATGATAGTGCAAATTATGTTAATGTTAATGATACCCAATTATTTAATGTAAATCCTGTAGATAACAACACTTTCAAATCTCAATGGAATACCTCTTTAACTTCTTCGGGCTCAAGTAATTCTACTTCAATAACCCTTCCTTTAGTTTCTTCAGGATCTTATAATTTTACTATAGAGTGGGGAGACGGTAATAGTTCTACTATTATAGCGTGGGACAGCCCAAATAAAACTCATGATTATGGGACGGAGGGAACATACAATATAACTATTTCAGGTACTTTTATCGGCTTTGCATTTTCAAATAGCGGAGATAGAAACAAGTTATTGGATATTTCTCAGTGGGGAAATATGAGTCTTGGAAATGGGGGAAGTTATTTTTATGGAGCTTCTAATTTTGACTTAACTGCAAGTGATTCTCCCAATTTAACTGGAACAACCACTTTTTATAGGGCATTCCCAGTAGCAACATCCTTTAACGGAAATATAAGTCATTGGGATACCTCAAATATTACAAATATGCAGGAGATGTTCTCTAGTGCCACATCATTTAATCAGGATATAAGCAGTTGGAATACATCAAGTGTTACAACAATGGGATCAATGTTCACTAGTGCAAGTTCATTTAATCAGAATATAAGTGGATGGGATACTTCTAAGGTTACAAGCATGTATCGAATGTTTAGAGGAACTCCATTTAATCAAAGCATAGGTAATTGGAATACTTCAAGCGTTACAACTATGCAGGAGATGTTTTATAGTGCAAGTGCATTCAATCAAGATATAAGTTCATGGGATGTTTCAAGTGTTACAAATATGCAAGAGATGTTCCGTTCAGCAACTTCATTCAATCAGGATATAGGTGCATGGGATGTTTTAAGTGTTACAAATATGAATAGTATGTTTATTAATAATGCTGTGTTTAACCAAAACCTAAGTAATTGGAATACTTCAAGCGTTACTAACCTTGGAAGTATGTTTAGTGGGGCTAGTTCATTTAATGGAAATATTTCAAATTGGGATACTTCTAAGGTTACAAGCATGGTTACAACATTCTTTGGAGCCAGTAATTTCAATCAGGATATAAGCAGTTGGAATACATCAAGTGTTACAAGTATGAGATCTATGTTCCTTAGTGCAAGTTCATTTAATCAGAATATAAGTGGATGGGATACTTCTAAGGTTACGACTATGAGGTCTATGTTCTCAAGTGCTAGTAGCTTTGACCAAAATTTAGGAAGTTGGAATGTTTCAAGCGTTACAGATATGACCACCATGTTCTCAGGAGTTACACTTTCAACATCAAATTATGATTCTTTACTTATTGGTTGGGCTAGTCTACCTTCTCTTAACACACTTACATTCAGTGGTGGAAGTTCACAATATTGTTCGGGGGTAAGCGCTAGAAACGATGTATTAATAGGTATTTACGGTTGGAGTATCGGGGATGGAGGAGTAGCTTCTGGATGTGATTTAACAAACCCAACATATTCTGGCAATAATGCAAACAGCACGGTAGTTAGTGCATCTACTAACTTTAGTATAATTGCAAATGATAATCAGGCATTACATCCAAATGGTTATTACATTTTTAGTACTAATAATACTGGAACTTGGGTTAATGATTCAGCTGTTAACTTTACTTCAACAGCTCAAACAATATATAGTGTAAAGACTTTAAATGATACAGAAAGTATTTCTATTGGGTATAAGTGGTATATTTATGATAATGCTTCTAACAATGTTGAAACAAGCACATATTCTTTGACTTCAACATCTCCAGATTCAACTGCTCCAACTTACTCTGGAAATAGTACAAATAATACCCAAGTAAGTTTATCTACAAATTTTAGTTTAACGGTTAATGATGACACAGCTTTAGAAAATAATGGTTACTATGCATTTAGTACCAACAATACGGGTACCTGGATAAATACCTCAGGAAAATACACTCATACAGGAGATGGTCTTAATCCTTTTAATAATTCAAGTGAATGGGCAACAGATATAGAATCTGATGGAAATTACCTTTGGTTATTGAGTTATTATAGCGATACTGTATATAGGTACTGGAAAAATGGTACATACTCAGGATTTAATTTCTCAACATATAAAGAAGGTCCAAGCACGGGATGGAATTCTAATCCGAGGGGGATCACTCAAAATGGGACTTATTTCTGGATAACTGATGCCTTAGGTAATGAAGGAAGTGTATTCAAATATTGGATGAATGGGACTTATACTGGAGATAATTTTAATGCTTCGGTTTCAGGGAATACAAACCCAAGCGGAATAGTACAAAATGGGACTTATTTCTGGATAGTGGATTCTGGAAATGATGGGGTTTACAAATATCATATGAATGGTACTTATACTGGAGATAATTTTAATGCTTCGGTTTCAGGGAATACAAATCCCTTTGGGATAAGTTATGATGGGACTTATTTCTGGATATCCCAAACAAGTATCTCTAGTGCAAAAAAAATATACAAACATCACATTAATGGGACTTATGCTGGAGAGAATTTCTTTGCTAATGATGGAAAGGATATTTTACTTGGAATAACACAAAATGGGACCTATTTTTGGATATTGAGTTATTCCTTGGAAGGAATTTTGATAAATTCGACAATGGATAAATATAGGATGATTGATCAATTCCCTAATTTTACCCAGACCCCTTCCCAGATCAATACAACTGAGACTTTGAATAATACAGTAGGAGTAAGTGTGGGGTATAGATGGTATCTATTTGACAATTTAGGAAATGCAAATGTTACAGATACATTTGAATTAATTACAACTGCTGCTCCTGATACAACAACTCCAAATTATTCAAATGCAGGATATAACTCAACAACTTCGAATGCAAGTGTGAAATGGTCTATTTATGTGGATGATGATACTGCTTTAGAAAGTAATGGTTACTATATCTTTAGTACAAATAATACAGGTACTTGGGTTAATGATTCAGCTGTTAACTTTACTTCAACACCTCAATGGGCAAATATAACCAAGACATTGAATAGTACTGTTGGGATTAATGTAGGTTATAGATGGTATTTATATGATAATGCAGGTAATGCTGAATTGGTTTCTGGAAGTTTAGTTACAACAACTGCTTCAGAATCTTCTTCAGATACAGGATCCTCTGGAGGGGGAAGTCAAACAACCGAGACAAGTGAGACTACTTCGGGAACTCAAGATCAAGGGCCTGACGAAAATGGAATATATGTCCAAGAAGCATTAAGTGAGGATTTCTGGACTGATACTACAACTATTTCAGATCAATTAATAGAAAGTACGGATATACTTATTGCGGATGAAGCAGCAGGACTTGAAGACCAATTATTAAGGGCTCTTGCGGATGATCCAAATACAGAGATTAATCCAATTGTTGTTCAGTCAATTGGTTTGTCCCTTGGTGAGAAGCAGAGAGCTAAGTTCACAGTTAAAGATACTATCTACAGCGTTGGTGTTGCAAGAATAACAAAAGATTCAGTAGTTTTACAAATACAGCAAGACCAAGGAGGATTCTTAGTGCAAGAGTCATTCACCCCTAGAAAGCTCAAGTATTTCAATAAGGCTAAGTATTTTGACTTAAATGGAGACACCCTTAATGATTTGGGAACAAATGTGGACTCGATCGATAACGAGCTTAAAGCAAGAATCACATTAGACATAATTTATAATGCTCCTTTGACCGAGGAAGAGGCTGCAAGAAAAGAAGCTTTAGATAAAGGTAAGAAAATATTGAGTATAATATTGATTTCTGCAGGAATTGTATTTTTAATACATAGATTAAGAAGATCTTTGAAGAAGTCTCCGAAGTACTAATTTTGCTTAAGGTTTTTTCATATTATTTAACGAACTCTACATTCTTTTTGGATTCAAATTTTTCATCTCCAGTTAGAAACTTTACATTGTGTTTTCTTGACAAAACATATCCTATACAATCTATAAAGGATAATTTCTCCTTACTGAATTTTATTTTCATTTTTGTTGCTTCTATTAAGTCTTTGTCAGAATAGTCAACATTAAATTTTCCAAGAGATTCGAATAATTCTTTTACTTCATTTTCTCTTTTTTCCCTTATTAAAAAGTTTGTAAACTCCATTAAGTTAAGTTTGTTTAAAATTATTCCCACATCAGAACTATATTTCTTGTAATTTGGGTTGCTTTTGTATATTTCTATTAGAGCATAGGTATCAAAATAAAATTTATTCATACTCACCCTCATCAATTTCATCCATAATCTTTTTTGTAGATTTCTTTATTTCTTTTCCTTTTCCCCACATAAAACTTAGATCTCCCGTCTTAGCTATATTAATGGTTAGTATATCATTTTGAGAAATATTCTGGGCTTCAACTATTTCTTTTGGAATGAATACAGCCATTGATCCTCCAATTTTTCTTGTTCTAACTTTTGTTTCCATATTAAATATATAAGTTTAATACATTTATTTAATATTTAAACTTTTCTATATAGAAAGGCATTTAAAGTAGGGTTTGCACTGAAAAGGTGTAGACTAGGTTGGCGGGTTAGTCCTCCGCTATTTGCAAACGGACTTTAGGCAAACTGCAAGGAAGTCGGTGAGAGAAATGCTATTGGGGTCTTTACTTCAATGTTGACGCTCTGTCCGGATGGATCTTGCATACGCGAAATGGGTCAGGCCTTGATCGGAGCAGCCCTAAACATATGTTAAGGTGCTTTTCGGGTCGCAGAGAATAGTTGTAGTGAAGGTTAGCTTCATTGGTATTTTTCAGGCTAGCTTCCGAGTCTACTTTTATGTATTTTTCTGAGAACAATAAACAATATAAATCAATATTTTATGTAGTTTTATGGGCAATATTAAGACTTTATTAGAAAGGGCAGCTCGTGAGGAAGAGATTTTACCTGAGAATGTAAATTACTATGTTACTGCAAAACTAAGTCCAGAATCAACAGGCTGGCTTTCTAATCGAATATATGTGGAGAAATTCAATAGAGGAGATTATGTTATAATAAATGAAAGAATTAGGGATGGAGACATTGTTAATCTAGATGTAGTTAATGAAAATCATGCCAGAGAAGAGGTTTTGGATAGATTATATTGTGAAGCAAGAGAGGTTGCCAAAGGTAGAGCAAAATTAGACGGTAATGAAGTTTTGGATTTAACTGGAAAGGTTGTTATTGATCCAGCAGAAGCTTTATTGTATAAGAAACGTTTTTCCAATTAATATATTTGATTGAATAACAATTAATATAAAAGGCAATTCTTTAAGTAATCTATGAAGAATCTTAGAATAATTGTCCAGGATGATGATGGGCTGCTTAAACCGGGAAGCAAACACAGTAACCCTCATCCCTTTATATCAAAAAGCATTAGAGAGATATTGAGGGATCCAAGTTATCAAGACAGATTAAAAAAGTATGAGGGAAATTTTCTCGAGATTGGAAGTTATTTAATTCCAGGAATTAGGTTGTCTTTTTTAGAAGATGCAGAGGCAATACTGGATACTGCCTATAACATATCTCTCTCAAAACACGGCAAAGTTAGGGTAGAATATAAATCTGAGAATAGTTACATAATAAGGGAAATTAAATCCAAAGGCATTTTTATGAGAATTGATGATCCTGAAAAAGAATTTTACAAAAAAACGGGTCCAGGACTAATAAAAATATCAGAGAGATGGAATTCTTTCATTGACAAGCTTGAGGAAAAACAAGGCAAGGTTAAACACTAATTTAATAAAGTTAGATATTCTATTTAGTTTATGAAGAGGTTTGATAAAAAGGGGCAATTCTATATTGTTGCTGCAATGATTTTAGTTATAGTTGTTTCTTCTATTGTTACAATAAATAATTATTCTTCTAAAAAAGAATTTACAAAGGAAGCAGAATTACGGGGGAAAGAATTGGTTATAGAAAGCGAGAGGGTTTTAGATTATGATTCTGCAAATAATCAGGAGAATATACTTACATTTGCTGAAGGATATAGCAATTATCTTGAAGAGGAAGCAGATATAATTTTTATATACGGGGAAGAGGGAAGTTTAGATGCTTTCACTTATGAAGACGGAGGTTATATTGATTTAAATTCGGGGTTAGTCGTAGATAATGTTAATGGCACAATTACATTTACTAGAACAAATGAGCAATACCAGTTTAATTTAAATAGGGGTAAGAACTTTTACTTTATATTATCAAAAGAGGCAGGTAGTGAGAAATATGTATACACAAATTAAATCTCTGAAGAAAGATCGTAGGGGTGTAAGCCCTATGATTGCTTACATAATGTTAGTATCTTTCGTGATAGTTCTAGGAATTTTAGTTTATAATTGGATGAAGACTTATGTTCCTCAAGAAGATTTGAGTTGTCCTGATGGAGCTTCATTATTTGTGGAGGATTATGTTTGTAATCCTGGGTCACTTAACCTCACAATAAGAAATAATGGAAGATTTAGTGTTGGAGGGTATTTTATTTATGCCACTAATAATCCCGACCAAGAACTTGCAAGTGTTGATCTATCAGAATATTCCACTGCGGAGTCTCCTTTTTTGTCTCAAACGGGAGGGGTTCAATTAGGAAGTGTCATTGGAGAGAATTCGTTTAGTCCAGAGGATGCAACTATCAGTTCATTTGATTTCTCTTCTGCAACTTTTAGTACAATATATTCTATAGAAATTGTTCCAATAAGATGGGAGGAACAAGGACGTAGGAGAGAATTAGTTTCATGCACTGATTCAAAGATAGAGGAAGTTTTAAACTGCTCTTAAATATCAAAGAATTTAAAAATATAAAACAATTAAGATTAATATGAATAGAGGTGGAAAAAAAGGATTGTCTCCAGTTGTTGCGACTGTTTTACTTATAGCAATGGTTGTGGTCATAGGTATTATCATTTTCTTGTGGTTGAAAGGTCTTACAAAAGAAGTAATAACCAAAAATATCGGAGGAGCAGATAAAAATGTTCAAGTTGTTTGTGATGAGGTTTATTTTGAAGCAGATTATACAGCTTCGGGAAGATTGACAATATTGAATTCAGGAAATGTTCCAATATATAAGTTTAAGGTGAAATTATCAAGTGATGGGAGTTATAGTACTGAGAATTTGGAAGACCTCTCTTCGTTGTGGGAGTCTGATTTTGAAACAGGGTTAAATCCTGGGAGAGTATTCTCAGATATAGTTAGTCTTTCTGGAAGTGAGGCAACAATTATACCTGTGCTTATAGGAGAATCTGAAAAAGGAAGAAAAACATATACTTGTAATGAAGATCTTCATGGTTATGTTATAACGTTATAAAATGAGATATAATAAAAAAGGATTATCTGAAGTTGTTGCTGTTGTCATTGTTATACTTCTCGTAATATCTGCAGGAGCTGTCGTTTGGAGTGTTGTAAATAATTTGATTAAGAATAAGACATCCCAGATTTCTTCTTGTTTTGATGCAGATTTTTCTGAAAGTATTTTCTTTAACAATGATTATACTTGTTACAATTCATCTTCGGGAGAGATGCAATTCTCCTTAGGTATTGGAGATGTTGATATAGAAAAGGCAATAGTTTCGGTTGCTTATGGGGGCGGGTCCAAAACATTTACTATAACAAATACGGATGAAACGATATCTGATTTAGTTAGTTATCCTGCAAGGTCTATTACAAATTCTCTGCCTTTAAAGAACGGGGGAAAAACGTATATTGCATTAGGAATAACTACAAATCCGGATTGGGTTAAAGTTGTTCCTTATGTTGACGGAAAACAGTGTGAACAAACTGATACCGTATATAATCCCTATGATTGTGCAGAGTTTATCCAATAGAAATATAAACCCTTCTGAATAGTTATATTAAAAGAGGAGAAAAAGATTCTATGAGGAAGAAAGGTCAAATCTGGGTTGAAACAGTAATCTATATGCTTGTTGCTTTTGCTATGATTGCTCTTGTTTTAGCGTTTATAAGGCCCAAAATTGAAGAGTTAAGGGATAAAGCTGTAATTGAACAATCAATAGAAATTATGAATGGTATTGATAATCTGTTTTCGGAGATACTTATTCCTGGAAATAAAAGAGTTCTTGAAGTAGGTATAAAGAAAGGGACGATGGTAATTACACCTTCAACAGATACAATAACTATTGAGGTAGAAAGTTCTTATGCTTATAGTGAGCCGGGAGAACCAATATTCATAGGAGATTTAGAAGTTTTAACTGAAGAAAAAGGCAAGATAAGTCTTGTTACAATAACAAGAGATTATAGTTCAGAATATAATTTAACTTATCAAAATCAAGAAGTTCCGAAATCCATCACAAAATCACCCGTGCCATATAAATTATTTATCACAAATGAAGGAAAAACGGGAGGAGTTACAAACATAAATATAGACCTTGTTTAAGATGGAAGAAAAAATAAATTTTTTCAGGCACCTAAATAGAGAGGAATTTTATTAAGATGGATCAGAAAACAAGCATAAAAGATTATCCTCCAGTTAAGATTGACTTTAATCCAAAAGTTCCTCCATTAAAGAGATTTAAAGATAAGACTAAAGTAGATGTCAGGTATTGCCTTATAGCCCCTTTTACTTATGTTCATATATATTGGGATAATAAGGAATACGAATTAATGTATGAAATTGAAGAACCTATTCTGGATAAGCAGGAGGAAGAATTCAAAAAAGAAATAATTGAGACCCTTAGGAATATGGTTAATTATGAGACTGTTGTTGAGAAAGACCAGGATAAGGTTCTTGAGTATATTGATAAGAAAATTAAAATGATTGCTTTGGAACTTGACTTGGATATACCTTATGAAAGTTATAAGAAAATATATTATTATCTTGTTAGAGATTTTGTAGGATTTAATGAAGCAGAACCTTTGTTAAGAGATTATTTTGTAGAAGATATTGAGTGTAACGGATCAAATACCCCTGTGTATATTGTTCATAGAATTTTTAGAAACTTAAAGACAAATTTGATATTTAAAGAGAATGAGAGAATGGAGAATTTTGTTGAGAAGTTGGCTCAGAGATGTGGAAAATATATTTCTTATGCTAAACCAATCTTGGATGGTACTTTGCCAGATGGTTCGAGAGTTAATGCTACATACACCAAAGACATTACGTCAAGAGGTCCAACATTTACAATCCGTAAGTTCACCAAGACTCCTTGGACCCCTCCCCAGCTTATATCATTTAGGACATTAAGCCCAGAAATAATGGCCTACCTGTGGTTATTAATACAATATAGAATGAATATACTTATTGTTGGAGGAACTGCATCGGGTAAGACTACTTTGTTAAATGCTATTGCTTTCTTCATACCTCCTGAGGCAAGAGTTGTTTCTATTGAAGATACACGTGAATTAAACTTGCCTAGAGAAAACTGGTTACCAAGTGTTGTTAGAAGTGATACTGGATCGGGACAGGGAGAGATAAGTTTATTTGATTTGTTAAAGAGTTCTTTCAGACAGAATCCTGATTATGTTATAGTTGGGGAGGTTAGAGGTAAGGAGGCTTCTGTACTATTTCAGGGTATGGCTTCAGGACATTCATCAATAAGTACTATTCACGCTGATTCGGTTGATACGGTTATAAAAAGATTAGAAACCCCTCCAATTGAATTGCCTCCAACATTGCTTAACGTTTTAGATTGTATGTGTATAATGACTCATGCGGTAGTTAACAATGAAGAAACAAGAAAATTGAAAGAGGTTGTTGAGATTCTTAATGTTACGCCCGATGGTCAGGCGAGAACAAACACCCCCTTCATATGGAATGCTTTTGATGATGAGTTTTATTTTAAAGAGAATAGTTATATCTTTGAGAAAATAAAGAAAAGGTATGGTATAACAGTTCAAGAACTTGAAAAAGAGTTTAGAAGAAGAGTTAAGTTAATTTACGAATTGCACAAAAGAAAAGAATTCAAGTTTGAAGAAGTTCAGAAAATTATTAGTGAATATTATAAGAAACCGGACAAAGTCTTAAAGGAATTCGGGATAGAATAATCAAAATATTTAATAACGTAGATTCTCTTTTTCATTAATGGAAAAAGAGGGAGACAAACCAGTTCTTGATAGTGATACAAGAGATTTTCTTAATCATGCAGTTATGAGCCTTGAAGAGGCAGAAAAAAAGCTTGAAGAATCATATAATAATAGAAACCCTAATCGATTTAATGCTCTTAAAAAATTCATGTTGAAGATAAATAAATCTATATCGGAGACAATATGAAAGAGGCTAATTTTAAGGATTTAAGGGAATATATTTTGATGCAAAAGAAAATCATGAGAGAGATAAATTCTCTTTACGAATCAAAAGAAAAGGGAGACATGTTTATTCAACATGTTGGGAAGCTTTTGAAGATGCTTTCAGATGTTAATAAGAGGTTTAATGAAGAATTAGAAAAAGTAATACTTCCAAAAGATCTTGAGATTAAAGTGATAAAAGAGGTTCCGAAAAAACCTGAGGCAAAACCTCCTGTGCAAAAAAGCGTAGTTCCCTCTGAAGTCTTTATTCCAAAGGAAATGTATTCTTGGAAAGATATGAAACCGAACAAAATTGAGAGGGAAACATTCAAGAGACTTCAAAAAGAGAAAAAGAAGCGTGAGGATAAGAAAGAGGAACATAGAGCTAGCAACTATCTTAAAATGGCTAATAGGTTCTTCTCAAAATCTGCAAGAAAAATCGTTGATGAGAAAACATTTGAAACCCTTGAGAGAGATTTATCTAAAGCCAACTTGCAATTTACAGGACAAGAATATTTATCTTTGATTGCATTTAGTGCAATAATCTCTATATTTGTAGCCTTGTTTTTCATATTGTTCTTTTTGTTTTTTAACATTGGTCCAGAGTTACCTATTATTACAAGAACTGCAGAGGACTTTGGTTCTAGAATAGTAAAATTATTTTGGTTGATATTTGTTGTTCCGATTGGAACAATCTTAATAATGTATTTCTATCCTTCTATGGAGAGAAAGTCTAAGGCAATAAGAGTGGATCAAGAATTGCCTTTTGCAGTATTAAACATGTCTGCCATAGCAGGTTCTTTAATTGACCCTACAGATATATTTGAAATTATTATTTCTACAAAAGAATATCCTAAGCTTTCGGAACAATTTACCAAATTAATAAATGAGACAAATGTTTACGGTTATGATTTAGTTAGTGCTTTAAGAAATGCTGCTTATAATAGCCCTAGTAAAAGGTTAGCTGAACTGTATGGAGGTTTAGCAGTTACTATAACTTCTGGAGGAGACCTCTCAGAATTCTTTGATAAAAGAGCAGAGACTTTATTATTTGAATACAGATTAGAGAAAGAAAAGAAAACAAAAGCTGCTGAAACATTTATGGATATTTACATTAGTATTGTTATTGCAGCTCCAATGATCCTTATGATTTTACTTATGATGATGAAGATAAGTGGTTTAGGTGTTGCTCTAAGTACTCAAACGATAACTTTGATTATGGTTATAGCTGTTTCTGTGATAAATGTTATGTTCATATCATTCCTGGAGGTCAAGAAATAATGGCAGAGATTAAGAAGCTCCACATTGTAGGATTGGTTTTAGGATTTATGATTATAATTTTATCTTTATTTTTTATGGGCACTAAGGCATTCTTTATACTTCTCGGAGGAGGAGTAATTATTGCAGCATTCCCTTTTGTTCTTACGGCAATAAATGAGACACGTAGGGAGAATGAGAAAGAGGAAATGTTTCTTGAATTTACTAGGAATCTTGTTGAAAGTGTAAAGACTGGAACACCAATAAGCAAGAGTATTATTAATGTTAAGAATAAATCTTATGGAGTCCTTGGAGAACACGTTAAGAAATTAGCTAATCAAATCTCTTTAGGTATTCCCTTGAATACTGCATTAAGAATCTTTGCCAAAGATGTCCATAATAAAACAATATCTAGAACATTAACTTTGATTGGTCAGGCTGAAAAGGCTGGAGGAGATATTGGAGAGATATTGGAATCCGTTGCTGCAGCTGTTAGCATGTCAGATAGTTTGAAGAAAGAGAGAAAGGCTGCAATATCTACTTTGGTTGTGCAAGGTTACATTATTTTCTTTGTTTTTATGATAATTATTTTGATCTTCCAATTTCAAATATTGCCATTAGTTTCAGGGATATCTTCTTTGAGTGAAGGAGGAGATGGGGGATTAAATACAGGGATCGGGGTTGGAGGTGAGCCTATCAGCGGAGAGGAATTGGCTAATTCTTTCTTATATTTATTGTTGATACAGGGTTTCTTTACGGGTTTAACAATAGGAGAACTATCCGAGAATAGTCTTAAAGCTGGAATACAACATTCTTTCACATTAATGTTCTTCTCATTCTTAATATCTGCTGTGGCAAATATCATCTTCGGTTAAAATGTTAAGTAAGTCAAATAAAAAAGGTTCGCATGTGGGTTTGGTAGTATCTTTCCTTATTTTCATAATTTTTATTTCATTTCTGAGAGTTATTGTGGAACCAGCACTAACTACAGATGATGAGAAAAAGGTTATTTTGGAAGATGTTTATAGTGAATTAGTTCAATCAGCATCAGTGGAAGTTAAAACTACAACTATAAGATTAAATTCTGCTGTTGGAGAGAGTTGTATTAGTTTAGGGGATTTTATATCTGATTTTGATTTAGATCCAGGAATAATTGTAAAAGACATTAAGGGAGTATTTCTTTCCGCATCAATTTCTCCAGGGAATTCAAATACACTTCAAGTATCTAAGAAAACAGGGGACAGTTATTTCAAGATTTACTCTTCAAATGGTTTTACAGATTTAGGCCCTGAATCATCAACATGTTCTGCTATCTCTGAAGGAAGCGATTACGAAGTTGGAGGGACTGTTGTCAGAGATTATTTACTTGAAGAGAGGGTTCTTGACTTGATTGATAGTTATTCTGCATCTCCAAGATTCCAGAAGAGTAAGGATTCTCCAAGTTATGTAAATATAGGACTTGCTTTCCTTTATGATAACGGGACAATTGTAAGTACAAGGGATAGAGATACTCCTGTAAACGTTTTTATTAAGGAAGAACCAATAGAATATATAGATCCTTTTGGAAATATTAGACCGGGAAAATTGAGGGTTAAATTATGGTAAAGAATAAAAGAGGATGGGTTAGAATACTTGAGGTATTTGTTTCCATAACTTTGGTAGCAGGTGTTGTGCTTATTTCTTTGAGTAATGGTTTGCCCGAAGATAGTTTACCGGGAGAAATATCCATAATGCAAAATTCTATACTTACAGAGATAAGGATAAATGATACTTTGAGAACTGAAGTTCTTAATGCACCTTTGCCTTCAAATTGGAGCGATTTTGATAGTTTAGAGTTGAATCAAACGAGGAATAAAATAAATGAAGAAAAGTTTTCTTTTTTAGATTGTGAAGCCAAGATTTGTGGATTGAATGATTTATGTAAACAAGATTCCAACGTTACGGGAAACGTTTATGCTTTATCTGGTGTGATCTCTGCAAATGTTGATGTTTATAGTCCAAGACAAGTTAAATTATTTTGTTGGGAGAGATAATATGAAATTCAATTCAATCAAAACTTTTATTAATAAAAATATTCTGGAGGTTGTATGAAGAGGTTGATTTATTTCTTAGGAATAATTGTTTTATTAGGTTTAGTTTCTGCTTCACCTTTATTATATTTTATTGATCCGACTCCTATAAATAATTACGAAACAACGTCAGATAACTTTGAAATAAATGTATCTATAACTAATGTATCTAACAGTTCAGAAATAATCTTTTATTGGGAAGGTACAAATTATACTCTTTATGATAATTCAACTGTTTTGATGTTGAATTTAAATAACAATTCTGATTTGGGGGAGAATGATAGTGTTGTTGTAGATGTTTCTAATTATTCTCACAATGGGAGTGTTACTAGTGCTACGTTTACAACCTCTGGGAAATATGGGGGAGCGTATAGTTTTGATGCAGATAGTGAATATGTTACTTTTTCAGACTCCCAGGATTTTAGAAGTGAAAATTTTTCTATTTCATTATGGGCAAATCTTGAAGATATGAGTGTTAAACAGGTTAGTGCTTTAGGACAATCTACTTGTGTTTTATTAGATAGAGGTGATGTTTATTGTGTTGGTCTTAATAGCCAGGGTCAACTAGGTATTGGTTCTACAACAGACCAATCAAAACCTCAGTTAGTTTCTGGAGGTTATAACTTCTCTGTTTTGGATAATGCGGGTTACCCCGATTCCGTTCATATGTGTGGAATTTTGGTTAATGGATCAGCAATATGTTGGGGTAGAAATGCCGAGGGTCAGTTAGGAGATAATAGTACAACCCAAAGAACATCTCCTGTTGCAGTAAATGGAAGCTATAATTTTACTCAAATCTCTGTGGGAAGATATCATACATGTGGTATTTTAATTAATGGAACTGCTCTTTGTTGGGGTAGAAATGATAAAGGTCAGTTAGGAGATAATACCACTATAGCACATAATATTCCGGGTCCTTTGGTAGGAGATTATAATTTTTCTATGATTTCTTCAGGAGATGATAGTACTTGTGGGATTTTAGTTAATGGTTCTGGTATGTGTTGGGGTAGAGCGGAATATGGAGCTTTGGGAGATGGTCAATCTTCTTCAAATAAAATTGTCCCAACTAATATCTCAGGAGATTATAATTTTACTTACATAACAAATGGGAATCAGGTAGCTTGTGGGATTTTAGTTAATGGAAGTGCCGTTTGTTGGGGAGGTAATAAGATAGGAAGCTTTTTAGGAAATGGTGTTCAGGCTTCAAGCAATGTTCCAGTTGGAGTTTCTGGAGATTATAATTTTACTTATTTAGAACAAGGTTATGCCTCTGTTTGTGGGATTTTGGTTAATGGCAGTGTTAAATGTTGGGGCAGAAATAATCAGGCGGCTCTTGGAGATGGAACGAAAACAAGTCGACTTTCTCCTGTGGATGTTTCAGGAAATTATAATTTTTCTGGTTTGAGTATTGGATATGGTTTTGTTTGCGGCTTATTGACTAATGGCAGTCTTGCTTGTTGGGGTGAGAATTCTTATGGGCAGTTGGGCAAGTCTACTGGCTCTTCTTCAAGCTATACGTCACCTATTCTTTTTTTACATGGTGATGTCTCTAGTAGTTCTTATGCTTCTTTTGCTTTTGGAGATTTTCATGGTTGTGGTTTATTATATGATGGAAATGTGACTTGTTGGGGAGATGGAAATCTTTATGGTCAGATTGGAGATAATGAAACAAGTACTAGAACTTTGCCTACTTTGGTTTCAGGAGATTATAATTTCTCAGAACTTTATGCGGGCTTTTATCACTCATGCGGTTTACTTCAAAATGGAAGTGCCGTTTGTTGGGGTAATAATGTTTACGGCCAGATTGGCAATGGGGCTACAGGTACAAACGTCTCTATTCCTACTCCTGTTTCGGGGGATTATAATTTTAGTTCGCTTGCCTTAGGGAATTTCCATAGCTGTGGACTCCTGGTTAATGGAAGTGTTTTATGTTGGGGAAGAGATCATAGAGATCAATTAGGTTGTGATAATTGTGGCGATCAGAACTCTCCAGTTGCGATTAATGGAAGCTACAATTTTACTTTTATTTCTTCTGGAGCCAATCATGTTTGCGGAATTTTGGTTAATGATTCTTCAATGTGTTGGGGCCAGGGAACTCTTGGTCAATTGGGTTATGGCGGTACATCAAATCAAGCCGTTCCAGTTAATATTTCTGGGGATTATAATTTTAGTTCTCTTTATGGGGGAGGGTTCCATACATGTGGAATAATTTCAAATGGTAGTGCTCTCTGTTGGGGTCAAAATTCAAATGGAGAAGTTGGAGACAATTCTACAACTCAAAGGAATAACCCCACATCTGTTTACGGAAATTATAACTTCTCTGATCTGAGTCTTGGATTTTATTTTGTTTGCGGCTTATTGACTAATGGCAGTCTTGCTTGTTGGGGAGACAATGGCAATAGTCAAGTAGGGAATGGATTAACCACAGATATTCTCGTTCCATATTTCTTAGATATTGGTCAAGAATTCTCTGCTATTTATTCTGGATCTTATTATAATTTTGGAGTTTTGACTGATGGAAGAGTTATCTCATGGGGTATAAATAATCATAACCAACATGCATTTTCCGCATTCGATCAACTTGTCCCTACAAAAGGATTCTATAAAGGTAATATTTTCGGCAAGGGAACCGAATCTTTCAAGTTAGGATCTACTTTTGGCGGGGGTCTTTTTTCTTATACAGGTTATGGATTTAAGGATATTGCTTTATCTTCAGGATGGAACCATGTGGTTTTAACATATGATGGAAGTACTGCTAAAGTATATATTAATGGAAGTCTTGAAGATAGTTTTACACCTCCTGTTTTCTCATGGCCAAATGATACTGCCAATTTAATTCTTGGAGAGGATATAAGAGGTAGTGTTGATGAAGCAATAATGTGGAATAGGACTTTGAGTGCTAGTGAAGTGACTCAAGTTTATGAATCTAATCTAAAGAAAGTTAATAGTACTGATTGGGAATTTTATTCAAACAAAAGTTCTCTAAGTGTTGGAAGTTATACCTATGGATTATTCTTTGAAGATCTGTTAGGAGATACTTTTACTTCAGGTTTAAGAAACTTTATTGTGAATGCTGCTAGCTCTTCAAGTTCTAGCTCAAGTTCTGATACTAGTGGAAGTGGAGGTGTTGCATTAAATTATAATCCAACAAGTGAACAAATTAGTGAAGGATATTCCAAATTATTGAAGGAAGGAGATAGTGTTAGTATTTCTAGTTATTCTGTTGGAGTTGAGAGTGTTGGGGAGAGTGTTGTTGTTTCTGTTCTTGATACGGATTATACTCTTAGTTTATATGATACAATTAAAATTGATAGTGATGATGATGGCTATTATGATTTAAGTATAACGGTAGAGGAAATTAGGAGTAATGGTTATTCTTCTTTGCAATTTAAGGAAATTTATGAGGAAATCCCTTCTGAACAGAAGGATTCATCTGGTGATGAATCGAAAACTAATGGTGAAGATTTTGATGGGAGTAATAATACTTGGATCTATGTTTTAGTAATTGTTGTTTTAGTTTTGGTTATTGTTTATTCTATCTTTGGGAAAAAGATTAAGAAGTTATTAAAATAATTATTCTTGCCAGTTAATAATTGGCATAAGATGTTTTATTGTTTTTACAGAAGATTTTTGTTTTTCCATAACTTCAAATATATTTTTGTAAGCCATTGGAGCTTCATCTATTACTAATTTAGTTTTAATCCCTTTCATTGTTCTCTGGAATTCTTCTTTGGAAATTGTTTGTTTTGCTTGTTTTCTACTCATTGCTCTCCCAGCTCCGTGAGAGGAGGAATTTAGAAATTTTGCATTTCCTAATCCTTCTACAAGGAAAGAACCATCCCTCATATTTCCAGGAATTATCCCTCTTTCGCCTTTCTTTGCAGGAGTTGCTCCTTTTCTATGGATAAATTTATTTCCAGGGAGAGGTAATGCGTGATTATGGTTCTTGTTCACCCAAAGTTCTGACTTTAGATCTTCTTTGAATAGATTATTTAGAACTTTAATTATTCTTCTACTTATTTCAATTCTGTTTAGTAAGGCATATTCCAAACCAAAATCTAAGAGATTTAGGTATTCTTTACCAATTTGAGAATCTGCTTTTAGTGGAGCTGTTGTTTCGTAGTTATTTTCATCTCCAGAGGTTTTTATCATATATTTCTTTGCTACTTTATGGCCAAGACCACGTGATCCACAATGTATTACTAACCAAATTGAATTAGAAGATCTTTGGTTTTCTGCTTCATTTAATGAAATAAAATGATTTCCAGCTCCAAGAGTTCCTAAGTCTCTAAGCCCTACGTTTTTTATAAATTGGTAAATTGATTTGTCATGAGAACCGGATTTGAATTTTTCTAACAATTGTTCAAATTTCTTCTTGCTTTCTCTGGATATTTCATGTTTTTTATTTGTTTCTCCCAACCCCATTGGGACTGCAAATTTTACTGCATCGTAGACTTTATCCTTATTTTTCTTTATTTTGTTTAAGATATCTTTCCCAGTTATTTTTACAGCTATGAGCCCACAACCTATATCAAAACCTACCCATGCTGGAACAATGTAGTCTTTTGTAATTAGAACCGCTCCTATTGGTGCAACATAACCTAAATGTGAGTCAGGCATAAGCGCAGCAGACAAAACAAATTTTTGTGAGTAACAATCCTTAAATTGAGATAAAGTTTCTTTATCTGGTTTCAAAGAATAATCGTAAATCTTTTTTTCCATTTTAGTTGATGTTTTAAGAAATTTATAAGGGTTGTGTTAAAGCTACAAAATATTTATAAAACCAATTTATCTAGTTTAAACATGAATAAGAAAAGAGGTCTATTAGTTCTTGCTTTTGTAACTATCATATTTGCGTCTTTATTTGTTAGTGCTGCTGTGACTTCTTGTTCTATTACTAGCGCTAGTGCCTGTGCATCAAGCGGAGGAACACAGGTTTTGGGTTTGTCTTCTGCAATTAATGCTCATGGAGAATTAGGTTCTCAAACAAATTATGAAAATAATGTTTTGTGTTGTGTCGGTGATGCAGGTGAGACAACCACTTGTACAGGATCCAATAAGATAATAGGACTAAGCTCCATTACCAATGCTCACGCGGAGTCTCCTGTATTGGATAGTTATGCGACAGATATTTGTTTTGAGGGAGTTTCTTGTAGGTTAGACGCTGTTGGTTGTGCTCCAGATGAAGTAGGAATACTTTCTTTATCTTCTTTAACTAATGCTCATATTGGAGGACCTACAGATTATTCAAATACAATTTGTTGCTCGGGGATCGGATCTGGTAGTGTAGGATGTTCTGTAGATAGTGATTGCTCTGCTTCAAGTGTTTGTGCTTCTTCTACATCTTACTATGAGGGGGTTTGTGATGGGGGTACGTGTAGTACTGGAAGTGAGATTTCTTGTTCTTCTGGAGAGATATGCTCAAGCGGAGCATGTGTTCCAGACACATCTGGAGGGATTCTTGTTTATTGGGCTAATTTAAATGGAGAGGAAATCGATACGAGTCAAAGTTATAGTGCATTTATAGGGGATAGTTTTAGACTTATGGCGACAGGATTAGTTTCTGGAGAGGAAGTTTTATTTGAGATATATGAATCAGATTTCCCTTTAGGTTCTGATGATGTGCGAGTTGGGGCAAGTGCTTTAAGCGCAACTGTTCAACCAAATGGGCAGGCTAGCACGATATGGGAGGTAACTTCAGCGGACAAAGATGCGTCTTTGAGTAGTGATGTTAATGAACCTTTTGAGTTCTATTTTAAATTAAATGATGAGTTTAATAGTGATCAACTAGATCTTGATTTAAAGGAAGGGAGCCTTCAATGTGTAGGCATTTCAACTTGTTCAGATTATAGTGAATCGCAGTGTGGTGCTGATTTATGTAGTGTTGGGAGCGGAAGTGTACCAGGAGAAGTTTCTTGTGGAGTTACGATAGTTAATAATGAGAGTTTTTGCTCTGAAACTACAGATTGTGGGTGTACATGGGATACTTCTGAGAACATTTGTAAAGGATCCTGGGAAATAGTTACAGAATGCGACACTTGTGGGAATAGTGTTATAGATGTTGGAGAGGAATGTGATGATGGAAATAGGTTCTCAGGAGACGGTTGTTCTTTCCCTGCTTGTGAATTAGAAGCGGTTAATGGAGATTGTCCGGAGGGGACTACAAAATGTTTTGATGGAACCTGTAGTATAAATTGTCCCATAACAGATGAGGGGTTTCCAGAATGTGATTATGATGGCTTTTGTGAAGAAGGGGAAGGATGTACTTGTTCTGACTGTAATGGAGAGGTAGATTCGTGTCAAACAAGTGGTGTTTCAGATTTAGTTTGTGCAGATGGATTCTGTTGTAATGATGAGGTAGACTTTGTATGTAATCCTCAGTGTGCATTCGTTGATCCAGATTGTGGAGACGGTTTAGCATTTTGTGGAAATGGAATAAAGGAAACCGGAGAACAGTGTGATTTTGGTGTAAAGAATGGAATTCCTGGATCAGGATGTTATGCGGATTGTACTTACGAGGTAGTATCTGGTCCTCCTTGTCCAGAAGGGACTGCTTTGTGCAATGATGGCACATGTAGTGCGAATTGCTTTATCACAGATCAAGGTTTCCCTGAATGTAACAACGATGGGATTTGGGACAGCGGAGAGGGATGTGATTGTGAGGATAGTGATGGTCTTCAAGATTCTTGTGCAACAGGCCTTGAATGTAGTTTGAATGATTTGGCTTGCTGTAACCCTGTTTCAGATGGATTCTGTAATAGTGAATGTACTTCAGTTGATCCAGATTGTGAGAGTTCTGGCGGAGGGACAACAGTAATTGGAAAGTGTATTTATACGGATAGTCTTAATGATAATTGTGATGATGGTTTCTTGGACAGAGAGTTGGATGCTAACTGGACATATGATGCAAACAATACGTATCTAACAAACCCTCAACCAGGTAACGGAGATTATGTGTTAGGATTGGACGGAATGTATCATTATGATCCTAGAGGAAATGATGGATTAAGAAAATCAGAGAAGTGTCAGCCAATTACAGATAGATTAGTTTGTCCTGCACAAATAAAAGTTCCATTCTTTGGCACCATTCAATTAGTGATAGCAATAATCCTTTTAGTTATAATTTACTTTATAATAAAGTCTAGAACTGGTATGAAAATTAAGAAAGACTTAGAAGGTAAAAAACCTAAGAAGAAACATAAAAAGAAGTCAAAGAAATAAATTAGTTCTTTACAACTATTCCTGAACTTCCATCACTTGCTTTATAGATATAGCTTCCTTTAGGCGAATTTGTGAGGTTTATATCTAATTTACCATCGTTATCTGTATCAATAGTTTTGTAAACTTCTTGTCCGTTCATGTTATACAAACTTATGCTTACGTTATCTCCAGAAGGATTGTATTCATAAGTAGCATCTTCATTGAAAGGATTTGGGTAAAAGTTAGAAGTATTTCCTTTTGTGACTCCTTCGAGCCCTGTTGCTTGTTTATTTATACCAAAATTTATGGTGTCTGAATTTGTTTTATTTCCAAAATCATCTATTGCATAAAATTGTACTGCATATTCCCCGTTATCAAGATCAAAATTAAACTTTCCATTTGTATTGTAAAGTGAGACCTCTTTAGGTAGGCTTTTCTCAGTATTCTTTACAAACCTATAACCATAATCTTTTAGATTTTCATCAAAAGCTTTAACTTCACCTGAGATATTTGAATCATATACCTTTCCATTCTCAATCCCTTCATAAACTAATTCTGGATTTGTCAAATCTGCTACAAGTGTTTTCTCTAAACTAGAAATATTCCCTGCCTTGTCTGCAGATTCCAATTCTAGTTTATTTAATCCTTCTTTTAACTTAATATTAATTGAAGTGTCGTTTGAGAAATATTTCCAATCAGAATCATTAACTCTGTACTTTGAATAGTCCAGGTATTTATCCCATGAATCTACACTTACTGATGCAGAATCAGTTCCTTCTATAAGCCCCATAGAAGCATTCTGAGAAGGTTTTGTTTGATCTACAACTATGTTTGTTGTATCTGTTGCAATATTTCCTCTAACCCCTTTTCCTTTATAATCTGAAGCGCTTATTACTACTTGGTGCTCTCCTTCAGATAGTGAATTCAAAGGAATTGTTCCTGATTTATTGTATACAGGGTATAAACGATCAGAATTTTCCCTCTCTTTACTAAAATCAAGATTAACTTTCTTTTCATTATCTATTTTATAATACCCTGAATCCAGAAAATGTCCAGAATAGAAATCATAATCAAAAGGGAATAAGTTTCCATATCTTTTTGTTTCAACAAATTCACCATCGTGGATGTTGTAATCCAATCTTAATGTATCAGGTCTATTAGTTATTACCTTTTTATTAATTGATTTCTCAATCTTTGGAGCTTCATCATCATACTTTGTAAGTACAACAGAGGGATCTTTGTAAGTGTTAATGTATTTCCCATCTATTTTTTCAAATCTTAATACATTCAACACTTTCTTTGAAGGAGGACCACTTTTGTCGGATACTCCTGTATAATAATCTACTTGGATTGGTTTTCCGTCAACCATGTCCCAATTTCCAGGTTGAGTTCTGGTATGGTGATATGAATCAGCAAAATACCAATTGTCGAATTTTGTTGCGCTATCTCCTGTGATGGTGCCCGAAGTTGCATGTGCTACTTGCGTACTATTTCCAATATCTGCAGTAGTTCCAATATCTTGCATAGGTACAGCCCATTTTCCATTATTTGAAAAATCATAATGTTTGAAGGAGAAATTGGTTTTGTCTAGAGTATCTAAATTTGAGACCCCAGTAAAATTTGTCAACATTTGTCCGACAAGATTTCCACAAAGTGTTCCGGGATAAACATATCCTGAAACAGGATCCCAGAGAGATTCATGAGATTTATCGTAAATAAGTGCACTATCCAAATAAGATTCTTTTTGAGATTTATTCATATTAACCCATTCTGTATTTGTTTTTGTGGGGTGATCAAACATATCATAAATTACTCTATCGGGGGATTGTGCTGAAGCGGAGTTCATACCGCCAGCTAAACCTAAAGAAACCACTGTCCCGAAAGCTAGATTTTTCAGGTTTTTCTTTGCCTTTTTTATGACGTTTTTCACCTTATTTTTCATGTATTTTATAGGTGTCAAAAGTATTTAAAGCTTTCTTTTTGTTGTCACTTATAAATAAGTACTAATAAATCTTATAAATAGTCTTTTAAAGAGGATTAATAAAATTAACTGTTTTAGCTTATAAAGAGGCTCCTTTTAAAGTCAAATATACTCGGAAAAACATTTATAAAAAAGAATTGACTGATAATGAGATGAGGTGGAAAAGAGTTTCTATTTTAGCTGTACTGACGGTGTTTGTTGCGATTTTTATGATTCAATCTGCAAGTGCCTCATTTGTTGTTACAAATTATTCCTTCCAAACTAGCTACAAGATCGGAGATAAAGCAGCGGGATGGGTAAATATTCAATTTACAAATGAATCTTTAGATAATGATTTTAGAGATAGTTTTGACAATGCAATTAGCTTGGAAGATTTACTTGTCCTAAATGCTGATTATAATTATAGTTTAGATAACTCTACAAATGAAATTACTTCTGGTACTCAGGTTTTGTATTTTGATGATGCAGACTTTGATTTGCCGATAAATGAAACTCAAACGGAATACGAAATTACTCTTGATGGCGATATTGTTTTAACTCAAAATATTAATGTGGTAGAAAAGACAGGATATTATACGGGCATACAAGAAAAACAAAATGAACTAGAAACATTAAAAACACAAATAAACGATTATCCTTTTTTCTTGAGAAGTAATTTAAATTTAATCTTGAATGTTAGCGGAATTGAAAGTAAACTTGCAGAATTAAATCAGATCTCGAACTCATCTAGCACTAATGTACAAGCTCAAATAAATGATGAACTTGGGTTGATTGAAATCCCGCAGCTTATTGTTGAAAGTGAGGCTGGAAATGGGATTCCTTTTATATCTTCTGCGGATAGAATAAACCTTGATTTAATTCAATCAATAGGTGGAGGAAATTACAGTTTATCTACAGAAGAAGACTATAGAAAAGCTATTTTGATCTGGAATGAACAAAATTTAAACCCCCAATTAAATTATAAAAAAATCTCGGGAATTTACGGAATGGAAGAGAAAAATTTACTTAGTTATGTAGAGATTAGCATAAATCAAAGACCTTCTTCAAGTGTTTTTTTGGTTGTTGATAATTTAGATACTCTTCTTTTTGACCAAGAGTATGGGGCGTTACAAGAACAAGGATATTACTATATAGATTTTAACAAAGCCGGAAATAAAATAATTTTTAGTACATCTGAAGATTTAGATATAACCGATCTTCCATTATTTATATCTCCCTCTTTAGACCAAATATCCCAAGAGAATTTAGAGGTTATTGATAGTGATCAAGAGAAAAAAATATCAAGAGGTCTTTTGATTATTTTAGTTTCAATCCTTCTTATAATTATTTTTGTTATTGCCTATGTTATGTTGAAGATATGGTATGACAAGAAGTATGAAGATTATCTCTTCAAAGACAAGAATCAGTTGTATAATTTAATTACATATATTAACGGAGCTAAAAAAAGAGGAGTTAATCGCGACAACATTGAAAAGAGTTTAAAGAGAGCAAAATGGTCTGGAGAACAGATAAGGTATATAATGAGAAAGTATGCCGGAAAGAGAACAGGGTTATGGACCCCGAAGGTTGGAATGAAAAAAAGTAACCCCAAAAATATATAAAATTTAATAAACCTTCATACAGATATAGTAAAATGGGAATAAAAGTATTCAAGAATTTCTTTAGAACAATGTTTTCAAAGATATTCGGAGGAAAGGGAGAGATAAAATTAGGTTTCTACGGTCCCCCAAATGCAGGGAAAACAAGTTTAGCTAATAGGATTTGTAAAGATTGGACCGGAGAAGAGATTGGTTCTGTTAGTAAGATTCCTCACGAGACTAAAAGTGTTCAGTTTAAAGAAAAAGTGGAAATCGAATATAAGGGAAGAAAACTTATGTTCAAAATGGTTGACACACCAGGTATAGCTACAAAGATAGATTATGAAGAATTCCTTAAATATAATATGAAGAAAAAGGATGCTAAAGAGAGAGCAAAGAAAGCGACCCAAGGTATTGTTGAAAGTATAAAGTGGTTGGACGACATGGATATGGTTGTTGTTGTTTTAGATGCTACAGAAAACCCCTATAATCAAGTCAATATAACGATAATAGGAAACCTTGTTGCAAGAAAAATACCTGTTCTAATTTTAGCAAATAAGATTGACCTAAAAAAAGCAGATGTTAAGAAAGTCGAATCTGCATTTCCTGAGTATGAAGTGGTGGGAATAAGCGCAAAAGAGGGAATTAACCTAGAAGAGTTTTATGAGACGATATTTAGACTTTCAAAAAAACTTTAAAAATATAAAATTATTATATAAAAGATGAAGAAAAAGAGGACTGGAAAGGGAATAGGAAAAATAAAAGGTTTTTCCATACAATTTTTGCCTTTCTCAGAGATAAAAAACTTAGACAGCGACGAGAGAATTAGGAAAATCTTGAACATTGTTCTAGGAAATAACATATTGCTTCTACAAGGAAGATTAAGATCTGATGAAGAAACAAGATTAATTGGAGATACAATGGCAATGATAAATCATGTTAAAGGATTTAAGGGAATTGAATTAGCAGTGATATCAAATAATGGAGAAGAAAATATTTTTGGTAAACTTAAGAAAGGTTTAGTTAATATGTTGACAAGTGGGGACTTAGGAGCCATAACAATAATCGGTCCTGCTACAATCGTTAAAGAGATTAAGAGAAATCCTAAAAAGATTGAATTATTCTTAAATAAGTGAGATTTCACCAGCTTCGTGTATATTATAACCCGTCGCGAGAAATCCCAAAAAGATTGAATTATTCTTGAATAAATAATTCCTGAAAAACCTTATAAAGCTGTTTCTATAAATTATTTTATGACTTATGAAGACTTACTCGGTAAAGCGTATGAAAAAATTAAATCTAGCGAAGGCAATGGAGAGAGGTTTGAAGTTCCAAAAGTTGAAGGCCATTTTGAGGGAAAAAGAACAATATTAACTAATTTTATGCAGATATCTAACCATATAAGGAGAGATCCAGATCATCTTCAGAAGTTCTTGTTTAAAGATCTTGCAACATCTGGAAATAGGGACGGAGATAGGCTCATCTTAAATAATAAGATCTCTAGTTCTAAAATAAATCCTAAGATAGAAGAATATTTGAGGGAATTTGTTTTATGTAAAGAGTGTAATAAACCAGATACAGAAATAATAAAAGAAGGAAAAATAAACTTTGTTCATTGTCTTGCATGTGGTGCAAAACACCCAATAAGAGCAAAAGTATAGATTTAAAAAAGAGAGAATATTCTCAATAATAACCTATAGAGAGTTGAGGAGGTTAAAAAATGATACAAGGTAGATGTATGAAGTGCAAAGAACAAAAAGACATGAAAGATCCAGAAATGCATAAGACTTCTAGAGGCGGTTTTATGGCTAAAGGAAAGTGTGTTGATTGTGGATGTGGAATGTGTAAAATCATGTCAAAGGACGATGCTGAGAAAGCTATGTCCAATAAGGAAGCTAAGAAGGCTTTCTAAAGATTTATTAACTTATTCTTTTTTTATTTTTTTATGTTTATTAATGTTATAAAGACCTATAGAAATGTTGTTGCGGTTGCTGATAACAATTTAATAGGCAATAAATTTTATGAAGGTAATTCTCAATTAGATGTTAAAGAGAATTTCTATAAAGGTGAAGAAAAGAGTTTTGATGAGGCTTGTGAAATGATGAAAGATATGAAAATGGAAGATTCTACATTCAATATTGTGGGAAAAGAATCTGTTGATGCTGCAATAAAATCAGGAATTATAAATGAAAATCAAGTTGGAGAAATTTCAGGCATTCCTTTTTCTTTAGTTTTGATGTAAGTTTTATAAACTGTTCTACTCTGAATTTATTATGGGATATTATAAGAAGAATAACAGTGATACTCAAGATGCTCCAAGAATAACGAGAGCTAGGCTTCCTAGGGGAGAAGAGGTTATCGGAATTTTAGATGAAAGACTGGGAGGCAATAAAATGAGAATAAGTTGTCTTGACGGTCAGACAAGAATTTGTAGAGTTCCTGGAAGACTTAAGAGAGGTCTATGGTTGAGGCCAAGAGATGTTGTTCTAATTGAACCTTGGGAATTAGACAAATCTAAAGGGGACGTGATATTCAAGTACCCTTCTAATCAAATAGCATGGTTGAAGAAGAATGGTTATCTTGAATCTGAAGTTGAAGAATTTTGATTAAATTTAAATAGTTTAGGAGGCATTTCATTCTATGCCATACCAATGTGTTAAATGTTCAAGAGTTATTGCTACTGGAAATAAAGAGTTAATCGAAGGATGTGTTGAGTGCCATGGAAAGTTCTTTTTTTATATAAGGGATGAACAGATAGCAAAGTTGAAAGAAGAGCCAGTTCTAGATATTCCAGAGGAACAGAAAGTTAAGATTGAGAAAGATTTAAGGGATATAGCTGGGATACAAGATGAACAAACTCCGGTTATATTGGATTTAGAATCAATAAGAGTTATGGGGGAAGGAAAATACGAAATAGATGTTGTAAACCTATTCAATAAAAGAAGGCCTGTAATCTATAAAATGGAAGAAGGAAAATATTTTATTGATTTGGTTTCAAGCCTATATAGGAAAAACCATGATGAAGATTGAATTAATTCTAAAAGAAATTCTTGAAAAGAATAAGCTTAATAGGGATGAGGAGAAATTGTTGGATAGTAGTTTAAAGGAAGTTGTTGAGGTTATAAGAAAGAATTCTAAGATAGACAAAAAACCAGAAATATTTGTTGGAGGTAGTTATGCAAAAAAAACAATGGTTAGAAAGGATAGTTATGATATAGATTTGTTTTTAAGGTTTGATAAAAGTTATAGTGATAAGGATTTATCCAAATTGTCTGAGAAGATTGTTGGAAAGATTAGAGGAGCATCTAAAATACATGGTTCAAGAGATTATTTTAGAGTAAAGGTTGACGATAATATAGATATTGAAATTATTCCAGTTATCAAAATAAATAAAATAAATGAGGCTCGAAATATTACAGATTTATCTTATTCTCATGTTAAATACATTAATAAGAAAATAAAAACGGATAAAATTCTTGGAGATATAAAATTAGCAAAGGTATTTTGTCATGCTAATAAGTGTTATGGTGCAGAATCTTACATAAAAGGATTTTCAGGTTATGCATTGGAATTATTAGTTTATTATTATGGAGGATTCTTGAAGATGATAAGGGCTTTATCAAAGGAAACTAAAGACAAAATAATAATTGATATAGAAAAAGATTACAAAAGAAAAGGAGATGTTCTTTTAGATATGAATAGTTCTAAAATACAGTCTCCAATAATCCTTGTAGATCCCACTTATCCCCAGAGGAATGCTTTGGCTGCTTTATCGAATGAAACCTTTGAAAGATTTAAGGAAGCTTGTAAGGATTTTCTAAAGAAACCTTCTGAGAAATTCTTTGAGCCTAAGAAAGTAGATATTGATCAAATTAGAAAGAATGCTTTGAAGAAACATAAGGAATTTATTTTATTGGAAGTTCATACCTCCAAACAAGAAGGAGATATTGCTGGAAGTAAATTATTGAAATTTTACAATCATTTCTCTTTGGAAATAGGGAGATTTTTTGATATATCCAATAAGGGATTTAATTATAATGGAAAGAAAAGTGCTAGATACTTCTTTGTAGTCTCAAAAAAGAAAGAAATAATTTATGACGGTCCTTTAATGGGTGATGAAAAAAATACTAAAGAATTTATGAAAGAACATAAGAATGTTTATGGAAAGAAAGGGAGATTGTATGCTAAAGAGGAACTTGGTTTAAGTATAGAAGAATTTGTTAAGAAATGGTCCCATAAGAATAAAAGACAAGTTAAAGAAATGAGCATCGAGGATATTAAGATTATTTGAAACCGTAATCTTTTACATTTAGTTTTAATCCAGTTCTTTCCTCGTAGTGATTTACACCATTTTTAATAAAAAGATCGTAAGCGACTTTATCTTTTATTGGGTCATAATTTACACTACTTATTTTGTCTTTTCTTATAAGCGGATGTTTGGAGGAGATTCCATCCAGAATATATTTTACATTGTCCTTTTCAAACTCTACCCAGCAATGATACCTCTTTGAATGAAACCAGTGTAATTTCCCGACACAAAACTCTGAATCTAACCCTTCTTTTTTAAACATATAATTTGCTAATGCTGCGAGGTCATCACAATCTCCTTGACCCTTTTTTACGGTTGTATCTGGATGTTGGATGTATTCCCTTCCATAAACTTCTGAATCTCTGACATAGTTATTCTTTTTGGAAATTTCAAGAAATTCATGCACAACTTTATCATACTTGTTATTCAGAACTTCTCTTTCTGAGACGTCTCTTTTTGACATAGAAGAAGATATTATGAATAGGGAATATGCTCCCAATAAAAATTCCGCTAATCTTTTCATAGTTCTTTTGCAAAAACAAAGTTTTTATTTATTATGAATATGAAACATAATTATTGACTCATAGCTTTTTCAAAAAGTCCTGAGAAAGCTTGAGCAAAGAATTCAGAATTAAGCCATATTGCTATTGATTCGCTATCGTTTGACTTTGATAAGTAGAATAATATTTGTTCTCTATCAACAATAAAGAATTTAGCTTCTATGTTAATATTCTTTATCTTCATATTGATAGTTTTTTCTATTTTCTTAATTAAGTCAGCGTCTCCTGAAAGTGCAAGTTTTATCTTAATATTTGATTTCTTCAAAGCTTCAAAAGTCTGGATGAAGAGCTTCATCTTAGAATTGAAGTCTTCTGCAGACGTACAAATTATAACTTCTTTCTTTGCTTCTTGGATTATTTCTCTAAGGTAATTTGAGATATTTGATTTTCCCTTTAAAGCTGCAGAGATGTCTTCTCTCTTTATTGGATTTATTCCGCCAGTATAAAGTTCTTCAAGTTGAGCGAATTCATCTGTATCTTTTATATTTGAAAGACTTTCAACTCTTTCTTCAGCTTCTTTTCTTAAGTTATTCTTTAACTTTTCTAGAATCATCTTTGGCTTTACACCAAGGTATTTTACAGGCTTACCAATCTTAACTATTGCGAAACCTTTCTTTTCTAAGCTTTCAAGAACATCATAAGTTCTAGATCTTGGAACACCAGACATTTCAGCAATCTCTCCAGCTGTAGCTGATCCTTTTCCAAGCAAAGCTAACCAAACCTTTGTTTCGTATACATTAAGGTAAAAGTAGTCCTTAATTTTGTTTATTAGTTCTTGTTTTACTAGCATTTTAATTTTGGAATATTATGTAACCATCTAAATTTAATTTTTCGTGCATATTGCTCTTAAAATAAGCTTTTTCATATTGACTAGCTAACTTCATATCACTCTTACTAAGTTTTTCCCCAATTTTTCCGGTGATCAATTTTCTATAGGTATTTGAATCAGAATTATTTCTAATTCTTAGAATATCTTCTATTGATCCTTGCATCAAACTTTTAAGATACTTTCTTTCTGGTGTTGAATTGTCTTCCATAGTCTTTTTACTATCCAGGAGGGGTTTATAAATGTTTCTATTATGTTGTTTTTTAAGAGTGACAACAAAACAAGTTTTTTGACTATAGAATAAGCCAGCTTGCGATCACACCCAAGAAAATTCCAGTAGTTATGAACGGCATTGCGGGGTAGAATTTCTTCTTTTTTGCTGCAAATAACAAATATGAGAGTCCTAGAAGAGCCCCTAAAGTGGTTAATAACGCCCCTACAAGTCCAAAAGTCTTCAACATAACTCCTGCAGCAATTATAGGGAAAATAACGTCTCCTCCACCTAGAATTGCTATATTTGCTTTTACCTTTTGGTTTTTACGCTTAGATTTTGGAAGTTTCTTAAGTTTATCACGAACATTCTTCGATAGGTACGGTATGAAGAATCCTGCGAATATCTTTAGTTCCTTTATTTGGTATTTAGCCATTTTTTGCATTATCCCAGAACGCCAAACTGCCCACATATCATATATTGAGATTAGAATTAATATAAAAATCATAGTCCAGAAGTTAAGTAGTGGGGTGAATACTGCTGCAATACCGGGGTATATGAATAATTCGGTAAAGTTATGGACCAAGAGATTTGTTTTGTAGGTTTTTATCAGTGCAAGAGGGAAAACAAATAGTAATGCTACTAAAGAGAAATTTGGAACATTTGGGAAGAATGAAGTTAGAGTTATTCCTAAGGCGATCATCACGACTGCAAAGAACCAGAGCTTCATTAAGAAGGCGAAGTTAAACTTTGTTAGAATTATGAAAATTACTATCGCGAATACAAATGCAATTATTATTGATGGAAAGAATGATGTGTAGAAGTCATTTTGATTTTCAACCTGAGGAGTTTCCATTCCGTAAGGAAGAGGGTTACCAGGATTTGAATAGTGATTTACAACGTACAATCCAATAAACTGCGTTACAAGAAACATAGCAAGGATAACGAGAGTGATTTTAACATTGTGTTTCATCTTATTGGTTAAACAAAACCTAATTTATAAGTTTGTTGTTCAATTATTTGGAACAGTAAATATAGGAATAAGTACTCTGAAGATTAGCTACTGTAGCCCACTGATGGATAGCACCTGAGGTAGAATAATAATAGCCAGTATTAGCCACAGATCCTGGATTTAAAGTCCCAGTATTATAATCATTCAAACCA
>JBNLCO010000009.1:0-1728 GCA_050303855.1 Candidatus Pacearchaeota archaeon
AGAAATCGCTGTGAAAAAAGCGCCAGCTTTATGGTATTATTGATCAATACAACTATGACAAATAAAAGAATTACAGTTAAAGCAACTAAAAAGAGGCTGATTTTGGCAATATTGTTATTTATAGCTTCCACAAGATTTTGAACGTAGGCCACTTCAAACACAGAATCTAACTTGCTAAGCTCGGATTCAATCATTTTTAATGATTCTTCATTCTGATATTCCGGATTGATCGTAATGACAAAGGCATCTCTCAGCGGGTTTTCACCAAGGAATTCTACGAAATCCTCACCAGTCGATTTAATAAAATCTTCAGCAGCTTCTTCCTTTGAAATAAATTCAATCAGAGGGGTTTCTCCTTCAATCATCACATACTCTTTCTGGGTAAGGATCTTATTAATGCGAATTTTATCATTCTCAGTAATAAATTTATCCAGGTAAATTTGCATGGTAATATTTTCCTGGATATCTCCTTTTAATTTGTTGGAATAAAGAATCAATAAACCAAAAAGGCCAATAAGAAAAAGAGCAAGAGTAATACTGAAGATTACACTGACATATGGAAAGCTCCCTAATTTTTTCTTCTTTTTGTATTTCAAGTTTTTAAAATATATCCAGTATGCGCAAAACTAATAATAATTAAAGATTTGCTTGATGAAATAAGAGGTTTTTATATGTCTTCATAACTAAAGGGTACAGCTAGGTGAGATGTAAGAAAGTATTGACCATAAAAAAGCCCTGCAAAACAGGGCTTTGAAAATTTATGTTTTCTTTTCTTAATTATTCTGATTCATCTGGATGATCTTCAACTCATTTACCAAACTGTCATTCTCTATTTTCTCAAGAGGTGTTGGTTTAAGCTGATCTGTCTCCAGTTTATAAAAATTGCTATTGTAATACAGGAAGAATGATTTTCCAGCACTTGTATTCAATTCGATAATCTCGTATGGCATATCGTTGAAATTACCAAGCAGATACAGTTTATTCTCAAAGAACTTATAGTGGAATTTATTTCTCTTGTCCTTTACAGTAGAAATTTCTACAGTGCTCTCCACATTTTCTTTTACATTTTCAAGATCATTTATTTGTTTCTCAACGGTAATCTCTTCACTTGCAAAATCTTCATCTTTAAATTCCTCAACGACATCTGGCTCAATGACATTTGGCTGAATTACAGCAGGTTCTTCCTTAACCTCTTCCTTATTATTCAATGCCACAGGTTCGGTAGGTTGTTCCTCTTTAACTTCCTTAGCTTTCTGTTCAGTTTTCTTTTTGCTGTCGTCTATTGGAGTAATTGCTTCCGGAATTTCTGGTACAGTTTCTTGCTCTGTAACTATTTCCTGATTTTGAGTTATATTAACCTCGGAAATATTGAGATCATCCTTCTGATCTAAAAGATAATATGCGCCAAATCCAATACCTGCAGTTATTGAGGCTACAACAATAGACTTAAAACCTATTGTTTGGTATAATGGTGTATTTATTGGAATGTTATCCAGCCTTGCTTTGAGTTCCAGTCTCCTTGTTTCCTTTATTCCTTCAATAAGATTTTTCTGAAGATTGTATTCTTCTATTAAATCAGGATTTTGAAGTAACTGATTCTCAAATTCTAATCGCTGAATATCAGACATCTCATTGTCGAGATAACTGCCAACTAACTGCTCATTGGTCAGGTTTTTATTCATAACTCACTAATCTAAAAAGTCGCTCTTTGAATATTTTGATTTAACC
>JBNLCO010000010.1:0-232513 GCA_050303855.1 Candidatus Pacearchaeota archaeon
GCAATTGTTGCAAGAGTATGTCCTGGGCTTGGATCGGAACCAGGAGGAGAGGTTTGTATTGCATAAACCCCTACACCAAAGATAAGGATTGCCAAAATTATAGCTAGAGTATAGTGTAGTTTATTTGAAAAATTATTCTTCACCATCTTGTTGCCTAAATAGATACAGGTATTTATAAATATTTCTTATCTTAATCTCAATGTTTCCAAAGTTCTTGGAACAACAGTTTCTACTCTATTTAGTTTATACAATGAAGAAGCAAGATCAAGTGACTTTGATACTTCTCCATGATTTATTATTATTCTTTTAGGTTTTGGCCTCATGTTATTAAAGAAAGATATAAGTTCATTTCTTCCTGAGTGAGGCGATAAACCCGAGACAAGTTCTACCCTCATTTTCACTTCAATATCTTGCATTCCATTTTCAGACTCAACTTTAACAAACCGATCTCCTTCTTGAAGCTTTCTACCTATTGATCCGGGTCCTTGATAACAACTCAAGATTAGTAAGTTGTTGGGGTTATCTGAAAAGTATCTGAAGTATTCTAAAGATGCACCTCCTACAAGCATACCTGAAGTTGCGATAACAATACATGGCCCCCCTTCAATTACTGCTTTTCTTTCTTGAGGGGATGCAACTCTTGCAAAAATATCTGCAGTGAAAGGATTTTTATCTTGGAAGATACTATCTCTAATCTTTGCACTTAAGAAATCAGGATAAGCTGTATGGATTGCATTAACATCCCAGATCATACCATCAATATACATAGGAACTTTTGGAAGTTCTCCATTTCTCATTGCTTCCTCTACTCTTAATACAGTTTCCTGAGCGTGTCCAAGCCCCAATTCAGGTAGAAGAACTTTTCCACCTTTTTCTATTGTTTCTCTTACCATCTTTAGGAATTTCTCTTCAGTTTCTTTCCTTGGAGGAAGAACGTCGTCTTTAGATCCGTAAGTTGATTCTACTTGGATCGATTCTACTCGGGGGTATTTATTTACAGCAGGATCCAATAGTCTTGTTCTACCGTATTTTGTATCTCCAGTGTATATGAAATTGTGTAAACCATTTCCAATATTAATGTGAACTTGAGCAGAACCAAGAACGTGACCTGCATTGTATAAAGTGATTCTTATGTCAGGAGTAATGTCTGTAACTTCATTATAATTTAAAGCTATACTGTGTTTTACCATTTCCTGGACGTCTTTTGAAGAGAATAAAGGTGTTGCTGCTTGTTTATATGCAACGCCAATGAAATCCAAATTTAATAGTGCTGCAATATCTCTTGTAGGTGCGGTAAGATATACTGGGCCTTTATATCCCATTTTATAGATATAAGGAAGTAAACCACAGTGATCAAGATGAGCGTGGCTCAAGATAATTGCATCAATGTCATTTATATTAAATTCGGGAACATTAAAGTAAGGGAATTTATCTTCTCCTTGGGAAGATACGTCTATTCCACAGTCAAGTAAAACTTTAGAATTCTTGGTTTGTAAGAGGAAACAACTTCTTCCTACTTGCCTTCCAGAACCTAAACAAGTTAATCTAACCCAAGTATCCATTTTTTCAGGATTCCACTCTTTGAAGATTTTATTTCCAATTTCATTAAGGAATTTTCTTCTGTAAGTATTATTTGCATACAAAACCTCTCTAATGTTGTCAGTTATTTTACTTTTTATTGCAGCAGCTCTTTGAACTTGAGGTGTCCATAATGTTTCTTTTCTTATTTGATCAAGTATTGAACCTTGTTTTCCAATAACCAATCCGGGCCTTTTTGCTTCTATAACAACTATACTTCTATGAACGTCAAAAATAATTTCTGTAATGTCTGCATCAGATGGAACTATTTCTCTTATTTTCTTTTCAGCTTCTTCCTTTGAAGTTAATATTTTTCCATCTGCTCGTAACTCAATTCTTTTTTTGATTTCATCTACGACTCTCTTTACTTCATGCTCGCCTTCCCTGAAGAATTTTTCATTATCTGTATAAAGAACGATGTTTGCTCCCTCAAAGTTGGCCTCTTTGATTTTTCCACTCAATTTCTGAGTGATTTTGTTTAAAATTTCCATTTTGATTATAAAATTAGTTAATAACTATTCTCTTTTTTTGTGAATTAATTCTGTTTTATCCCTCACTACCTCTTTAATTCCCTCTTTAGTTATTGTATATATGTTCATACCATTTCCTGTTGCCATATCCCTTTCCATTGAAGCCTTAAGAGATTCCTTTGCTAACTCAATACCTTCTTCTACTGACACTTCTGGTTTCCAAGTTCTTTCTAAGTATCCAAGAACATACATCAAGCCAGATCCAATCCCCCCTGTAAAATCCTTAATCTTTAAAGGCAATCCCCCCGTAATTTCGTATAAAGAAGTAGTTCCATCTTCATCTACCCCTCCCAAAAGGAATCCACTGTATTGAACACCAATATTCGATAACAAGGAAGCTGACTCCTTTACAGTTGGTCTCTTTTTGCTTTTTAATTCCTTTAATCTTAATTCTGCAGAGAGTAATTTTGTAGCCCTCATAGCTTCAGTTGCATGACCTGCAATAGCCACAACTAGATAACCGTTAATGGGAATTACTTTTTGAACATCCTTGTTTGAAATTAACTGGCCACCAAGATTTGCTCGGTTATCTGCGGCCATTACAACTCCGTCTTTACAAACGATTCCAAGAATTGTCGTCCCTGTTTTTATAATTTGTTTGTCTAATTGGGCATCCATTTTACTAGAATAACATATAATAATGTCTAGAATTTATAGAAAATGTAAAACATAATATTTTATAAAGTTTTTGGTTCATTAAAAATGACTACAACGTCTTCGTCAGTTCCTTTAGCTGTTCTTGATTTCTCAAAAACCTCTCTACTTATGCTCTGGAACCCTACAGGGTTTGTTAGCCCATGATTGTGAACATAAATGCTTTCTTCATCATAACCCACTATTGGAACAAAATGCCCTTGATAGCCTTTTTCTGATTCATTTCTTACAATATTCCAATCAAGAAGTATTATTGGAACGCTCTTCTTTGTAACAAAACTTAAGAGTTCTTCTAAGGAAATACTAGATTCCGAGATGTTTACTCCAGCACAATTAGCATCAGAGATAATTTTATCTTGATCTGAGAAAGTTTCAGAATATTTTTTATAAAAATCCATTTTTAGATTCTCTGGATTAACGCCAAGATGTCTTGAATAAAAAGAAGTTTTATACCCCAATCTTGAAGCGGCAGTGGATAGTTGTATACTATAAACTCCTTTTCCATCCTTTATTTCACATTCTTTTTCAATTTCTTCAAGAAGCCTATTATCTCCAAAATAAGAAAGAACCATCCTTAATGCCGTTGGCCCACAATTTGTTTTGCTAGTTTGTTTATAGAAAGGAACATCTAATTTCATAACAACACATAATTTATTAAATATAAAAATTTTTCTTATGGAATGGATTTTACTAAAATTAAGACAGAATGGGATTTTGACCCGTTGTTAAAAGAGGATTTCTCTCAAGAAAGGGAGAGAGTAAAGAAAGCTTTCTTGGGATTTAGAGATAAGTGGAAGGGTGATGAGAGATATTTAGAAGATCCGGCTGTTTTGAAAGAAGCTTTGGATGAACAAAACGTTTTGTTGAGAGACTATATGGGTTGTGAGGGATATTATTATCATCTCAGGGAGGAAAGAGATCAAGATGATGTTGAAATAAGATCTAAGGCAGGACAGATTTCTGATTTTATCAATGAAATAAATAATGAAATAATGTTTTTTGATTTGAATCTTGCAAAGGTATCAAAAGATAAACAGAAAGAATTCTTAGAATCGGATCTTCTGAAGACATATAATTATTATCTTAAGGTTTTATTTGAAAATGCAAAATATCATTTAAAGGAGGGGGAAGAAAAGATAATGTCTTTGAAATCAATACCTTCTCGTTCTTTATGGGCCAGGATGGTTTCTTCTTTGTTGAGTAAAGAGACTAGAAAGGTATTGGACAATTCAGGAAATATGGTGGATAAAACATATCCAGAAATGACCGTTCTTATGCAAAGTTCCGATAAAGAAATCAGAGATGTTTCTGCAAAAGCATTTAATGAAATCATGGATAAATATGTAGAAGTTGCGGAATTTGAGATTAATGCCCTTCTTGAAGATAAAAAGATAAATGATAGTTTGAGAGGATTTTCTAGGCCTGATGAAGCAAGGCACAGATCGGACTTAATTGAAACAGAAGTGGTAGATGCTCTTAGAGAAAGCGTTTCAAACAGAGGATTCAAGCTTTCAGAAAAATTCTATGATCTAAAAGCAAAGATTTTAGGTCTTGAGAAATTAAAATATTATGAAAGAAATGTGGAGCTGGGTTCTGTAAGAAAAGAATTTTCCTATGAAGAAGCCATTCAAATGGTAAGCAGAGTTTTCTATAAATTGGATAAAAAATTTGGAGAGATATTTGATGATTATTTGACTAAGGGACAAATAGACGTATTTCCAAAGAAGGGAAAATTTGGAGGGGCGTTTTGCACACATTGGTCTGTAAAAGACCCAACATATATTCTATTAAATTACGCAGGCAAGGTAAGAGATATTTCGACAATTGCTCATGAGGCAGGACATGGAATAAATAACGAGTTTATGAAAATGAAACAAATCCCTTTTTATTACGATACTCCAAAGTCTACTGCAGAAGTTGCTTCAACGTTTATGGAGGATTTTGTTTTTGATGATTTACTAAATGAGGTAGAAGATGAAGAAAAACTGGGCTTATTACTTCAAAAACTAAACGAAGAGGTGGCTACAATAATGAGGCAAATTGCACTCTATAATTTTGAAATAGAACTTCATGAAACATATAGGAAAGAAAATTATCTTTCTAAGGAGAAAATTGCAGAAATGTTCATAAAACATATGCAAAGATACATGGGAGACTCTGTTGATTGCTCTGAGGCTGGAAATTGGTGGGTTTATTGGGATCACATAAGAGAGTATTTTTATGTGTACTCTTATGCTTCAGGACTATTGATTTCTAAGTCTATGCAAAAAATGGTTAGAGAAAATCCTGAGAATATTGAGAAAGTTAAAGAATTTTTATCTGCGGGAACTTCAGATAGTCCGAAAAATACTTTCCTTAAAATGGGGATTGATATAACAGATAAAGAATTCTGGGAAAAAGGATTGGACCAAGTTGAAAGTTTGTTAAATGAAACAGAAGAGCTTGCTAAGAAATTAGGCAAAATTTAATTATTAATATAGGGTTTTCCTAGGAGAACTAATTGCTCTTTTGTTGCATAGTTAAAATTCTTCACGGGACTTTTTGAATTTATTACTCCCCAGTTTCCAGACAATTTATCAAACACAATAGTGTTATCATGCAATAAACCATTTTTCTCTGAAGCAGAGTGTATCACTTTGTAATTCTCAGGAAGCCCCAATGCGCCCAAGATTTTCCTTATACTTTTTCCAGCGTCTCTGCAAATACCTTTTGTTATTTCTTTTCCAGTGGGATTATATGTCTTCCGGGCTTGAGACAAATCGCTTTTAAAAAGTCCATCTTGTCTTTCTAGTTTCTTAATCCTATCAAAATCGTATTCAATTGAATTATTTACAGCACTTCCAATAGTTTCAAGTATATTAGGCATAGATTCATTTCTTGAGTTCACCAAATTCATATATTGGGTTTTGGATGAATCATTTAAGGGTATCTCATTGACATATGTGGGCTCAAAATTTATTTCATCTAAATTGAATCCATATTTGTTTAATTCAAAAGGGATATATATTCCAGAACCAACTTTTACATCAATTGATTTAGGAGATTTATCAAAGTACAAATAGAGGTCTTCTATAAGCCAATCTTTAAGGACTTTACTAGGTTTTTGAATAAAACCAGAGACATTATTTCGTATTTCTTCTTCTGTGAATCCTGCATGTGCAATGCTAGCTTTATTTAAATATAATTTATCTTCAATGGTTGAAGGCACACCTTCTTTCATAATATTTCCCATAAATATTTTAGAGAATCAAAGTATTTAAACCTTACTAATGTTACTATTATAAAGTAAATAAAATTAATTTATCCTTTGAGAAATTCCTGCTTCTTTCTTGAATCTTATCACATTATCTACAAAACCTTCTATTTTTTGTTCATGCGAAACTATAATTAATTGTGCTACGTTTAATTGTTCTAAAACTTCACGCATTTTATCCAATTGTGCTGAGGAAAAACCGTCGGTTGGTTCGTCTAGAATTACAAGATCTTTTGTTTTGATTTTGCTTAATACTGAATTAATTACTTGGTTTAATGCAAGTCTATATGCTAGAGCTATTGCGGTTCTTTCCCCTCCTGAAAGGTAGTTGTAATCTAATTCGTAATCTTGATGTTCAATTACTGGGGTGAATTCTGAATCCAACCGAACATTGAAATTATCCGATACAAGCATTGAAAACCATATAGAAAAGAATTGAGAGAATTCGGTTCTAAGTTTTATAAGAACATTCTTTTCAATCATTGATACTAAAGGAGTAAATTCCTTTGAGATCCAATTTTCAAGATTTGAAAGATAAGATAATTGCAGGAGTATTTCTTCGGATTTTGAAAGTTTTAATTTCATGTCTTCTATGTAAGACGAGAAAACAGTTATCTCCCTATTGAGTTCTGCTAAACGTATTTCTGCCATTTTTTCTTCCTTTAGAGCATTTTCTAAAGATCTTTGTTTATCTTGGAAGATATTATCATATTTAGACAATTCAAAAATGGAATTCCTAAGATCACCCATATGAGTTGTTAAGAAATTTACGTCTTGGGTTATTGAGTTTGTCTGCTTTTCAAGAGTTTCCAAATAGTTTTTCTTTTCGTCTATGCTTTCAACTTTAACTTTCAGAAGTCTTAATTCCTGCACTTCTTTTTCTTTATTTGATATTTCATATTCTATTTTATGTAATTCGGATATTGTTTTTTGTTTTGATAATTCAAAATCTTGTATTTTATGGATATTTTCAGACATATCCGAATCAATTTTGTTTACTACATTGCTTTTGTAAACTGGGGCAACGTCTTGTAAACAGGTGGGACAAACTTCAAGATGGGAAATTTTCTTCCTTAGATCAATAAAGTCTTGATTTTTTAGGGATAGTGAACTTATGCTTGATAGAATGTTCATACTCTCATCATTAAGTAAATTTCTTTTATCTTTTAGAGTTTTTATTTCATTTTCGAGAGAAATAACTTTGGAACCATCAAAAGGTATCTTCACTAGATCTGCTATTTGATTTTTTAAATGAGAGATCATTTTTTGATTATCTGAAATCGAATTGTTTTTTGTAGAAATCATTATTTGAGTTTTCTCAATCTCCTGCTGGAGTTTCGTTTTTTCCTCGACCTTTTTTGATATTTCATTAATTTCCTTTTGAGCCTCTTCCCTTAATGAAGTCTTTAGAAGTCTTTCTGCTTCAAGTTCTACTAATGAATCTTTTTTGTTTTGAAGTTCCTCTTCTTTTGTAGATAGTTCTAATTTTTCTTTTTCAATGTTGATTATTTGGGCTTCCTTAATTCTCTTTTCTTCACGTATTTTTGATAGTACGAAGGAAGTATTTTCAAGAACTCTTTTGTATTTGTCTATACCAAATACATATCTCAAAGTGTTTATTCTTGTTTCAGAGTCTTCAAGAATTATTTGTTTCATTTCTTCTTGGGGAGTATAAACGGTAAATTTATACAAGATATTTTGTTTTTTTGAGAACTCTTTTGGGTAGCATAAAAGATCTAGGACTTTATTTTTTAATTCAGTTACGGAAATTTCTTTTTTTTCTCCATTTATTGTTATTGCGGAATAATCTTGAGAAATGGATTTACTTCCCCGTTTTATAGTTCGTTCAATTAAAACTTCGTTTCCATCAACTTCAAATTCTAGAGACACTCCTCCTTCCTGGGCATTATTTCTAAGGAGAGCTGAGCCTTTTTGACCAGGTTGTAACCCAAATAAAGCAAACTCTATTGCAAGAAGTATTGATGTTTTTCCAGAGCCAATATCTCCAGATAAAAGAGTAGATCCCTCTGTAAAAATAACTTCTTGATCTTCATAACTCCTTATATTTTTTAGATTTATTTTCTTTAATTTCATTAAAAATTCAAAACCCTCCGCACATCTTCAACTAATCTAGAATTAAAGGTTTCATTCTTTTCATCTTCTTGTTTTTCCATTGAGAGTGAATTCAATAGCTCGGGGATCATTTTGTTAAATTCTGAGAAATTTTCTTTGGAGTAAACCTTTATTGCTTCTTCTTCTATATTTTCTGAGGGTCCTTCTTGAAGAGCAAAATCAGAATCAAACTCCTTTGTTTTTAGGTCATGAGTATTCTTTAACATAAAATAAGCATTTTTTGATTTTACATACTCTTCAATTTTTTGGAATTTGATATCGGAATTTCTTCCTTTAATTAATTCCCCCCTTACTCTTAATAGGATTATCTTATCTTCGAGGTTTCTTTTTTCTAATTCTGAAAGTATTTTATCGGTTCCAGTTAAACCATCATCCAGTTCAACTGTTACTTTTTCAATTTTCTTTGTAGGTAATTTTATTCTCTCAATTTGCTGAGATGCATTTGTATCAACAATCACGAAATGTCCCTGAGATAAATCTTCAAGCTCTCCAAAATTATTTGGGAAGAGTGGTCCAGGATAAACAAAACCGTCCGAATCATACAAAACATGAATATGTCCAAGAGCATAATAATCTGCTTTTGGGAGCTCTGACGAATTAACTGAATCTATTGGAAGTGACCCTGCTACCCTGTCCAAAGTTGTATGTAACATTAAGATTTTAAACATTCCTGGGGAATCATTTAGTTTTACTTTTCTTATTTCTTGAACTTCAAGCCCTGATTTCTTTCCAGGATATCCGTAAAGTGCTACATTGCCATGATTTATCGGATTTAGGTAAATTGTTCCATCTTTTTCTTCTGGGTTAAATACATTTTTACAAAAACCGGCTTTTTCTAGAACGTCAAGAAAAGTTTTTCCTGAAACAGAATAATCATGAGATCCCGCTATTATAAAACAAGGGATTTTTGCATCTTTTAATTTTTTAAATTCTGAAAAAGTATCTTTTAGTGTTTCGATTGGAGGATATGCAGAATCAAATAAATCCCCTGCAAAAAGAATAAAATCCACTTTATTTTCTATACAAATATCAAGGGCTCTTTTGAAGGAATTAAAATTAAGTTCGTTCATAGATTCTTGTTTCCACCCCCCGAGGTGGACATCTGCGATATGTGCAAATTTCACCATATTTAACAATCTCATAAAAAAGTTTATAATGATTTAGGAGCTGTTTTATATATAAATTTGATTGTGGTAAAATGAGAAAAACGGAGAGGCAGATTATTTGGATATTTTTGACGGGTGTGATTATGCTTACAGGTTTAATTCTGTTCAAATATATTCCAATGAGCATCTATGGGCAGAATATCCTATTTGACGCTTCAGCACACGTGGTTTGGACGATGTTTATCCTTTATTTTGGGTGGTTCTTTATTGATCAAGACAAAAATATGAGGATTTTCTACTTTATTATTAGTGTTGGAATACTAGTTATTATATCAATTCAGAGAATAATTGCCCACGAACATAATGAGGTAGGCATTTTGCTTGGATTTTTGGTTGGATCTTTAGGGATCTTGATTCCAAGATGGAAAGAATTCCTAAGAAACCTTGAATTTTAAATTATATATTAGAATTTGAATAAGCTTAAATAAGTCTCTCATCTTGAGCTTAAATGGAAGAAAAACCCATAAGCCCAATCGATTTTAAGAATATTCCTGAGGGTTGGGAGAAAGTGGACTTAGGGAACAGTCTTGAGGATAAAGCAAAACAGCTAGATAAGAGAGTGAATAAAGTTGTTTGTATTGTCTATCAACTTGAAAAAGACATTAAGAATTATGTAGGAGTATTAGACTCGTTTGTAACAAAGATCTATCAAATAAGTGATCCTGCTGATGATCTAGAATTTGAATTTATTGAGGTTGATAAGATAAAAGAATTGTATATGGATTTAAAGCAATATCTCCCAGAGTAATAATTCCTCAAAGAAAATCTTTTTTGATTTGACTAATCTTGATTTGTACCCTAATTTCTGAAAGGGAATTTCTTTTGCTAATGAACTTGTGATTAAGAGAATTCTCCCTGATTTAGAAAGAAAGTTCTTTGCTTGTCTTAGGAATTTTATAGATAATTCGTTTCCCAATTTACCTCCAGTAGTTGCAATCTTAGAATCTTCTGGTTCGTTTGAGTCCTCTGGAAGATAAGGAGGATTAAAGATTATGATATCAAACTTCTTTTTTGGTATTTTGGAGAATAAATTTGATTTAACACAATTGAATCCAAGCGATTTACAATGTTTTACTGCCTTTGGATTTATGTCTGCTGAGATAATATTTTTAATTTTTATTCCAAGCTGTTTTACTGTTTGTAAATTTATTCCAGATCCAGAACCAATTTCAAGGAAAATTAATTTTGGATTTGAACCCAACAAATTTGGAACTGTTTGATTCAGGGCTTCTGACATCAAATACGAATCTTCTTCGGGTTGGTATATTTCGGGCATCTTAGAAACCAAATGATCCTAGCAGTTCATAAATCTTATCTCTAAACAGGAACAATCCGGCTAGTACACCTAACATAATAATAAGAAGTATAACTAGAATTACAACCAAGGACCTTGGCTTTTTACTTGAATTAGGATAGCTAGATGCTCCTTTAGACATAGGAGGTTGTAGGCTGTTTGCCTCTTTTCTTGTGTTTACAGGCATAGGTCTTTTCATGGTCGTTTTCTTAGGGGAACCGTATGAAGAAACTATTTGTTTTTGATAGTGAGGGGTTTTATGGGGCAACTCACTTTGGCCTGTTTCTTTCGAAGTTTCAGGAGCTTTTTGTTCTGGATTTACTGAAGGTTTTAAATCTACAGAAGGTTTTGATTTGAATGCAGGTTTTAAATTAGGAGGAGACATGTGAGGAGGATTACCTGTCTCTTCGGAATCTACATTGGGTGCATTCTTTTTTCCTACAATCTGGGTTTTCAGAATTCCAGCGGCTTCTTCTATATCTTTTTTTGAGTATCCTGCATTGTATAAAGACATCATTGCATCATACCAAGAATTTCCTCTTGATAATGCAGAAACAAGACCTCCGTACACCTCTAAATTAACCATCTATCTTTACCACCTCACCATCCTTTGATAAGTGAATGTGTTCTTTTTCATATCCCATTTCTAAAGCTAGTTCTACCATTGCAGATTCTTGATCTTGAGATCCATGTGCGGGAATTATGTGGTTTGGTTCAAGTATTTCTACCAAATCCCTTAAATCCCCTCTACCCCCATGACCTGAAACATGGACATCTGTTTGTATTCTAACACCTTTAGATCTTAAATGTTTATCCATTCTTGCTCTAGCTTCAATGTTTTCTGGAGCAGGTATTACACTTGAAGAAAATATGACATTATCTCCTTTTTTGAATCTAAAATTTGTTTCTTCGTGGGAAATCCTATCTAAAATAGAACCTTTCTCTCCTTGATGACCTGTACAAACAACAAGATACCTTCCTCTATCTTTTTCAAGTTTTTTTAGGAAAGAATCCACTTGTCTACGATACTTTAGAAGTTTAACATCTCTAAGAAAAGGACATTCTCTTGCTCTATGAGCCGCCATAACATATTTGTTTAAACTTCTACCCAGAAACACTATTTCTCGCTTAGTTTTCTTTGCAAAATCAACTATACTCTTTAACCTTGCAATATGGGAAGAAAAAGTCGTTATAAAGAACGCACAATTCCTGTCTCTTACTGTTGACATAGCATCTTCTAACAAATGTCTCGCTATTCTCTCGCTGGGAGTTTTTCTATCTGTATCTGCATAAAGAGAGTCAACTACAAGACACTTTATGGAATTATTTCTTCCTAATTGTTTTAATCTCTTGTAATTTGGAGGAGGCTCCAATACAGGATAATTATCAAATTTGAAATCAAGGGCATAAAACATTCCTCCGTCAGAAGAATGCCAGACACAGAAAACACATTGGATTGTTGAGTGTGTGGTGTGGATAAATTCTAATTTTAAATTTTTCTTGGCACCTTTTATCATTAAAGTTGTATTTGCTTTTACTATCGTTTTTTTGTTGGGCAGTGTTATTTTTTCGTCTTCTAAAATGGATTCCAATAATTCCATTGTGAATCTTGTTGCAATTATTTCTGCGTTTGGGTAACGATGTGCAAGATAAGGTAGACCCCCCACATGATCAAGATGGGCATGCCCAATTACAATGGCACGAACTTTATCAGACCATCCAAGTCTGTCTAAAACTTTGTCATCGGGTATTGCTTTTACTTCTCTAAGCATATCTTCAGTGTACTTCACACGAGTTTCTCTCTCTTGTAGTTCCAATAAAGGTGGCAGATAAATCCCTGCATCAAAAATTATAACATCATCTCCTACTTTCATAGCAGTCATATTCTTACCAACCTCTTCAAACCCTCCAACTGTACATATCTCCATTCTATAATAAACCTCAATCCTCTTTTATAAAAATAATTAGGATATTTGGTTTATATATGTTTTCGGAAAGCTTTTATAATTTCAATTATTGGTTTTGAAATGGAAAAAGAGTTTGAAGGTGTTGATCTCAAAAAGAAATTAAGTCCTGAAGAGTATCGTGTTTTACGTGAAAGAGGTACTGAAGCTCCTTTTTCTGGAAAATATGTTGAATTTGATAAAAAAGGTCAGTTTGTATGCAAGGTTTGCGGAAATGTTATTTTTGATTCATCGGCAAAGTTTGATTCTGATTGTGGATGGCCGAGTTTTTATGATGCTAAGAAAGACTCCGTTAAGTTAAAAACAGATTTGAGTCATGGCATGATACGGAAAGAAGTTATGTGTGCTAAATGTGGAAGTCATTTGGGTCATGTGTTTAAAGATGCACCACACACTCCAACTGGGAACCGATTTTGTATAAATTCGGTTGCCTTGGATTTCAAGGACAAGAAAGATTATAATAATACTTTTAAGAGAAGATAGTCTGTTAATTTTATGGAAGAGTATGTTAAAAGAATTGATTCATCTCTTAATTATGTCAAAACACTTTACCCTAATTCCGCACTAGTTCTCCAAGTGGAAAAAGAGGGATTGATGTACGTTTTAAAATTTCCTCGATGGGGACGACCAAAATATGTTGAAAATCATTTAAAACAAGAAGTTGACAATTTAAACTTAGCAAAAAATGTTCAAGGTATAACTCACCTGATTAAAAAATATAAGGATAGGCGGGATTACAAAAACATTATCTTAAAAGAATTCTTTGAGGGAGAACCAGTTTATTCTGTTGGAAAGATTAATGATTCGAAGCTCCAAATTAAATTGAGAAACACAATTGATGAGTTGCATTCTTTAGGAATTGCCAAACTAGATATAGATAACCAAAATATTGTCATTTCACCTGATAGACAAGATGTATTTTTGGTAGATTTGGGTAGCGGCATTTTGGAAAAAAATATGTCTTTGTCTGAATTTCGAAAATTGAAAAAAGGGGATATAAAAGATTTAGAAGAAAATATCTTTCTATAAACAAAAAACTAATATACTTGCTTCCCATTAATTATTTCATGAAAACTGAAAAAATAACATTTGGGGCAGGGTGCTTTTGGCATGTAGAATATGATTTCAAAAAAGTTGAAGGGGTTGTTAAAACCACAGTTGGATATATGGGAGGAGATGAAAATAAATATCCAAACCCTTCTTACAAAGAAGTGTGTTCGGATAAAACTGGCTTTGTTGAAGTTTGTGAGGTGGAATTTGATCCAAAAAAAGTTTCGGTTAAAGAATTGGTAGAAACTTTTTGGGACATTCATGATCCAACTCAAATTAATAGACAAGGACCAGATGTTGGAAGCCAGTATAAATCAATCATTTTTTATTACAATTTTAAACAAAAGAAAATTGCGGAAGAATCACTTAAAAAACAAGAAAAAGAAATTGGAAAGAAGATTGTTACAGAAATACGAGAGGCCAGTAAGTTCTACAAAGCAGAAGACTATCATCAAGATTATTTGAATAAGAAGGGTTTGCAGAGTTGTAGGATTTAGTTAGTTTTTTATATTCGGTTTTATTAGTTATTATATGAAAGCTTTAATCCCATCTCACAAAGAGAACAAAAGATATTTACTTGTTAGGGGAAAGAATTGTAGCAAAAATGTTGAGAAAGCAATTTTAGAGTTTGTGGGAAGTTTAGGATTGAGTAAATGTGGTTTGAGTTTTATTAGGTCGAATAAAGATGATTGTGTAATTTGTATTAATAGAGAATCTGTAGACAAGGTCAGAGCTTCTTTAGTAGTTTATCCTGAAAAAATGGAAGTCTTGAAGGTTTCTGGGACTTTGAAAGGATTGGGTAAATAAATCACCAAAATCTTTAAATAATCAAGTTCTGGATTAGGATTAGGGTTGTTTTGAGTAAATTAATTAAATAGGAATTATTAGATTCTAAAATGGATATGAATATGGATATGCAACATCAGGCAATGGGTTACGATCGTACAGCTACAATGTTTTCTCCTGATGGACATTTGTTACAGGTAGAATATGCTGAAAAGACTGTAAGATTAGGAAGTTCTAGTATCGGAATGTCTTGTACGGACGGTGTTTTTATCTTAGCGGATAAAAGAATCGAAGATAAACTTATTGTAAGAGAATCTGCTACAAAGGTGTCTGAAATCGATTCGCATATAATCGCGAGTTCAGCAGGAATCCTATCTGATGCTAGAGTTCTTATTGAGAGGGCACAAGTTTTATCTCAACAACATAGAGTTACTTATGATTCTGCAATAGAACCTGAATTAATAATAAAAGAAATTGCAAACACAAAACAACAGTTTACACAATATGGTGGAGCAAGACCATTTGGTGTTTCAATGATGGTTGCAGGTGTTAATGAAAATAGACCCCAGCTATTTGTCAGCGATATTACTGGAAATTATTTCTCTTATTATGCAAACTCCATTGGAGAAGGTGATGACAAAATTAAAGAAAAATTAAGAGAAAGGTACAACAAAAACTTAGGAATTAAAGAGGGTGTTAAGCTTGCTTTAGAAATATTTAAAGAGATAAAGGGAGATAAGTTTGATATAAGTAAATTTGAACTTGCTTACATAGACCAAGATAAGAAGATAAAAAGAGTTGAAGGTTTAAAGATTGAGGAAATATAATGTTAAGAGAAGAGGACAGTTCAGGAGATAATTTTTACGAGCATTGTTTGAGAAAGGAAATTTCTAGCCAAAAGGAGTTAAAATTATCCTATTCTCCAGGAGATATGAACCAATTTCATATGTCTGGGATGATGGAAGTTAAAGATATGAATTGTTTAATTGGATATTATCTTGCATTAAGGGATGATGAAAAAGGCGGTAAAAATTTCTTTGTAAATGATCTATTAACCCTTGGAGAGATTGATGAAGGGGAATTAGAGAAAGTAATTAATTTTAATGAGAAATTTGCAAAAAATCTAGATTGTTCGGGAATCACTGTTGAGGGAGGGGATGATGAAGTGAAGGGTTTTTATGAAAAGAAAGGATATATTTTTGAGGAGGGAGAATATATTGGATTTAAAGAATTAAAATAAAATTTCTGAGATGAGCATTCAAGATTTAAGAGAAGATTATGGAAAGGCTTGGGATTTGGACGAGATTGAAATTAGTATGGATTCTAAGTTGAGAGAAATGGGGGCAATTCTTTCTGGAGGAGATTTTGAAAAGGCAGATTTATTTAAAAATTATACTAGAAGTTATTTTTTGTTAAGGGAAGCTGCTATGGAAAAAGGTATGGAAGACGAAAAATTAAAAAGGTATGATTCTACTTATCTTAATAATATTGAAAAATCGGTAAAAGAATTAAAATGACTAACGTAACAGCACGAATTAAGAAAGCAGGGAAACATTTTGAAGTTTTGGTAGATCTTGACGATGCTATGAAATTTAAGAGGGGAGAAAGTAGTTTTATTCAGGCTGAAACACAAGATATTTTTAGAGATTTAAAGAAAGGAGATAAAGCCCCTACTTCAGATTTAATGGAAGCGTTTGGAACAGAAGATGTTAATGAAATAGTTAAGAGGATTGTTAAAGAGGGAGAAATCCAAACAACACAAGAATTTAGGGACGAGGAACATGAGAAAAAGATAAAACAAGTTGTAGAATTCTTAGCAAGGAATGCTATTGATCCTCAGACAAGAAATCCCATTACTCCTGAAAGAATAAAGAGTGCTTTAGAACAGGCTCATGTTAATATAAAAAATGCTTCAATTGAGAGCCAAATTGGAGATATTTTGGATGCTTTGACAAAGATAATTCCAATAAAGATTTCCACTAAAAAGGTAAAGGTTACAATTCCTGCTATGCATACTGGAAAAGCTTATGGTGCAATTTCAACTTATAAAAAATCAGAAGATTGGAAAGATGATGGAAGTTTAGAGGTAGTTGTTGAAGTTCCAGCAGGAATTATTATGGATTTTTACGATAAATTAAATTCTGTAACGCATGGAAGTGCTTTGACTGAAGAGATTAAAGAATAATTCTATAAAATGGATGAATATATTAGCAAATTGGATCTAATTAGAGAGAATTACAAAGATTTAAATACTAACTGCCAGACTGAAATAGTAGATAGATTGTACTTCAAAATTAAAAATAGTAAAGATTTTGACAAAGATTAAGATGGCTGAGAGAAAAGTTGTAATACCAGGAGAAGAAATTGTTTCTAGCGAGGGTTATTTACCTGGGGAGAATACCGAGAAAAGAGGAGAATCTATTGTTTCTTTGAGATTTGGACTTGCTGAAGAAATAAATAAGCTTGTGAAAGTTATTCCTTTATCTGGAGCTTACGTTCCAAGAAGAGGTAATGTTGTTATAGGAAAAGTTGAAATGCTTACTGGAAACGGTTGGGTTTTTGACATTGGTGGTGCAGATAACGGATTTTTATCTTTGAATGAGGTTCCAAGATATGTTAATCAAAATGCAATGGATGAAGTTTTCAAAATAGGAGAGATGGCAGTTCTTAAGATTTGGAATATTGGAGGAAGAGGTATTGATTTAAGTATTAAATCAAGAGGATTAGGAAGAATTGATGAAGGAATTGTGTTTAAGGTTAATCCAAATAAAGTACCAAGAATAATTGGTAAAGAAGGGAGTATGATAAAGCTGATTAAAGAAAATACTAACTGCGATATAACTGTTGGGCAGAATGGATACGTCTGGATTGTTGGAGATAAGGTGGAGGATGAGATATTTGGAAGAAAAGCGATTGATTATGTTGTTGAAAATTCATTTGTTGAAGGTTTGACTGATTCTGTTGAGAAATGGTTTGAATCTCAAGGAATTAAGATTAAAAGATCAATGAGTGATATACAGGATGAAGTTACTGCAGAAGTTGAAGCAATGGAGGATGGAGAATAATGGCAGAATTTAAGAGACCAGACGGAAGAAAAGTGAATGAAATGAGGCCTTTCGAGGCTAAAGTTGGAGTAATTCCAAATGCAGATGGAAGTGCAATGTATAAATCAGGAGATACTATTGCAATAGCTGCTGTTTACGGTCCAAAGAAAATGCATCCACAGCATTCACAAAATCCTGAAAAGGGAACTTTGAGATGCACTTACAATATGAATAGTTTTTCAGTTTCGGAGAGAATAAGACCTGGACCTTCAAGAAGAAGTATGGAAATTTCTAAGATAACTGAGTGGGCTCTAGAACCAGCTGTAATGTTGGAAGCTTATCCTAATCAGGTTGTTGATGTTCACATAAATATAATTCAAGCAGACGCTGGAACAAGATGTGCTGGGATAAATGCGGCTGCGATGGCTCTTGCTCACGCAGGAATACCTATGAAAGATATGGTTTGTTCTGTTTCTGTTGGTAAATTGGATAAGACTGTTGTGGTTGATTTAGACAAAACTGAAGAAGACTTTGAAGAAGGAGAAGGTCCAACGGATATCCCAATATCTATGACAAATTCAGGAGAGATAACTCACTTGCAATTAGATGGTAAAATAAATGCTTCACAATTAAAAGAAGCAATTGAAATGGCTAAAGAAGCATGTAAACAAATTTATGAAGCTCAAAAAGAAGCATTAAAGAATGCAGTAGATATGGAGGGTAAAAAATGAGCGGAGAAGGAATTGAAATAACATCCGATGTGAATGGAAGAAGAATAAAGAAATACCTAGACGAAGGTAAAAGATTTGATGGTAGAAAGCCAGAAGAATTTAGAGAACTAGTTATAGAGAGAGGTGTTTCAAAAAAGGCTGAAGGATCTGTTAAAGTTAAGTTAGGAAAGACGGAAGTTATTGTTGGAGTTAAATTAGATGTTGGTACACCATATCCTGATTCAAAAGATAAAGGAAATTTGATGGTGACTGCTGAGATTTTACCTTTGAGTTCTCCAAGAATAGAGTTAGGAAAGCCAGGATTTGATTCCATTGAGTTAGGAAGAGTTATTGATAGAGGAATTAGGGAAAGTAAATTAATTGATTTAGGAAAATTATGTATAACTGAAGGAGAAAAAGTTTGGACTGTATTTATTGATATTTATTCAATAAATGACGATGGAAATTTACTTGATGCTGCTGGAATTGGAGCATTAGCTGCTTTGAAAGTTGCGAAGGTTCCCAAGTATGATAAAGAAAATGAGAAAATACTTTATGGAGAATATGAAGGAGATTTGCCCTTGAATAATGTTAATCCAATTTCGATAACTGTTCACAAAGTTGGAAATGGTCTATTGGTAGATCCTACAAGAGAAGAAGAAGATGTAAGTGAAACAAGAATAACTATGGGTGTTTCTGAGGGAGTTATTTCATCAATGCAGAAAGGTAATTCTAAACCACTTAAGACTGAAGAAGTTATAAATGCTATAGAAATGGGAGAAAAAGTTTGGGGGGAATTGTTTAAAAACCTAGAAAAACAACTGAAATAAGATGGCAGAACAAATGCACGATTTTACAAAATATGAGAGAGCAAGAATTATTGGAGCTAGAGCTTTACAGCTAGCTATGAATGCGCCCTTATTGATTAAATTATCTGAAGAAGATTTAGAGAAAATCCACTATGATGTTCTTAAAATAGCAGAAGTTGAGCTTGATTCAGGGGTTTTACCTATTTCCGTTAACAAACCTTTCCCGAAAAAGAAGGAAGGAATTTTGAAGAAGGTAGTTACTCCAAAGGTTAGTGATGAGCGAAAAGAGAAAATGGAAGAAGCTGAAGAAGAAAAAATAGAAGATGAAGGCGAGATAATGGAACTTGCTAACCCAGATGACGAAGCTGATGAAACAGAGTCTGGTGATGAAAGGGAAGATATGTAAGTTTAGCGGTATTTCTCAAACAACAATTCTTAAAAACTAGTGATTTTTTGTGTAGACATGGTCGTAATAAAAGGGGTTGAAGCTAAAGCAGTTTTGGATTCTAGGGGTGAGAAGACTATTTCTGTTACAATTAAGACAGAAATAGGGGATTTTACAAGTTCCGCTCCAAATGGAAAATCCACAGGGAAGCATGAGGTTAAGAGTTATAAAAAAGATATTAATACCGCGATAAAGAAAATGAAAGATTTTTCTGAATACTTTTCTGAGGAAATTATAGAGAAGTTTGATGATTTGAAAAGGGTTGAAGATATATTAGAGGGTCATGTTGGTGCAAATACCCTTTTTGCATTTGAATCTTCTGTTTTGAAGGCTTTAGCTAGTGAACAACAAAAAGAAATATGGGAAATAATAGATCCTAGTACTCGTGATAGGAAGAAATTTCCAAGATTAGTAGGGAATTGTGTTGGAGGCGGAAAACATTCTTCAGGTGTTGAAAAGAAACCTGATTTCCAAGAGTTTGAACTGATACCTGACAAGAAGACAGTAAAAGAAAATCATGATGCTAATATTAAAGCTAAAGAGCTTGTTGGAAATATGTTAATGGAGAAAGATAAAGAGTTTACGGGTTTGAAAAATGATGAGAATGCCTGGGTTACTTCTTTGAATGAGAAAGAGGTATTGGATATATTAAATCAAACTAAAATTCCTGCAGGTTTGGATATTGCTGCTTCTAGTATCTATAAAAGAAGAAAATACCACTATGAGAATCCTATGTTGAAAAGAGATAAGGAAGAACAGGTAGGATATGTCTCTAATTTAATTAAGAATTATAATTTATTTTATATTGAAGATCCGTTTGGAGAAGAGGAATATGAAAGTTTTGCTCAATTACTCGCCAAACACCCAAATAGTCTGATTGTAGGGGATGATTTGACTGTTACAAGTTCAAAAAGATTACAAAAAGCCATAGAGATGAAAAGCATTAATGCAATTATTGTGAAGCCTAATCAGTGTGGGTCTCTTTTAGAAGTTAAGAGGGTTTGTGATTTAGCTAAAGCGAATAATATCAAGACTGTATTTTCCCATAGAAGTGGCGAGACTGATGAAAAAATTTTAGCAGATTTAGCTTTTGGTTTTGGTGCTGATTTCTTTAAATCAGGGACTGAAGGGGATGTTCGTGAAAAGAAAATATTGAGATTGATTGAGATTGAAGATAGTTTGAAACAATAAACCCATCACAATCTTTTTAAACTGACTTTTTCTCTGAATTGTTATGCCAAAGACAAAGAAAACAGAAGATAATGTTAGTGAAGAAGTTTCTGAGAAAGATATAGCTGAAGAAGCTGAAAAAGAATCTAATGATAATAGTAAGGAAGCTAAATCTGTAGAGGACAAGAAAAAAGCTCTACTTGAGAAAGCTGCTAAACTTAAGGAGAAATTAGGAGAGGAAGCTCCTACTTCTGAAGAACTTAAAGAACAAGTTAAAGCTAAGAAGAAATCTGATATGCTTGTTCCTCTTGAAGAATATGTTAAAGCTGGAATTTATTTAGGAACCAAAGTAGTCACTCCAGATATGAAACAATATGTTTATAGAAGAAGGGCTGATGGATTAGCAATATTCAATACAGATATAATTGATGAGAAATTAAAAGAAGGGATAGTATATTTATCTAAGTTTAATCCTGAAGATGTTGTTTTAGTTTGTAAAAGACAAGCTGGATGGAAAGCTGTGGAGAAATTCTCTGAATTAACAGGGATAAGAGTATTCACAAAGAAATATCCCGCGGGGGTTTTGACAAATACTAATTTGCCTGATTTCTTTGAAAATGAATTAACAATTGTTACGGATCATTGGGTGGACAAGAATGCACTTAATGATACTTTGAGGGTAAACAAGAAAGTTTTGATGATCTGTGATACAAACAATTTCTCAAAGGGATCTAACCAAATAATAATTGGAAATAATAAATCTCAAAAGAGTCTTGGAGTAATATTTTATCTTCTTTCAAGAGGTTATTTGAAATCTAGAGGAGAAGATACTTCAAAGGTTCCAGATTTAGAATGGTGGACTGGAGAGATTGAAGATAAGGATAAAGGCGCTTCTAAGGGTGTTTAATTAGTTTTATAAAATAGTTTTTCCTGAAAATTTCATGGCGAAAAAGGGGTTGAAAAGAACGTTTAAGATTTTTAAAAAAGATTTGAATATTTTTTTGGGCATAGTAATATTCTTATTATTGATTGGAAGCGCGTTCGCTATTGATTGGATTTTTGGAGTTGGATTTATAATAGGTTTTGGTCTTGCACTATACCATAGAATATTAGAAAGGAATTTCTTGATACCGGTTTTCATATTTTTAGGTGCTTGGATAATTAGGTTTGCAATCATATTTTTGTTCCCTTCAATAATTCATGCCAAGGATTTGTTTAGTTTAGGGATATCTTTAGTGATATTCTTGATACTGATTATAATTGGTTGGAGAATAAAGAGCGGGAAATTTAGATTTTAGTATAATAATTCTTAAAAAGAATATTAAATTATTTTTATTATGAATAATCCAGTTCAAGCAACTTTAACAACCTTTGCTAATATTTGTTCTGAGAAACAAGAGCTTCCTTGTTTCGATTATTCTGGTTTGACAAAATTCTTCCGAGAGGTTGAGAAAGATTACCCTCAGCCATTTAAGGAATCAATAATGAGCGAGGATAATATTTATGAGGGACTGTCCCCGTTTATAGTTTCTAGGGTAATTAAATCAGTTGCCCAGACCATCACCCTTACTTTCTTTCAAGCGCAGCATTATTGGTTTATGAAAAGCACAAGTCAGAATACCTTCCAGAAATCAAAGAAATTGCACAAAGATTCTACGACGAATTAGGATGTAATTTAGAAGGAAAGCTTGGAGAGAGAACAAAGCTTAGATTTTAAAGAATAACCATGATTTATCAGGCTTAGAACCGTAATGAGTTTTTATTAACGCATATTTTCCTTTAAGCTTTTTTCCTTTGAAATTTAATTCAATCTTTTTTGGATCTTTTTCCAATAATTCATAAGTTCCGTTATCCCAGATTTCAACTTTTCCTGCACCGTAATTTCCTTCAGGAATTTCTCCTTCGAAATCTTTGTAGGATAGAGGGTGATCTTCAACTTGTATTGCTAAACGTTTTGTTCCTTTTGTTTTTGGAGGTTCTTTTGGCACTGCCCAGGATTTTAGAACTCGGTTCATTTCTAATCTTAGGTCCCAATGTAAGTGAGAAGCATGATGTTTGTGAATTACAAAGATATTTTCTTTAGTGTTTTTAGAAGAATCTTTTGAAGACAGAGGTTCACCTGATTTTTTTAAATCTCTTTTTTGTTTGTACTTTGTTAAAGACATTCTTTTATTATCAAGAGGATATTTGTTATAAATCTTTAGAGAACTGCAACATATGAAAATTATTTCATAAGATTTATAAACCCGAATAATTTCTAGGGATTATGAAAAAAAGATATGTGAGTTTAATTATTATCGCTGTACTTATTTTAGCAGTATGGGGTGTTGTAGGATATAGTCATGCAAGTGGAGAAAGTGCAAAGGTTTCTGATTTGACAGGTAATGTTATTTCTAATTTTGAAGGAGACAAAAGGGAAGTTATAATGGAAAGTAGTTATTTAGAGTTTGAAGGGTATAAAGTTGGAGGATCCCACGTAGGAACTTTTGAAGACATGGAAGCAAATGTTTATGTTGAAGGCGGAAAAGTTAAAGGTATCGAAGGTGTAGCGCAGGTTAGTTCCGTTAAGACAGACACTGCTGCAGTTGATAAACACTTACAAAATGATGATTTCTTTGATGTTGAAAAATACCCTGAAATAAAGTTTACTTCAACGAATGTTGATTACGAAAATTCTGAGATTACGGGTATTCTAGAATTCCATGGAGAAAGTAAAGAGATTACTTTCCCAGCTGAATTTAGTCAATCAGGAATACTAGCTGATTTTTACTTGGATTCAAAACCGTTTAACTTTAAGTTTACTGGAGTTAACCCAGAAGTTAGAATTAAGTTTGCTTTTAATTATTGATTATTTTTATAAATACATTATCTCTGAAATTTATATTGTGTGGATTGAACCAATCTTAAAGATTCTTTGGAAAGTCGTTATTCGGTTAATCCAGATAGGACAAAAGAGTTAGTTAAACTTGATGAAGAACTTGTAGATTATGAGGTTAAAAGTCTCAAAGAATATTACTTGTGGCTTGAAATTAAATTCCAACAATAAATATCGACGCTGTTATTGAATTTTATCAACGAAAATCTGTACAAAACATTTAAATACCCTTTTTTTCTGACATTATCGTTAAGATGGATGAGTACCTTAGTAATAATCAAAAATCAAATCGATTTAAGGTATGATGTATGTAGAAGCAGTCATCCATTTGACATCGAATTTTATGATCTTATATTCAATAATTTAAATATTAGTGAAGTCTATGTTAAATGAAGTTGTTTGTGATAAACCTTTATAATTCAATGGTTAGTTGAAGCCAATAGTTAGGAGTATGTGTGAAGTGTTCTTGATATGTCTTATCATCAAGAATGCGCAATGGAAAATATTTTCTTTTAGAGATAATAATTTATGATATTGTTTAATTCCAGTTGATCCTGCTGGCGGCTGCGGCTCTCTGGTTTGCGCTTAGACATGCAAGTTATATTCTTAGAAATAGGAGTAAGCGAACTGCTCAGTAACACGTAGCTAATCTACCCTTAAGTCAAGGATAACCTCGGGAAACTGAGGGTAAACCTCGATAGGAGACATACCCTGGAATGATTTGTCTCTCAAACTCGTGCTTAAGGATGAGGCTGCGGCGGATTAGGTTGTTGGCGGGGTAAAGGCCCACCAAGCCGAAGATCCGTAAGGGCTCTTAGCGGAGAGGCCCTGAGAGGGAATCTGAGACACTATTCCCAGCCCTACGGGGTGCAGCAGTTAGGCATCATCTACAATGCGCGAAAGCGTGATAGTTTGAGCCAGAGTGCTTTACAAAGTAAAGCTTTTGCCAAATCTAAAAATTTTGGCGAATAAGGACTGGGTAAGACGGGTGCCAGCCGCCGCGGTAATACCCGCGGTCCAAGTCGCAGCCATTTTTATTGGGTCTAAAACATCCGTAGCTTGCTTAACAAGTTTCTTGTGAAATCTGATATCTCAAGTATTGGGCGGGCAAGAAGTACTATTAAGCTAGAGACTGGTAGACGTAACGAGTACGTTCGGAGTATCGGTAAAATGAGTTAATCCCGGACGGACTAACAACAGCGAAGGCACGTTACGAGGACAGTTCTGACAGTAAGGGATGAAGGCTAGGGGCGCGAAAGGGATTAGATACCCCTGTAGTCCTAGCAGTAAACACTGTACACTAAACATCGGGACCTCTTCGAGAGGTTTCGGTGCTGCAGCGAAGGCGAAGAGTGTACTACCTGGGAAGTATAGGCGCAAGCCCGAAACTTAAAGGAATTGGCGGGGAGACACTACAACGGGTGACGCGTGCGGTTCAATTAGATTTTACACCGTGAACCTCACCAGGAGCGACAGCAGAATGAAGGTCAGTCTGAAGGGCTTACCTGACACGCTGAGATGAGTTGCATGGCCGACGTCAGCCTGTGCCGTGAGGTGACCTGTTAAATCAGGTAACAGGCAAGACCCGCATCTTTATTTACTACGTGTACAATAAAGAGATTGCCTTGGTAACGAGGATGAAAGTTCGGGCTACGTTAGGTGAGTACAGCCAGAATCCCCTGGGCTACACGCGCGCGTCAACGGCAGATACAATTGGATGCAACACCGAAAGGTGGAGCCAACCCCCTAAAGTCTGTCTCAGTCTAGATCGAGGTTTGCAACCCAACCTCGTGACACTGGAATCCGTAGTAATCGTTTGTTATCAGCGAACGGTGAATATGTCACGGTCTCTTGCACACACTGCCCGTCAAACCAACCGAGTTTATTTATGATGAAACTTTTCGAAGGAGAATCTTGAGTAGACAAGGTAGGTTAAGTCGTCACAAGGTATCTGTAGGGGAACCTGCAGATGGATCACCTCCTATATTTTATATTAACCTTAAGGCAATCGCAAGAACTAGATTGTCTTCTACATACAATCCGTTGCAGAAAATTTAAAAACTGCCGAGAGCTAACTTTAATCAAGGGCTCGTTGTCCAATGGTTAAGATACTTGACTTGCACTCAGGAGATCCGTGTTCGATTCACGGCGAGTCCATAGGTTTTTAGATTAATTCTGTAATACACTTAACATTAAACTCAAAGGAAAAAATAAAATGAATGGAGTAGAAAATGAACCACCCCGCACTGGAAGAGGAAGTAGGTCCAGTGGAAGCTGTATTAGAAGTTACAGTGGGCAGCGGAGAGGATACAAAGACTTCATTCCTTTATGCTTCAAGAATTAACGGTAATGGATCTTGGAGATACATACGTGGAAACGGAAAGGGTTACAAGAAAGATATGGACCCTGAAAGACTTTCCGAGAATATGGTTAGAGCCAGTATTCAAAGAGGTTATACCGAATATCAGGTTCACTATCTTTGGAGTCCCAAAGGTGGCCAAGAGAAAGAAGGAATAGTAAAAATCAAAAATTAATCACACTCACAAAAATGAGAAGAATCCGAAGTGATTTTCGGGTTTAGGAAAACAAAATGGCAATGAAATTGGAACAAATTGAAGGAATGAAAATTCCAGTTGGAGCTTCAATCAACATAAGTTTTTGGACAGGAAAGTTTGAATTTGATCTCTTCCAAGATAAGCCCCATGAAAGACAAGGTTGCTTTAAAGAGATTATGAACTTCCCCGGAATTGCCCCCACATTAAAATATACCGCAAATGATGAAGACGTAGAATGCGCAATCAAGTATATAGAAGACATAAAAATCCTAGATTACAAAAAATAAATCACCGACGGAGAAATCCGTTTCACAAATCACACTCACAAACAAAAACTTCAGTTTTAGACGGCTGAAGTGTGGGAATGGTTCGACATCCGAACGATGACGGATCATTTTGAGAACACGAGTTGAAGAACTTGCTATGTTCGATCCAGAAATGGATTAAACATTTACGTTCAATGAAATAAGTAGCAGAATCCCACTTATAATAATGAATATTTTCATTTATGAAAATTTCTCAGACTATACTACTATTTATACTGATAGAAGGATAGCTTGGTTTTGGTTATGATGAAGGACGTGGCAAGCTGCGATAAGCTTGGGGGAGTTGCATGCAGACTTTAATCCCAAGATCTCCGAATCACGCAGAGATGCGAAAGTACGCCGGGAATTGAAACATCTTAGTACCGGCAGGAAGAGAAAATAAATAATGATTCCCTTACTAGCAGCGAGCGAAAAGGGAAGAGGGCAAACTGAATCTCCTTTTGAAAGGAAGGCAGAGATGTGGTGAAGGTAAATGGCTAAGTCAACGAGTCAAAGTCAACTGGAAAGTTGTACCATAGAGGGTGATAGTCCCGTAGATTAAGTTGATATGTTGTTCTTCAAAGAGTAGGGCGTCTTGAATTAGGCGTCTGAATATGGCAGGATTAACTGCTAACCCTAAATAAAACCAAAGTCCGATAGCGCACAAGTACCGCGAGGGAAAGCTGAAAAGAACTCTTAACAGAGTGTGAAAAGATTTGAAATCTATCAGTTACAGTTGGCTACTGACTCGGCTATGCAAATAGCAGGTTTGTAGCGTACGTTTTGAAAAACGGGCCAAGGAGTTTATCTATGTGGCAAGGCTAATCTATTATGTAGAGTAACCGAAGCGAAAGCAAGTATGAAAATGCGCTAGTCACATGGATCAGACCTGAAGCGAGGTGATCTATCTATGAGCAGGATGAAGTCTTTCGAAAGGAGGATGGAGGTCCGAACCGGTGTTATGGACATGTACTCGGATGACTTGTGGATAGGGGTGAAAAGCCAATCTAACTTCGCGATGGCTGGTTCCTGTTGAAATATGCCTCCGTATAGTCTTGTCTTGTTTGTTAGCGGTGTAAAGCTACGGATAGAGTTTGCAGGGTCAATCGATTACGGAACTCTTTTCAACTCAGAAGCTGCTAATTGCATAAGACAGGAAACAGGGTCGGTATGTAAGATACCGTTCCGAGACCTAAACAAAGGAGACTAGAGTTAAGGTCCCAAAATTCATGCTAAGTGTACCAAAAGTCGTCTCGAACCTGAGACACTGGGGATGTAGGCCCAGAAGCAGCCATCATTTAAAGAAAGCGTAACAGCTCACCCATTGAGGTTCAGGGCACTGAAAATGGACGGGGCTAAGCATGATACCGATACTTTAGCGGCACTCAGTAGAGTGTTCGGGTAAGCAGGCGTGGTTTCTGCGCAGAAAGTTCTTCGAGAGAAGGGCTGGAGCGGAAACTAATGAGAATCTTGGTAATAGTAGGATGTGATTATTCTGAGAATGAATAACGTCGAAAGGGCAAGGTTTCCTTAGCAATATATGTTAGCTAAGGGTTAGTCAGTAACCTAAGTTGTACCTTAACTGCGTATGACGATGGACATCAGGTTAATATTCCTGGACTAATTGAATCTTATATAGTGTATTCCGCTTTCGGATAGGCGAGCACCTGAAAGGGTGTTTTGGCAAAGAAAACTGTTGAGGGTAATCCTAAGATGCAGAAGAATTTGTTGGACAAAATCGCTGAGTCCAGGAGCCAGTGAAAAAAATATACTCTTGGTTCAATTATCTGTACCCACAACCGGCACTGGTGCCCAGGCTTAGTAGGCCAAGACGTGAAGGGAAAAACCGTTTGAGGGAATTCGGCATGTTAGCCCTGTATCTTCGGATGAAGGGGTGTCTATCTTTGTGCGCTTAGTAATTTGTGTGCATTGGTAGATCTCAGTAACAAGGACGGCCCGACTGTTTACCAAAAACGTAGCCAAGTGCTAATCAGAAATGACGTGTATACTTGGTGAGACCTGCCCAGTGGTGGTGTCTTAAACTCCTTTTCAAGGGAGCTAAGGTCCATTAAACGGCGGGGGTAACTATGACCCTCTTAAGGTAAATTACGTTGCCTTACGGATTGTAGAAATATAATACGCTCCGAGAGTTATAGTAAAACGGTCAAAGAATTAAACCAAATGGAGAAAATCGAACTATATGCTGGAAAACCCGAGTATATCACTCTACGACGATAACTAATTTATTTATAGTTAGTTCGCGTGAAAATGAGATGATTGCGGATAATCAGCAGGAAAGACTAAATCCTTTATGGATTTCAGGTTTTACCGATGGTGAAGGATGCTTCCATGTATCCATAAACCAAATTCATAAAATGAGTTTAGGATGGCAAGTTCTTCCTGAATTTAGAATTGTTCAACATGAAAAAGATGAATCTGTTTTAGAAAAGATCAAAAATTATTTTGGTTTTGGAAATGTTAAAATTAACAGAACAGATAAACATGGAACAAGAAAAGAATTCAGAGCTAGAGGATTAGAAAATTTGAATAAAATTGTAGAATTTTTTAAAGAATACCCTCTTGAAACTTCGAAGAAAAATGATTTCAAAATCTTTTCTGAAGTTATAGAATTGATGAATAATAAAGAACATTTATCAAAAGAAGGACTAGATAAAATCGCCAAGCTAATTTCTCAAATGAATCGTAAACCAAATTTAAAGTATTTAGAATCCTCAGAGACTACACGTTCGACACTTCGAAAGGAGTGAAGATATAGTCCGACCTTTATAGCGATATAAAGAATTGTGTTTTGCTCTTTTAGATAAACACAGATTAACATAATGAGCGTAATGCCTTGTCATCTGAATGGTGACGCGCATGAATGGTTTAACGAGGTTGTCGCTGTCCCCAAATGGAGCCCTCTGAAAATATTTTCCGGTGCACAGACCGGAGACGCCTAGTGGGAAGTGAAGACCTTGTGGAACTTTACTGCAACTTGTTGTTGTGAAATTAATCGAAACGCATAGCATAAGTAGGAGCGTCGAAGCAGTCATTTCGGTGGCTGTGGAGCGAAAGTGTAATACTACTCATTTTGTTTAGTTTTGCTTACTGTTTACAGGACAGCAGCAGGCGGGCAGTTTGACTGGGGCGGTGCCCAGCCGAAAAGATATCGGTTGGACCCAAAGACAAGCTCATCCGGCTTGGAAATCCGGAGATGAGTGCGAGGGCAAAAGCTTGTCTGACTGTGTTTCGAAAAGTAAGAAACGCAGGTACGAAAGTAGGGCCTAGTGAACCCACGTGCTTTTTTAATAGAAGCCGTGTCTGATAGAAAAGTTACCCCAAGGATAATAAGCTGGTCGCTCCCGATAGTCCACATTGACGGAGCGGTTTGGTATTTCGCTGTCGGCTCTCCCTAACCTGCGCGTGCAGCAGCGTGCAAGGGTGTCGGAGTTCACGCATTAAAAGGGATCGTTAGCTGGGTTAAGAACGTCGCGAGACAGTTTGTATAATATCTACTAGGTGTGTTGTTGTCTGAGTGGAACAATCTTTTAGTACGAGAGGAACGGAGGTTGGGTGCCTCTAGTGAGCAGTTGTCATTTGGCAGGCTGCATAGCCACGCACTACTTGGATAAGAGCTGAATGCATCTAAGCTCGAAGCCAATCGCAAAACGAGACAACAAAGGCCGTTGAAGAAGACAACGTTGATAGAGCTATTGTGTAAGATTCAAGCTTCGGCGAGAATTTCAGCATATAGCAACTAATAGCCTCATTTGTATATTCTTGAGAAGTTTTTAGAAAAGCGTCATTAGGGGATTCTGCTACTTATTTATTGTAACATTTTTTAGGATAATTTTTAAAAACATTTTATTCATTTATTTATTATGAAAAGCCTTGAAGAGGGTTGTGAATGGTATGGCACTTCTGCTGCTTTAATGCAAGGAAAGATTAGGACAAAGATTGAGGCAGATAAAGATGCAGATAAATTACTTAGGGGTATGAAAAGAAGAAATGTATATCTTCATTTAAATCCGTTTAATTATTTTAAAAAAGAAAAACCGTATGGATGGTATAATTTTATTGAAAAAAACGAAGATAAAAAATAAAATAAAAAAAAATGATTCCATTAGAAATTAGATTGGTTTCTTTTACATATTCAATAATCGATTATAAAAAAGAATATAATGAAGAGGTAGATAATCTTGCAAAGGAGGAGATTGAAAAAATTAATATTAAAAATTCTCTTTGGCCAGGAGATAGGGTTTTAAGACAATCATTGGACAAAGAAGGAAATGAATATGACACTATTTGGGTTTATTTAGGAAGAAATTATTTTAAACAAATATCAAAAACATTAGATAATAGAACTTGTTGATTCTACTTTTTTACTTTAACAACCTTATAATTTTTGAATTTCTTGACATGTTCTAATTCTTTTTTTAGAATTTCTTTATTGATTTTGTTTTGTTCTTTTAGTGATCTGTCGTATCTATCATAGATTTTATCTCTTCCGAATTTTATTTCGCCTCTAATGTTTAATACCCTAAATAAGAATGCAATAATTAATGCGATGAAAATTGCAAGGATTATTCCCCTTACCAAAGAATCTTGTAAGAAGTTTTTGAAATTAATTGTTCCTTGAAGTAAATTAGCTAGGTAAACTATTAATCCAATTCCTGCTACAATTATTATTGCTGTTAAAATTATCTTTGAGAATTTATGTTTTAGTTCTGATCTAGAATTTAACCCTGCAATTACAACCCAAAGTAAAACTAATAATGCAATAATTGAAATTATTTTTAAGATCTTTCCAAATGCAGTGTCTGAAAGGTTTTTGGGCCCAAGATTGTCTGTATCTTCGCTGTCTGGAATTCCATCCCCGTCTGAATCTGTTCCGCTAGGAACTTCAAGAGAAGCATCTCCAGTTATATAATTTGATCCTGAAGATCCCGAACCAGAGCTTGCTGAAGCATAGTTGGTTACAAAACTGTCGTAGAAATAATCCGTTCTTGATCCTAAATTATAGTATCCTGCTTCACACTGGAAGATATAATTTTGAGTTCCACTAAAAGATGAAGGGACTGCAATTGTTTTATTTACGGTGAATAAAGTCCTATTAATCATTTGGTTGAAATTTAAAGAATTATAATTAGAAACTCCATCATATAAATAACAAGTAAAATCAACTTCTTTCTCTACTAATTGTGAATCTTCAACTTGTGCTGAAAGTTGACAGGTAATATCACTTCCTGCTGCAGCGTAAGAAGGACAATCAACCGCTAGATGGAACGTTCCTGTTTTATTGCTTATGCCTTCAAGAGCAATAGCCTGACGCTCTTCAAAATCATTAAAGACGATAGTTATATTGTACCATCCGCTTTGGTTAAGATTTTGGTCACGTAATTCTATCTCAAGATTTCCCTCATCAGTAAACTCAAGATAAGGAGTTATATTTCCTCCAGTCAAATTTACTACGCTTATTGTCTTTACATATTTGGAAATCAAAAAGTTATTTAAATCGATTCCTCTCATAATCTTTCTCAATCCGGTATCAAGATTTTCATCTGAGGATATTAATCTTATGTCTATGTTGCCGTAGTTACTTCCATTCCAATCTTTAAAAGAATCTGCACTTAAATTTACTATTGAATTAAAAGTTAAATTGGAAATTTGGGACCAATCTGTGTTTATGTTTAATTCTGTGCTGTTTATGTAAAAAACGTTACTCGTTATAGGATAATCTAGGATCTTCTCTCCATCTTCCCCTATAACCCATACATTTGAAGAAGCGTAACAGGTACTGTTTGTACCTTCGTAGGCTCTTATCTCGGGGACAACGAATTTTTTACATTGCATTTGAGTAGTATTGGTGCTTATACCTCTCTTATCGTATGACTCTCCGTCACTAAATATAAGAACTCTATCAAGATCATTATTATTATCCGATCCTACAGAACATCTTGCTTGATAATCTATCTGTAATGGAATTCTGTATGAATAATTAGAGTTGGTTATATTCGCACAGATAGTTATGAAATCTCTTAGATCATAAGAGGATTTGTCTGTAACAAGGTTTAAGGTCAGATAAGTTTTTGTAGTGAAAAAATTCTTTGCAGATCCGATTGAATTCTCTACAGGGACCCCCTCTTCGTCAATACATTCGTTTTTACTACCAGCAGAACCACAAAAACATTCTACACTATATGCATAATCGGTCCCCTCATTAAATCTGCTTGGAGGAAGTATGTCAGACACATCTAGTACCCCTCCAATTAAAGTCCCATATGATTCAAGCAAAACTTCAGTCTCATCGTTACTGAGGGCTGTTACATGACATAATCCTCCAGAAATTCTTTTAGCAGTTTCATCTGTGACTATGGCTCTAACTGAAGCAACCAGTCCCAAGAATCCGCCCCCAAAAGTAGTATTAACTATTTCAAGTGTCGCATTTCCACCGCTTCCCAAAGCAGTAACATTTGCGGAATCATTTTGAGTAATGGTTAACCCCGTTCCATTCATTGAAGCGTTTAAAAAGACTCCGTTTGGCCAGGTAGAAGGTATTGTGTAAGATTGATAGAACAATTGATCCACAATATTGGCCGTAGTTCCAGAATCTGTTTCTACAATAGTCCCATTTTGGTATGTCCAGGTTAAGGTATATGCAGTATTTTTCTCAGGATTTGTTGAACAAGACATTGCCGCCGTAGCTGTCTCCCCTCCAACATAAAATGTTTTATCTAAATTAACTGTACAGGCTGCAGATAGGGTAGATAAGAAAAACAGGGCAAAAGCTAGAGCTACAACCAAAGAAGAAATTCTTTTCACCATCTTTATTTATTTTATTAAGCGTAACGGATTTATAAAATTATAGACTACAAGAATATATTTTGGATAATTATTTTAAATCAATATATACTCGAAAAGACTATCAAAGAAATGGCTAAAGCTACAATAAGTACTGCAATTATTATGGCGATTATTTTTATTATTTTTTGAGATTTGCTCAAGTCTTCCCAACACATCTTCTTCGGTTTTTTCCATTTGCTTTTATTAGCAAGACCAATTACTGTGAAGATTATGCCAATTGTTAACAATCCAAAATTATTTGAAGTTATTGCCAAAGGTATTCCTATGGCTATCCAAACCACACCCATAACAAACCAAGACCTATAGTCTACTTTGATTGTCTTGGACTTATCTTTGCTTTTAACTATTATCAAGATTATTGCAAAAATTATCAGCAAGACTGCTATTGAAATTATCATCCAAGGTATTGCTGCCATACATTGGATAAGAAATAGAAGTTTAAAAAATTAATTAAAAAAATAAAGATTGAGTCTACTTAATCTTATTTAGATAAATAGTAAATTCCCCAAAGACCTGCAAGACCAACTACAATATAGATAATCCTTGCAACAACAGATCCGACTCCGAATATTGCGTCAACAAGATTCCAGTTCCAGACCCCTACAAGTCCCCAGTTTAGACCTCCAATAACCAAAAGTATTAGAGCTATCCAATCCAAAGTGCTTTTCATTTCTTCACCTCCTTTTCTCCTCTTTTAATATAATTTATGTAGGAAATACTAATATAAAAAGGTTATTACAGGGTATTGATGAATAAAATCAGAGTTATTTTTAAGTTCAAAAAATTTATTAATCAAAACGCACTCTTTGGATAATGTTTAAAGAGGTTTTACAAAATTTAGATTTGTTGGAGTTTTTTCATTTTGTTGGGATTATTATTGGATTAGGTGCGGTCACGGTTATAGACACCATGGGTTTTTTCTCTCGGAAAAATGTTAAGAAAACACAAGATACAATTTCTGCGCATCATACAACAAAGCCGTTGATTTGGATTGGAACGATTATTGTTTTGGTGACTTGGATTTTAATTTTATTTTCAAAGAATTTTAATCTTGGTTTTGTTGAAATTTGGAAAAGTGTTCTTTTGGGAATTATGATTTTGAATGGCGTGTTTTTATCATTTGTAATTAGTCCTTCGTTGAATAAAAGAATCGGGGTGAGGAAATTGTTGCCAAGAAATTTGCAGGTTAAAATTGGGATTGCATTAGTCATTAGTTTTTTGAGTTGGTGGAGTTTTGTTATTTTGACATTCAGTCAGATGTGATTTTATAGTTAAAATAAAATTACCCAAAACCAATTATCCAATTCAAAATTCCTGCGAAAGCAACCCAAAGCCAATATGGAAGAATTAGCCATGAAGAAAGTTTCTTGATTTTCCACGTTGTTAAGAAAATTGCTCCGATTGAAAGCCAAAGTAAAATTATTTCTGCGAATGCGAGTTTTGGAAGTTTTAATCCGAAAAATAAAATGCTCCATAAAAGGTTTAATGCAAAATTTATTCCGAAGACAATTGCGATTTTCTTTTTTTGAGGTTTGGTTTTTGAATTTATCCAAGCGATGTAAAGTGAAATTGAAATCAATAAAAACAAGATATTCCAGACAATTGGGAAGACAAAACTCGGGGGAGTTATATCTGGTTTAATTGATTCATACCATTCAGAGTTTGTGTTTTTAGAAGTGAAAAGACTTCCAACCCCTCCCAGTAGAACGAATACAATTAGAAGGCAAAAGATAAGAATTTTTAAATTAAATTTCTTCTTCATTATCTCTTTTTTTCAAACAAATTGATAATCGCGAAGAGTAAAAATCCGACTCCAAGTCCAATAAACATTCCTTCTACAAGTTTATTATAAAGAAAACCAAACCCAATTCCAATGAACAAACCTGCTGGAATAAATAAAGATCCCTTACTTCTTTCTTTATGAGGTGTTTTGTTTTTTGAGTATTTTTTCATATCTGGATTAGGATAATCCCATTTATAAAATCTTCAGTGCGATTAGAAGGCTTAGCAAAACCAAACCAAAGACAGTTATTTCTTTTTTGTATTTCAATCTATAGAATTTTGAAGAGAAATAAATTATAACCGTTAATTGGATTAAAGTTCCTAGTATTATCCCAATTATTACAGGTAGGGTGTTTGGTATTGCAGAAAGGAAAACTCCAGAGTATGCGATAGTATCGTCAAGTATTGTTGCAAATGCGGTTATAAATCCGAACAACATTAATTTGAAGAAACGTTTTCTTGAAACTCTTTGAACTTTGTGTATCTTTTTTCTTATTTCTTTTTTTGGTTTTTCAGTAAATAAATTAAATTGTATTGACATTGCAAGAATAAAGATTAGGGCTGCAGAAATGTAATGTATATAAGGGATTGATTTTATCAAAGATGCGAAAGTGAAAGCAACGAACATCACAAGCAATATTGCAATAAGGATCCCTATTGCAAACGCATAACGTCCTTTTCTTGTTTTTGTCATGCTAGACATGATAGGAATTCTAGTCATAGTATCATCAAATCCTGCAATTAGTTTTACAAATAATCCTGAAAGAAAATACTTTATCACCATGATTTTATACCGAGAGTAAACTTTTTAAAGAGTTGGATTTAAGTATTAATGTAAGTCAGGTAGTTAACTTCGGAACTTTGACATTAAATTGTCGAGAGGTCTTATGATATGATTTCTAGGTTCTGAGGAAGGTCCGGACACCACAAAAGGTTGGCGGAGAAATTCCGTACGTCGTGAGGCGTGGCTCTGGTATAGAGACGAGCGTATTAAGTTACGATGGAACGAGCATCCCAACTGGTGCAAGGCTTTATGCCGCATAGTTGAATGTTAACACTTTCCGTCTGAATACAGGGAAAGACAGAATCTGGCCTATTCCTGGCTTACATTAACTTTAAAAAAAGAATCTTTCTATCTAATGTATAAGGGACCTTAGCTACATAACCCTACGGGGCTGAGCTAAAGTTCTTTAGAAGAATGGGACCTTAGCTCAGCGGGAGAGCATATGACTGAAGCTCATAGTGTCCTGGGTTCGACTCCCAGAGGTCCCATCTCTTTTTGAGGCTTGTTTTCACAAAACATTTATAAAAGATTATTATTTACTTAGTTTATGAAAAAGAGTGATATGAATTCAGGCGAGCATCTAAGATCACATTCTGGTTTTATAATTGGAATTGTAGCGATTGTTTTGGCAATCTTTAATCCAATCCCAGGAATTATATTGGGAATCATTGGTCTTGTTCAAAGCACTAAACAGAAAGATATAATTTCTAAGAAAGCTAAGAAATTCAACATAATTGCGATAGTTTTAGGTGTTGTTATTGCAGTTCTTTCTATTGTTTTGGCAAGCTTTATTGCTAGCATAGGTGCTTGAGGTTATTGATATGAAAAGGGTGAATAAAAAAGGTGCAATGGAAATGTCCGTTGGGACGATTGTTACTATAGTTCTTTTAATGGCTGTTTTAGTTCTTGGGTTAACTTTGGTTAGACAAATATTTAGTAGTTCAAAAGGTGCGATAGATTTAACCGATCAACAACTAAGAGACCAAATAGGCAAAGCATTTGGTGCAGAAGATCAGAAAATTATTGTTTATCCAGAATCAAGATATATTGAAATAAAACAAGAGGATAGAGATGCTATAGGTATTGGTATAAGAAATCTTCTTGAAGGTGTTTCTGGAACACAAACATTCTCTTATGAAATAAAAGTTGGTGAGAGTACTTGTGGAAATGCGGATGCTTTAAGTTGGATTGAATTAGGAAAATCAGAGCAGAATATTCCAATTCCAGTTGGAGAGTATGCGTCAAGAAAAGTTAACTTTAGAATACCTACTGGATCACCTTTGTGTACGGTTAGATACAGGGTGGAAGTTGGAACAAGTTCAGGAACTTATGCTACTGACTTCTTTGACTTGGTTGTTAAAGCTAAGTAAGTATTTTAAATAACTATTTCTTTAAGATTAAATGAGTTTGAAGATTTATAATACATTAACCAGAAAGAAGGAAATATTTAAACCAGTTAAGAAAGGTTTTGTAGGAATTTATGTTTGTGGACCCACGGTAAATGATGTCCCACATTTGGGTCATGCTCGTTCTCAAATTTCCTTTGACATCTTAAGAAGATATTTGAAATTTTTAGGATATAAAGTAAAATTCGTTTCTAATATAACAAATATTGAGGATAAGATAATTAACAAGGCGGAAGAATTAGGTATTTCGATAAAAGAATTAACTAAGAAAAATTATGAAGAGCATACTAAAGATTATTCCGAACTTGGAATTGCAAAACCAGATGTCCAACCTTTTGCAACAAAATATGTTAAACAAATGATTGATTTGATTAAGAATTTGGAGAAGAAAGGTTACACCTACATTGTTCCAGAGGATGGAGTTTATTTTGAGATTGATAAATTCAAAGATTACGGAAAACTGTCTCATCAAAATATTGAAGAGTTAAGAAAGGGTGCAAGAGTTAAAGATAAGAAAAAGAAAAACAACAATTTTGTTTTATGGAAATTCTCTAAACCTTCTGAACCCAAGGAAGCTATTTGGGAGAGTCCTTGGGGAAAGGGAAGGCCGGGGTGGCATATAGAATGTTCTGCAATGAGTCATGCAATATTGGGATTACCTTTAGATATTCATGCAGGAGGACAGGATTTAATATTTCCCCATCATGAAGATGAAATTGCACAATCAGAAGCAGGTTATGGAAAGAAATTTGCAAATTATTGGATGCATAATGGGATGGTGAATATTGACAAAGTTAAAATGTCAAAGAGCTTGGGGAACTTTAAGACAATAAGAGATTTATTGAAAAATTATAATCCGGAAGTAATAAGATATTTTGTTATATCTAACCAATATAGAAAACCAATTGATTTCTCAAATAAGACTTTAGAGAATGCTAAGAATGCTTATGATAGATTGAAAAATATTTGTTCTGAATTTAAGGACGATAAAAAAGAGAATAAAAAATATCTTAAAGAATTTGAAGAAGCAATGGATGATGATTTGAATACCCCGAATGCATTGCAAGTTTTATGGAAATTGGTTAGAGATGGCAAAGCTTCTGGAAAATATAAAACAATAAAGAAAATGGACGAAGTTTTTGGATTAAATTTATTGGAAAAAGATAAAGTGAAAATCCCTTCTGAGATTAAGAAGCTTGCCGAAGAAAGAGAGAAAGCAAGAAAAGAAAAAGATTGGAATAAAGCAGACTCGTTAAGGGACGAAATTAAGAAAAAAGGTTTTGTTATAAGTGATACCGATAAAGGTTGGGAGATTAAGAAAATATGAAAAGAATAATGAGGCCAAATTGGATGTTAGGTTTTTTAGGGTTAATTGGAATTAGAGGACTTATAGCGGCTTTTTCAGGCGATTGGGTTAATGCATCATGGATGTTTTGGTTTGTTTGGTTTATCTATTTTATTCCTATAACTAGAAAGAAAAAATAATTTTATAAACTAGTTTAACTTAATTTTGTTATGAAGGTTAAAGAGGTGTTGTTAGGTGTAATCATTGGTGTTGTGTTACTGATGTTTTTAGTTTTTGGGACAAAATTAATTTATGAAAAACCCCAGTATGAAGATTATTGCGATAGCGGAAATAGGTACCTTACGTTAGATAAATTGAATGATAGTCAGGTTCAAGCCCAAAATGAATTCTTTAGAGCTTGCCAGGACAATTATGATGAAGCAAACGAAAGATATTCAAAGAAAATGTTTGTTCTTAGCCTCATACTAGGGATTGCCATAATTGTTTTATCGACTATCTTTATTGACCTTATGACAGTTTCGGGAGGATTGATGTTTGGTAGTTTAATGTTTATAATTTACGGAACGGGCAGTTATTGGAGATATATGAATGATTGGACGAGATTTGCCATACTTGGTGTTTGTTTGGCAGCTTTAATTTATGTTGGATATTGGCTGAACAGAAAAGGAGATAAACCGAAAAAGAGGAATAATAAATGAAGACAATAACGTTTGGTGGATGGTACCAAAGAACAACAATGCATCTTACGGAAGTTTTTGAGTTTCTTATTGAAGGAAAGTCAAGACTTGGTTTAAAGAAGAAAAAATTATTGGAATTGCATAAAGGCCTAGATATAAAAAGAATAGAGAGAAAATCAGATTACCTTGAATATATTGAGATAAAAACAAACAAGGACTTAACAATTCGTTACTATGAAGATGGTCTTTATATTCTTGAGAAACAAGAAAAAGACCTCGAGAAAGATGGAAAAGAATTGAAGGCCTATTTCTCTGAGAAGTTTAAACCTGCGATCGAATATTTATTCTCTCTTGGGGCTCCAACCCCAAAAATACTTGCAAACATAAAAGAGGAACACCCTCTTGTAATAGGAGAGAGTGTTACAAGCACTAGAACAAAAAAATTGAATGAGAAAAAATATGGAAAAGTATATTCAGACACTTATTCTAAGAATGTAAGAGTTCTTAAGACTAAAAAATATATTATAGTTTTATCTTCAAGAAAAACTCAAAAGGAATTATCAGACTTGATTGAGATGCAAATATTTTTTAGGGAATTTAAGTCACAACTACACAAATACCTTAACATCCATAGAGAATTATGGGAGGAGATATCAAAAATAAAAGAACAAAAAGAAATCTCTGGCGGAAAAATTTCGGATTACAAATCAAAGTTAGAAAGTTATGATAAAACTGTAAGTTTGATAAGTAATAGAATAAATCAGATGAGCACTTATGCAAAGACTAGATCTTCTTTATCTAAACAATTAGGTGTGGAAGATAGTTTAATTGCCCATTTCCAGTATAAGTATGAAGATTTGTTTAATAGCCTCGAATACATAAAAGAAATATGGAAGATGACAACAGGTTATGTTAATTCTGCAATACAGATAATGAGAGATCTTGAAGGCAAGACAACAAATAAGAATTTGAAGTCAATACAACTTCTTGCAAGTATTGGAGTTATAACAGGTATATTAAGATATATGAAACAAGATTCTGTTTTACCTCCTGTAAACCTTAACGGTTTACTTTATATTGCAGGTTTGGGGCTTATTGCTTTAATCTTAGATTGGTATCTTACTTATAGGGCTAAAAAGAAAAAATACAAACTAAAATTTGTTAATAGGACCGAGGACATATAAGAAAAGAATATAAAGGAAACAATATTCATATATTTTGTGAGGTGAGAAATGGCTGTACAATTTGATTATATTGCAAAAAAAGGATGGAGACCGAGTAAAGAAAATTATCTTGTTACTTTATTGAAGGTTGAATTAGATGAGACTGCTATTAAAGAAGCAAGATATTCACATTCTAAAAAGAATTATTCTATAGTTAAATTACGTAGAGAGTTGTTCGAGGAAGCTGCCGCTACGGTGGCTGCTGAAAGCTCTACTGGAACATGGACAAAAGTTTATTCTGGAAAAGATTCTGGAATTCCAAATGCACATAAGTTAAGAGCTTTAGTTTTTGATTTAGATTATGAAAGACAGATATTCAAGATTGCTTACCCAATAGAGTTATTTGAAATGAACAACATCTCGGGTTTGTTAGCTGGAATAGTTGGAAATATAGCTGGAATGAAGATGGTTGCTGCTATGAGGGTTTATGATGTTTATTTCCCAAAGAAAATGGTTGAAGCTTTTCCAGGACCTAGATATGGGATTGAGGGTGTTAGAAGATTATTGAAAAAACCAAAGGGATGTTTAGTTGCAACGGTTCCGAAACCCAAAATAGGGCGTACTGATGAAGAACAGGCTAAACTTGCGTCCGTTTTATTTACTTCGGGTAGTGGAACTTACGAAGGAATAAAGGATGATGAAAATTTGACAAGTTTGAAGTTTAATGATTTCTATAAACGATGTAAAAAAGTTCTTAATGAAATTAAGAGAGCAGAGAAAATTACAGGAAATAAAAAATTCTATCTTTGTAATGCAACTCATTCAAACATTAATGAGATGTTAAAGAGAGCTAAGGCGATAAAAGACAATGGAGGAATATTTATGATGATGGATGTTATCACAACGGGGTATGCTGCTGTTGACACAATTAGAAGAAATAATCCTGGTTTAGCAATTCATGCTCACAGGGCAATGCATGGCTTCTTAACAAGAGATAACTCTCCAGGAATTCATGGAAAAGGTAAACTATACGGATTTAGTATTTCAATGATATTTATTGCTAAACTTATGAGGCTTATGGGAGTTGATAGTTTACATGGAGGAAGTCCCTTAGCTAAAATGGAAGACTATGGGGAAGCGGAATATATTTGTCAGGTATTACAAGATAAAAAGTTAAAACCACATCCAAAGATACCCACTCTTGGACAAGATTGGCACCATATAAAGCCTGTATGGATGACAGCTTCAGGAGGTTTACATCCAGGAGATTTTGAGTCTGTATTGGGTGCTCTTGGAGAAGACATAATCATACAATGCGGAGGAGGATTATTAGGACATCCAGAAGGTGTTGAAGCGGGAGTTGTAGCCATTGAAGAGGCTAGAACTATTTATGAGAGCAATATTCCAATAAGAAAATTTGTTAAGGATAATCCAAGCAGTCCCCTAGCTATCGCGGTTAAACATTGGGGATATGGGCCGAAGATTGTTTATTAAAATGGCAAAGAAGGTTGAAGAAAAAATTAAGAAATCCAAGAAAGAAATTGCCAGAGAAAGGCTAAGGAGATTTCATAGAGAGTTTAATAAAGCAACAACTACTGCAATTATGGCTGCCTTTGGTTTTCTAGTTGCTTTGGTCTGGAAAGATGTTATAACCGAATTTGTAGATAATATTTCCGAGAAGAGTCCAATTCAAGGTAAGTTAATTAGTGCATTAATTGTAACAATTATTTGCGTTCTTGGAATTATGATTGTAACGAAGATTTTTAGTGAGAAAAAAGAAGATGAAAAGAAGTAAAATACGTAAAGCCATATTTGCTGTTACTTATTCTGTGGGTCTTGATGGAAAAGTAAGTTACGTTATTCTTAAGCGTAAAAAACATTGGAAAGGCTGGGAGTTTCCAAAAGGAAAGATCGAGAAATTTGAACGTAAAAGATCTACTGTGAAAAGAGAAGTTTTTGAAGAAACGGGATTAAGGGTTCTTGAGGTGAGGAGATTTAATGTTAAAGGTTTGTATAAATATAAAAAAGAATTAAAGGATAGGCCGGGAGTTATAGGTCAGACTTACACTTTATTTGCAGCAAGAGTAAAAAAAGGTGATGGAAAGGTTAGCATAGATCCAATAGAACACGTTTTAGGAAAATGGGTTTCGTTCAAAGAAGCAGAGAAATTGTTAACATGGCCAAATCAAAAGAAATGTTTGAAGATTGTAAATGATTGGTTAAATAGCAAAAGATAAAAAGCGAGAATTTGTTTAAAGAATATGGCAGAGTTTAGAGAATATATTTTATCATCGGGTACAAAAATACTTTTAGGAAAAGATGCAGAAAACAATGATAAATTGGTAAATAAATTCAAAGGTGGAAGGAATTTGATATTACATACTGTTGAGCCTGGAAGTCCTTTTTGCGTTCTTGAGAAATTGAACCCATTTAGGCACGAAGTTCTTGAAGCAGGAATTATTTGTGCAATGAAAAGCCAGGATTGGAGAGATAATCATTCTAACGTTAAACTGCACATGTTCTCAGGAAATGATGTTAAAAAACCATTTTTGGCAAAAGCAGGCACTTGGAGAATTACTAATGAACCAAAAGTAATTAATATTAAAAAGAGAGACATCGAGAATTGGATAAAGAAAAATGAAAGGAAATGATCATTTAGTTGAAGAAATTAATAAAGAAACTTTCCGTAAGGGAGGAAATGATGCAGATATCAAACAATACATGCTTTCAATACTTTATGGTGAAGGGATAGAAGGCCTTAAGGATTTTAATAAAAGGTATTCAAAAGACTTCACAAATGCGGGATATGATGTTAGGAAGATACAAGCAGATGCTTTATATATTTGGCATGGCTTAAATGAGTATGGGGGCGGCAAAACATAATGGCCATAACTAAAGAAATACAATTGGGAAAGAATGGAATCACTGAAGGATTTATGGATAGTTTAAAGAATCATTTCATTAAATCTCAAAATGTTAAAATTTCTGTCTTGAGAAGCTTTTGTAGAGATAAGAAAGAGTTGGAGGAGATTAAAAATAAGATCTTGGCAGAGTTAGGAAAGAATTATACTGCAAGGACGATCGGATATACTATTGCTTTAAAGAAATGGAGAAAAGCAAGAGAGGAAGCTTTATAAATCAAAGTTTTCTGTGTAAAATAGGTAAATTGCTCTTAATCGAGTGAATCTATCACTGTAGTGCTGAAAATATCTCTATGAAATTTTCGCGTTGTCCGAAATTTACGATTTCGAACAAAAGTGAGCCTGATATAAGAAAATGGTAAACCCTGTATATGAAATGGATGCTCAAGAATATAATTTAAAGTTAGCTGAGGCTTTGAAGCAGGTTGAAGAGTTTAAGGCTCCTGAATGGATAATTTTTGTTAAGTCAGGTCCAAGTAAGGAAAGACCCATAGAAGATGATGATTTCTGGCAAAAGAGAGCGGCTTCTGTTTTGAGAAATATTTACAAGAAAGGTTCTGTGGGAACTGAGAGATTAAGAACAAAATATGGTTCTAAGAAAAATAGGGGATTTAGACCTGAAGAATTTAGGAAGGCTTCTGGCAAGATTATAAGAACAATCTTACAGCAATCTGACAAAGCAGGATTTACAGAAATACAAAAGGCTGTTAAGGGTGTTAGAAGTAAGAAGCCAGGTAGAATAATTACAGACAAAGGTAAAAAGTTTTTGGAGGATATAAAGTAAAATGGCTTTGAAGAACTCACAAAAGAAAACTACTCTTGCAGTAAAAGGAAAGCAAACAAAATGGGCTCCAGTATGGGCTGTTTTGAAAAAGTTTGGAAATGGTAAAAGAATCCACCCCTCAGTTATGACTCACGTGAAAAGATCATGGAGAAGAAATAAATTACATGTTAAGCCAAGAAAGGCTAAACCAAACCACTACGGATAAAATGACTGAAGATCAAATATATTATTCAAAAGAATTTGTTATAAGAAAAGATTATGCGGATACTTATAGGAAAATTCTTGGATTGGAGGGCAAGGGCCTTAAGAAAGGTGTAGATAGCACTAACAAACACTTTCCAGTTTCAGGGGTCGTTCTATATAAAAGAAACCAAGAAGACCCAAGAAAAGTGGATTATTTTCTTTCAGCAACTAAAACTAAAAGAAAAGTTGAGTTACAAATCTTATCTAAAGATGAAGATTTAGAAACTAAAATAGAAGAAGTTGAGGGCTTACTTGGAATAAATTTGAACTGAAATGGCAGAAGCAAAGAACGAAAAGATTGAAAGAGAATATGTAATACCCCTTAGAGAGAAGTATAGACATGTTGCTAGATATAAGAAAACTCCAAAGGCGATAAAATCAATTAAGGAATTTATAGCTAGGCATATGAAAGTTTATGATAAAGATTTGAATAAAATAAAAGTAGATATGCATGTTAATGAATACTTGTGGGCTAGAGGCATAAAAAATCCTCCTCATAGTGTTAAAGTTAAGGCAATGAAAGATTCTGAAGGGATTGTTAAAGTTGAATTGGTAGATTACCCTGAAAAATTGAAATTCAAGAAAGCAAGATTGGATAAACAATCTAAGGACGCTCTTGAAGCAATTGAAAAGAAGAAGACTTTGAAAGAGAGAATGCAGGAAACTGTTAAGGGAACTACTTCAGGAAAGAAAGAAAAATCAGAAGATGAAAACAAAGATGGCGTAAAAGATTCTGTTGAAGTTTCAGAGAAAAAGGCTTCAGTTAAGGATGCTGGAGAGAAAATGGAAAAAGAAATGGCTAAAGAAGCAAAACACACTACCAAATCTGTAAGTCCGAAAGAAGAAAAGAATAATAAGAAAGAATATAATAAGAGTTCTAGAGGCAAGTAATTACTTTAATATTTTTCCGGTTTCTTCATACCATAAATAAAGATCCAATTCTCCTTGAGAAAGATTTGTTTTTTCAGATATTTGTTTCAGAACATTTTCAATTTCAACATACTTTTTAGGAGTTAGAGATTTGTTTTTTGGTCTTTCTATAAGATTATGTTTTGCTAAAAGATCTACAATATGAAAGTCTATTATGGCTAGGTCTTTTTGGCCGATATTTCTTAAGAAATGTGAAGCTTCTTTCATTCCAATCCCTTTTATGTTTTGAACAACCCAATTTCTTTTTTCAAAGTCAGTTTGAAATTCGTTTAGAGTTTCTTTTATTGAGTTTACATGAGGCCTTGCAAGAACTACATAGTTTGCTCTTGCATTGGGAAATCTGTGTCCAAGTTCTGATAGCTTTTTAGCGAGATCTTCTTCTGATAAGGTCATGAAACCATCTCCAATAGCGTTTTGTATTTTTATTCCGCCGTGAGCCGAGAAGTTTGCTGTCATAAAACAGAAACACAATTCTTTGAATATCTCCGGGCTATCTTTCGTTCCAAGATCTTCAAATTCTCTCATTTTTGAATCTATTATTTCTTTTATGTTTGAATTTTTTAGAGATTCTATTTTTTCTATTAACACGCGCATTTTATTCCCTCTAGAATTTCATCTTTCTTTTTCTTTGATTGGTGAGTCTTTCCGAATCTTACCAAATTAGCATTAACCTTGTTCCAATATCTTTTAGGGAAGAGTTTTTTTAAGTCTTCTTCAATTTTATGAGGCTTATTTTCCGGAGCTTTTGTCCACCCTAAGTATCTTGAAGAATATATGACGTGAGTGTCGCATCCTAGGCCAAGTTTTCCAATTTCAGTTAAGAAAACATTTGCAGTTTTTCTTCCAACTCCTGGGAGTTCTACTAATTCTTCTATATTTTCTGGAACCTTTGAGTTGTATTCTTTTACAAGCATTTTTGCACAGTTCAAGATATTCTTTGACTTATTCCTATGGAAGTTTACAGATCTTATTGTTGATTCTACTTCGGAGAGTTTTGCTTGAGATAATTTCTTTGGGGTTGGAAATTTCTTGAATAGTTTTTTGCAGACTTCAATTGTTACTTCGTCTCTTGTACGTGCAGAAAGAACTATTGCAATTAGAGTTTGAAAGTTATTAGACCACCGTTCTGCAGCAAGACGCATTTCATTTCCAAGTTTAGAGAGTTTGTTTAATTGTTTAATAGCTGTTTTAGAATCTACCATTTATGAAACAAAATTCATAGAAATTTAAAGGTTTTTGTCCTCAACTTTCCCGTCAATATTTTTATCTATCTTTTCCCAACGACCATCATCTCGTCCGTAGCATTTGTCCATCTTCTTTTCCCAGTACTTGCTTAAATCAATATTGTGTGAATTTGCAAGACAAACCATGGCAAACATAAGATCACATATTTCTTCTCCAATTTCTGCAGAATCTTCAGGAGATTTCTTTACCCTTGGACCATACCGGTTATTTACTTCTCTTGCTAATTCGCCTAGCTCTTCTGATGCTTGAGCAATTATAGATAAAGGAGGAAAATAACCTATTTTATACTGAGAAACCCATTCATCAACCTGCATCTGAATATCCAATAGAGACATTATTGAATAAGTGAAAAGTTATATAAAAATATTGTTGTTCTTTGGTATATGGTAAGAATAAACCTTGTAAATCCAAAATATCTAGCCGATCAGCATCTTATTGCAGAATATAATGAAATTTTGATGTTATTCGGGTATGTTAGGAAACATCCACACACCCATTTTAACCAGATACCTCAGAGTTATAGATTGGGGCAGGGGCACATATTATTCTTTAAGAACAAATTAAGATATTTAGAGGAGAGATTTGAAATAATAAAGAAAGAAATGGCTAAGAGAAGGTTTTCTGGTAAGAAGGAAATAAGTTTTAAAGGTATAGACAAAAGGCTTATTGGAAACTGGAGACCTTCAACTTCAGACAAAGAGATAATAAAATCTAGACTTAGAGAGAGAATAAATTTAAAACCAAGTTATTATAGGTACTATGGGGAACATAAACCAAAGAAATTCTTTATGGACATGATAAAAAATGCTAGATAAATTAATTTTAGAATTGAGAAAAGTTTCAACACCCTATAGGGCAGAGCAGAGTGCTAAATTCTTTAAGACGGGAAAGGGAGAGTATGGGGAAGGAGATGTCTTCATAGGGGTAGATATGCCTACAATGAGGAGCATTGCTAAGAACTATACTAGTATGTCGCTTAAAGACCTCCAGACTTTATTAGAAAGTAAAATCCATGAATATAGGATGGTTGCGCTGGTTATTTTGGTTAATAAGTATAAGAAATCCAAAAAAGAGAAATTTCAAAAAAGAGAAATTTACAACTTTTATTTAAAAAATACTCGGAACATAAATAACTGGGATTTGGTTGATATTAGTTGCCCGCATATTATTGGAGAGTTTTGTTTGATTGAGGGTCCAGGAATTTTAAGAGATCTTGCAAAATCAGATCATTTATGGGAAAAGAGGGTTTCCATAGTTTCAACATTACGTTTGATAAAGGAAAAACGATATGGGGAGACCCTTGCTATATCGGATATGCTTATTAATGATGAACACGATTTGATCCATAAGGCGGTTGGTTGGATGTTGAGAGAGGTTGGTAAGAAGAATAAAGGAGTTCTTGAGTTATTTTTGAAAGAAAGATACAAATCAATGCCCAGGACAATGCTAAGATATGCTATAGAAAAATTTCCTGAAGATGAGCGGAAAAAGTATCTTCTTGGACATATATAATGGAAAATATATTTCTTAGTAGTTAATTAATCTTTTAAATGACCAAATGATTAGAAATTTATGAAAAGTAAGAAATCCGTAAAGGATTTGTTGGAATTTGGAATAATAAACGTAGATAAGCCTACAGGGCCAACCAGTTTTACAGTATCTGAATTTGTTATGAAATCTCTTAATTTAAGAAAAACATCTCATTTTGGAACTTTAGATCCAAAGGTTACAGGTGTTTTGCCTATTGCATTAAATAGGGCTTGTAAGTTAACTGGATATTTCTTAGGAGAGGATAAAACTTACGTTGGAATAATGAGGCTTCACGAAAGTGTTCCTCTTGAAGAAATTAAGAAGACGATAAAGGATAAATTTACAGGGGATATAATTCAGATGCCTCCAGTTAAGTCAAGGGTTAAGAGACAACATCGAAAAAGAAAAATCCATTATTTTAAACTAATTGAACAGAGTGAAGATGGAAAAGAAGTTTTGTTTGAGGTTAAGTGTGAGGGGGGAACTTACATAAGAAAGCTAATTGATGATCTTGGGTCAGAGCTTAAGGTTGGAGCCCATATGCTCGAACTCAGAAGAATGGAAGCGGGAATATTTGACGAAAGTTTTGCAGTTAATTTATATGAATTTGAGAAAGCCGTTGATGAATATAAAAAAGGGAGTGAAGAGTTGTTAAGGAAAATAATAATTCCGGCGGAAGTCGCTATAAAGAAAGTTTTTCCTGTAGTTGAAATTAAGGAAGAAAATCTTAAGCAGATATATACTGGAAAGCCAATATACAAGAAAGATATTGTTAAAGATGGGGGTTGGAAGAAAGATTCTACTGTTTCTGTGTTCTTTGGAGATACTTTTGTTGGAATGTATAAGGTTATTAGAGGTAAGGAAATCTTTGCTAAGGCAGAATATGTTTTACAACCAGTTAGATAATTTTATAACTTCGATAATTCTTTTTTTATATATGAGACACTTTGTTTATTTTTCAAGTTCAGCGGCTACATCTGGGAAGGCTCTTTCTAAGTATGCCGATGGAGGTTTAATGAAAGCTGGGCGTATGGACATTGCAATCCATAGTTTTATTCAAGGAGTATTTTTGTCCCATGGTTTTAGAAAAGATGTAGTTTTTCATTTTGTTTTTTATGGTATGCCTGACCCTCCAAAACATATACAGATTAAGGTTACAGATGATCTTGGCATAAGTAAGAAAGATGTTGGAAAGATAATTCAGAAGATGTTGTATAAATATAAAGAAGGTCAGAAAAATGAAGTCTTTCCTGAATGTTTTATTGAGAAAAAGAGTTTTATGAATGTTGTTCAAGAATTGATGGATGACGGAAATGAGGTTTATATCCTGGATAAAAAAGGAGAAGATATACGTAAGGCAGATATCCCTGATAAATGTGTTTTCATTTTAGGAGATCATGAAGGTTTACCTAAAGCAGAATTGAAGAGAATGAAGAAAGAAGTTAACTTAGTTTCTGTTGGAGATAAAATGTATTTTGCATCTCAAACTGTTGCCGTTGTTAATAACGAATTAGATTATAGAGGGATTTGATTCTTGTTTCTTTCCTCTTGATCTAAAAAGATAAAATCGATCCTTGCCTGTTTTCTTTCCAACATAAGAAAAACCTGCAAATGGCGATTCTAACCAAGAATTAAAATCATAGTTGCTTTTTTTACGATACCTCCTCAATTCTTCTGCCCTTTCTTTCTCGTCTAGAACTGCCCCTGTGTCAGGACGTATTTCGGTTACATTATTGTAATATCCATTTTGTCCACTAAGAAATCTCTCAAATTTTCTAATTATTCTGCTACGTTCGCTCATGATTAAGCATAATTTAATTACTTTTTAAGAATTTATATTATCAGGCAAACTTTAAGAAAAATTTAACAAACGCCAATTTTATTTTCTTTCCAAAGCCCACACCTTTTATTTCTAGATCTCCTGACTCAGTACTATTTTTGTAAGTTTCAATAATATCATCTGATTCAGCGAAATCTTTTATTACTGACGAATCTTTTATGTAAACGTTATAGGTTGCATTTTCATTTTCAATACAAGAGAAATCAATTATTATCTTTTCTTCAATTACCAGATTTCCATAAGTTTCATTTGAAACATAGATATTTAGAACTTCATTTGTGAACGGGGCGCTTTCAGGAAGGTTTTTCCCAATTGCCATATCTTTGTAATTTTCAACATTTTTACAAGAAAAGTCAGTTATCTCTATAGCACTCACTGAGGCTATAAGGAAAACAAAGAATATTCCTATTGCAAGGTATTTCACGCTCTTCATAATCGGACTAATACTTTTGGATTTATAAAATTTGGTGTTAATATTAGTAATAAACTAATTATGTAATTGGCCAATAAGTATAAATCTTTTTATATAAGATTTAGTTTTATTATCAATGGTTTATACTAATTCTAGCCTCACGGAAAGAACAAAGCTCGACTCGAGTTGCGTAGGAGAGTTTGAATGATCTACACAAACTCGGACGGAGGTAGTCGGGGAAACCCTGGTCCGGGGGCAGTAGGAGTTATTGTAAGGAAGGAAGGAGAAATCTTGTTTAAGGGAAGTAAATTTATAGGGAAGTTAGTTACAAACAATGTTGCAGAATATGAAGGTTTGATATTAGCTTTGGAGTTGGCCGCAAAAGTAACAGACGGAGATTTGACTTGTATTTTGGATTCAGAGTTAATCGTTAAGCAGCTTCTTGGAGAATACAAAGTAAAGAACCCAAGAATATTGCCTTTGTTCTTAAAAGTTCAAAAATTACAGGAAAATTTTAAAACGATCAAATACGAACACGTTTCTAGATGGGATCCATTTCAAAAACTTGCAGACGAGTTAGTTAATAAAGAATTGAATTCCAGAGGGTATTATAAAAGTAAATTTAAGAAGAAATAGCTTCGCCATTTAATTCATTCTCTCAAGCGTAATCAAATGAAAAAAATAATTTTATATTCCCAATAATTTGTATACTAAGAATAACGGCCAAACAAGTGCTTTAATGAATCCTAAAACTCCTGCCCAGAATCCTGTTGATTGTTGTATGTAATATATTGCTGATCCTAAAAAACCAAGGAAGTAAAAGAAACCACCGCATCCATTGTTAGTGCAAGCCATGTTTTTACTTTTCATCATGTTTTTTTTCATCTTCCTCTTTACCATATTGAATTTAGCGGAGATTATTATTTAAATGTTTCTAGAATAAATTATATAAACCGTTTTCTATTTGATTAGCCATGGGTAGAGAAGAACAAATTGTAAGTGAAAGGTTAAGAAAACTTGGAGAGATAAAAGATTCTGGAATAAATCCTTATCCTGACAAATATGATAAAAAGCAGAGTTGTTCTGAGTGTGCAGAAAGTAAAGTTGGTACTAAAGTTAAGACTGCTGGAAGATTGATGACTAAAAGAGATCTTGGAAAGATTGCATTTTGTGTTTTAAAAGATTTCTCTGGGAAAGTTCAGCTGGTCTTTGTAGCCAAAGAAAGGAGCAAGAAATCTGAACAACAATTTTCTTCATTAAAGAAATATTTAGACGTGGGAGATTTTGTAGGTGTTGAAGGAGAAATAGCAAAAACAAAGACAGGAGAAATTTCAATTATGGTGAACAAGGTTGAGATTTTGTCTAAAGCGATTTTGCCTTTGCCAGAGAAAAGAAAAGGTTTGCAAAACGACGAGGAGAGATATAGAAAAAGATACTTAGACATTTTGATGAATGATGAAGTTAAAGAAATGTTTGTTAAGAAATCTTTATTCTGGAACGTAATAAGAAAGTTCTTATTAGATAAGGGGTTTATTGAAGTTGAGACTCCTGTTTTAGAGAATTCTGCTGGAGGTGCCGCAGCAACTCCATTTAAGACCCACCATAATGCATTAGATATTGATGTTTACCTTAGAATTTCTATGGGAGAATTGTGGCAGAAAAAATTGATGGTTGCAGGCTATGATAAAACATTTGAGATCGGTAGACAGTTCAGAAATGAAGGCATGGATATGGAGCATTTACAAGATTATACCCAAATGGAGTTTTATTGGGCATATGCAAATTATCAAGACGGGATGAAACTTGTTGAAGAAATGTATAGAAAAGTAGCTAAGGAAGTCTTTGGAACTTTGAAGTTTGAAATTCATGGACATAAAGTTGATTTAGGAAAGAAATGGGAAATTTATGATTTTGAGAGTTTAATTAAGAAAAATACAAAGATAGACATCTACAAATCGGATAAGAAAGAGATAATGGCCAAATTAAAAGAACTGAAATTGGACTTTGATCCTGCTGTAGATAAGTGGAGAATGGTTGACTTACTTTGGAAATATTGTAGGAAGAAATTATCTGGGCCGGGATTCTTAACTGGACAACCTGTAGAATTAGCTCCTTTAGCTAAGAGAAATCCAGAAGATCCAAGAAAAGTTGAACAGTTCCAAGTTATAATTGCTGGTTCAGAGGTTGGTAACGGATATTCTGAATTGAATGATCCTATAGATCAGGAAGAAAGATTTAAGGAACAAATGAAGAATAAAGGCTCTGGAGATGAGGAAGCGATGGATCATGACAAGAGTTTTGTTGAAGCGTTGAAACACGGAATGCCTCCTACGTGCGGTTTTGGGGTTAGTGAAAGATTATTTGGCTTCTTAGTTGGTAAACCTTTGAGAGAAACAGTCCTATTCCCTTTGATGAGACCAGAAGGTGATGAGAAAAATGATTGAGGCAGAATTCTTTGATATTTTTGGGATATTTGTCTTTTTGATACTTTTATTTTGCGGGTCCAAAATTGTAAAGAGAGGAGATAAGGAACTTAGGAGATACGGATATATTGTATGGGTTATAGGAATTCTTGGACTTATAATTGATGGTTACATTGTAGTTACATATTATTTCTTATGATAAATCTTAAAAAGAACTGAACTGGCAAGGTTATATGAAATTTCCTTCAAAAGAACAATTCGATTCTTGGTTCATTAAGCCCAGAAAAGCTCCTTATCCCCTATCTGGGTGGAAATTGCATATTTCTGGAGAAAACGAGGATGATTCAACAACAATAAAATCTGCTTTGGAAGAGATTATAGAAAAATATAATTTAGGGTGGAAACTTGCTAAAGAAGAATTCTTTAATCTGACAAACAAGAAAGGAAAGAATCAATATAAGGCTAGTACGATCTACTTTCCATCAGATGTGATAAATTTGGGATTGCAAAAAGAGATTGTAAAGGATATCTCTAATGCTTTGGCAGAAAAAGGATACAAAAAAGATTTTGAAATCAAAGGGAGTAAGAAAATTGCTGCTTCAATTTATTACAGATATGACATGGACATTCCTTTTAGAAAAGAAGGATTTCCAAGAGAAGATTATCTTAAACATTATAAGACAAGTGGAGATAATTTCAATATTGAGAATAATAAAGACATTTTTTAATCATCTTTCATAAATATTTTTTCTATGTCCAATTTTTTCGACATATAATACTTTAATTTCTTCTTGGAGATCAATGATTAACCTGTAATCTCCAACACGCAATTTATATCCCTTTATTTGCGTCAAATGTTTAAGATAGCGAAAAGGTTCTTCTTTACATTCTTGTAATTTATTCCAAATTCTGCCCTTAATGTTATGTTCCAATTTATTAAGAAAATCTAAAGCCCTCTTATCAAAACGAACCTCATACATCCTATAATCCGAGGATCTTTTTTGCCTCTTCCTCTGTATAAAATTCTCCTTTCTTAATCCTTTCTCTTGCTTCCTTGATTTCTTTGATTGTTTTTTGGGATAATTTTGGCTCATCTTCACACATTTTTGCAATATAAATTAATTTTCTAATTAATTCATTGTAACTTTCGTTTTTGTATTGTTTGAATTTATCCAAATCTTGTTTTGTTTGAATATTCAAACGAATTGTTGTTTCCATTTCTTTCTTCTCCGTGCCTTACCTTTATCCGTGCTCTCTAGCTTTGATTTTGACTTTTGCTTTGAGTATATTTATGTATACATATGTATATTTAAATGTTTTGATTTTGTGAAAATTTTAAAAACTCCTTCTTCTTGTAATAGTCATGGCATTAATAATAAAGTCAAATATAAGAAGAGCGGTGAAAGAATTAGACAAATCTGAGGTTATATCAAGTGTCGCTGAGGAAGTTGAAATGGCTCTTGAAAGAAAGGTTGAAGGTATTTTAACTGAAGCAATAAAAAGGGCTAATGCAAACGGTCGTAGGACTTTGCAGGCAAGAGATTTATAGGAATCGTTAGTAAAATGGTTATGAAAAAAGAGGTTGATAAAAAGAAGTTGAAGAAAAATTCCAATAGAAGAGCTTCTAGGAATTTTGTTATAGCTTTGTCTGTTGTGAGCATAATTGGATTTTTGAGTATTATGGTGGAGAGTTTATTTTATTGGGATGTTTCAGGTTATATTGATACTTTATGGTTGATTGTTTTGGGATTGGGTTTGATTTTAGAAACAACAATTAAAGAGCTCAAATCCGTAAAAAGAAAGGGATTAACTTCAGAATATTTAGGAAAGATAACAATGATTGTTGTCGGAAGTATTGCAATAATTTCAGGCATATTGAGTTTACCTCAAATAAACGTTCAGAATGCTTCATTCCTTGCTGTTAAAGGGATTATCAGTATTTTAGCTATAATCTTTATTATATTAGAAACTTGGGTTGCTAGAAATTAACATTAGGATTTGATGAACTTTGACGATTAATTGCGAAGCTGTCGAAGTTGAGTGGAGCCTGCAAGGCGATCGACCGGAGCGAAGCGTAGGGACAGTATGACGGAAGAAAAAATTTGCGTTATGTTTATAAAGTAGGCTATATTTTCAAAAACTATGCCATTACTAGTTGAAGTTAGACACACCGATTCGGGATTGGAAGGGGTAACTACATCTGGAGATTCAATTAAATTATCAGCCCCAACTCCAAAAGTAAGACTTTTACAACATCCTCCTGCAAGGGAAGAACAAACCAGAGAGGGACAGGATAGGTGGATAAATAATGTTGTAAATGATTTAATTCTTCCAGAATTAGGGGATGATAAGTTTGTCCAGATGGGCGGAAGAGAATCGAGTCTGTATAATGCTGGCATAGCTTTTGCATATAATGAATATAGCAGAAGAGAATAAGCAAGTTTTTTCTGAGTAATATTGAACATCGGGATTAAGATAAGTTTGGCGTAGCCAAATTTGGGTAAAATTCTGCAAGAATTTTCCTCTAAATCCTTGTTAAATGAGGGTGAGCCTGCAAGGCGTGGCACGAGCGGAGCGACGCAGAGTTTTAATTTTTCTTTTCAGGTTGAGGGAGGACGGTAAGACGACCAATTAATTAGAGAGATAAGCCCGCATTTTGTTTCTTTTTTCTAAAAAGAAAATGGGGAGTTCCTATTTTGCTTCTTTTCTTTTACGCAATTAAATTTGAAGAAAGATAATCAAACATATAATCTATTTTATGAACAAGAAGTTTTGATCTTTCAGTTTTTTCCTTGTGTATATATTCTGAGAAAATACTTACTGTATAAATGTAAATCCATTTATTGAGTTCTTCAAATTCAGATTTTGAAAGTATTTTTTTTGTTTCTTTCATTAATCTAATTGTATCTTCTCCTGTCTCATTAACTCCTCCTTTCAAAATAAATCTAGCCAAATCTTCAAGAGGTCTCCCAAAATTTATCTTAGGATCTATTATTAGAAAATCCTTATCTTTATACATAATATTCCGACGAGACATATCTCCATGAATTATCTGCTGAGGCAAACCATTCAATTCTTTATGGTAAAAAGAAAGTTTTTCTGCATGTTCGTTACTCAACTTTCCTTTTTCTCTTGCAAATTGAAGAAACTCTGGAAATTGACCATTATATCCCGTTTTTCCAAATTTAGAAATTTCTTCTTTAGATAAATAATTTTTATCCTTTGAATATTTATCACTCATTTTGATAACACTCTTTGTTATCTCTGAAATAAAATCAAGAGCTTCAATGTCTGATACCTCTTGCATTGTTGAAAATTCTTTCAGATAGGGACAAATTAAAAAATTATTTGGTAATAATTCATATTCAATTATTTTACTACCTGAACTAAATTTATTTTTAGTAAATAAGCTAGTAATCTGCGCTTTATTTTCCCAAGATAACTCTGCATTTTTTATTATTTTATTCGTAGCGGTCAAAACGACTACTGAAGCTATACTTTCATCTAATATTTTTACTGGCAAATAATCATCCTTATCAGGCAATTCATTGTATTCTCTTTCAAACTTTAAATTTTCTTCAGTAATTTTTTCATCTGAAACCCATGTAGTCAAAATACCTCTCCTATTTTTTGGCAAAATGAACTTTTTCCCTTTCAAGGTAATTGCATCTATTTTTTTTGTCATTATATTAAGATTAAAAAGTTTGTATTTATATTGATTGCTGTAAAGACATGTTTATACTTTCGGCGTGAGCCGACAAATTATCCTAAGGATTAGGAACTCCCCTATTAATGAAAAATTTGCGTGAAACGAAGTGAAACCTTTTATCCTCTGTTATGTGAAATTGTCAAATTTCATTTCGGTTTTTGTTGGTCGGATAAAAGAAGTTTTTCTATTTTTGTCGAAGACAAAAAGCTATTTGTCCAAAGGACGCAGGCTTTTTTCTCCTCTCGTTAGGGTGGGAAGAAAAGAAAAATTAAAATTTGGGCGAAGCCAAGCAACATCAGGATTTAGAGAAGTTCTTCTGACCTCGAGACTGGAGCGGAACCTTACAGGCTCGAGCTGGAAGAAGAATTTGGATGGAAGAAACTGCAAGTTTCTGGAACTCTTTATCCCCTGTTCAACTCTCCGTAGGATTGATTTTTAATGCAATGTTCCGAAGGAAAAAATCAAAGTCGTGAGCTATATTAATTTAAAGAGGACACTTTAGGACGGTGGGTTCCGTCTGTAAAACCCATTAAATGAGAGATGTGTGCTTTCCTTTTTGTTTCTTTTTTCTAAAAAGAAATTAAATTTTTTGGGAGAAGCGAGTTTTTAATCGTTAAATTATTAAAGGAGTTAATTATTCATTAAATTATGCATAGAGAAGAATATATTAAAGATATGAAGGAAGTGGGGGCAAAATCTCTTTCCTATTTGGATAAGTTTCTAAAAAGTAAAATCCAAGATAAAGAACTTTTTGAAACAATAACTCTTTTTTTGAAAAAAAGGGAAGATGCTATCGCAAGACCTTGGATTGTAAAAAATTCTTTCAGTTTTTTTTCTGGTAAAGAAGCAGATACAAAAAGTTTGCCTATGTCAAGCGTTGTAGAGTTAGAGAATATTTCAAATTATCAAAGCAACGCAGTTTATGACAATAAGTATATAATCAAAACGGAAAAAGACAAGGTTCTACAAGTTTTAGCTTCATTTATCACAAGAGATTTAGTAGATGACTTAATCTTTGAAGAATACAAAGAAAAAACAGCTGTTTTGTTATCTGGTGTTTTAAGAAAAATCGATTTTTATGACCAAACAGGACAATACAAAGAATTTCAGAAATTGTTTTACGAAGAAGGATACTCATTTGAAGATTTAGAAAAATATACTCTAACTTATTTAGAAAAAGCTATGTTTTATGGGGGTGCTTGGGTTGGGGGGTTAATCTTGGCAGGAGCAATTTTAAGTTTTGATAAATTTCCTGATAATGAAGACTTAAAACATCTTGTTAAATATGGGATTTTAACGGGAACTGCAATGAATATAATAAATGATATAAGCGATTATGCTCTTTTTGAAAAACAAAAAAGTAAGTTTGGTATGCACTACAAAAAGCCGGAAGACCAATTTAGAGATATTGAAAATAAGAGAATCCTAATTCCTTTCTTTTATACAATTTATCAAGCAAAAAAGAAAAATAAAAAGGAATATGATAAATTGTTGAGTTTTTTAGGAAAAGAATTGTCTATGGAAGATAAAAAAGAGATTTTTGAATTGATGAAAAAATATAATGGATTAAGCTATGCTTACAGTATTGCTAAACTTTTGAATAATAGGGCTTTAAAGGAATTGGAAAAAGTTAAAGGAAAAACAAAAGAAATTGATTTTTTCAAAATTTTATCATCAATAGTGGAGAACAATAAATTTTTACACTATTACCGTTCTGAAAATGCGGTAAAAAAGGTTACATTAAATCCAAATGTAAAGAAAAAAATCAAATCACATTTTTTTTATGATGCTGGGGTTGCTAATGGTATGGCATCAGACTTCTTCGGAAGTTTGAGAGCTTTGTAGCTCATGCAGGTTCGAATCCTGTCCCCAGCGCTTTCATTAAAAACTCGCTGGGGTGGAAGAAAATTTAATCATAATTTCAAAACTGAAAGTTTTGACTATCTGTTGCGAAGCACGAAAGCACACATCTCCTAACTGGGGTGGGTGGTCGGGGGTTTTAAAGTGTCCTCTTTACTAACTTTTTACATTTTAGTTTTGGCTCACGATTGAGTTTAACATCGGGGATAAAAGAAGTTTTTCTGGAACGTAGTGGAAGAAAAATTTGGGAAAATTGCGAGCCGAGCAATTTTCCTTTTATCCCTTGTTATACGGGAGTGAATGGAACGAAGTGAAGTGAAAGCGTAGCGTCCCCTTTAGCGTTTGCGGGTGTGCCGTCATTTCAGAATATAGACCTTTCTTTGCAAAAATCCGTCTTCTTCACATCCTTCATCAAGTATTTTTTCTTCAATAATCTGCATTTTAGATTTTGTGAAAAATTCTTTTAACTCAGAATCAGTATAATACTTGTAGATATGCATATTGTTTGATGAAGGATGTATTAGTTTATTTACTTTTGAATCGAATTCCTTTGCCTTTTGAACATTTGTTTTCTTTGTAATCATTTCTTCTACAATAATCACTATTTTGCCTACTCGCTTAAGTTCAATAAAAACTTCCTCAACACTTATTTTAGGAGGTAAATGGTGCAAAACATATTGTAGGAAAACCACATCAAATGATTTTTGTTCAAAAGGTAACTTTTCAAGAGACGATTCAAAAAACGGAAAAGAAATAACTTCTTTATCACGAATATCCTCAATATCCAATAAGGTTATTTTTGTATCAAATTTTTTATTGAAGAAAAATGAATTAAATCCATTACCGCAGCCAACATCTAAAAGACTTTTATCCTCAATATATTTTTTAACAACAGGTAAAAGTATTTGTTGGTAATCTTCAATAATTTGTTTTACATTTTTCTGCATAATAATATAAAAATAACCTTGATTTATAATTATTTCTTTTCCGTTAAGATTTTTGCAAAGGAGTTAGGCACGCCCGCAAATATCGTATAACATTAGGATTTGATGAACTTTGACGATTAATTGCGAAGCTGTCGAAGTTGAGTGGAGCCTGCAAGGCGTAACCATTAAATCCTTGTATAATCCCTCCGAGCCAACTGGCGAGAGGACGCAGTCCGTGGGGCGAGGAAAGCTTTAGCTTGACGAAGAAGTAAAATAAATCATTTACTAATATATTAAAAAGTTCACTAAGTGAACACAAGAATATGGGGGAAAGGGGCGTTCAATAATTATTTCTTCTCTTTTGAAATTAGATTTTCGTATGCTAATAAATGACTACAAAGATTATTTTGAGCATAGAAAGGGCAATCGCAAGACCAAATATTATTTTCTTTTGATAGATGTTTCTCGCCGTGATCAGTTTTTATGCTTACGAATTTATCTGAAATAGTAAATCTTTCAGGTTCATTTGAATATCTAGTTGCTTTAGCAATTTTCCCTATTAGTTTGCTCACAAATTCATATTTTGATTCTCTGTTTTCTGGAGATATTTCTACTAGAATAATATCGTTTCGTTCTTTAACAGATTTAATGAAATCATCAGAATAATTCATAGTAATGGTTGCAAGAGTGGTGTTCTCAGAATCTAAATATTGTGTTGCTAATTCTTTGAATGATTCAGAATGCATTTGCATTCGACCAATCTCATCTAGATATAATATGTCCTTAGAATTTATCTCACTTACGAAAGGAATTATTTTGTCTAAACTGAGAATCTTAACACCATACTTGGAAACTTGGATTTCACTATCAAAATAAATACTTGCAAGAATAGCACTTTGTTCATTATGCGTAAACATTTCAAATCCAGTACGCTCACCATCTTCACGAACTTCTTTAGTGATAAGACCCATTTTATTATTTTGTTCGGAAATAATTCTCTCAAGCATAGTAGATTTTCCACTTTTAGGCATACCTGTTAGTAAAATATTGTTACGCATTTTAATAGAAGAAATCAGTTTGCATATATAAACTTTAAGCCTCTTTTCCCTTTTTTGTAAATGTTTTGTTTTATTGGATTATACATCGGGGATAAAAGAAGTTTTTCTGGAACGTAGTGGAAGAAAAATTTGGGAAAATTGCGAGCCGAGCAATTTTCCGTTAAATTCCTGTTATGTCTCCCGACGACTAAAAGGAGAAGAGCGCAGCGGGGCAAAATCCGAAGGATTTTGAGTTCAGAATTCGGGCGCATCTGATATTAACTACAAAGTAGTAAAATAGCCGAAAGATTTATAAATATAAGATTTATTCCATTGTGTATGGAAGAAGGATACTTTAGATCAAATAATGGAATAGGAAGAAGTTTTGCGGAAATTGCAAAATATTCAGCTCTTTTAGGTGGAGTATATTCTGTTGCTCAAGATGAAGTTAATTTGACTGGAGCTGCGGTTGCAGGAGCAGTGTATATTTTAGCAGATACAGTCAAAGAAACATTAAGAGAAAAAGCTGATGCTTATAGAGCGCGAAGACTTGAAGACAAATTAAAAGAATAAATCTTTTGGTTTCTATCTATTAGCCCGAATTCTGAATTAGACATAACATCGCGATTAAGAGAAGTAAATCCGAAGGATTTATTTCCCCGAACTTTTCCTCTGGAGCGAAATGGAATGAAGCGACGAGCTGAAAAGTGAGGGCGTAGCGGAGTGCAACGGAGCGGAGTTTTAATCGCGATGTTAAGAAATCCGAGCCAAAGGTGAGGACGAGGAATAACTGCAAGTGGTTTTTTGCGAAGCAAAAAAATTCTGAAGAGTATTTCCACTTTCGAAAATTCTTTGATATCGTAGTTTTTGAAAAATAAGTTATTAACTTTAAAGTAGTAAATTAAACGAAAGATTTATAAAGTATTAGTTTATTCTTTCTTACATGAAATATAAAATACTTAATGCTTACAGAAGTAAGAAAGGAGAAACACTTGTTGGCTTAGTTCAACTTGGAGGACTTGTTGCTTTAGTTGCTGGAGGAATTACAGATAGTTCTGCTATGAGTATAGCTGGAGGAGCAGGACTTGGAGCAGGAGTAATAGCAGAAGGAATTGATTATGCGAAAGCATATATGGAAGCAACCTTAGATTATAAAGCCAACAAAAAATTTACTAAAGTGAAAGAATAAATCTTTCGTTTTTATTATTTTTATTTTTCAAAAATTTCGTTTAATCAGCGATGTTATGCGACAATTTTAATTTCGCATTGGAGCGTTAAACGAAGATATCAAAATCAGAATTTGAGATTTATCTCCGACGATAAAAGTTAAAACAGCGACGGAGAAAGTGGAAATATTTTTCTTAACATGTATTATGTCTACTTTTCAAGGAGACATAGTCAAAACAGCCATATTTTTCCACATAAGTTTTAAATAATCTTCTCACAAAGTTCCAATATGAATTATGCCCAAAATAAAGAGGAATTGTTACAAAAACTTAAAGAGAGATGTATTTTAAGGGGATTTTCGCGAACAACAATCAAATCATATTTATATCATGTAGAAAGGTTTCTTAAATTTTTAGATAAAAGTAGACTTAATCTTACAAAAGAAGGTGTTAAATCTTATTTATTGGCCCAAGATGTTCAAGTAAATACTTCAAGATTACAATATGCTTCAATAAGCTTCTTTTTCAAGGAAGTTTTACAAGAACCTTTTTCTCTCGAAGAAATTCCAATAAAGAAAAAAGAAAAACAACTCCCAAAAGTAATTTCAAAAGAAAAAATAAAACAAATGATTGAACTTACTGAAAATTTGAAACACAAATTAATTATCAAACTTCTTTATTCGTCTGGATTGAGATTACAAGAATTAATTAATTTGAAAAGAAAAGATATTGATTTTGAAAGAAACCTTTTGAATGTCCGAAGAGGTAAAGGGAATAAAGATCGAGTTACTTTGGTTTCGGAAAACTTGAAAATGGATTTGTTAAAATACTATAGCAATGAAACCTTCAAAACAGAATATGTTTTTGAAGGCAGGGAGGGAAAATATACAAAAAAATCTGTGCAGAAAGTTTTAGACTTATCTGGAAGAAAAGCAGGGATAAAAGTTACACCTCATATGCTCAGACATAGTTTTGCAACACATCTCCTTGAGTCGGGAACTGACATAAGACACATTCAAAAACTCCTTGGACATTCTGATCTGAAAACTACAGAGATCTATACCTATGTTTCAAATAGAGATTTATCGAAAATTAAATCCCCTTTAGATAATTTATAATATGGAAAAAGATATTGAAAACATTTCTAATAAAAAGATAGACTTCTCTAAACAAGGTAAGAAAAATCGTGCAGCTGGTCAGAGATTTGAGGCTAAAGTCCGTGCAGGATTGGAGGAGATGGGTTGGGTTGTGGATAAATGGACAAATACAGTGGATTATGATAGAGAGGGTGGAACTGGCAAAGTAGTTCCTGCAAAAAGGAAATATAATCCTTTCAAGAAGATAATGGTTATTGGAACAGGGTTTCCCGATTTTATAGGAATAAGGAAGAAGGAAGAAAAAGTTATGAGGGATGCATTTGAGAACGAGGTAACAATTGGAGAAAATACTTTTGAAGTCGTGGGTGTGGAAGTTAAGGCAAATGGTTATTTGGATAGGGCTGAAAGAGATATGTGTCATTGGCTTTTAGATAATAAGAAATTTTCAAAGATTCTTATTGCAAAGAAAGGTAAAAAAAGAGGAGAGGTTGAATATGTTGACTTCTCGGAAAAGTATAAAAAAGATGCTAAAGGTGAATATAAATGAGTGGGTCTAAAAAAGGTAAATACATACTATTTGGTTTACTAATAAAAGCTGCAATGATTCAGGGAGATAAAGGAAGTATTGAGTATAAGGTAGACTATATTCCAAGGGTTAAAAGTGAAGTTGAAACAACATATTCGGATACAACAAATCTTAAAAAATATTTTTACTATAATGAGTCATGGAAAGGAGAGTGATTTTTCTTCTTTATTTAGTCTTTATGATTAGTTTAGGAGGGATTCACGCATTATGTGAAGAAGGCCAAATAGATATAAATTCCGCTTCTCTTGAAGAGTTGGATACACTTTATGGAATTGGTTCTGCAAAAGCTCAACTTATAATTGATGGAAGAGATTTTGATTCTATTGAAGATTTAATTAATATTAAAGGCATAGGGGATGTAACTCTTCAGGGCATAAAAGATCAGGGTTTGGCTTGTGTTAACTCTGATAAAAAAATTGAAGATAAAGAAACTGAAGAGGAACCAGAAGAAGAATCCGTTAAAGAAGAAGTTTATGAACCAGAAGAAATAATGATTAATTTGGAATCTGCAGAAGATAAGAAGATACAGAGGGAAATTATTACGTTACAAAATACCAAAGATATAAAAACAGAGGAAAATAATGAAATTTCAGGAAAGATAGGCCATCCTTATGCGGGATTAATATTATTTTGCTTTCTATTGGGCGGCTTATATTTGGTGAAAGGAAGGAAGAAATATAAAAATGAGTTCAAATAAAGATCCAGAAACAAAAGGTATACATGCAGTCTTAGTTTTAGAAATGATAGGGCGCCCTCCAGAATATCTTAACGAAGCCATGTCAAAGGTTATAACAAACATTGATGAGGAAAAGGGTGTTGAGGTTCTTTCAAAAAAAATTAATGACCCGGTACAACTTAAGGACAATAAGGAATTTTTTAGCACATTTGCAGAAGTGGACATAAAAGTTGAAGAAATTGCAAACCTTGCAATCTTGATGTTCAAATATATGCCTGCTCACATAGAAATACTCCAGCCTGAATTAATTGCTCTTACAAATAATGGGTGGAGTGATATACTTAGTGAATTAGTTAGAAGACTTCACGGATATGATGAAGTGGCTAGAGTTCTTGATTACCAAAATCAAGAATTAAAGAAGAAAATAGAAGAATTAACAAAAGGTAAAGTATCAGATAATAAGACTGAGGAAAAACCTAATAAAAAAGATAAGAAATCAAAGAAAGATTAAAACCTTCTTTTTGTTCTTGAAGGTAGAACAAATCTTTTCCTTCTTGTTCTTTTGTATTTTGCTCTGAACCATAATAAGAATAACACAATTACTCCGATTAAGACCCATCCAATTATTTTGCCTGAATTGCTTTGTGTTTTATCTACACACGCACTAATACAACAACTCGAATCTTTTGCATTTACAACATTTCCATCTTGACAAATTTGATCAGACAGGCATACAGAACCGTTAAGTTGGGAACAAGTTTTTAGAGTTGTATCTTTTTCTACTACATTTCCATTTTCATCAACAATTACTGTTGAATTTGTTACATTTGATTCTGTCTTGTTTTCTTTCTTGAATAAGTCCCAGAAAGAACCGTCATCAGTTTCATTTTTTGTTTCGGTTGTTGTTTCATTTTGAGTTTGATTTTCAGTCGTGGTTGAAGTATTTTCTTCAAAGGGTGATCCTTGAGAGCTTAAAACAAAATATACTGGGATTTCATAGGAAGTTGAGCTTGAAGATAAGGTTATTGTTCCGGTAGTTGTCTCGTTGGTATTGTATAAATACAAATAAATGTTAAGTTCTTCAACATCGGACAAAGTAAAAGAATCTCCAGAGGATATTTCGTTATTTTTTGCAACAATAACTAGGTTGTTTCCAAAAGCGTGATTTACAGAAACACTTAGAGTGCTTGGATTTAGATTCTTAAGATAGATTGATGAATTCTCATCATCAATTATAAAGCCGGGATTTATGTAGAAATAGGCCAATCCTGAAGTGATCGTAAAATTTTGAGAAACGTCCTCGTTTGATATTTGGTTTCCGTTAATGTAATGTCTAACTCCTTCAACAACAAAAGAATAATTGTTTAGAGGTTTATTTTGAGTTTGGAAGTACAAATAATATGCGTTGCCTATTCTTCCGACATCGTGATCAAAAGAAGTTTGGGTATGTCCTCTATAGAACTTAATATTGTCTTTTGTTATAGGGTCAATTATTCCACCCGATATTTTTACAATTGCTGTCTGTCCTTGAGGGATATCTGGATTATAATCAAAATCCATTGCTAATGTAAAAGGAATTAGCAAAATAACAAACAGCAATAGCACCTTTCTCATAAAAGAAATAATAAAAAGGGGTTAATAAATCTTATTTCTTTTTCTCGTCCTTACCAATTTCTTTCAATTTACCCAAGACTTCATCTAATTCTTTTCTATATTTGAAAGGTTTCTTCTTTGAAGGAGTTTCAGGTTTCTTTAAACCAGTATAAACAGGTTTATGGGGAACTATTCTTCTTGGTATAGGTTTTGAGGGAAGAGGGTGTCTTGGAGGGGCGTGTCTTAGACCTCCAAAAGTAGGTCTTGAAGGAGGTCCATTCTTTTTGCCTTTCCTTGATTTCATTTTCATGAAGAACATTTTTACTTTCTCTCTGAAAACAATTCCAAGAACAGTTAACAAGATCAATATTATCAAAACCCAAATTACCCATCTATTTTTTGTTGTTTTCCCATCTTCAAAACAACACACATCTCCAGAGAATTCACAATCATAGAATGAGGACGATGACTCTCCATCTAAACATGAAATCCTACATGAACCCCCGTTAGATGAACATAAAGCCTCTGAACCAGATCCAGAACCGGAGGTAACACATTCTCCTCCACTTATACAACAAGTTTCTCCCGAAAATAAATCATCTGCAGAAGAAGTTAATCCTCCCTGACATTTTTCTCCAGAATCACAAATTTCTCCTCCTTGAGAAGAACAGGTACCTAAAGAAACTGGAGTATCACAACATTTGGATATTCCAGAACAAGTGTATGTTGGAAGGAAATTTCCATCACAATCTATAGGAGATAAACAATAATAACCACTGTCTAAGCAACTAGGAGAGGTCTCGGCACAGAACCCACTAATACACTCTTCTCCGGTTTTACAGTCAAAATCTGTAGAACACTCAATTGTTGTTCCGTTTGAAGGAAGTATACAGTTTCCACTTATACATTCTTCATTATCTTCGCAGTCAAAATCTGTAGAACATTCGTTTGAAGGGGGAACTGGAGGGTTGATTGTATTTCTAGGCCATATTGAATAAAGTAAGAACGCCGTATCTCTCAAATTATCATTATTCCAACATCCCGATTCATCTTGGTATTTCAACAACCAATTCTTGGAGTTTGTTTTCTCTAAAGGAGATTCTCCTTGGAAAGGAAGGAGTGCTAAAGCTGTATCGTAGTGTTTATCATTGGTAGTTTGTCCAAGCCAATATGAAGAAGCTATTTGTTTTATTAACAGATCTGATCTAAAGCTACCTGTTAGATAGTATAAGAAAGATTCAGGGATGTAGTTTTGATTATCTTCTGAAAAGGATATTAAGTAAGGGAGGAATGGAGATACTTGATTTTGTAAGTAGTTTGTATTTTCTGAATTTAAGTAGTAAAGTGTTTGAGCTGCCCAAAGACTTCCTTCGTAATCACAATTTCCCGAAGAATCTGCAAAACAGTAGGAAACCACTTTTTCTGTTGTCAACCCCCCAGGGGAGGCTCCATGAACAGTTTCAAGAACATTTAATGGGCTTGAAGAAGAATCTTGTTTTTTGAATAGAAGTGTGGAGATAAAACTTTTATCGCAAGTTAAATCCAAATCTATATTGTAACAAGAAGGATCAACTTTTAAGAAATAACTATCATAACTTCCACCTGCAATGGATAGGCAAGGTCCTGCTCCAGAAGAAATCTTTTTATCAGCTCCTATTGAGAAATCATAGGAATTGTGTTGTCCAGCAACTTGGTATGCTGCTTCACACTGGGTTGCCTCAGGACTTTCAATTTCAAGGAACCAGTCAATTCCTGTTGCTGTAATTTTTTTTGATAGAAGCCAATCTTCTCCTGCAGTTGTATCATAATTTACTTCTGATAATCCTAAAAGTGCTTGTGAGGTAGTTTTAAGATTACAAGATTGGGAAGGCCAACATTCAAGAGTTGAATTAGAGTCAATTGTAGTTAAGTTCTCTACTGCAACCTCATCACGGCACTCTTGAACAGACATAAGTGAGAAAATTCTTTCTTCAAGAGATAGTGCTTCACACCCTGTGTCATTTATTTTGTTTTGTAAACAATTATATGCATTGTCCACTTGCGATTGTTCATCTGCAACAACCAGAGGAGTTAGGGCAAATAATAGAAAAACACATAAAAAAATCACTTCTCTTTTCATGAATGGAACAGACGATGATTATTTATAAATATTTCTTCACTTCTTTTTCCGTTTACTCTTATAAGAATTTCTTTTGATAGCATAAGTAACCGGATTTTTTGATTTTATTTCTTCAGGAGTTAAGGTTACCCCAAAAACAGAATAGTGATCTGAAGAGAAATTAGGTGGAAGTATAGGTTTTTTTGAATATGACCATTTTAATTGTGACATTACATAACCCTTCTTTAGAGGAATTTCATTCTTTTCGTTCCAATCGTAAATTTTCTTCTCAAATACTTCTTTTTCAAGACCCAAGAAACGGAAGAAGTTTATAAGTATAAATAAAGCTCTTTTTCTCCCATCTCCAACGCCTTCAAGAATTTTTTTTATTGATGGAGGAAGATCGTCATCAGTTAACTCTTTTATTTTTATTGGCTTGAAATCTGAGTATTTGCCAGAAATTTTTTCATCTGAAACTCCTTTATCTAATTGATTTTGTTTATACCAATCTAAAGCTTCTCTTACAAACTCTCCTGCTTCATTTTCAATCGAATCTGGGAGGAAGTTTAACGGGACTGCTTTTTCGGGGCTAGCGTCTTTCATATCAAATTTTTCTAAGTCCTCTTCTTTTAGAACAATACTTGCAAGAGCTGTCTTTTCGTGTAGTGAGTAAGGCATTCTGAATAAGTGTCTTGGAGAAACTAAAATCAAATCCAACCCCATTAAATCAAATAAATCATATTCTTCATATCTTGAGAAATTTTGAGGGTTTTTATCTGAAGAAATATTACAATCGTTACAATGATAAATTTCTTTAGATTCTTTAATTTCTAAAATTGATCTGCATCTTGTTTCAGGACATTTTTGAGGTTTTGTATTTTCTGGAGAATTAGTTGGGATTTTCCTAAATTCCTGTCTTCTACATTTGGGGCAAATATAGTTTACCAAGATATAAGTTGAAGCTAAATTTTTACAAGAATTACATTTTATTCCTTTTTTGATATTTGTTTGTTCAAACTGAGATAGTTCTTCTGGAGTAACCAATTTTTTCATTTCTTCTTCTGATTTGAATCTTAAGAAAGCAACAATTCTCCGCGGCAATTCTGGAAAGAGATTTTTTGCAGGCTCTCCAGCTATTTCTTTTGGAAAAGCTTTCCAAGGTACAATTATGTGGAAGCCTTTGGAACCCGAGAACTTTAGACCAACATTTTTTATTCCGTAATTTTTTAGAGTGTTTATTATAGCTCTAGCCGCTTTTTTACTAAAATCAATCCATTTGCAATCAATATCTATGAGCAAATCCCATCCAATCCTTATTTCATTAAGTTGTTTTTCAGTCATACCCGTTTCTATTTTTAAGGGATCGTTCCAGAGTTCTTCAGAACAGTGAAATGATGTAGCTCCTTTCTTAACCAATTCAAAGATATCTCCAGGGTATTCTATAGTGTCTGGACGTTTTCCAAAACCTTCAAAATATCTTGGTGAAACCTCCCTATTTCTAGAGAAATCTGCCATTACTTTTTGGATTTCTGGTCTTGAATAATATAGAAATGTAACGTTCCTGATTCTTTCTTCCTTAAAACTCTTTTCGGTCATGTTCGCAGAAAGGGGAGAGTGTTTATATTATTTGTTGGGATTAGTATCTATGGAAAGAAGTGATTTTTTGGATTAGGAATTTTGAGCCTGCAACTTCTGAGAAAATTGCCATAATTATGTATCTTCCAACAGCTACTTTGAAATAACCTTCTTCTAGTGGTATCTTTGAGAATTCTGAGAACTTTTGAATAATATTTTTTATTTCTGTTTCTGTAAGTATTAGAGCAGTTTTTTTATGTCCAACAGCCCCTCTTACTAGAACATTTGTTCCTTCTCCCTGGCATTCGATTGTTTTTACTAGAGGATCCATTAGGAAAGGATTTAGTTTCCCTAAATCTAAATCAGTATTTGTGGGAGTTGGTTTAAGATAATTGAATCTTTCTGGAAGAGATTCTTTTGGAATGAAGAGTTTTGCACCCCTAAGTTTTTGGGGCAAGGGTTGGTTTTCTTGAACCATTTTTCTTTTTTCTATTGTATTTGGGCCAATTGGAGCTTCAATTTCTCTATGCATTTCTTTTTCTAATTGCCGATTGTCTTGAGCTAATTCCTGGAATTCATCTTGTTCTTGAACTTTTTCTAGTTCTTTCTTCTTTTCTTCCATTTCTTGTTGGAATTTTAGAACTTCTACAGGTGCAGAATTAAGGATCAATTGTTTAGTAAATGCAAATACAAAAGCTGAGGCAAAATTATCTGGCAAAAGTTTTATCTGAACATCAAGATCATTGAGAATTGTTTTTGTCATCTTCCTTGGAATATATAGATTTTTGATAGAGATCTGAAGGTTTTTGGGATGGCTTAGGCATCGGCATGCCTTGAGAAGGCATTTGAGGATTCATTTGTGGAGCAGGCATTTTTGGAGGTTTCATTTGAGGTTTTGGAATTGATGGAGAACTCATATTTGAAGACATCATGGGCCTAGGAGTTATTGCATCTATTTTTTCTTCTTCACCGGTAACCAAATCGTGCATAAGAGTTATTCCTCTTGCAATAGTTTTATTTTGATCAATGATATCTGACATTCTATTCATTATTTCTTTGTTATCTTTTTTATCTTGTTCCGCAACGAATTCTTTTTCTGCAAGAGTTTTTGCAGAGATCTCAAATATGTTTAACAATTTTGAAATTTGATTGCTTAAATCTTCAAACTTAGCAGAGAAATTTACCATTACTTTTTGAAGTGAAACAAAATTATCGATTAGAGCTTTTTCTACACGTAAATCAGAAGGAGATCTTCTTGTAGTCGTGGTAGAAGTTTTTCTTTTTGTAGTTTTTCTTTTCTTCTTTTTTGCAGTTTTTTTCTTTGCAGGTCTTTCAATAACCTCTCTAATAACTTTTTCGTGCACCGTCTTTTTCTTTTCAGCCATGTTTTATTGAGTGTTTTTATATTTATAAATATTTATAAAAACAATTTTAATTTTGAGGTTCTTTATTTGGAGTGTATTGTCTTGGTTCTTTATCAGTACCTTTTACTAAAGAATCTTCAAGCTCTTTTATGTATTCAGAAATGTCTTTTGCAACATCTGCATTAACACTTATACTATCAATTCCTTGTTCAACAAGATGTTTTACCATAGGTTTCTTTGAACCTGCTTGTCCACAAATACTTGTTTCTACCCCGTATTTTTTACAAACTCTTATTACATAATCTAATTGTCTCAGAACTGCAGGATTTGTTTCGTTGTATAAATGTTGAACCTTTTCGTTTCCTCTGTCTATTGCTAAAATATATTGAGTTAGATCATTTGTTCCAAATGAAATGAAATCTATTTTTTCTTCACATAAATCCCTTATTATTTGAACTGCTGCAGGAGTTTCGACCATAACTCCAACTTTAGCATCATTGAAACCTATTTCTTCTAAAATCTTTTTTGTTTGTTTAACTTCATCTACAAGAATTACTTGGGGAAGTAAAAGACCTATTTTGGTATTCTTGTCAGTTTCTGTAACTCTTTTTAGAGCGTTAAGTTCTGCTTTCATTATTTTGGGATTTGCTAAACTGAATCTTATACCGTGGAAACCTAACATCGGATTTGCTTCTTCATCTTTTGGAGCACCCTCAAGATTAGAGAATTCATCAGAACGTATATCTGAAGTTCTTACCCAAACTTCATCAAAATATTTTGCTATTCCTGAAACTCCTTTGAATATTACTTCTTCGTAATCTTTTATTGTATTATTGTTTAAGAAATACATAGGATGTTTTCCGGATTCTGCAATTATTCCTTCAATTCTTGTTAGACCTACTTTTTTTATTCCAGATTTTGATGCACGTTCTGCAAAACTTGGAAGGTCAACAATAACCTTTAATTTTGTTTTAGTTTGTGCTTCTACTGGAAGAACTTCTTTCTTTTCTGCTTCTGCTACCTCTCCTTTGTAGATTTTTCCATTATATCCATCTATCGTTACTATATCTCCGTCTTTAAGTTTAGAAGTTGCAACTTGTGTTCCAACAACACAAGGAATTCCCATTTCTCTTGAAACGATTGCTGCATGAGCCGTTAGACCTCCTTCATCGGTTATTATTCCTGCTGATTTTTGCATTGAAACAACCATGTCTGGATTGGTCATTCCTGTTACTAATATATCTCCTGTTTGTATTTTATCTAAATCGTTTAAATCCATGATAACTTTTACTTTTCCAACAGCAATTCCTGGGGATGCTGCAAGACCGTCAAATAAAGCTTCACCTTGTATTTCTTTTTCTGAAGAAGCAACTTTCTTACCTATAGTGGTTATAGGTCTTGTTTGAACTATGAAAATTTCATTATTTTCTATTGCAAATTCAATATCTTGAGGTTTGTTGTAATGTTGTTCTAATTTTTGTGCAAGTTCAGCTAATTGAGAAACTTCGCTTTCTTTCAAAACTTGTTGTTTAGAGATATCATCTGAAAGCTTTACAATATTTTTTTCACCTGAAGAACTTCTTGTGTATGCTATTTTCTTTTCAGCTACTTTTTTATCTAAGAGATCTAAACTTTGAGATATAACGTATTTATCTGGAGTTATTGATCCTGAAACTATTCCTTCACCTAATCCCCATACCGCTTCTATAATAATATCTTCAGTTTTATTGGTAGGATCTTTTGAGAACATTACTCCTGATTTTTTAGAATCAACCATTTTTTGTACAACTACTGCCAAATGAGCTTCATCATGAGTAAAACCTTGTTTGTTTCTATAATATGTGGCTCTTGCGGTAAATAGAGATGCAAAACATCTTTTTACAGCATCAAGTAATTTATCATTTCCTTTAATATTAAGATAAGTGTCCTGTTGTCCTGCAAAACTAGCATCCGCCAAATCTTCAGTTGTAGCTGAAGAACGGACTGCAACAAAAACGGGTTCGGAAGCGTTATTTAATATATCTAAAGCGGAACCTTCTGCTAAATTAGCATCTGAAGCTCCAAGATGTTCATAAGATTCTATTATTTCTTCTTCCATTTCTTTAGGCATCTTTGACTTGGAGATAATTTCTCTAATTTTCTTTGTAGATTCCTCTAATTGTTTTGTATCTTCATAACTTATTTTGCCTAAGATTTCATCAACTTGTTTTTTCACACCAGATTTTTCTATAAAATAGTCATAGGCTTGAGCTGTTACAACAAATCCTGGAGGCACGGGTATTTTTGCATTGTAAATTTCTCCAAGATTTGCTCCTTTTCCACCTGCAAATTTCCCAGAATCCTTATTTAATTCAGAAAACCATTTTACGAAGTCAGGTTTTTCAACAGAATTATCTTTACCACCACTTTTTACAGCCATACTCTGGATAGCTCAAATATGTTAATAAATATTTGGGTTAAAGTTTAGAATCAAGGGAAAATATAAAAACAAATTTTCTCAAATTCTTTAATGGTAAAAAGATATAAGAAGATTCATATAATTGGTATTTACGGATCTGGAAAAACCAATTTATCTATGAAGTTATCTAATTTACTAAAGATAAAGTCTTACAATTTAGATAGCATAAAATACAAACGAAAATATGATTTGATTAGGCCAGTAAAAGAAAGAGTAAAAATGGTTAACGAGATTTCTAAAAAGAGTTCTTGGATTACTGAAGGGGCCTGGCTAGACAATGCAATTGAATTATATAAAAAAGCAGATATAGTCATTTTTTTAGACATACCAAAAAAAGTTATCTATAAAAGAATCTTTTTTAGATATATTAAAAGAAAATTTAAACACCCTTTTCGAAAACAAAACGTGAGAGGAATTCTAAAAAGAGTCCACCAATATTTTCATGATGAGAAACATTTTATGACATTGGAGATTCACAAAGAATATATCCAAAAATATTCCAAAGAATATTTTATTGTGAGAAATAAAGAAGACATCAAGAGATTGATTGAAAAGATAAACTAATTGGATAATTTATTCTTTTTGTATTTTTTATAAATTTCTCTGCCAAATTCATAAATTCCAGAAATTGTGTTGGTTGCTAAAGGAATTGTCCACAGTGGAAATTCTAGAGAATTATGAAAAAATCCTTGAGGAGGGTTTATTGTATATAGGATGCCTGCTGTTTGTCCCGTTGCACCAAATATGGCCCCAAGATTTTCTCCAACTTCTGAGTGTGCATAAGATCCGGTAAATTTTTTATTCGCAGATTCAGAATTTTCTTCATAAAGTGTATTTTCAGTAAGTTCTCTTATTATTGTGGGGGTCCTTAAAGACCAAGAGCTTTCATATAGACCCTTCAAAAAACTTGCTCCAAATCCAATTAATTTTGAGTTTTCGATATAATTCTCAAGTTTGTTTCTGATATCTGTTTTTGTTACCCAAAGAGATTTTTTGTTAACTTCCATAGACAACTCAAGGTCAATTCTTTTAAAAACCTTTCTAATATGTTATCACTTTATAAAGAGTACAAATGTAAGGTATTTTCTCGGATAGTTTTATAAATCTCAAAATGGTTTATTGTTTATGTTAGGAACAGGTCTTTTAATCATAATTATTGTAGTAGCTTTGCTTTTGATAATGTTTGTAAGTTATTACAATAGATTCACAGTTTTGACAAATAGGATTGACAATTCTTTGAGTCAGATAAATGTTCAACTTAAGAGAAGAGCAGATTTAGTTCCGAATTTAATTGAAACTGTTAAAGGATTTGCTAAGCATGAAAAGGAAGCAATAAAGGCAGTTACATATGCTAGAAAAGCTCTTGTAGGAGCTAAGGGTGTTGTTGACAAAGTTAAAGCAGACAGACAATTAGAAAGTGCTTTGAAAACAATATTTGCTATTGCTGAAGGTTATCCTGATTTGAAAGCTAATCAAAATTTCTTAGAATTACAAAGAGAATTATCTTCAACTGAAGATAAAGTTGCTTATGCTAGACAATTTTACAACGACTCAATATTGAGTTATAATAATAAGTGTAAGATATTCCCAGGAAATGTATTTGCTGGAATATATGGGTTTAAGCCAAAAGAATACTTTGAAATAGCTGAAGGTGACAAGAAGCTACCAAAAGTGAGTTTTTAATGATAGAAGACGTAGTTTATTTAATTCCAGAAGAAGAGGAAAGAATTATTGCCATACCTGACAGAGAATCGAAACTTATTGAAGCAGCATTTTTTAATATTGAAGAGATTTATTTTGGCAATAAGATTCAAGGAATATATAGGACAATAGTTAATAGTTTTAAGAATGAATTTTATGAGGCTTAGAGTACAGAAATCTTTAAAAATAATTATGAAGAATTCCATAAATGGAAAATTACTTTAAGAAATTGGAGGGGAAAGTCTACGAGAGTTTAAGTCAAGTATATAACGCTTTTTTTGGGGGTCAGAGAGAACTTATGCCTGCTTATGCTACTTTAGAGAGTTATTCTAAGCCAGGTGTTCTTGAAGAAGAAGTTGGATATTATATGAGTCACGGGAGCAAGTTTGGAAAGAGACATAAAGCTAGACAAAATGCTGGAAAACAGTGGAAACAAAACGGTGGAAAATTAAGCAATAAAAATAATAAGAAAAACAATGGAAAAAATAAATAATTTGCTTTAAAATTATTATATAAATCTATATAAATAGAGATTAAATTGCATTTTTATGGCCGAGAAGTTTGCATCTTTGTTAACTGTTACAAAAATCTACGATTCAGGAGAGATAAGGTTTTATGACGACCCTGACAAATTTGGTAATGATTTAAAGAAAATCGTATTTACTCCAAATCAAGAACTTAAAGCAAAAATTTCATTTAACGGGGAACTTAGTTGTGAGGAAGTGTTAACAGAGTTTCAGGAATATCTTCCTTATTCAAGATTTATTAAGAACGACGACTATATTTCGCTAAAAGTGCCTCCGCAGTATGTTCATGACCTGAATAAGAAATTTATTCAATATTTTATAGGAAATGCTCAAAAGAAACGTGAACGTCCAACAGAAGAGGAAGCGATGAATATGACTGTTGGAGAATATTATGAGAGGTTTTTGAAGAATCGTTAATTAATGTCTTTTAGTTTTCCGAAAGGATAGACTTTATTCTTTCCGATTATATAAGCTTCGAAAGACTTTAGTTTTGTTGATGGAATAATTGTTTGGAATTTTCCTTTTGAGGATTCTAGTTCATTTACTTCAGAACCTTCGATTATTGGGAAGAAGCTTGGAACTACAATAAATTCTTTTGATTTGTATTTTCCAATCAAGAAGCATTTGTACTTTTCCTTTTTTATGTTGTTTTTATCTTTTAGAAGAACTGCTGGATGTATATGGCTTATTATTACTGATTTTATTGATTTGTTTTTCTTGTCAAATAATTCGGGATAGGTTTTATCTCCGTGTGTGAAAGCTAGAGTTTGGTCTTCTGATAGATATACTTCATGAATCTTGTACTCTTTTAGTGTGAAGGTGTCGTGATTTCCTTTTATTAGGATTATATCTTCTTTAGGTAAGAATTTCTCTAAGAATCTTAAGAAATTTCTTAAGTCAAATAACTCTTCACGCTGGAAGGAGAAGTGATGTTTTATATCTCCTAGTAAGATTATTTTCTTTAGGGTTGATAGTGCTTTTATTTTCCTAATTATTATTTCAAGTTCTTTCTTTGTTTCTTCTAGTTGATCAAAGTTTAGTCTTATTCCTTGGTTTTTTAGCATAGAATCATATCCCAAATGTAGGTCTCCTACAGCTAAGATTCCCTGCTTTGGAAAAAAGATTGTTTTTGATAGGAGTTTGTAATTTGCCATACAAATAAAGAGAAAATAGGAAATTTAAGGGTTTTGGATAAGTTTTTAATATATCTATAAGCTTATATTTTATGGTAAATTTATCTGAAGAGCAGACAAGAGAGCAATACATTGATGTAGCTTTGAAAGAAGTTGGTTGGCTTGATAAATATATGAAGAAGGAAATTAACTCCGTTAAATCTAATTTTGATAAGATGGATTTTAAGCCAGTTAGTGGTGGAATTGAGAAGGGAGAAGATAGATTTATTGATTACCTTTTGACTGACGACCAAGAGAGGCCTATTGGGATTATTGAAGCAAAGAGATTTAGTTTAGATGCAGAGAAAGGAACAATTCAAGCGAGTGTTTATGCTAAAGATATTGAAAAACAAATAGGATTTGTCGTTCCAATTTTTTTGACAAATGGGAAAGAATGGTATTTGAAAGAGGAAGGTTATCCCACAAGAAAGATTTCGGGTCCTTTTTCACAGAAAGATTTGGATAGAAGATTTCATTTACAGAAAGTCAGGAAAAATTTGTCGAATATTGAAGTACCTCAGGACATAGTAGATAGGGCTAAAAGTGTCGAAGTTGTGAGGACGATTCTGGAGCACTTAGGTGAAGGACATAGAAACGCTTTGATAAATATGGCTACCGGAACAGGAAAGACAAGAGTTGCAATGGCAATAATAAAAAGCTTGATTCATGCAGGTTTTGTTACAAATGTTTTATTTGTTGTGGATAGAATTTCTTTAGGGAGACAAGCTAAAGCATCTTTTGATGAATTTTTATCTGGAAATCCTTCGAGTTTATTGAATGAAGAAGGAGAGTTTGATTTGAATAAAAATGTTTATGTCTCGACTGTTCAGACTTTGATGGCAAAAGATTCTGAGGTTAGCAGGAAATTTCAGAAATTTAGTCCCGGATTTTTTGACTTAATTGTTTTTGATGAGGCTCACAGGTCTTATTATGATAAACAGAATTTAATTTTCAAGTATTTTGATTCGATAAAACTTGGATTGACTGCAACTCCTTCGAAAAGTGAAGATAGAAATACTTATGATTTGTTTGGTTGTGATAGGGGTAAGCCTACAGCTTCTTATACTTACGACGAAGCTGTTAGTGACGAAGTTTTAGTTCCGTATGATGCTCAAATAATTTCTACAAACGTTACAGAGCTGGGAATCAGAGGAATAGAATTAGATAAGGAATTGAAAACCGATTTGATCAAACAAGAGGAAGATCCGGATAATTTCGAAGTTCCGGGCAAGAAATTTGCTAAATATTTTACTGATGAAAAAACCAATGAATTGATTATTAGAGAATTTCTGAATAGGTGTTATAAAGATGAATCAGGAAAACCTTGCAAGACAATTTTCTTTTGCGTCAATGTAGATCATGCTAAGGCATTAGAGAAAACATTTAGGAAAATTTCTCCCAAATTAGCTGAAAAAGATGTTAGTTTAATTGTTTCTTCAAGAGATTATTATATGACTGAAGTTGAAAATTTTAAGAAAGATTCAAGTCCGAGAATTGCTTTATCCGTAGGTGTTTTGGATACCGGGGTTGATATTCCAGAGGTTTGTAATCTAGTTTTTGTAACACCTGTTTTTTCACACACAAGATTTTGGCAGATGCTTGGGAGAGGAACAAGAAGTATTTCTGCATGCAAGCATAAAGATTGGCTTCCAGTATTAGAAGAAGTCTATCATGACAAAAGGGATTTTAGGATTTTAGATTTTAAGTTTGGAGATTTTTCAAATGTTAATGAACATCAATTAGAGAAAAGTGATAGAAGTAATTCGGGAGAAGATATTAGGATTAAGATATTTAATAAAGAGTTGGATTTACTTGGAAAGAAATTGACAGATAAGGAGAGGGCAATTGTTGAGAAACATGTTCTTAATGAGATTAAAAAAATTGATCAGAAATCTTTTATTGTTAGAGACAAAGTTCCGATGATAAAGAATTTGGTTTCCAAAAAGTATGATTTGATTGAGCATATTGAAGAAATTCAAAGAGAACTTTCTCCTTTAGTGAGATTTTCTGAATATGGGGATGGAAAAGTCCAGACATTTATTTCAAAATGTATTGATTTGTTCAGTTTTGTTAAGGCTGGAGATAATGAGGCTGTTGAGAGTGTTAAAGAATTTACAATTGAGAGACTTGAAAATATTTGGTCTCAGGATTTGACAGAAGTTAAGAATAATAAAGATTTGATTTTAGATATTATGCAGGATAAGTTTTGGGAAGAGTTAGATTTTGAAGATATTGATATGTTGATAATTAAAATTTCTCCTTTAATGAGATATTATCAGAAGGAGAAGAAGATGTTGATAAGAATTGATAAGATTGATGAACTTAGAAGTGTCGAGAGGAAGGTCATGGAAGTTAAGGAAAATCCTAATTTGGAAGAATTTAAGAAAAGTGAGCTTGCACAGAAGATGATTAAGGAAGGGGTTACTTCTGGGGAGCTTAAGGAGATTGAATCTAAATTGAGGTATTTGAATCCTTCTTGGAGTATTGATAATGTCCAGAAAGTTAAGGATTATATTTTGTTTTTGAGAGATATTTTAGATTTGCATGATTTGCCTGACCCGGAGATTATGATTAGGAGAGAATTTGAGAGGTTGATTATACTGGATAATCATAATTTGAATTCAGAGCAGATAAGATTTTTGAGGATGCTTGGAACTTTCTTTGCGATTCACAAGAATATTGATAAGAAGGATATTGTTGCACATCCTTTAGGAGATGAAAACCCCCTAAGTAAGTTTGGAGCTCAGGAGTTAGAAGGAATTCTGGAGAAGGTTAAGGGGATTAGGATGCGGTAGTTCGTAATTTATACAAAAAGCGAACAATCATGTCTATAATGTAGACCATACAAATATTTATATACTGGAATGTTATTGGTTTTGTATGGTTAGCAAAACTGACGCAGATTATAGGACTGTTTCAACGAAGATAAAAAGAGATCCGACGTTTTTGGATTTTGATCAAATCTGCAAACAAGAAGGAAAAACACATAGTTCAAAGATTAAGGAATTAATTGAAAAAGATAATGCGAAAAAGAAGAGACCTTATTTTTTTGCTGGAAATATTCGAGTAAAGTATAATCCTGCTTTGAATAATTATTCGGTTAAAGCTCTTCTTGAAGACGGAGAAGAAGTTGTAATCTGGGAAAATCTCTCTGAAGAGTTTGTTAAATCTTTGAGAAATGAAATTGGTTCTGCGGTTGAAATGAGAAATCATTTCGTTCATGGTCTTGGGAAGGATGGCAAGGTTGCAATTCCCGGAGAAGAAGTTGGAGGTGAAGGGGAATGAGTAAGCTACTTTGGACAATTTTTGTTACTGCGCTACTTGCAGGAATTTTCTTTGGAGTATGGATAAAAACAGGGATTAATCCGGATCCTCAATCTCAATTGATTGATGTAGGAAAATTGTTTTGCAAAAGTGTTCCTAACAATCCTGCTTCTTCAAGTTGTTCCCTTAACATGGCTTTATTAGGTTTAGTTGCAACTCTTGGAGGGATATTTGAAATTGTTTCTTTAGTTTCAAAGTCAAAAAATGTCTGGTTAGGAATTATAACTTATGTTGGAGGTTTTTTACTAGGAATAATCTTAGTTTTGGCAAGTTAAAATGAAGAAAAGTAAGAATAATTTGAAAGCAAATATATTGGGAGTTTATCTTCTTTTAATTTTAATCATCTTTGTTTCCATAGGAATAAGAATATATTTGAATCAACCTCAAAATAAGCTTCTTTTATCTTTGGTAATAATTGCTTGTTCTGGAGGAATTGGAGGAACCCTCTATTCTATAAGAGGATTTTATCAAAATTTAGGTCAAGGAATTTTTAATTTTGACAACTGGGTTTGGTGGTATATTTTTAGACCTGTAATGAGTTCAGCCATAGGAGTTTTTGTTTATTTCTTGATTGTAGGAGGGTTGTTGAGTATAGGGAATATTTCTGAAGTTAATTATTCGAAAGGGCTTATGTTTTATTCAGCAATTGCATTTTTAGCAGGATTTTCATTTACCCAATTTGCAAATAAATTGGAAGAAATTGCCTCGACAATTTTCTCAAAGAAGGAGGAAAAGAAATGACAATGACTATTAAAATTTGGGATGTTTTGCAAGGACTTGCAGTCTGGATCAGGACTCCTAATGGAAAAGATATTGTTATTGATGCAGGAGTTCATTCAAATGGATTTAGCCCGATTTATAATTTGAATAAAAAACACAATGTAGCTAGAATTGATTATGCAATAATTACTCACCCTCATAAAGATCATATCGATGAAATTGAAAATTTAGTTTATCTTAATCCAGAAGTTTTGAGAATTCCAAAACATCTTAATGAAGAGGATATTTTATGGGATCAAATAAGAGACAAAGATAAAAAATTGTTTGAAGCTTTTTTTGATCTTAAGAAAAGATATACTTCAAATGTCCAACCTAATAATGATCCTAGTAAACCTGAGAATTATGGGGGAATTAAAATCAAGACTTTTTGTTCAGAGAATTGTTCCAGAACTAATTTAAACAACCATAGCATTGTAACTCTCTTAGAATATGCTGGAAGTAAGATCTTGATTCCGGGAGATAATGAAGAAGAATCCTGGGATGAACTTTTTAGAAGAAAAGATTTTGTGGAATCTATAAAAGGAACAAATATTCTTGTAGCGTCGCATCATGGCAGAAAAAGTGGACATCATTTAGGGCTTTTTGATTATATCAAGCCTAGTTTAATTATAATCTCCGATGGGCCTGCAAAACCGACTAATGCCGTAAGTGATTATTCCCTAAATGTTCACGAAGAGGGATGGCTTATCCATAAGCCAGATAATACTTCAGAAAAAAGAAAAATTCTAACTACGAGAAAAGATGGTATGATAAAAATCGATTGTTATTCCAATTCTGGGACTAATTATTGTATCGTTACAAAATCAAAATGAGAACACAACAAAAAACTAAACCTGAATGGAAAGAAATTGGACTTGGAGAAATCTTGGAATTTATTAGAAATGGTTTGAATATAAGTCAGTTTGAAGAGGGCAATTATCCAATTACCAGAATTGAAACCATTTGGCATTCTAAAATTGATACAAAGCGAGTTAAATATTGCAATCCCTCAGATGAACAAATCAATAATTACTCGTTAAAAGAAGGAGATATTTTATTTAGCCATATTAATAGTCCAACCCATATAGGAAAGACTGGAATTTATGAAGGTATTCCAAAAATAATTATCCATGGAATAAATTTACTTTTATTGAGACCAAAGAGAACTTTGGTTTACCCAAAATATCTGGATTATTTTTTGAAAACAAAAAATATAAGGAAATTCTTTGAAATTAGATGTAAGAAAGCGGTTAATCAAGCAAGTTTGAATCAAAAAGCAATAACTTCAATAAAAATCCCCCTCCCATTCCTCGACGGAAAACCAGACTTAGAAACACAAAAACAAATCGTCGCAGTTTTGGAAAAAGCTGAAAGTTTGAAACAAAAACAGAAAAGAGTTTTGGAACTTTATGACGAATATTTGAAGAGTGTTTTTTGGGAGATGTTTTTAAAAGATAAAGAAAATTGGGAAGAAAAAAGTTTGGGTGAAGTTGCTAAATTATCAATGGGTGGAACTCCTTCCACAATTGTAGAAAGTTATTGGAAAGATGGAACAATTAATTGGATGAAATCTGGAGATATTAAAGGAGATTTTATTTTTGAAATCCCAAATAAGATAACTGAAGAAGGTTTCAAAAACTCCAACGCAACTATTTATCCTATTGGAACGGTTGTAATTGCATTAAATGGTCAAGGAAAAACAAGAGGTACAACTTCAATACTAAAAGTTGAAACTACAAGTAATCAGTCTGTCGTTGGAATAATGGTGGATAAGGAAAAAATCATTTCTGAATATTTACATTTTAATCTAAAATTAAGATATAACGAATTAAGAAACCTAACAGGTGATGATGCAAGAACAGGATTAAATCTGACAATTTTAAGAAACCTAAAAGTCCCTCTCCCCCCTCTCCCCATCCAACAAACATTCGCAAACATCGTTGAGAAAGTTGAGAAATTAAAAGAAAAACAAAAGAAAAGTCTTGAAGATTCTGAGGAATTATTTAATGCTTTGATGCAGAGGGCTTTTCGGGGGGAGTTGAGTTAATATGAATTGGGAAGAAATAAAAAAGGAACTTGCAAAAACTTGGATATTGTTTTTATTTTTTGGTTTGTTCTTTTTAATTATAAGTGCATTCATTAATGCAGGAATAAATAATTGGGTAAATAGTAAGTCCCAAGGTCCTCCATGCAGGATAGATATTCCCATAGAGGAATTTAGTGTTGAAAATAATACCAACTTTAATTTAGAATATTTGTTCATAAATCTTAGAGATAAAAATTTACAGATTGAAGGTATCTCAGCGTTTTGTTATTGGAGGTCGGAGGAGGATTTGAACAAAAATATAAAATCTGTAACTAACCCTCCTTCAATAGACCAAATTTCTACACCTCAAGAACTACCTCAAATAGAAGCTTCTAAGTCTCAAGTTAAAGTTGCCTCATGTAAATCCCCGGAATATTTAGGAGATTACAAAATAAGAATAATTGTACAAACTACAGATGGATCTTGTGAAGGAAATGTTATCATGGAGGTTAAAAATGACTCTTAGTCCAAGAATGATGATGTTTTTAGGAATTGTTCTGGTCATTGTTTTATTCGGAGGAAGTATTTGGGATACAATCGATAATTCAATACAATCTGTAATAAGCGGTCCAGAATATTGTTTTACAGATATCTCCCAATCAGAAATCGCAGTTGCTGCTCAAGGAGTTTCAGTAAAATATACAAAAACAGAAGGGGACGAACTTTGTTTTAGAACAAAAGATACCTCAATCGTTGAAAGATTAAATCAACAAATTCAGGATAGAAAACTACAAGAACAATTGGCAGAAACAGAAGCAAGAAGACAATTTTGGAATGAAACTTTTCCCAAATTATTTTTATTTACTCTTGTAGCAATCGTTTTAATAATATTAATAATCTCTTTGTCAAATAGAAACAATAATTACGGAGGTTGGCCTTAAATGAAAAATAAAACCTCTCCAAAAAACTCCCCAGAAAAATATTATATCTGTCCAGAATGTGGAGAATTGTCTACTTATAGTCTACAAATTGAAAGTGCATCTCAAGGAGGGTTGCCTTATTGTTATTGTGAATTTAATAATGGAAGAATCTTCATATCATATAAAAGAATAAACAAAAAATTATGGCAAGAGTTAAAAGATTTGAAAACTGATAAATTACGTCTAAAAGCTTATTTGAAATATAAAGTTGAAAAGGGGAAAACTAAAAATGATAAAAAACAACATTAATTGTGATTTATTTCAAACAGGTTATCTTGATGAAAGTGGGGATGATGGAAGAAAAGGGAGTAAGTGGTTTATTATGGCTTATATTTGTACAAAAGATGGAAAGAAGATTGCAAAGATTCTAAAAAAAACAAAAGAACAATTAAGAAGAACAAAAAAAGGAGAGAGATGGTTGAATAAACTTGGAGGAGAGATAAAATTTGCAGGTTTTCCAGATGAAGGATTAAGACTAAAATTGTTGGAAAGTTTGTCCAAAATTTGTTTTGATATCAGGTTTATTGCAATACAAAAGGAGGGTCAAAATATTCCTGAATCTGAGAAAGAACAAATATTATTTGATTTACTTGCTGAGAGTTTTATGAATCATAAAAACATGCCTTCAAAAATTATTGCCGATAAAGATTATTTTAGAAATAAGAAGCTTTGTTCGCTTGCCGTGAAGAATTATAAAGAGGAGATTTATGGAGACGGAAATGAAACAAAGTTTTCATTCGAGGTTTTTTTACTTGATGAAGGAAAGGAAAGGAAAGACTATGATTTGGTTATAAAAATAAGGCATGAGAATTCTAAAGAGCATCCAGAACTTCAAGCAGTTGATTTAGTTAGTGGATCTTTGTTTCAGGAATTTGAAAATAAGGATAAAACATATACAGACATTTTAAGGAAAAATATTAAAATAAAAGGAGTTGTCAAGAAAATAAAATGATCCAAGCATTACAAAACCCTCCTACTTGTCGATCTTGTCCACATAAGCAGGCAAGCATCCCCGAAGGTACTCCTTTCGAGAGGGATTTTATATGTAATAGTAATTATAATTATAACAACTTTTTAAACTTTTCGTGTAATGTTTTCAAAGTAACAACACAAAGGAGATATTAAATATGTTAGATACAGAACTTAAATCAAAAATAAAGAAATTATGGGATAGATTTTGGAGTGGAGGAATTACCAACCCTATTTATGCAATTGAGCAAATGTCATATCTGCTTTTTATGAGAAAATTAGAAGATGAGGATTCCAAAAGAATACAAGAAGCTAATTTTACTGGAGAGAAATACAATTCTATTTTCAAAGATTACGAAGACTGCAAATGGTCTTCATGGACTAAGAAAAACCCCGATGACATATTAAGTTTTGTTAGAAATAATGTTTTTCCATTTATGGCAAATTTAGGAGGAAAAGGTTCTCTATATTCACAATATATGAAAGAAGCAAATTTTGGAATCCCTACTTCTTCGTTGCTAATTGAAGCTGTCAATATAATTAATGATATGCACATAAAAGAACAGAATCAGGATACCCAAGGAGATCTTTATGAGTTCTTGCTTTCTGAATTGCAATCTTCAGGGAAAAATGGTCAGTTTAGAACTCCAAGGCATATTATTCGGATGATGGTCGAAATTGCAAATCCTAAAATTGGAGATAGGATTTTGGATCCAGCCTGTGGAACAGCGGGATTTTTAGTTAATGCTTACCAATACATTTTGGAGAAAAACAAAAGGGAAGGGGTTAGCACACTTGATATAAATAAAAAGAAAATTCTTGACGAAGAATCACTTTTTGGATATGATATTGATCAAACCATGGTAAGAATTTCTTTAATGAATTTGATGATGCATGGAATAAAAAATCCAAATATTGAAAGCATAAACTGCCTTTCCAGAATTGGAGACGAGAAAATTAAGGAAGATTTCTACGACGTTGTTTTAGCAAATCCTCCATTCAAGGGAAGTATAAATCAATCAGAGATAAGTGATAGGTTTAGAATTAAGACAAAAAAGACTGAAATTTTATTTTTAGAATTAATGTTTCATTCATTATCTCCAGGAGGAAAGTGTGCAGTTATTGTTCCGGATGGAGTTTTGTTTGGAAATTCAAATGCTCATAAGAATATAAGGGAATTAATATTGAAGAAATGCCGATTAGATGCAGTTATAAAAATGCCTTCCGGAGTTTTCAAACCTTATGCGGGAGTTTCCACAGCAGTCTTATTTTTTGTAAAGGGAGAGCCCACAAAAAAAGTTTGGTTTTATGACATGCAATCTGATGGTTTCAGTTTAGATGATAAAAGAACGATTATTGGTGATGGAAAAGGAGATATTCCGGATATTCTAGAAAGATTTGAAAATAGGTTTGATGAAAAAAATGAAAACCGCTCAGAAAAACATTTTTTTGTTCCAATAGAAGAAATAGAAAATAATGATTTTGATTTAAGCATTTCAAAGTATAAGAAAATAGAATATGAAGAACCGGAATATAGAAAATCTTCCGAAATCTTGAAAGATTTAGAAAAGGAAAACAAAGACATTGGAGAGTTGATAAAAGGTTTGAAGGATTAGGTCTTTTCAACCCAACTCCACCAACCTTCTTCTTCTGAACCAATTATAACATGATCTAAGACTTTTATTCCGAGAAGTTTTCCGGACTCTATGAGTTGTTTTGTAATTTCGAGATCTTCTTGACTTGGAGAAGGATTTCCGGAAGGATGATTGTGAATTAGAATTATTTTTGCTGAAGAGTTTTTTATTGCTGGTTTGAAAACTTGTCTTGGGTCTAGAATTGCTGCGTCTAGGACTCCTTTTGATATTAGTTCTTCGTTTATTATGTTGTTTGCATTGTTTAGCATTAAAACATAGAAATTTTCTTGTTTTTCGTCTTTTAGTCTTTCTTTGAAGTGATTGTAAACATCTTTTGCTGAGGTTATCTTCTTTATTGGTGATTTTGAATCATTATATCTCTTTCCCAATTCTGAAACTGCAAGTATTTGCATTGCCTTTGTTTGGCCTATGCCTTTTATATTCTGAAGTTCTTTTAGGGAGCAATCAAACAATTTTTCTAAGGTATATTCTTTTATCAATCTGTTGGACATATCTGTGACGTTTTCTCCAATTGTTCCGGTTCTTAGAATTATTGCAAGAAGTTCGGCTTCGCTTAGGGATTCTTTTCCATGATGTAAAAATTTCTCTCTTGGTTTTGAAGAATTAGGCATGTCTGCAATTTTCATTATTATTGAACTTGGGGAAAATTGTTTTTAATGATTATTGCTCTTAATTAAAACTATCCAAAAACTCACCATAGTCAAATTCATCGACTTTTTTTCCTTCGGATTTCTTTTTGATTTCATCCATGTAGACTTTATGCATTCTCTGTAGGAATTCCTGTTTGTCTTCCATTTTCATTAAATCCATGTGGCCTTGTAAGAGGAGATTTAGGGCGAATGGGCTTGGGAGTTTTACTGTGTGGTAGCTTAAGTTAAGCTTATTTTCTTTTATTAGATTTAGAACGAGCTTTGTACGTTCTATATCCATCAGATCTTCCAAAACTTCTCTCTTTGCTTCTTTTAGAATCGGGAATTCTTTTGAGATTTTTTTGACGCTAGATATTAGGAAGTGTGATTTCATGTGTTGTTTCTTTACAGACTTTGTATTTCCTTTGTAAGTTCTTAGAATCATTAAACCACGTGTAGCACAGTGTCTGAATTTTCTTGTTAGAACGTCTGTTTTTTCTATTGCTTCTTTCAAAATTTCTTCAACATTTTCTGGAGTTAATTTTTCAAATGCCTTTTCTATGTTTAGATTTTCTGAGCTTAGGTAGAAACCTCTATCAGAAATTCCTATTTCAACATCTCTCTTTGAAGTCTTTGATGAAGTTGACATAACAAAAGCAAGAGCTCTTGAGAGAGCGTCATTTACTCTACGGCCATACATAGAATGCACTAAGATATATTTCTTATCATCACGTTCATCTGTATACTTTTCAATAACTAAATTTTTATCATCTGGGATTTCAGAGAAATGATATTGTTGATAGAAATAAGTGTAAATTTCTTCTGCAACAGAATCTGAAACATAAGTGTGTTTCTTTATGAAATCCTTTACAGCTTTTTTGGTTGTTTTGGACTTTTGGAATAATTCTTTTATTTTTCTTCTAAATGAAGAGATTTCTAAAGCAGAATCAAAACTTAAAGGAAGAGTTTCAGAGAACCATGAAGGAATTGTTGGGTTTCTTGTTGGAGCGGGATGAACGTAAAGATTCATACCTCTTGAATAAGAATAAGAGTATTTACTTCCTCCAAGAACAAAAACATCCCCTTTATGCATTCTATTCATGAAAGACTCATCAATTACACCAATCTTTTGACCTTCTCCTCCACCAGCTAGTTTAACTGTTACGAAAGATTCTTCAGGTATTGTTCCAATATTTGTTAGATATAGAACTCTTGCCATTTTACCTCTCTTTCCAATTGTTCCTCCATCTGTTTCTGGATCATACCAAAGCTTTGCATAAACTCTATCTTTTTCCAAATCATATTCCCCAGAAAGGTAAGATATTACTGAAAAGAAGTCTTCTTTGGTTAGATCTTGATAACAATAACTTTTTCTTAATAGATTTAGTAGATCGTCTAATTTCCATGGATTGTTTATGGCCATACCAAATAATGTTTGAGATAGAACGTCTAAAGCATTTTTAGGGAAATGAATATTGTCTATTTTTCCTTCATACATTTCTTTTTGGATAACAGAACACTCTACTAAATCATCTCTATCCATAACAATAAATCTTCCTTTAGCAGTTTCATGAAGTTTATGTCCTGCTCTTCCTACTCTCTGGAGGGCACGGGAAGATGCTTTTGGACTCCCCATAAGAATTACCAAATCAATAAAACCAATATCAATCCCTAATTCTAAAGAAGTTGAACAAACAACCACCTTAAGCTTCCCTGAACGGAGATTTTCTTCAATTTCAAATCTATGACCTTTACTTAGTGAAGAGTGATGCGCTGCAATGTTTTCATCTGTGTAATCGGTTGGGAATTTGTCTTTAAGATAGTTTACAACCCTTTCAGTTGCAGATCTTGTATTTGTGAAAATTAAAGTTGTTTTGTGTTCTCTTACAAGTTCATCAATTAAATGATACATTTGTATGTGGGGGGTTCTTGATTTGATTAGATCTTTTGCGGGAATTAGTACGTCTAAGTCTAATTTCTTATTTGCTTTTACTTTTGCAATTTTTACTTTTCTTTTAGAATCTATACCTACAAGGAATTTTGCTACTTCTTCCAAAGGTTCAACTGTTGCACTTAAACCAATCTTTGTTGGAACTTTATTGGTGAGGTGATTAAGTCTTTCGAGACTTAAACTTAGGAAAACCCCTCTTTTGTTTCCTAAAGAGTGAATTTCATCAACAACACAATATTCTACTTCAGTAAAAGATTCTACAAATTTCTTAGTTGTTAGAACAATTGCCAAAGATTCTGGAGTAGTTATTAGAATATGGGGAGGATTTCTTGCCATTTTGGCTTTTTCAGAAGTTGTTGTATCTCCCGTTCTTAATCCTACTCTAATGTCTTGGAGTTCAATGTCTTTTGATTTTGCTAATTCGTTGATTTCTTGTAATGGCTCTATCAAGTTTTTGTGGATGTCATTGTTTAGAGCTTTTAATGGAGAAATGTAGACTGCATATACTTTCTTTTGTAGTTCTTTTTTTTCTGCTAAGGTTACTAAGTTATTTAGTATTGAGAGGAAAGCTGTAAGAGTCTTACCTCCTCCAGTTGGTGCTGAAATTAGAATATCTTCTTTATTATGGACTGCTGGAACACCGAATTTCTGAGCATCTGAGAAATCTTTAAACTTTGAGAAGAACCATTCCCGAATAAGAGGGTGTAAAATTTTCTGTATTTCTGCCTTTGTTGAGGGCTTTGCTACTGAAACTTTTGTCATGATTGTGAACTGTAAGAAACCTCTGTAACCCTTAACTTATAATGATTAAGTGTAATTTTACAGGAGAAATAAGCATATTTAAGGTTTTCTAGAAGGGAAGATCGTCCAGATCATCTAAATTATGGACAGCCACAATTTTTTTATGATTGATTGTTAAGGGCCCTTGAAGGTTCTTTTCTTTTGACAGATGAGCATCTCTTAAATTCTCCCCATAGTTTGACACTTTCAAAGGATCTTTTTGGTAGAACCCTTGGCCACTTTGAAAAACAGAATACCCAGAGATAGTTTCATGATCTCCCAAAACCCAACCAAAAACAGCACTCCATAGTTTTTGTGGATAAATTTTCATATCTTTTCCAACATAAGTCATACCATTTACGCAATCTATCGCAATCAGATTATCTGATTTTTTCATGAAATCCTCTGTTTTCTGAACTTTAAAAGAATTGTTACATTCGAATGGGCTAAATTATACTCCACAATAGCAATGCTTAAAAAACAGACGAGTCTTTTCATGAGATGTTAATCAAATTAGATAATCCGGCTTTGCTTTCTAAGGCTATAGAGCTTATTTCTGAGCTGGTTTCAGAGGTGAGAATAAAGGTGAATGATTTTGGTCTTAGTATAAGTGCTATGGATCCTGCAAATGTTTCTATGGTTGGATTTAAATTACCTAGAAGTGCTTTTTCACAATTTGAATCAGGAGATGAGATTTTAGGAGTTAATTTAGATAATTTGAAAAGAATCTTGAAGAGATGTGGTAGCGGAGGTTCAGTAATAATACAAAAGAGAGAAAATCTTTTGGATATAACAATTATGGACAGAATAAAAAGAAGTTTTACACTAACACTTATTGAAATTGAATCGGATGATATTGTTTTTGAAGATAAGATCTCAAGAATGGAATTCAGTTCTCATGTAAATATTCCTTCAGTTGATTTGATAAGTGCAATAGAAGATAGTCTTGTGGTCTCAGATGCTTGTTCTTTCTTGATACAAGATGGAAAGTTTGTTGTAGAAGCTAAAGGAATAAATTCTGCAAGAGCAGAATTCTCTGGAGACGAAGTTGAATTGAGAGGGGAGAATTGTAAGGCAAGATATAGTTTGGAATATTTACAGAAATTTATCAAAGGTTCAAAGTTGGTTGATAAAACTGGATTAAGTTTTGCTCAAGATCATCCTTTGAAATTAGACATAAGAGCAGATCATATGGAAGTTTCTTTTATTCTTGCTCCAAGGGTTGAGACTGAAGATTGAATTTAATTTTGGTAAAATGTTTGCAAATATTTTTAAATCACTTTATCGTTAAAAAGCAATGAGTTTGAAGAGAGGTGTTATGAATAATAGAGGTCAGGTTACTATTTTTATAATAATTGCAATATTAATTGTTGCTTTAGCTGTACTTGCCTATTTATTATTGCCGAGATTTAATAGTACAACAGAGGTTGGAAGTCAAACCCCTTCCCAATATATTAGTACTTGCTTAAGAGACGAGGTTGAGACAACGATTGATAAGATTTCTCTTCAAGGAGGAAGTGCAAGCCCTAATTTTGCTTACTTTTATCTTGGAAGTAATGTAGAATATCATTGTTATACTAATCGGTATTATGACAATTGCATAATACAGCAACCATTATTGGTTCAACATATGGAATCTGAAATACTTAATGAAATTGGACCCTCTTATAATAATTGTTTCCAAAACCTTGTTACAAATTATAGGAATGAAGGGTATGAAGTAAATCTTCAAGAAGGTACATTAAAAGTAGAGTTTTTACCTGAAAGAGTTTTAATTAGTTCTGGAAACAAATTAACAATAACAAAAGGAGAATCTCAGAACTTCGAGAGATTTGATATTGTAATTGATAGCAATATTTACCAGATAGTTTCTATTGCTCAAAGTATTGTTGAATGGGAACAAGTTTACGGGGATGCTCCTGTTTCAGAATATATGAACTGGTATCCAAATCTTAAAATAGAGAAAAAACTTCAGTTGGACGGGACAACAATATATATAATAACTGATAGAGATACAAATGACGTATTCCAGTTTGCTTCAAGGAGTGTAGTATTGCCTCCAGGATACTAAGTTAAGATGAAAAAAAAGAGTTTGATAATTTTTGGATTGTTTTTCTTAATTGCAATTGGGGGATTTCAGATTGTTAATGCTCAAGAAGCAGGATTTTGTTGTGAAAGGTTAGCAAATAATGGGCCTTGGTGTCAATTAGTTACAGACCAATCAGATTGTGCAACAGGATTAAATCCTTTGACAGGAGACCAGTATAAGTCCTTGCCAACATCTTGCGAGCAGAGTTCATTTTGTACTGTGGGGACGTGTGTTAATCAAAGAGAGGGTACTTGTTTAGAAGGAGTTCCCCAACAAACCTGTAATACTGAGAACGGAGGGTATTGGGTTAATAGTCCAAAGAACGAAGTTCCTCAGTGTACTTTAGGATGTTGTATCCTTGGGAATAATGCTTTTTTAGGAACATCTACACAGTGTACCTACCAATCAGGATTGTCTGGAATTCAGGCAGAATTTAACCCTTCAATTACGGATGAGGTTGCTTGTGTTGCAAATGTTTTAGATGATGTTGAGGGGGCTTGTGTCTATGAAAATGATTTGGGAACAAGAACTTGTCAGAGAATCACAAAAGGAGAGTGTGATTTGTTGGGAAGCGGAGAGTTTGCAGCTGGACAATTATGTTCTGCTCAGGATTTGAATACAATATGTGGGCCGAGTAAGCAAACATCATGTGAAGGTTATGATGTATATTATTTAGATAGTTGCGGAAATAAAGCAAATATATATGATTCTAATCAATATAATAATCAAAGTTATTGGACATATATAGAAGATAATGCTCCTTGTGACAATGGTCTAGGAAATAAAGATTCAAGAACATGCGGACAGTGTGAATATTACGCGGGAAGTATATGTGGTGTTGCTGATTCAACAAATCCTGTTTATGGAGATCTTGTTTGTAAGAGTTTAGATTGTGGTTCTTATGATTCTAACGGAAATGGGAGAATAGATGGTGAAGAAGATAATTACAAACACGGTGAAAAATGGTGTGCTACTTTTTCTGATTTGAGTGATATAAATGTAGAAGGAAATAATTTATCTACAAAAGGAGATGTTTTTGATGAGAACTTGCCTGGATCAAGATACGTTCAATTAGAGTGTAGGAATGGAGAGGTTTTGGAAACTCCTTGTGACGGATATAGAAATACTGTTTGTGCTGAAGATTATTATGATTTGAATGAGAATGATAAGCAAGATTCAGGAGATTTCAGAACTGCGGAGTGTGTTGTTAACAAATGGCAGGATTGTGCGTTACAGTCAAGTGAATCAAGTTGCTTAGATCAAAACAATAGGGATTGTCAGTGGATTTCTGGATTAAGCAGATTGAATGAAGATGGAGATTATTTTGCTAAAGACTCTTCAGGGCAACCTGGAACTTGTGTTCCAAGTTTTGCTCCAGGGTTTGATTTCTGGGATGATACAACTGACTCTGTTCCTGCTTGTGGTTTAGCAAGTACAGAATGTGCTGTAAAATATGAAGTTTCATGGATAAGAAATAGGGAGAGGGCTTTAGCAGATAAGGAAATAGAAGAAAGAATAGGTTTGTGTACTGAGAATTGTTATTGTATACCTGGTTATGAAAAAGGAATGGCAAAAAATAAATATGAGAGAGAAGATCATCCTTTTGACAGTTATGAGGAGTGGGTTGCTTCATTAAATTTGGTTTGTAGTGCTTTAGGAGATTGTGGAGATAAAGTAAACTTTATAGGAGAAAAAGGAGAACAAAGAGAGGATGTTATTGATTCGGGTAACTTCATAAAGAAAACTTAAAATGAAAAAAATAGGTGAATCAAAAACAGAGAAAATGAAAGCTAAGGGGGTAGCTTTGACTCAAGTGTTTTTGTTAGTTTTAGGAATAATTGCAATAACTTGGATGGTAGGCTCTGAGGTTAAGATCGTTAGTGCTGTTGATTGTGCTGCAGCAGGAGGGGTTTGTGTAGATACAAGCACAGGTTTATGTTTGGGAGAGATATCTGGAACTGCAGGGTTGTGTGATTCAACCAATCTAAATGTAAAGTGTTGTACACCAGGAGATAACCCCTCTTTAGCAACTGAAGAGGATGCAAAGAAAGATTCCAATTTTGTAGATAAAGCTTTTGAAGGAGCAGTATTATTTGGAGGTGCAAAGAAAGGTTATGATTATTTATTTAAAACTCCTGGAAAAGGAGATGCTGGAGAGGTTGTTACAGAAACTGCAAAAGAAATTGTAGATAAGGGTGCAACAGGAGATGGTTTCTTTAAATTTAAGATAGATAACCCTACAACGGTTCCTGATGGCCCCTATAGTGTTCCGGCAGATAAACCTTCAATATTACTTGGAGGAGGAAGTACAACAGGTACAATAGTTGCTATAACTGCTTGGAGTGCAGTTTCGTTCTTATTAGGAAGGTATGTTATAGGTCCTGCTTTGGGGTTGAACATTCAACAGTCACAAGGTTTAGGCTATTCTTTAGCTGCAGGAACTGCTACAACTTTAACCTTGACATCTGAGACTCTTGGTCTAGGGACAATTGTTGGGATTAGTGGTTTGGCCTCTTTAGGAATAGGTGTTGGTGTTGCATTTATCGTTTCGATATTTACAATAAAGAATTCTTCAGCGGATGTAATTAGATTTAGTTGTTATGCTTGGGATGCGGAAGTGGGGGGAGAAAATTGTGAATTGTGTAATCAACAAGATATTGAATGTACAGAATATCAATGTCATAGTTTAGGACAGGGATGTGAAATTTCAGTGGATGAAATTTCAGGGCAACCTTTGTGTACGTGGGAGAACTCAAAAGATATTAAAGCTCCAACAATAACTCCAAGAGAAGATTCTCTTTTAGATGATAGTTATAGATATACTCCAGATAACTCAATATCACCTCCAGATACAGGAGTTAAAGTTCAATATACTGGATCTCAGGACGGATGTGCACCTCCTTGGACAACAGTTTCATTTGGATTAGAATTAGATGAGAGAGCGAGATGTAAGATAAGTCCATCAGTGATTTATGATACCTATGATGAAATGCCAGACTTATTCTTTAGTAGTGGATCAAGAACGTATAACCATACATTCCAATTATCTTTACCAAGTAATGAAGCCCTTCAGGCAGAGAACATTACTGTAGAGAATGGAGGAATTTATGACTTCTATGTTAGATGTATTGATTCAAATGGAAATTCAAATCCCTCTAATTTTGGGTTTAGTTTCTGTATACAAGATGGTCCAGATACAACACCTCCAGTAATTGTTTCTACAAGCCCAATAGGAGGAACACCGTTTGCTTCAGGACAAACAGAGTTCGATGTTAACGTGTATGTTAACGAACCTTCAGAATGTAAATGGAGTCATTTAGATAAGAGCTATGAACTTATGGAAAATGATTTTAGTTGTTCTACAAGTGTTTTGGAAATAAATGCTCAGAATTTATTCAGGTGTTCTGGCGTATTGGACGGATTGAAAGATAACCAAGAAAATGATTTCTACTTTAGATGTAAGGACCAACCTGGGGCGAATGAAAGCTTAAGGAATACTAATGAGCAATCATATGCTTACAAATTGATTGGAACTCAAGAATTAAACATTGATTATGCAACACCAAATAATGAAGTTATAAGTGATTCTACTTCAAGAGTTCCAGTAGAAATAGAAGTTCAGACTTCATTAGGATATGATGACGGAAAGGCGGTTTGTTCTTTCAGTGATACTGGTCAGGAAGGAACATTTATTGGATTCTTCTATGGGCAAGGAGTTGAACCATACACTCAATATATGCACACCCAATCATTAAATTTAGAAGAAGGAGATTATACTTATTACATAAGATGTTCAGATTTGGGTGGAAATGTTGATGAAACAACAATAAGCTTTAGTGTTGAAACTGATTTGAATCCTCCTGAGATAGTGAGGGTTTTCAAAGACCAAGGAAATCTAAAGGTTATAACTAGTGAAGAAGGAAGATGTGTTTATTCTGACTTTGGTTGTGCTTATGACTTTGATCAAGATGGAACATATATGAGCACTTTGTCCGGAGGAGATGATGCAGAACATTATGCTAGCTGGCCTGAAAATGCCAAGACTACTTATTACATAAAATGTCAAGACTCTTATGGAAATAGACCTCAATCTAACCAGTGTAGTTTAGTTGTAAGACCTTTTGATATACCTGATGTAAGGTAATTTCTTAGAGAATAGTTTTATAAAATATATTTGTTATTTTATTAAATGAAAAGGGTTGATAAGAAAGGGCAATTGAATATTTCTTTTGGTATGATTTTTTCAATTATTCTTGTAGTGGTTTTTCTTGCCTTTGCTTTCTTTGGAATAAAAAAGGTATTATCTATTCAAGAGACCGCATTGATTTCACAGTTTAAACAAGATGTACAAAACGATATAAATAAAATGTGGAACGGTCCTCAAGGGCAACAACAAGTCAAATATAAACTCCCAAATAAAATTGAAGGTATTTGTATTGAAGATGAAGCCTCACAGAATTTTTATTTTGTTCCTAGAGGAAAATTTGGAGGAGGGATATTGAATAATGTTGATTTGGCCAATACTTTAGGGAATAGTGCAAGCCTTTGTATAGAAAGTAAAGAAGGTTATGTGGGCTTCACAATAAAGAAAGATTTTGGAGAAAATTTGGTAACAATTTTAAGATGAGAAGCTTAAACAAAAAAGGGGCCTTGGATATGTCTTTCGGATGGATATTTGCAATAATTGCTGGAGGAATAATACTTTCTTTAGCAATATATGGTGTTGTGAAGTTTACCGATATACAAAAAACTCAACAAAGTGCTGAGACAAGTAAAAATATCGATAGTTTATTGAATCCATTAGAGTCTAGTTTTGAGACGGGACAAAAAGTAACCATTACTGCACCTGTAGAAACAAGAATTTATGTTAAGTGTAATACAGATGGAGGTTTAGGATCTCAAAGAATTCAGACTGCACAGAAAACATTTAATCAATGGTCGGATAACGGCCCAAGCATTTTATCAAAAGATAAATATATATTCGTTGAAAGTCCTGCAGAAGCCGAAGGATTTACTATATTTTCTAAATCATTCTCATTCCCTACCGATGAATCCTATGAATTTCCATTTAAAGTTGCAGACTTAATCTATTTGATACCAAATACAAAGACGTATTGTTTCTTGGATTCTCCTCAAGATATTGAAAGTGAGATAAATGATTTGAATATCGATAATGTTAAAACTGAAAATTGTAATTCTGGAGACATAAGAGTTTGTTTTGGAAGTTCGGGTGATTGTGATATTGAAGTAGGCTATAGTCAAGGGATAGTTGAGAAGCAATCTAAAAGAGTTTATTTTGAAAGTGATGCTCTTATGTATGGTGCAATATTCTCCGATGAAGCGAATTATGAATGTCAGTTAGAAAGATTAATTGGAAGGGCAGAAGATTTATCAAAAATATATCAGGAAAAGAGTAGAATTGAAAGAGAATTTGGGTGTGATGGTGATTTGGAAAGTGATTTAATTATATTTGAAAACTTGTTGGAGAGTTTTTCAAGTTCAAGAGATATTATTGGTATAGGAAATCAGGCAAAGGTATTGAATAAATTAAATTCAAGGTTGGGGGATTGTAAATTATGGTAAACAATAAAGGCCAAATAAAGATCCAGCAGATGGTTTTTATGATCATTGCTGTGTTCATTTTATTTGTTATAATAGGGGTAATTGTTTTATCTGGAAGAATCTCTAAATTGCAGAATACCGCTGAAGAAGCCCAGGAATTAAATGCATTGACTCTTGCTTCAAAGATTGCAAATTCTCCTGAGTTTTCTTGTGGGAACAGTTATGGTAACCAGATAAGTGATTGTGTGGATTTGGACAAAGTAATGGCTCTAAAGGGCTATATTGAGGAATATGAAGACTTCTGGGGGGTGTCTAATATAGAAATAAGAAAAATATATCCTTCTGAAAAAGAGGTAGAGTGCGATTATACCAACTATCCAGACTGTAATTGGATAAACTTGTTTGATAAAGAGGTTTCGGGGTATTCTGTGAGTAATTATGTTTCTATTTGTAATAAGAGATTAAATGGCCAGATTGCTTCAAATAATTGTGATTTGGGTAGAATAATTATAAGTTATGAGGGGGTTGAATTATGAGGAAATTTATTAGTAAGAAGGCACAAGAGGAAATAATGGGTTTTGGTATAATACTTTTGTTAATTGCAGTGATAGGGATTGTGTTTTTGAGCATATCAATAAACAAGAACGCTCAGAAGCAACAGTTGGAAGATTATGAAATATCTAGCTTTCTTAAAGCAATGATGGAAACTAGTACCAGTTGCGAGAAGAATACAAAGTATTTGTCCATAAAGGATATAGCATTTGAATGTCAGAGAAATTATCTTTGTTACGATGGTGATGATTCGTGTGATGTGTTTAATAATACAGTCAAGGAAATAATGAGTGAAAGTTGGGATGTAGGTGTGAACAACTCAATAAAAGGCTATAATTTGCTAATACAATCGGAAGATGAAACGTTATTGAATATAAGTTCAGGTAGTTCAACTTCTTCATATAAGGGGGCTTCTCAAAATTATGCAAAATCTCTTGATGAGATTAATGTTTTCTTAAAAGTATATACTTAAACTTTGAAATGTACAGTTATTTGATCTGCTATGAGGAAAGGTTTGTGTCTTGTTCGACCGTTTATTACTTCTTCTTTAAATCCAATAAATCCAAATCTTTCAAGTATTTCTAGGTCTCGAGTTACGGATTTAAAGGTTCTACCTAATTTCTTAGCTAAATCGTAAATTGAGGTAGGATTTCTGGCTTTTATGGTGTGAATAATACGTGCCTTTTCATTACTCAATAATTGCCTTAGAGCAGAAATTCCAGAGAAATCGTAGTTTGTTTTATCTGGTTGGCTTTTTAGAAGTGAGAAAACCCCTTTGGATTCTTCAATTGTTACTTCTCTTATCTTTCTCGTCGGCATCTTTTATCTTTGTGATTACAGATTTGTTTTAATTATTGAATATCTGTCTTTTCATGATAGATATAATCTTGGATTAATAAATGTTTTGGAGACTGAAAAATAAGAGGTATACTTTTTATATAATAGTAACGAAAGCTTTATAAATAACACCTATAAAAAAGGCAAATAGATGGAATGGACCGAAAATAGGGAGAACAAGCTTTTTAAAGGAAAATTCACTCTCCATAATACACCTTAAAGGTGAATAGGGATTAACCTAATGTGTGTTGACAAATAGTTCCCTATGCTATGTTAAGACACAGAGGTTGTCATAGACAACAGATACGGACTGGTAACAGTTTAGGAGAGATGAAAGGAGGTCAAAAAATGAAAAAATTTAATTTTAAAAAAATAACTGCGCTTGCAGGTAGTTTGCTTATGGCAGGTGCTACAATGGGATTAGCTGCTGCAGCTAGTTACCCTGCTCCATTCGTAAGTGGAAGCAGCGCTAATGTTGCTATCGTTTACGGTACTGGGACTGGAGTTTCATCTCTAGACCTTATACAAGCAGGTAACTTACAAGCTGATTTACAAGCTTACTTGGGTACTGACTCTACAAACAGTGGATCAACAGTAACTGGAGGAGACTCATATAAATTTGAGAAGACTTCAACAAAGTTCCACTTAGGAGACAACATAACTCAAGTTATCTCATCTAGTGTTGATGATGACGAGTTGCCAACTCTTCTTGCAGATGGAAAATACGTCGACAATGATAACGACGAATTTGACTACACTCAGAAGATTGACATCGGAGCAAACTTACAGCTAGGAATGTTCGAAGATAACGACTACGCTGAAGACCAACCTACAATTGGGTTCAGAGTTGCTTCTGGTACAGCTGTTCTAACATATACGTTAGATTTCAGTGATGAACCTGTTATCGGAGATCTTCCAACATCTGACTTGCCTATAATGGGTAAAAGCTACTACGTATTGTCAAATAGTACAAGTGGAAGTAATATCATTTTAACTTTGTTAGATTCTGCTGATTCAACAATCTTGACAGAAGGAGAATCTGCGACTGTTGATGGTAAAGAAGTTGTTATAACTTACATAAGTTCTACAGAAGTTAAGTTACAAGTAGATGGACAAACTACAAACAGCTTGGCTGAAGGACAGACTCAAAAATTAACTGATGGGTCATATGTAGGTGTAAAGGATATCTTGTACGACGCAAAAGATACTGGTGTTTCAAAAGTTGAATTCAGTATTGGTACAGGAAAATTAACTCTTACTAGCGGTTCAGATATACAAATGAACGATGAGTCAGTTTCTGGAATTAATGTAACTATTACAAATAGTACAGATAGCTTAAGTGATATTAAAATATCATGGCTTGCAGATGATGATTTATTCATCACTGAAGATTCAGAAATTGAGATGCCTGGATTTGAAGCTGTTAAATTATCTTTCGGAGGATTAACTTATCCTTCTGAGGAGACTGTAACAATTCAACAAGGTGGAGACACTTATGCAGTTTTAGATAACTTCCCTCTTAAGGATGGTGAAGCAGATATAAATCTTTTATACGGAGCTTCTGGAGCATTTACAGGACTCGGTAAAGATGCTAACAATAAGTTAGTTACTGCTGCTACAGGAAGTACATTTACTTTCGACGGGGACACTGATGACTATTTCGTTGCTTCATGGAGTGATGGTAGTGATGGTGAATCTTACCTTATGAGAGCTACAAACTTTGTAGTTGATGGTAGTGATAATAAGACTACTTTCCAATATTACAAAGATGGTTCTTGGGTGGATACTAAGACTGGAGCTAAAGAAGGAGACACTTTCTCATTAGGAAGTGTTGAAATTGTGGTAGATGTTGTTAACAAAACAGATAAAACTGTTTTATTAGGAAACAATAGTGCTAACACAAACTTCAATACGCTTTACTCAAAGACTGGTTTGAAAGTTTTCTTACCTTATGAGGCAACAAACGCAACAATCGTTACTGGTGCTCCAGGTTCAATTAACTTTACTGCTGTTACAACAGGAGTTGGAGGAGATTTGGGTCTAGGACACAACGCTACTTCATTCTATTTAACAATGGTTGAAGAAGACAAAGACGATAACGTTGCTAGCGGAGATACAATCAACGCTACAATTGGTTGGGACAGTTCTACAACTCAAGAAGTTGAAGTAAGTACCTATACTACTACAAACACTGACGCTACAAAGACTGAAATTGGAGATACAGACGTGTGGAGAGATTTCACATACTCTGCTCTTGCTACTGAGATATTAAGTAACGAGCCAAGTTCAGGTCAGAAGAGTTTGAAAGTAGTTTACCATGGCGGAGAAGTATCTGCTGATGTTTACATAACATCACCGGACGCTACTGTTACAACAACAACTACAGGAGCTGGTTCTCTTGGAGATGTTCTTGTTAAAGATACAGAAGTAAGCTCAGTTTCTACTAAGAACTTGATAGTAGTTGGAGGAAGTTGTATTAACTCAGCTGCTGCTTCACTAGTTGGAGGAGCATACTGTGGTGCAATGTTCACAGAACAAACAGGAGTAGGATCAGGACAATTTGTAATAAAAGGATATTCTGATTCAACAATAACTAGTAAAATGGCTTTGCTTGTTGCTGGTTATGAAGCTGCTGATACTGTAAACGCTGCAACATACTTGAGAACACAAAAACCTGATACAAGCCAAGCTTGGGTCGGAACATCTTCTTCAAGTGCTACACTTCAGGTTGCGTAAGTAAACACAATTTTTATTTTTCTTTTTTTCTTTCTTTTTTTTTAACTTCTGGCGATAGCCTTATTGGTTTACCGTCGGCAAAAACAATAAAAACCTTTTTATACTGAAATTCTTTTTATCCTTCATGAGAAAAATAACTTCTAGAAGAAATGAAATGAGAAAACAGAAGAGGAACGGTACGATCTTAGTTGTTTTCCTTATAGTCGTGTTGTTTGGTAGTGTTTTTGGAGTTATAGTTAATTCTTTTGGATCTCAAGAAGCAGAAGGAAATTTGAAGTATAAAGGCCATACCTTCTTATACAACAACGGTTTTTGGACTGTAAAGGATATATCTAATGCGGTATTCACTTATAATCCTCAAGAGACTGAATCAGTAATTCTTGATAGGAAAAATATTGTTTCTGACCTTAGCAAATATTCTGGAGTTCCCGTTTATATTTATTCGGAAGATTCTGCTTCAGAGCTAGAAATTTATAGGAATTTATTTTACGTATCTGAAAGAATACAAAATGCGTGCCCTTTAGATAAAGAATGTTCTGAGGATATTCCAACAAAAGACTGCACAAGCAACTTTGTTATAATAGAGGTTTCAAACCAAAGTGAGATATATGAAGACCAAAATTGTGTTTATATAAAAGGGCAAAAAGAAAACTTAATAAAGATAAGTGACGAATTCTTATTTAGTTTATATGGAATAAATTAACATGGCAAAGAAAACAAAGAAGAGCAATAAGAAATCTGTTAAAGAGGTCTTTGAAGTTGAGGATAAAAAGACAGGAGAATCAAAACAGATAGTTAAGAATTCTAAAGAACCTTCCGAACATTCAGATAAAAAAGAAATTAAGAGAAATGAAAAACAACTTAAAGTAATACTAATCGTTCTTGGGGCATTAATTGTCTTCTTTTTTATAGTTTTCTTTGGATTAAACGGCATAAGGAATGCAAAATATGAAAATACTGAGTTTCAGACAGTTCAGGAAGGCCAACTTATATTCTATCAAACTTCAATACCAGTGATTTATCAAGGAGCGGTAGTTCCATACAATTTCTACTTGAGAACTCACCCAAGAGATTTGAAGAAGATACCTTTCGAAGGTACGTTGGAACTTAAGAAGGGGTATGCTCTTAATGTTACTCAGGACTTTAATTGTTACGGAGATGGGGTTATTGCTTTAGCTAATCTTGTTAAACAGAGAGATGTTATGGGAGTTACTACAATAAGTGGGGAAGTTGGGTGTGATGCTCAAAGTAGATATAATTATTATGAGATAATCGAGGGAGATGAAACAAAGATAGTTCAGAGAGGAGATACATCTTGTTATGATCTTTACGTGAGCGACTGTGAAATTCTTCCGGTAACCGAAAAACTTATGGCAGAGACTTTTGTTAAGTTTAATGAATAATTATTTTATGTTCTTAAATAAGAATTTTATATCTGAGTAGAAAGGTATTCCTTTTATCTTATATTTATTTACTTGATAGAACCAAATCAATATTACAAGAACTATGCTGCCAAAATACCATAAGAATTTGTGTAGAATATCTGCAACGGGAGAGGTATTTAGGAAAAGAACACCTATTACAAATATTCTAATTATATTGAAAACCAAGAAGATTAAGAAAGACAATAAAAGGAGTTTTATTCTCTTAGGGAATTTCAATCCAGGAGTGGATAAATTAAGCATCAATAGTAAAAAATAAGCTGATCCAGCTATGCATGCCCCAATAATCTCTAGGGAAATAGGAAAACCTCTGAAATTTATTATATTTACAGGCGTTACATAAATGTCATAGAAGATATTGAATAAAAAATAAGTAGGATATTTTGTAAGGGGTTCAAAGATGAAATAAAGGATAGATAGCCCAGATATTGCTATTATTAATAGAACTGCATATCTTATTACTAAATCAGTAAACCTCTTTTTGTTTGACTTATTCATAGGTTATTTAGATAAATATAATTTAAAAGATTATAGCTTTATTTCAAGATCTTTGTAATACTCTTCTGGAGACAAAGCCTCATTGCCATTAATCCCATCCATTTCTGGATCGAATAACAACAATAAATCATCTTTTGGAGGGTCTTGTTTTCCATATTTGTTGAAGATATAAATTATCGGGAATTGTGATCGAGTTACGCTATCACCTCTTATCTTGAGGGGTGTAAATTCAACAACATCAAATATTGAATCCTTCGGGGAATCTAGGTCATAATAATCCACCCTCATAAGATTGCTACCGCTGTTACCAAAATAGTAACCGCTAGAATAATCTGGAACAGGGTTTCTTTTCTGATAACCCTTAAACTTTCCAGGGAGAAAATCCTGTGAATTAGAATTTGAAGAAAGGGCAAAAAAGGCTAAAGGCAAAATTAATTTAGATAGGCTTTTCATAATAGAATTACTTTCTTGCAACTCTTACTGCAATTATAATTATAACTATTACAAGGATTAAATTAAGTAATCCAATTCCCCATAAGTGCCAGTTTGATCCACTTATTGCGAATCCAGTTATCAAAGATTTCTTTGATACTTCAACAGATACAGGTTGATTTGCAATTAAAGCTCCACTTGAGATAACTTCTATGTTGAATATTTCTTCTCCGAAAGCATCAGATTTAACGTCAAGAGTTATCAAAACATCTTCTGATTCTCCAGCGTCAAGAGTCAAAGTAGTCTTAGTTAAGTCAGCTCCATCAGCCCAAGATCCGTAACCTGCAACGTTTAAAGTATAAGTAGTAGTTTTTTCTCCTGAATTGATTAATGTAGCTTTAACAGTTAAAGGTTTTCCAGCTTGTCCTCCATCTTGAAGAACTGCGTGTACTTCAGCATCAGTAGAACTCGAACACTCACCAGAAATTGTTACAGATTGTGAAAATGTAGATAACTCGTCATCATGGTCTGCTTCGTATATGTCTCCGTCTTCGTCAAGTACAGAGAACTTAAAGTTGTAAGTTCCTGAAGCATCTTCTGGAATTGGAATAGTTAAACTGAATGATTCTGAATTTAAAGCATCAATATCTCCAACTGAAACATATTTTTCAATTCCAAGTCTTGATTCAACAACTTTAACTTCTATATCATCTTGGTCTCTGTCTCCAATATTCCAAACGTCTCCTGAAATAATCATATCAGAACCACATTGAAGATTTTCTGGTAATTTAAGGTCATCTAATACAGCAAAATCTCTTTCAATAATTATATCAACTGATTCAGAAGTGAAATCACAAGTATTTGGTTTTGAATCAATATCTACTTCACCTGTTGCTCTTGCATATAATTCGTAAGATCCATCTTCAAGATCTTCAAGGTCAATATCTAAATCATGATCATCAAGTGTGAAGCTGATTGTAACTGTCTCATCATCTCCATCCTTTATTTTAAAGCTATCAACATCATCTATTTCAATAATCCATTCATTGCTTGAGCTGTCGTAAATACCCCATTCAAGTTCAACATCTCTCAAGTCTTCATCTCCATTGTTTTCGATTCTAACTTCAATTTCTATTTGGTCTAGAGGGAACCATTCTTCATCGTCACCGATACCTTCTTTTATTTGAATATCTCTTATTTCTATGTCTAAATCTCCCCCATAGTTCTCATATTTACACAAATTAGTGTTTTGTGCAGTAACTGAGTAAGATAGAGTTTCAGATCCTGATTGAGTTATATCAAATGTAGAAGTGTAAGATTTAAGGAAATCAAAATCTCTTAAATTAACTTGAGGAGTAACTGTCAAAACAGTTTCATTGTTAGAGTCAAGTGTTGTATTTCCTGAAACGGCAAAAGTAACCCCATTAATAGTAAAATCACTGTAAGAGATATCACTTGAAATATTTGAACTAACAGTAATAGTTTGTGAGTTATTGTTATTAAAGGTTAATGAGGAAGGGCTTACACCTAAAGTTGCACTAGTAAATCCAGCTAAAAGCAATAATGCAAACATGCTTACAAACACTAAAACTAAATTTTTGTTTTTCATTTGTAATCATTTTGGAGTTACTATGGTTTATAAATATTTCTATTTTACAAAATATGAATTAATTTTCCTATCTCAAAACATTTATATAATTGTCTGGCTGTAAGTAGATATGCTTAAGTCAAAAGAGAACGAAATAGGTGCATGGTCTTTTTTGGTAGGAGTTATTCTTGCTATTTTAATAGGTTTGACTACCTCACTTATCCCCATTCCTGCTTTGGTTAGGTTAAGCTCTCCAATTTACGCTCTTTTAGTTATTTTAGGTCTTTTGATAGGGGGTTGGAATGTTCCGAGTGGAAAGGATTCTCAGAAGTTCTTGATTGCGGGAGCAGTATTAGTAATAGTTAGTAGATTTGGTATGGATAGTGTTACAGGCTCTTTAATTGGTATTGGAATAGGTGATGCTGTTGCAGCTGTATTTAGTGCTTTATTAGTGTTGTTTGTGCCTGCTACAATAGTTGTAGCGCTGAAGAACGTGTTTTCTGTGGCAAGAGTTTAGTTTTCAAATTGGAACAATAATGATTATAAATAAGGATCTTCTTTAGGATGCATGTATTCAGGCCTTAGAGAGAAGTTAATTGGAGAAAAGACCTTTGAAAAGGGAAGATTAATTGATGTCTTGGGAGAAGATGAGTTTGTTAAAGGGATAAGAAAATTAAATCCGGGGGAGAAATATATTTTTGTATATGAAGACCCAGAAAGAGATTGTAAAATAAACCCAAAGAGTTTTGAAAATTGTTATTTTGGTAGGGGAAGTCTTTATTTGAAGAAAGAAGAATCTGAAGAAGAATCTCTTAAAGAAGAGGTTATATACTTTGATAAAGAAATGTTTTTATGGCAAGGTTCACCTCTTAAAGGTATTCTGGACATAGTTCCAGTGAAGAGCTTTAAAGAAAATAGAGCTAAAGAAGATATGAAGATATACCCTTTTTGGAATGGTTCGAGCTATATTAAGATAATTCATGTGAATCCTGTTGAAGCTTGGGCAAGCGCATACAAAGAGTCAGAACAAGGCCTTTGGAAAAATCATTTGGGGAAGCCGGAAAAAATTAAACCAGGGATATTTTCAAAGCATGTAAATAATTCAAATAACGATTGGTAAACTAATAGAATTCCATATCTTTCTTTTCTTTTTCAGGCTTAGGTATATCTTTGTGTACCTTAGCGAAAGAAGGTGTTGCTATAACTAAATTCTCTCCAAATCCAGCAATTGAACCTTCAAGAGCGTCTACAGTCTTTTTTACCTTGGAAACGGCTCTCTTTAGTTCAATAGAATCTCTTTGTTTTATAGGTTTTATGTCAATAACAGCAATTGTATAACCTTCTCTTAAAGAATTTAAGATTTCGTTAACATCATCGTAGTTTTTTAGTTGAAAAAGCTTAACTACAACCTTGTTATCTTTCTCTTTTTGTTGTTCTAAATCAATTTCTAGGTATTCATCACCGTCTTCGGACATTGAAGAATTGGATAGTGCTTTTTTAAGTTTATCAAACATCATGGTAAAATGATACCGGACAGATTTATAAAGATTTCGTAATTTGATTATGTATAATTCCCGAGGTAGAATTATTTCTTCTCAAATAGACCTTCTCTGAGCTTTTCTATCTGTTCATTTACAGAATCTTCTTGCCCATCAAGGTTTTTTAGTCTTAATTCAAGCATTTTTTTCTTATTTTCAAGATCTTTTAGAACAGAATCCTTATTTGACTTTATCATTAATTGTCCTACAATCTTAAACACATCTTCTTTTGAAGAATTTATCTCTTTTATAGAATTATCAGTTTCAGAAAGTTCCATATTAAAGGCTTGCTTTTGTAGAAGGATATTTTGAAGTGTATTTTCAAGCATAGGGATTTCTTCGGGAGAATGTTGATCCATTTTATTCTGCCTTTAGAACTTTTACTTTAGTCCTTGGCTTGAAGAAAATCTTACTACCGCAGTTAGGACAGATAAATCTTTTTTCTAAGTCTTTACTTGTCAACTTCTTTCCACATTTGAAACATTTGTAGTTTGCCATTTTATTGTTCGTCTAGTGCGTATGCATTGTCTGCAAAAACTTTACCTGTTTTTGAGCATTTCCAGATTCCAGCTGCAATTCTTTTTGCAACCCCTCTTGGATGGAAGGGAGATTTTTGTTTAACTCTTTGTTTTGATTCAACTTGGACCAGTCTATCTCGAACTCTCTTACCATATCTAGGTCCGAATCTTCCTGCTGATTTTGTTTTTTTTGATTTGTTTGGCATTTTATTAAATGGGGATACGCGGATTTGAACCGCGGTCATGAAGTCCCAAACCTCATAGGCTAACCAGGCTACCCCATATCCCCATATGTTTTGGAGATTATGGATATTTATAAAGCTATTTCTTTGCTTTCTCCTCGGCAGCTTCCTTTGCAGCTTGTTCTTGCTTCATGAGCTTATCTTGTTTTGCTTTTAGTTCTGCAAAATTTGAATCTAATTCTTTTTTCTTTTCTTCAGGAGTTTCTGTTGACTCTTGAGAAATCTCTTTATCATATTTCCCTTCTTCAATTTCTTTTTCGATTTCTTTTGCAGGTTTATTTTCTATCAATATACCTGCACTAACACATGTTCCTACAACAAGTTTAACAGCAGACTTTAGATCTTTAGCTAAAAGGTTCTGCATCTTTGTTTTAGCAACAGAAATTATTTGTTCAATTGAAGCATTTGCAACTTGGAATTTCAACTGTTGTCCTGAACCGGTTTTTATGTTTAATTCTTGCTTTAATAATTCAGAAACAGGAGGTGAGAAAACTTTTATTTCAAAAGTCTTTGTTTTTGGATCAACATCAAGTTCAACGGGAACTTTTAATCCTTTGAAATCTTTAGTTGCATCATTAACATCTTGTATTACTTTGTTTATCGGTATTCCTGCAGGCCCAAGTTTTTGGCTAAGAGCAGGACCGGGTTTCATACTTCCGCCTTCTGCTAAAATCTTAATTATCATTTTTTATTTTCTCTCTATATTTAATTGATTTTTCAAGGTTGTCTTCTCCAACAGAATAATATACCTCGAGAAAATCGCTAGTAGAAGATATAATTTTGTCCCTATATACATTAAACAGCCTAATCAAATTTGTGGTGTCTTTATTGGTAAGTTTGAAGTCTATATAAAACGCTTGCATTCCATGGTAGAAATTACTTACCATATCCTCTGATGCATTCCCTTCATAGATTTTCTTTTTTACATTTTCCATTTTCTTATTCCAATCTTTAAAATCTTTTTTGGTTAATCCGACAGCGACCAAACCCTCTAAATTTTCTCTTTTAATCAAATTTATATGATTTCTACTAGTTGTCATTCTTCCTCGTCTTCTCTTCTAATAACTTTAACGTTATCCAATTTAATTGTAACTGGTAATGGAACAACAGCTCCAAGCAAGCTAACCACAACTTCTTCTTTCTGTTTGTCAATTCTTAAAACTTTTGCTTTTTCTTTCTTGAAAGGTTCAGACAAAAGTTCAACAATATCTCCTTCTTTTATTGAGATTGTTTCTACAGAAGGTTGGATCATAGATTCAAGTTCTTCATAAGCAATTGTCTTTGGTATTATTCCTTTTACATATGGTAAATTGAAAACTGCATCTTCAGCAGAATCCCTATCTTCAGATTCAAGAATAATGTATCCTCTTAGTCCTGCCGGTCTTGAAACGGAGTAAACATTAAGGTCTTTTTTCTTAACTCTATCTGAAATCATATCAAGAGCTCTTTCTTCTTTGTTCGTCGTTACTTTTATAATAAAGATCATTTTATTCGTTCCACTACGACTTAATACTTAAGAAGTAGTAATAATAATTAAAATTCTTGGTTTATAAAATTATTGTTTTATCTTTTCTTCCAATAAATCCCTGTAGTAGGACTTTTGGTAGAGAGGGATCTTTACAGGATAATTTCTCCCTAAATTCAAGACATTTCCATTTAATTTGAAGTCTTTAAACATTCTTATATGAAATCCCTCTTTACATCTTTTGGTTCCTGGGGCTTTCAACAATATTTTTCTTGGAAAAGACAGCTCCAAATTAGACTCTCCAAGATAAATTCCTTTGCATTTCTGAGTTGAAGACTCAAAATCATATACTTTCATATATTCTAATTCTAACATAAAAAGATTTTGCATCTGGAGATTAATAAGAATTGTTATAGGAAAGACTTCATGATTATTGAGATAAGAAATCCAAGTAACCCAATTATTAAGATACCTATTGCAGAAACCTTGGATATTTGTTGGAATTCTTCTTTTGTTGGCTTCTTTAATGTGTGCCAAACTCTCTTACATTTCAATAAAAATGATTTTAATGCCATAGCAAATATAGATTGGAGAGGTTTTTAAAATTATTCAATTACTCATAAAATTCAATGCCCAATTCTTCTTCAATTTCTTTGTGTTTTAGTTCATCTATAGACTCTCCGCCGCCTACTATTTGGTTACTCTTAACACCTGTAACAATTAGTAAAACTCTTATTGCTTTACCCATGTCTTCTGAGATTTGAGCTCCACCAATAAGCTTAGCATCAGGGCTTAGTTTATCTCCAACTTCCCCTATGATTGTTTTGTATTCGTCAAGACTCATATTTGCCCCTCCGACTACATTCACCAATGCTCCTGTTGCATTCGATATATCCACGTCAAGAAGAGGGTTGTGTATTGCTTTTTCTATTGCATCTTTTGCTCTATTATCTGTATCTGACTCACCCATTCCAATTAATGAAACTCCTCCATTAGACATTACGGCTCTTATATCTGCAAAGTCTAGGTTAACTAAACCAGAAGTTGTTACAAGCTCGGTTACACCTTTTACAGCATTTGTTAGAATCTCGTCCGCAATTTTAAATGCTGTTTGAAGAGGCAAATCTGGAGCAAGTTCAAGAAGTTTATCATTGGGTATAACAATTAAAGTATCTACAATAGATTCCATTTTTTCAAGGCCGTTCATAGCATTTTCTATTCTTTTTTGACCTTCTATTGTGAAAGGCATGGTTATTATTCCAATAGTTAATGCATTTTGTTTTTTAGCTAGGCTTGCTATTACAGGAGCGGCACCTGTACCAGTTCCACCCCCCATACCACAAGTTATGAAAATTAAATCACTTCCAGAAATCTTCTTTTTTATTTCAGATTCGGATTCTTTAGCAGATTCTTCACCAACTCTGGGATTACTTCCTGCTCCAAGACCCTGGGTTAATTCTTTACCAATAAGTATCTTTTGATCAGCATTAGCATACAACAAATCCTGAGCATCTGTATTTACTGCTATTAATTCGCCACCTTTTATTCCAATTTCACGCATTCTAGATAAAGAATTATTTCCTCCACCACCTACGCCGATGACTTTTATCTTTGCAGACTGTTTTTTCAATAACTCTGCAAGTTCTTGATCTATATCATTTACCGCAGAAGAAGAACCCGATTCATATATCTCCACCATCTTCTATAGAAGATTTGTTAAGTTTTTAAAAATTGTTGTGTTTTGTTCCAAAGAAATTATTCTGTTTTTGGAGATTCAGTTTGAATTTCATTAACTTCTAGATCTAAACTAAGGATTTCCTTAAATTTATCTTTAAACATTTCTAAAACAGGTTTCATTTCTTTTTCTGAGTCGATAATCAATTTATTGTTTTCAATTTTGAAAGGAAATTCTTTTCTGAACAAGAAATCCATTAAAGCTTTCACTTTCTCATTCACATCATCAATTTTACGAAGTATTTCAATATCATAAACTACATCTTTTCCTGCTAAAGGGTTATTGAAGTCTACTATAACTCTTCCCCCTGATACAGAAAGTATTTTTCCTATACGACCATCAAAATTAAAGGGCATGCCTTGAACGGGCCTTAATCCATGTTGGTGGAATACTTTTATTGGCATTAGTTGAACCATTTTTGAGTCTCTTTTTCCAAAAGAGTTCTCGGGAGATAGTTCTATATTGTAACTCATAGGGAAATTTGAAATATCCTTTCCAATTAGGTAGTCATCAACACCTTTTAGAAACATTGAGTTTCCGATTGAGAAGATAAATGGTTTTGATTGATCTGGGGAAGGATTAGGGTTAAGCTTCTTTAATTCTTCTGGAATGTTTGAATCAAAGACCCCTCCGTCTTTAATTTTTCCAGTGAATTTTATTTCTATGAAATCATTTTTTTGTAGGTTCATGATTTTGCAATTTACTAAAACTTTATAAATCTATTTTTTTTGAATAATTTATGGTGTTGAAAATTATTGATGCTACAGAAGCAAGGGTTGGAACAAATATTATTGTTGATGGTATGCCATGTACCGTTAAGAGTATTGATATCTCTAAGACGGGTAAACACGGTCATGCAAAATGCCGTATTGAAGCTGTTGGAATAATAACTGGAAGTAAAAAAGTATTTGTAGTTCCAGGACACGATAGACTTGAAGTTCCAAATGTTGAAAAGAGAAAGGGTCAAGTTCTTTCTAAGGCGGATGGAAGAGTTACTTTAATGGATCTTGAAAGTTTTGAGACAATTGAAGTTCCATGCCCAGAACAAGAGGTATATGATTCCCTTGAAGAAAGCGGAAATTGTGAATATTGGGATATTGAAGGGGAAAAGATCGTTAAACGGAAACTTTAAAAGCTAAACATTAATTTTATTTCTGATTAAGATGGCACAAAAAATACCAGAAGCTCAAGCACGAATGACAAAGAATGTTTTTGTCTGTATGAAGTGTGAAGGAAAAATGAGGGCAGATCCTCAGAAGATCTTGAAAGGTAAAGTTAAGTGTAGAAAAAAAGATTGTAGAGGAAGAAGCTTCAGAATTTTGAAAAAGAAGTAATTTAACTAATTTTAAATAGATAGTGTCTTTTTGGTTTTTATGATTAAAGCGGTTATTTTTGATATTGGAGGCGTTCTTTTAGAGGATCCCAAGGATGCTGAAAAATTCTGGAAGTGGAAGCCCGAATCAATAGAAATAAGGAAACAATTTGGAGAAAATAAGATATCTATTGAAGAATTTATTTCAAAGGGTTCAAATCTTTTAGGTATGAGTAAAGAAGAGTTTTTGGATAAATATAAAGAAGAATATTTGGGCACCAAGCCAATGAAGGAAATGTATGACTTTTATTTGGGATTGCAAATTGAAAAATATATACTATCTGATACAAATCCTATCTATATGGATTATGTAAAAGAAAATTATAATGAATTGATTGATAGTGCTAAAAAGGCCTATTTTTCTATTGATACAGGGTTGAGGAAAGATAGTGATGAAGTTTTTAAGAAAGTTCTGAAAGAAATAAATCTTGAGCCGGAAGAGGTAGTATTCATAGATAATAAAGAATAGATAATTGACATTGCTTTGGGAATTGGAATAAACGCAATTCAATTTAAGAGCTTAGGAAAATTAAAAGAGGATCTTTCTAAATTTGGAATACAGTAATTTTATAAATGAAATTCTCATTTAGTTAAAGAGGTCAAAATGAATTTTACGGTTATTGATATTGGTTTGTTAATATTATTTGTAATCTTTATGTCTGTGTTCTTATACAAAAATAAGAAGAATTTGACAAAAGATGGACTCATGTATTTGTACAGAACAAAATGGGGAATGAATCTTATTGATAAAACAGGAAAGAAATATCAAAAGACTTTGAAGTTCTTGAGTTACATCTCAATAACTGTTGGCTATATTCTTATGGCAAGTATCCTTTACTTGTTTGGAAAGATAATTTATTTGTATGTTGCATTCCCTTCTATTGTTAAGGCGATAAAAATCCCTCCGATTACCCCCTTAGTTCCTTATATTGATAAATTAGTACCAGATTTGGGATTACCTAGCTTCAGATTTGTTTATTGGATTATTATATTGGCAATAATTGCGATATCTCATGAGTTTGCTCACGGTATATTTATGAGAAGATATAACATAAAAATAAAATCTACTGGATTCGGGTTTTTTCCTTTCTTCTTACCTATATTTTTGGCAGCATTTGTTGAGCAAGATGAGAGGAGTATGAATAAATCAACAACTTTCCACCAGCTTTCCGTTTTGTCTGCGGGAACATTTGCAAATATATTAACAACAATATTATTTGGACTAATAATGGCCGGATTCTTTGTTTTGAGTTTCTCTGCAGCAGGAGTTCAGTTTAATACGTATGCTTATTCTACAATAAATGTATCGGGTATTGATTCGATTAATGGGAATTATCTAGATAATCCGACTTTTGATCAATTATTGGAATTAACTGAAAGTATGGGTTACAATAATATAACTTACAATGGAGAGAGTTACTTGATTAAGAAAGACGGTCTTGTTGAATCTAACGGACAAATATTAGCATATTACTCTGCACCTGCAATAAATTCTAAGTTAAAGGGTGCAATTACAGGGATAGATGGAATGGAAATAAAAGATTGGAGTGCGTTAGGGGAAGAACTGAACAGACATTCTCCGGGGGATAGCATTACAATAACAACTACTGAAGGAGATTACAACATTGTTCTTGGAGAAAACCCCGAATATTTGGATAAACCTTGGGCGGGAATAGGATATGTTGAAAATGCAAGAAAAGGAATAATTGGGAGATTTATAGGTTGGATATCTTCTTTCAACGATCAAAGTATTTACTACAAGCCAAATTATGAATTTGCAGGATTTATTTATGATTTATTGTGGTGGTTGGTATTAATTTCGTTCAGTGTTGCACTAGTTAATATGTTACCTATGGGTATCTTTGATGGAGGAAAATTCTTCTATTTGACAATCTTTGCATTAACAGGAAGTAAGAGAAAAGCAGAGAAATGGTTTAAGGGAGTTACAAAATTCTTGTTGTTCTTGTTATTAGTATTAATGGTATTCTGGGTTATTGGAGTTGTTTAATTTTTATTTTCTGAATAAAACTCTTTGTAGAAATTTGTGAAGACTTTTCTTTCTTCATCAGTTAAATATCTCTTTAACTCGAAAGTGTATCCCGTGTCTCCACCATCGTATTCGACTTTTTGCTTTTTCTCCACAGCTGCAAATGCATTCCAGTCCTGATCAATGGCAATTATTGTTTCAGAGGGATAAATCCTTAATCCTTCTTTTAACCCCTTGATAAACACCCTTCCCTTGGATTCAATCTCTTTCCTAATCTCTTTTTCCAACTTATTTATTTTCAAGACGTGATTGAATTCGAGTTTTGTTCCCATTTTATTGGCCCAAAGTATCTTCTTTTATTTTTGTGAGTATTTCTCTTACTTCATCGATATTTGTCCCATCATATCTAGTTACTTGAGGGTGGACATAACTTTCGTTTAATTTATTAGCAGGCATGATAACATGTCCATTCTTTCTCCATTTAAGCCATTTCTCAATATACCCTGGATAGTCATCAACAAGGACCTTTGCATAAACTAAACCCTTGTCTCTTGTAAAAGTACGATCAAAATCTTCTCCAAGATGTTTGTCAATACACTTATGTTTTCCAGACCAAGCTGCAGATTTTTTTCTTGGTCCTTGAGTTAAGATCATATTTCTATATCCTAAAGATTTTGTGATGTTCAATACATCCCATCCCAACTGAAATACAGGCATATCAGCCCAAAAAGATTCTTGACTCGTGATCAAGTCGATTCTATTTTGTAAATAAACCGGATTATCATTAAAATTAAAATCAATTTTGGGTTCATTTGGAGATCTTATCTTTTCTAACTCAAATTCTAGAGACCCTTCATAATCAAAGAGAGTTCCATCCATATCATATAAAGCTATTAAATCTGGTTGCATTTTACAAATCAATAACGCCTTCTTTTGTTAAAGCAGCGAATCTTACTCCAATAGGGAGGTTAATCAAGGCAGAGATTAAAGCCATGTGTTCTTTTCCATCTCCCGAAGCTATAGAACAAGCAACTTCCATACCTTCAAATTTTCCTTTAAGCTTCTTTTGAAGATCTTCCTTAAGCTCTCTTATCTTTTGATTTAAATCTACTTTTACAAACTCAAATTTTTTTTCATGAGTGAACTGTTTTGCAAAGTCATCTCCAATAAGAACAATTTTATCCCAATCTCCGTGCTTCATTAGCCCAGAAACTTGAGCCCAGGTTCCCTCTCCTTTTGATAATAGACAAATTAATTCCATTTTAAATTACCCAGTTTGGAACCCCTCTATTTTCTTTCTGCACCTCGGAGAGATATCGGGAATTTATCAAGGTGTATGGAGCATCATAAGCTATAGCAAATCCCCTTTCCCAAGAATCAAGATCTTCTTTTGATCTTGATGAATCCCCATAAGTTTTTTCCGATAATTTAACATATTTATTGATTAAATTTTTTGCCTTAACTTTATCAAAAACACCTTCATTTGAAAGCATCTCCATTTGTTCACATATTTCATCTAGCATTCCGATATAGACTTTATCTCTAATAGAATTGTGAGTTGTTTCCATATCTTGAAAATGATGATCTTATTTTTAAGGATTGTTGTATTGGCAAAGATAAATAAATCCGAATTTCCTAATTTGATTTATGGAAAAAAAGGTGTGTTTAGTGACTGGTGCTAATGGAGGGATAGGGAAGGAAACATCTTTGGCTTTTGCTAAGCTTGGATACAAGGTTTTGATGGTTTGTAGGGATAAAGAGAAAGGAGAGGAAGCTAGAAAAAAAGTTATTTCTGAAAGCGAGAATAAGGACATAGATCTATTGATTGGAGATTTAGGTTCGTTTAAATCAATAAGAAGACTGGCTAAGACTGTTAATTCAAAATATAGGAAATTAGATATTTTGGTTAATAATGCAGGAATATTCTTTTCGGATCTTGGCTATACCGAGGATAAAATTGAAAGACAGTTTCAGATAAATTATTTATCTCCTTTTTTATTAACAAACCTTCTTGAGAAAGCTCTTGAGAGATCGGGACATGCCAAAGTTCTCAATGTAGCATCTCATGCCCATGAAAGAGTTAAAGGGATAAATTTTGGTGACATTTACCTAAAGAAACATTATAATGGTTTGATTGCATACTCTCAATCAAAATTAGCGGTAGTTATGTCTACTTTTGAATTAGCTAAAAGATGGAAGGATAAAAATATTAGAGTTAATTGTTTACATCCAGGGAAGATTTCTAGCAACATAGCGACTAAACATGCTTCAGGGATATATACTTGGATATGGAAGATTGCGAAACCTTTTTTTTCTAGTCCAGAGAAAGCCGCAGAGGCCATCGTCTATATAACAACCTCTAAAGAAACAGAGAATGTTACTGGAGAGTATTTTGTTAAGAAGAAGGTTAGAAAGAGTTCAAAGGAATCTCATAATCAAGAGTCAATAGACAAATTATGGAAATTGAGCAGGAAATTGGCTAAATTGCCAACCGAGAGATTGTCTAAGAATCGGGACTTATAGATAAAAACAACAACTCTGTCAAATGGCAGGAGTTTTTAGAAATAATATATTTTTTAACTAAGGTTCTTTTAATTTTTCTATGGGAAAAAAGAAAAATGAAGCAAAAATGAGAGAACTAGGAGATATTTCTCAGGAAGTGAGAAAACTAGAGCGTTCTTTAGATTTTAAAGAAAATTTGGTTGCAGGGATAATCTCGGGAGTGGTTGTTACCCTATTTTTTACAATTTCAGATTATGCTACTCGCTTTGGATTAACAGGATTTCTTGTTTTTATATTCTTAATGATTGTAGGAATAAGACTCTTTACTCTAAAGGAAGAAAAAACAATCAAGCGTTTAAAAAAACGTCTTGCAGAAATTTAAGGAATGATATTTAGAATACTGGGTTTTGGAAATAACTTAAAAATAATTGTGCTAAACTGACAACTATAGACATTCCTCCAATAACAACTGCAACCCATTTAAAAATATCTACTCTCTTTCTGGTTGATAAAGAGGAAGCAAGTTGGGCACCTTTTCCTGTGAGAGAATAACCAAGAACCTCTTTTTCACCTATTTTAATCTTCCAAAATTTTATGATTCCATCCTCTTTTAGCTGATTCCTTATTTCTGTAGCTACGTCAGGATCGAATTCAGATTCAATAATCCCGTAATATTTATGTGCAGGATAACCTCTTAAGAAATCTATCAAAATAGATTTTACTTTCTTGTACATACTTATTTCTCTTATCCTGTCCCCCTTAATGCGTTGTTCCATTTTCAATACTGTTCAACAGCAAATTTTCCCATTTATTAACATTATTGAGATGTATACCACATTTCTCAGAAGGTGTTGTTCCATCTCTTACGTTCTTTCTCATAACTCCCGCCATTTGACACCCTTTTTAGCTCCCGATTTCTTGACAAACCCGGCAACCGAATGATTTATAAATCAAAGAAATCTCTGAAAAACTATCGCTAAACTACATCGTTGATGTATACTTTCTAGGACATCGGCGCATCATGTAGGAGATAACAATATGGAATTAGACGAACAGTTTAAGAAGGCATTAGAAGAATTGAAAAATTCTAAGGAAAGAAAGTTTAATCAGACAGTGGAACTTATAATAAATCTACAGAAATTTGATGTTAAAAAGACTCCTTTGAATATTTTTGTTAATGTTCCTCATAAAGTTAAGGAAAAAAGAGTAGGTGCATTCTTGGAAAGTAAGAATGATAAAGTTGATACAATTGTTCCAGATCAATTTAAGAAATTTTCTTCTAAAAATGAGTTAAAGAAGCTTGTTAAGAATTATGATTTCTTTATAGCTCAAGGAAGCCTTATGCCAAAGGTTGCTGCTTCGTTTGGTAGAGCCTTGGGACCTGCGGGAAAAATGCCATCTCCACAATTAGGAATAATCTTGAATGCTGATGAAAAAACTATTTCTGAACTTAAAGAAAAAATCAATACAAGTGTTAGAATAAGAACTAAAGAATCAAGCATAAAACTTGCGGTAGGAAAACAAGATATGAAAACAGAGGATTTGATTGAAAATATGAGTACAATCTTTGCTGAAGTCTTAAAACACCTTCCAAGGGAAAGAGAGAACATAAAGAATATTGAAGTAAAACTTACAATGAGTAAACCTCAAAAAATAGCAATAAGATAAAATGGCAGAAAGTAAAACAGTACCAAATATTCCAGAATTTAAGAAAGAAACGGTTAGTGAACTTGGAAAGCTGATGAAAGAAAAGGGAACAATTTTAGTTGCATCAATAAAGAACATTCCAGGAAATCAATTTCAAGAAATTTCTAAGAAATTGAGAGGAAAGGCTATCGTTAAGGTTCCCAAAAAGAGTTTAATATTTAGAGCTATTGAAGGATTAAAAAATGAAGATTTGAATAAGATAAAGGAAAACATAGATGATAGTTTTGCACTTTTATTTTCAGATATTGATGCTTTTGAACTTGCAGGAATACTTTTGAGAAATAAGACTCCTGCTAAAGCTAAACCAGGGCAGATTGCTCCAGAAGATATAGAGATTGAGGCTGGACCAACAGAACTTCTTCCAGGACCAGCTATTTCAGAGTTGGGAGCTGTAGGATTGAAAGTTCAAGTTGAAGGAGGAAAATTATCAATTAAGGAAAACAAAGTTATAGTTAAGAAAGGGGAAGAAATATCTCAGAAGGCTGCAGATATAATGAGCAAATTGGATATTAAGCCATTCTCAATAGGATTTGTTCCATTATGTGGTTTAGACGTTAAGAATAAAGTATTCTACCAAGAAATTGTAATTGATACAGAAGGGACACTTGCAAACTTGAAATATGCTTATGGAAAGGCATTGCCATTTGCTGTTGAAATCGGATATATCTCTAATGACACTGTAAAGGTTATGATCATGAAGGCTGGATCACAGGCTAAGAGAATTAATAGAATAATTACTGGTGAGCCTGAAGAGGTTGTTCCTGAAACAGGAGTAGAAGAAGTAAAAGAAGAATCAAAAGATGCTCAAGAGAGCACAAGCGAAAAAAAGGAGGAGCCTAAGGCGGACGCTGGTGCTGGACTTAGTGCTTTATTCGGATAAAATGACTAATATAGTAACTTATTTGCAAGATTTTGGAAAATTAGAAACTGGTAGAAAAGATAACAACAATAATTATTATTGTGAGCTTAAATACGGAAATGAGGTTATAAGGGGCGAGGGTAAGACCCAAGAAGAAGCTAAGGAGAATTTTGTAAAGAAGGTCAATGGTGAAAGAAATAATCTAATAAGAAAATCTTCAGATTTAGAGTATATAGCTGAAACAATGGTATCTGTAAAAGACCCTGATAAAGCTACAGATTATATTCTTGATTACTTCAAGACTCAAACTCTCCAAAATAAAATGGAGGGAGGAAACTAAAAATGGAATACATCTATGCGGCACTTTTACTGCACAAAGCAGGAAAGGAAGTTAATGAAGCGAATGTGAAAAGTGTTGTTGCGGCTGCTGGTGTAAGTGTTGATGATGCAAAAATCAAATCACTTATCGCTAGTTTAGATGGTGTGGACATAGACAAAGAACTTGAATCTGCAAGTATGATGTCTGCTGCTCCTGCAAGTGCTAGTGCACCTGCTGAAGCTAAGAAAGAAGAAGCGCCAAAAGAAGAGAAGAAAGAAGCTGCAGCTGAAGGTCTTGGTGCATTGTTCGGTTAAGTTTTGTTAGAATTACAAACGAATGCATCAAGTCAACTTTTCTAGTTGTGCTTGTACATTACTTCCTTGAAGGTTAAGTATAGTTGGCGATTGATCACATTTTTTTAGAATATGGCAAAGGAATACTTTATGATTAAAGGGAAGTACAATTTCTATGTTTCAAGGGATGAACAAGGAACAATTGAAGATTTTAGGCACCCTGGAAACAAACTGGATTTTTTGAAAGTAACTTTAGAAGATGATACTTATTCTTGCAACTTAAAAGATTACAAAATAAAAAAAGTGTCCCGGGAAGATCTTGAATGGTCTATAGACGATGAAGCTCAACTTGAAGGGTGGGAAAGATTTTTCAACGCAACTGCGAAGGAAGGCCCGAAATTTTGTTTTGATGAAACAGGCAACCTTGTAATGATTGAGGATGTGAAGAAGAGATGAATAAAAAAGAATTATTTGGTTTCTTGACAGTAATTCTCCTTATGGCTGGTTTATTTACACAGCAAGATACAGAACAGTGGAAAATTTTGCATTTTTTGGCCTAATTTCTTTAGGTATTTGGTAGTTTATTAAATAGAAAAATATAAAAAAAAGGTTTTGTTCGTAACGTTATGAAAAGAGGGACTAGAATAACTTTAATCGTTTTGGGAGTTATAATCTTTCTTGGGATAATCTGGGGATCAATAATCCTTGTAACTACAAACGATAAAGAATCAGAAACCCCACAAACTCTTGCCGAAAGAGCAATAGAGCAGAATAACGGTTCAATTTGTAATGAAGCTGGAGGCACATATAGAAGCGGGAGGGTGGATGATTGTCGATTAGAATTTTATATCGCGAAAGGAGATTTACAAGGTTGTGGCAATCTTTATTATCTTGGAGATGAGAAGATTTGCTATGGCAAAATAACTCTCAAAGAAGGGGTTGAAAGATGTGAAGAATTGTCTGATGAATATTACAAAGAAATTTGCTATAAGGGATATGAATGTTACCAAATTGGAGAGGGGCCTGAGAGGTCTGATTGTATTAACCTTGTTTGAACCTCCACAAAACTTATAACTATGTTTAGTTTTTGAAGGATTCATGGCATGGAACTTGTATGAAGGTGATAAATTTCTTGATCCTATGCGGTTTTCAAATGGTAAAACCCAAGAGGATGTTGTTAAAGAGGTTTTGAAAGCTATTGAAGACGGGGAGAAGATAATCTTCATTCACGGAATGTGTGGAACTGGAAAAAGTGCAATAGCCTTGAATATTGCGCGTGAACTAGGAAAGACTTCTATTGTGGTTCCGATAAAGAACCTTCAGCAACAATATAAACAAGATTATAGTGGAGAGGGAAGGAAATCTGTTGCGAAAGACAATAAAGAAAAATTAAAGATTTCTGTAATAACTGGAAGAAATAATCATAAATGTAAATTCATTGAAGATAATGAAAATGCTATACCTCGGGTTAAGAAAGAGGTAGATTCTAAACTTCATGATATCTTTGAAGGTCGTAGAGAAGAGAGTAAAGAAAATCTTGGGGATGATATTTCTGCAGATAATCTTAATATACCGTGTAAGATCGAGATAAAAGAAAAGAATTGGGAAAAGATAAAAAGATATTTAAGACAAAATCCAAGGATTGATGTAAAAAACTTTACCCAAATATCCGATGTAAAAAGGTTACCTGTTGCGGCAGTTTGTCCGTATTGGAGCCCGGTATTTCCTGAAGAATACGATATAAAAGTTCTTGAAGAAGAATCCAGAAGAACTTATAGAGGTTTGAAGGGAAAGAATTTTGTGTTCTACCAAAGGAAGAGAGGTTGTTCATTTTATGAACAATTTCATTCATACATTGAATCAGATGTAATTGTGTTCAATTCTATGAAGTATCAACTCGAATCTGCACTAAATAGAAAACCGTATACTGAAGCAGAAATAGTAGATGAATGTGATGAATTCTTGGATAGTTTTTCTAATCAGAGAAATATCAATATTGATAGATTAATTAGTTCTTTGAAAGGAATATTTTCTACAGATGAGGATAATTTTATGAAAATCTCAGAAGTCCAACAAATATTACAACATCTAAAAAACGATAAGAGGATAAATGATGCTATTTACAATAGAGATATCATTCCTTTAAAAGAAACAGGGATTTATGATTTATTCAAGGTATTCATAAAAAATTCAGAATTCTTAGAAGAAGCAGATGAAGAAAGTTATGTTTTTGATGTAGATAAAACTGCAAAAATGTTTGAGGAATTCTTGAATGATTCTCATGTTATATTTAGTAAGAAAGATGAAGCAATTATTGCAAGTGTTGTTACTGTTAATCTTTCTAAGAAATTTAAGGAAATGGTTAACAAAAACAAAGTTGTTGTCTTGATGTCAGGAACATTGCATTCGGAGGAAGTTCTTAGAGATATATTTGGTTTAGATAAATTCAAATTAATACAGGCTGAAGATAAATCTCCTGGAGAAATGTTTGTAAAAAGAACAGGTAAAGAAATGGATTGCAAATATTCTAATTTTTCTTCGGGGAAACACACCAGAGAAGAATATCTTAAGGCTCTTGACTTGTGTGTTGGCAATTCAAAGAAGCCTACACTAATTCATGTAAATGCGTTTCAAGATCTTCCAACATATCAGGAAATAGATGATTATGATTTGAAGAACCTTGTTTCCCCTGATGAATTGATTCGGGAACAGAAAGAAGATGAAAACGGTGGACTTATTTCAGACTTTAAATCAGGAAAGAAAGAGGTATTGTTCTCAACAAGAGCTTCAAGAGGGGTAGATTTTCCAGGAGATCAATGTAATTCGATAATATTTACAAAGTATCCGAATCCGAATGTTAGAGATCCTTTTTGGCAGATATTAAACAAAACCAAACCTAACCAGTATTGGAGTTTTTACAGAGATAAAGCCAAGAGAGAGTTATTGCAGCAAGTTTACAGAGGTTTAAGGTTTAAGGAAGATAAAGTAGAGGTTTGGAGTCCTGACACAAGAGTTTTAGATTTCTTTGAAGATAGTTCTAATTTTTCTTAGAAGAGAATATTATTAGAGCTATGAATAACACTAAATATAATATGCTGAATATTACCATTAATCCAAACAACACAGGATGATTCTTTGTTATGATGTCTCCAAAATAAGTTTGTATAAATATCATTGGTATTAACCCGAGCATTGTTGCTAAAAGAAATTTGTAAGTCTTAATCTTTGTAAACCCAGATAAGTAACTTACCAGATCAGAAGTTGTAAGAGGATTTATCCTTAATATAAAGATTGATAGTGCTCCGTATTTATCAAAGAATTTGTTAAATTTCTTTTGCATTCTTTTATCCATTCTATTTTGAATAAAATTTCCATCAAAATTTCTTGCAATCTTAAAATCTATAAAAGCCCCAATAAGATTTCCCCCAAATACTAGGATCCCCCCATAAAACCCTCCAAACAATGCCCCTGCTACAATATAGAGTATTAGAGGAGGCATAGGTGCTAAAACTACTTCAAGAATAACTAGTAAAACAAATATTATTTCTGTAAAACCTTCAAAAGACTTCAAGAATAAAAGTAGATTTTCAACATCTCCTTTTATTAAAATATAAATTAAGCTTTTATTAATATAAGAATAAACCATCCATGCAATTAGTATTAAAAACATGGTTAAGATTAACCAATGCTTTTGAAAGAAATTTTTACCTCTTTTCATAAATGCTTTAGGAAAATATTCTATATAAGTCTTAAGGAATAAACGCCCCCGCCAGGAGTCGAACCTGGTTGCCAAAAGGCCCAGTTCTCAAGACTGGTGCACGACCGTTATGCGTCGGAGGCGTAATTATAAAATTAAAGAGTAGATTAAAAAGATTTCTATTGCTTGAATAGTCTCTTCCACCAAGGCTTCTTTCTTATCTTAACGGGTTGATCGTATTCGTCAACCAAAGTATAGCTTATTTTGGGTTTTTCCTTTACAACTGGAGCTTCCTGAGCTAGTTCTTTTATCGCTACCTCATAAGCACTTTCTATCAAAATTCGGGAGTATCCTTGGTTCACAAGAGCCCAATGTAAAGCTTCTCCGGTGTAACCTTTACGTAGATTTTTCTTGAAATAGTTTACAAGCTTCCTCTTATAGTCTTCTGCCATCAAAAAACATGGGAATATATGTTTAAAAAATTAGTTGTATTTGATTATAACGGGTTTTTGTTTTCGATAGTATGAAATTGCCTCTTTCAAACGAGGTTTTGATTCTGAATAAATTGTAAGTATCTTATCACCTTTCTTTAGTCTTGTTCCAACATGATTGTACAAATATAGTCCAGAGGATTTATCTAAAGGGCATCCCGCAACTCTTGCAAGTGTATTAATCTCGACGTTATTTATCTCGGAAATCGTTCCATTTCTTTGTGCAATGATCTCTTTTTTGAATTTTGCGGGCTTTAGATTCTTTAAGCTTCCTTTTTGCGTCTTTATTATCTGCATGAACTTCTCAAAAGCTTTACCTGAATTGAGTATTTCTCTTGCTTTTTCAGTCCCTTTTCCGGGTTTTGCTTTCTTTGTCATTTCGAGTATTTGTCCTGCAAGAAAGGCTGACTTCTCGCTAAGGTCTTCTGGACCTTCTTCGGAAGGATTGAGAACTTTGATTATGTCAATTAGTTCTAGGATGGGCCCAATTCCATTTCCTATAGGCTCGTTTCCATTTGTCAAAACAACTTTTATGTTTATTTTGAAGTGTTTCCCTAATTTTTCAAAATCTTTCTTAAGCTTTAGTGCTTCAATTTTTCCAACTTTTGCGGTTTTACCGTAAGGGATATCAATTAGAATGTGTTTGCTTCCTGCAGCAATTTTCTTGGACATTATTGAAGCTAATAACTGTGATCTTGGATCAACTTTTAGCATCTTTTCTACTTTAAGGATTTTAGAATCAGCGGGCACAAGGCCTAAAGAACCTCCCCAAATAAGGAATGCTCCCGTCTTCTTTATTATGCTCTTGAGTTCTTTTAGATTAAACTCTACTTTTGCAATCGCCTCTATCACATCTGCAGTTCCAGCCGCACTTGTAATTGCCTTTGAAGAAGATTTAGGAAATATCAGTCCTGATGCGGCACAAATTGCAACTACGATAGGAGTTGTTCTGTTTCCAGGAATTCCCCCAATACAATGCTTATCTACAACTATCCCTCTACTGAATTTCAAAATGTTTCCAAATTTTAGGAAAGAATTTATTGTGCTCACTGTTTCTTTAAAATTCATTTTATTTTGGTATATTGCAGAAATGAACAGAGCTATTTCTGGTTCAGAAAGAGAATTATCTACTACGTCTTTTACAATTTCATCTATTTCTTGGGGAGTCAATCTTTTTCCATTTAGTTTTTTTCTTATGTAGCTTAAACTCATAGGAGATTTAGCAAGGTTAACATCTATTTTTTGTCCATCTCTTAAACCCAAATGATTTGTTATTTCTGTAGATATTCCAAGCTCACCTTTTTTTACTAACTTATTTACAATATCAACAATAGTAGAAAACTCCCCATCTTTTTTTGATAGAGGGGTTATTGAAATTCTATCGCCTTCATGAACTCCAATTTCTGAAGAAGTATCCCTATGAAGCATAGCAACAGGCAATCCGGCAGACCAATCTAGAATTTTTACTTTTAATTCCATTGTTTATCTTGGGCTTTCTATAAATGCCCCTGGAACTTTTTTATCTCTATAAATTTCAAGAACTATAAGCAAGTAAGCTAGTATTAACGGCCCCAAAATAATTCCCATTATTCCGAATAAGAATAATCCTCCAATCATACCTATAAGTATAACAGAAGAATTCATTTGAGTTCTTCTTGATACAAACACTGGTTTTATGAAGTTCTCTATGATTGAAGATATCACCCCAAATATTGCAACACCAAATGCACCAAAGGTATTTCCACCTATGAGAAGATATATTGTAACGGGGATCCAAATAATGGTCGTACCAATTATAGGGAATATACCTGCAAGAGCTGCAAGGGCGGTAAGCAATAACGCGTTAGGAACTTTAAACAAGTAGAAACCAATACCTGCAACAATACCCTGCACAATACCAATAATTATTTGTCCGTATAAAACAGAAAGTGTTATGTCTTTAGAAGATTTGAATAATTTCTTTTCTACTTCTTTAGAGAAAGGTATCAAACTTTGTATATAGGCTATCATTTCTTTTTTGTCCCTTAAAACAAAATAGAAAGTGAAGAAGGTTACCAATAATTGTAAAAATAATGTTGGGAAATTTAAAATCAAGTTAGAAAGAGAATTTGTCATAGAATTTGTTGTTCTTGTTACAAAGGTTCTTATGGCAGATCCAATTTCATTTGAGAATGCTTCAGATTGGAATAGCGAAGGGAAAATCTTTTGGAAAGGTGTAACAAAATCAATTTGTTGTGAAGCTAAGTAGAATTTTATTGACTGCTGAATCATTATTGGAGCAAGGTACCAAATAGGCAAGACTATCAAAACCAATAAAATCAAACAAACAATCGTAGCAGAAATATCCTTAGAACGTAACATTTTGTAGAGCCATTGATATATTGGCATAAAAATAAAGGCCAATAATATACCTATGATAATTGCCATTAGTATCGGTTTTAGAAGTAGAAAAGATAAAACTATCAAAACTGCTAGAATAATTGTTGTGGAAATCTTTTTGAAATAATCGTCAACCATTTTTTTAACCTCTTTTAACGTTAATGGGAAGAAGATTGTATATTTAAAGTTTGTCCATATAAGAATGGTTAAAAAAATTTATAAAGACAGTTGATAGAATCTATTTATGAATTTCATAAAAAAAGTTGCTGATAAGCATTTTGATGAGTCTGTTCATTTGCAGTTTCAAAAATTCTCTAAAGGAGAGTTCAGAAATAGGGCTATAATTGAAGCTAAAAATTCTAAAGGAAAATATACAATCAAAACTTCTGCGGAATTCTCCAATGAACTCGTTAGAGATGTTGCTGAAAAACTTGGAAGTAATAAATCAAAAATTACAGGAGCGATTGTTTCTACCTCTGATCTAAAGGGAGAGTTAGAATTTAAAGAAGTTAAGCAATTTCAAGGCGTTAAAAGATATTTGATTGATAGTGAAATGTCGGGCGAGGAGATTATCAAGTTATTGGATAAATTCCCAAAGAATTTCTTTGCACTTTCTTTCAAATTGGAAGATGGAACTGAACTTAAGATAAAACCCAAAGCTCCTAAATCAGGAAAACCGGGGAAGGGAGAGGAAGCTCCTAAAGCAGATTTCTGTGTTTTGAAAACCACAGATAAAGATTTAGCAGAAGGATTTATCTTTGAGCAACCAATGTTTAAGACTGCAAAGATTAATCATACTTTCTTTATTGATAAAATAGAGATACCAGAAGATTTGAAGAGTTCTAAAGATTTTGCAATGATAAGGGAAATGTCAAAAAGAATTGGGAGAATTATAAGAAATGCTGAAATTGATGATAAAAAGCTTGAGGAAGAATTGAGCTTTGAGGCTTAAATGAGGATTAGGCCTTTATTTGCATGGTATGATTTTTGGGTTGGATTATTTTGGGATAAAAACAAGAAAATACTCTATTTCTTTCCTATTCCCATGTTTGGACTAAAGTTCGTGTTCTGATCTATGGGATCTACCCACACAAGGTTTATAAACCGAAATTTTCTATGATTTATATTCCAGGGTAGGACAAAATGAGATCCGCATCATTGACAATTATAGAAAATGCCAACAAGAAAATCACCAAGAAAAGGAAGCTTGCAATTTTGGCCTCGAAAGAGGATCAACAAATTTTTGCCTAGAGTTAACTGGAGTGCTATTAATTCTGATAAGAAATTGAAGGGATTTGTTGGATATAAGGCAGGGATGGTTTCTGTTGAAGTTAAGGATTTAACTGCCAATTCAATGACTAAAGATAAGAAGATAATTATTCCGGCTACAGTTATTGAATGTCCTAAGATGAAAATCTTTTCGGTTAGATTCTACAAAAATGGGGTCGTTAAGAAGGATGTTTTAGCTGAACAATTCGACAAGGAACTTAAGAAAAAGGTTAAGGTTCCAAAAGAGAATAAATTGAAGCTTGATTCTGTAAAAAGTGAGAATTATGATGATGTTTCTGTTATTGCTTATACTGTTGTTAAGAAAACAGGATTGAAGAAGAAACCAGATATGGCTGAAATTGGTATTTCAGGTTCAAGTGTTGATGAGAAATTAAGTTTTGTTAAAGAGAATTTGAATAAAGAGTTGAGTGTTACGGATTTATTCGCTTCAGGAGATTTAGTTGACTTTAGAGGTTTAACTAAAGGTAAAGGTCTTGTTGGTCCTGTAAAGAGATTTGGAATTACATTAAAAGCTCATAAGTCGGAGAAAGGTGTTAGAAGACCAGGTAATGTTGGTCCGTGGCATCCTGCAAGAGTTACTTTTAGAATCCCTATGGCAGGTCAATTAGGGAAGTTTACAAGAGTACATTATAATCAAAAAGTTATTGTAACTGGAAATGATGAAGAAGTTAAGAAATCTTTGAAAGCGATAAAGAACTATGGAAATGTTAACATGGATTATGTTATTGTTTCTGGTTCAGTTCAAGGTCCAGCAAAGAGACAAGTGTTTATTACTGCTCCTTTGAGAAAAAGTAAAATGTCTGCAAAGAAGAATTATGAATTCGGGAGAATATTGAGATAAAATGGATATTGGAGAATCAATGGCGAAGAGAAAAATGATTGAAGAATTTAAGAAGTTAGAAATTGTAGCAGAAGCATTTTCTGAGGTTAAGGGGAATGTTGCTAAAGACAAAGATCTTGGGATGAGGATTGATGAAACAACAGAATTTCATTATAATATTAAAACAAATTATGAAGAAGCAAAGGGAAAATTCGTTGGAGAAGATGGAATGCAATATGCTTTTGAAATAAGGAGATATAACGATTAAAATGAAAACTAAAACATACGATTTAACAGGGAAAGAAAAAGCAGAAATTGCATTACCCAAAGAATTTAGTTCTAAGGTAAGAGAAGATATTGTTTCTAAAGTTCTTGAAGCTGCAAAGAAACATCAACCTTACTCTCCAAGTCCTGTTGCAGGAAAACAACATTCTGCCAAAGGAAAGATTGTACATAGAAGACATGTTTGGAGAAGTGGTTATGGTAGAGGAGCATCAAGAGTACCAAGAAAAATATTCTCACAGAAAGGTTCAAGATTTAATTGGGAAGCTGCAGAAGTTCCATTCGCAAGAGGCGGTATGAGAGCTCACCCTCCAAAGATAGAACACTTCTTAAAAGAACTTAAGATCAATAAGAAAGAATTAAAGATTGCTTTTGTATCTGCATTGAGTGCAACAGCTTCTGAAAAATATGTTGTTGATAAATATGCTACAGTAAATAAATTGAATAAAAAAGTGCCATTCATCTTAACTCTTGGAAATACTGAAAACTTGAAAGTTAAAGATTTACTTAATGGTTTGAAAGGTATGCTTGGAGAAGAACTTTACAATATTGCAATAAAGAAAAAATCAATTAGGGCTGGAAAAGGAACAATGAGAGGTAGAAAATACAAATCAAATGCAGGTATGCTTTTAGTTGTTGGAAAAGATGAAATTGGAAAAGTAAAAACTAAAATGTTTGAAGTTGTTTCGGCTGGAGAACTTGGAGTTACAGATCTTGCCCGAGGAGGATTAGGAAGATTAACTGTTTATACTGAAAATTCTGTTAAAGAATTAGAAAATAAGTTTAATGGTAAAACTGAAAAGAAAGTGGAGGAAAAGAAAAAATGAATAGTGTAGAAATTAAAGTTGTTGAAAATTGGGAAAAACCTGAAGTTTTCAGGACTTTAAAAGAAAAAGATTTGATAAGTGATAAAGAAGTTGTATTTGAATCCTTCAAGTTGAGAGGAGAAGGAACTTCTTTAATTCATACGCTCCAGAGAGTCAAGCCAGGAATTGTGAAGGTTAAAAAATATTATTTTGAATCAGGTAAATTGAGCAGTAACGCAGGAGTGGATTATTGGACCAATTCACTGGATATAGGATATAATCCAGAAGCAAAATCAGATCAAATACTTTATGATGCAGAAGATAAATTCCTAAGAGAGGCAGGATTATGAGACCAATAGCAACTGAAAAAGCAGTAATGAAAATTGAAGCAGAGAATGTAATGACCTTTGAATTTGATAAAAGAATGAATAAAGAGGACATTAAGAAAGAAATTGAAGAGCTTTTAGATGTTAAAGTTGATTCGGTTAAAACGCAAATAAGAAAGAACAAGAAAATTGTTTACGCTAAATTAAATAAGAAGAACCTTGCAATTGATCTTGCAACTAAATTAGGAATGATGTAAAATGGGAAAGAGAATAATACAACAGGCACGGGGAAAGGGAAGTTCAACTTATAGAGTTAAGAGAAAAGCTTTCAGTCACAAAATCCAATATCCAAGAGGATTAACTGGAGAAGGAAGAATTGTAAAGTTATTCTTAACTGGTGGACATAGTGCTCCGCTTGCAAAGATAAACTGGTCTGGAGAGAGTTTTTATGTTCCTGCATTCAAAGGAATGGTTCAAGGAGAGAAGATTAATTTTGATTCAAAAGAAATTGTTAAAGGAAGTATCCTTGAGTTAGGAGATATTCCACTTAAGACAAAGATATTTTGCATTGAATCGAGACCTGGAGATGGTGGAAAGTTCATAAAGACTGCAGGAAGTTCTGCAGAAGTTGTTAGAAGGGTCGGCAAAAATGTTCATGTATTAATGCCGTCGAAAAAAGAAAAACCTTTTAACCCGAAATGTCGGGCTATTATTGGTGAAGCTGCTGGTCATGGTAGAACAGACAAACCAATAATGAAAGCTGGAAAGCAACATCATATTAAGAAAGCAAAAAGTAAATTATGGCCAAGAACAGGTGCATTGAAAGTTAATGCTATCGATCATCCTTTCGGTTCAGGTAGAGGAAAGAACCCTAAGAGCAAGATTGCAAAGAGAAATTCAGCTCCTGGTCAAAAGGTTGGTTTATTGAGACCAAGAAGGACAGGTAAGAGAAAGTAAAATGGAAATGAAATTACAAACAACTGGAATAAAGTATGAAAATCTAGTTGGAAAAGGATTAGAACTTTTTTGTGAAAGTGCGGTCAATAAAGATGAAAATGTTGTGGGAAGGTATCTTCCTGGAATTGAGGGACAAGAGATAACCTATTTAGGAAATTTAGGACATAGATTCGGAGAAAGAGATTTATTTGGATTTGAAGAAGACAATAAATTGACTGTCCTTGTTGGAAACATAAAAGACATTACTGGAAACAGGGCAACGTTAAGCACCTTTGTTCAAAGCATTTCCCCAAATTTTTACGGAACTGAAAATTTGAGTGATGAGATTTTAAAACAATGCAAAGAGATTTTGTCAGGAGTAAAAGAATAAAATGGTAGATATAGGATCACAAAAGAAACAATTCAAGTATCGAGGCAAAGATATTGAAGAGTTGAAGGCTTTAGATACTCGAGAGGTTGCAAAATACCTTGATTCGAGAGCTAGAAGAACTGTACTTAGAAACTTCCAAGAAATTGAGGATTTCCTTCAGAGAGCTAAGAGAAAACAATCAAAGAATAAGAAGATTAAAACTCATAAGAGAAAATTGATAGTTGTTCCTCAAATGGTTGGAATGCAAATCCAAGTACATAACGGAAGAATGTTTATTCCAATTGAGGTTGTCCCGGAGATGATCGGACATTATTTGGGAGAATTTTCATTAACAAGGGCAAAAGCTTCACATAGTAAATCAGGAGTTGGTGCTACTAAGGGTAGTAGAGCCAAATCCAAGAAGTAAGTAAAATGACAGAAAAACAATACGCTCCAAGTGCTAAAGAAAAGAAGATGTCTACAAAGAAAGTAGAATCCCCAGTAGCAGAAGCTCCTAAAAAGGTTGAAGCTAAAGAAAATAAAACTGAAGAGAAAAAAGTTGAAGAAAAGAAAACAGAAGTAAAGCAACCTGTTAAAGTTACAAAAGTTAAGAAAGATCTTGCTGTAGTTAATGCAAACAATTCAAAAGTTTCATTAAAATATGCAATAAGCATTTGTAAATTCATTAAAGGCAAAAGAATTGGCGATGCGATAAGAGATTTAGAAGCAGTTGTTGTTAAGAAAAAGGCAGTTCCAATGACTGGAGAGTATGCGCATAAGAAAAGTGTAAAGAAATATGCATCAGGTGCTGGAAAATACCCTGTTAATGCTGCAAAGGCTTTCCTTGTGTTGGTTAAAAGCCTTTTAGGAAATGCTAATGCAAATGACATAAATGAACCTGTAATCACTGAATGTATTGCAAACAAAGCCCCCAAACCAATGGGAAGATTTGGAAGATGGGAAAGAAAAAGATGCCACATCAAATTGGTTGCAAGAGAAATTAAAGTTAAAGAGAATAAAGCTAAGACAGAGGAAAAGAAATAAAATGGAAGAAAAACAAACTGTAAAATTCAAGAAGGAAGACTTTGCTATAAAGGAAATCATAAGAAAGACAATTGGAAAGGGAAAGATGAGCAGAGTTAGAATTGAATATACTCCGGTTGGAGAAAAAGTAATAATCTCCACAGATAAACCAGGTTTGGTTATTGGAAGGGGTGGAGAGAGTTTGAACGAATTAAGTGATATGCTTAGAAAGAATTTCAAATTCCAAAATTTACATATTGAAATTGAAGAAATAAAAGAACCTGAATTTGACTCTCAAACTATTGCAGATGAGATTGCTTTAGGTTTAGAGAGAGCTGGACCATTAAAGTTCAAGGTTATTGCTTACAGAACACTTGAGAAAGTGATGAAAGCGGGAGCATTAGGTTGTGAAATAAGATTAAGCGGAAAACTTCCAAGTTCAAGAGCTAAGACATGGAGATTCGCTCAAGGATATTTAAAGAAAACAGGAGACTCTGCAAAGGTTGTAAGTCGTGCTCAAGCAAGAGCTGAGACTAAGCCGGGAACTGTGGGAGTTAAGGTTAGTATATTATCACCGCATGCAATATTGAAAGATAGAATAAAGATCAACGAAGATTTGATAAACCAGTTGAAAGAAAACGCTGAAAAATTAAATGAAGTTCCAGAGAAGAAAACTAAGAAAAAAGCTAAGACTGCTAAGGAGAGTAAAAAATGAAACACTCAGAAGTAAAGAAATTAAGTAAGACAGACAGAGATAAGAAATTAAAAGAACTAAAGTTGGAATTAGTTAAAGAAAACGTATCAAAGCAAGGCGGAAATAAATCTGCTAAAATAAGAAAAATAATCGCAAGAATACACACACTCAACAACATGGAAAATAAACCCAAGGAGTTGAATAACAAATAAAACAATGGAAATAGATCCAAAAACAGGATTGCCAGTTCAGGCAATGGAGTGGGAAGACCTTGCAAAGGGTTCCCAAAAAATACGGGTAACGACCGATAAAAAAAGATACGGAAAGATCGTTACTCTAGTGAGTGGTTTCGACAAAGGAATCGACATAAAGAAAACCGCAAAGGCATTGAAGAATGAACTTGCGTGTGGCGGGACCTTTAAGGACGATGCAGTTGAACTGCAAGGAGACCACACAAAGAAAGTAAAGCAAGTCCTTGTAAAAATGGGATTTGACGAAAGCTCCATAGAAGACTGAAGAGGTGAAAAATAAAAAATGGAAAGTAAGAAAATGAAAAAAACAGAAGTAAAAGAATCAAAAATAGTTGGAACTGAAAAGAGTATAAACCCAAGAGGAAAGATCTTCGAGGGAGTTGTAACAGCAAAGTTCCACAAGAGAATAACAATCGAATTCGAAAGAATGGTTTATATTAGAAAGTATGAAAGATATGCAAAGTCGAAGACAAAAATCCATGCAAGACTCCCAGTTTCAATGGAAAACGAAGTTAATGTTGGAGATTTGATAAGAGTTCAAGAGTGTAGACCTTTAAGTAAGATAATCCATTTCATCGTGGTTAAGAAATTAAAAGATGCTTCAGAAATTTTAGGAGGAAAGAAATAAGATGAAAGCAATAAGTTCAAGAGCTACAGAAGGATTGAATTTGGGGGCAATAATGGTTGCTGCAGACAATAGTGGGGCTAAAGTTGTAAAATTAGTTTCGGTTAAGAAAGCTAAAGCTAAGAAGGGAAAACAAGTTGCTGGAAAGATTGCTGACTGGGTTAAAGTATCCGTAAGAAAAGGTGTTCCAGATATGAAAGGAAAAGTGTTTGATGCAGTAATAGTTAGACAGAAAAAACCATGGAGAAGGAATACGGGGGAGAGAGTTGCATTTGAAGATAACGCTGTTGCAATCTTGAAAGACGATAAAGGTAATCCGAAAGGAACTCAAATTAAAGGACCAATTGCAAGGGAGGTTCAGGAGCGATGGCAATCTGTTGCTAAAATAGCTCAAACTGTTTATTAAAATGAAGAACAAATTTTCAACAAAATGGAAGGCAAGTAAGAGACCTTCAAAGCAGAGAAAGTATTTAGCAAATGCTCCTTTACATATAAAGGCAAAACTAGTTAGCGTAAATCTTGCAAAACCTCTTAGAAAGACTTCAGAAAAGAGAAATGTTCCAGTAAGAAAGGATGACAAGGTAAAGATTATGAGAGGTAAATTCAAAGGGAAAGAAGGAAAGGTTTTGAGTGTAAGTACAAAATATTCAAAAGTAATTGTCGAAGGAATAACAATCAAGAAAATGGATGGTTCACAAGCAAATGTTCCATTAAAACCTTCAAACTTACAGATAATTGAGATGACAGATAGAAAACAAAAAGCAGTTTCTGAGAAGAAGACTGAAGTAAAAAAAAGAGTCTCTGAAACAAAGTCTCAGGACTCATCCGCTGTAGCGACGTCGAACGAAACACCTAAAAAGGAAGTTAAAGAAGTAAAAGATAAAGGTAAGGAGAATAAAAAATGAAACATCTAAAGAGAGAAGTAGTACCAAAGAGTTGGCCAGTTCCAAGGAAAGGAACAACTTTTGTAGTTAGATCTAACTCAAATCCTGAAAAGGGTGTTCCAATGTTGATATTCCTTAGAGATATGGTAAAGGTTTCTCAAAATAGAAAAGAAGTGAAGAGAGCTTTAGTTAACAAGAATATTCTAATTAATGGAAAATACGTTTCAGATGAGAAAAACGCAGTTGTATTACTTGATGTTGTTACAATTGTTCCATCAAAGAAATATTTCGTTCTTGATTTAACAGAAAACGGAAAGTTCGTTGCTAGAGAAATATCTGAGAAAGAGTCAATGAATAAAGTTTCAAAGATTACCGGAAAGAAATCTCTAAGAGGGAAGAAAACTCAAATTAATTTGATAGACGGAAGAAATTTCATCTCAAATGTAAAATGTGTAGTAGGAGATTCTGTTTTGATTGATTTCAAAGGAAATAAAATTGAGAAATGTGTTCCATTGAAAGATAAAGCGAAAGTAATTATTTTTGCAGGAAAACACGCAGGAATGAAAGGAGAAATAGAAAAGATTGACGAGGAAAGAAAGATGGCTTCAGTGTCTTCAAATGGAGAAAAAATAAATGTTCTTGTTGAACAACTAATGGTAACAGAATAAAATGGCAGAAGAAAAAACTGAAAAAGTAAACCCTATGAATGAGGTTAAAATTGAAAAGGTAGTTTTAAGCATAGGTGGGACTGGAGATTATTTGGATAGAGGTTACAGATTGTTGAAATATCTTACAGGAAAGAATCCTATGAAGACAAAGGCTCAGAAAAGAATTCCAGCATGGGGGGTTAGACCTGGTTTGGAAGTTGGAGCAACAGTAACATTAAGGAAAGATGCTATTGATTTTTTGAAGAGAATGTTGGTTACAATAGATAATAACTTGAAAAAGAAGCAAGTAAGTGAAAATAGTCTTTCATTTGGAATAAAAGAGTATATTGAAATACCTGATGTAGAATATCAAAGGGATATCGGTATAATGGGGTTCGATGTAACAATAACATTTAAGAGATCAGGAAGAAGAGTTAAATTAAGAAAGATAAAATCTGGAAAAGTTGGAAAAAAACAGATTATAAAGAAGGAAGAAATAGTAAAATATATGGAGGATAATTTCGGAACGGAATTTATATAAAATGGCAAATAAAATAACTTTAAAGAATAGGGAGAAATTGAGGGAAGAGCTTGAGAAGTTAGTTGTACAAGTTGATGAGATAAACGACTTCATGGGGCAGTTACCTCATAACAATCATGGGCAGGCAACTAGGAGCTTAAACCCTAAGAAAGGTGAATATTTAAGTCACTTTGATGGAAATAGCGAAGGCATAGTTGGAAAATATCGTTCAAAAAATGGAGAGGTTTATACTATTAGCGTATCAAAAGAATACGGAGGTGGAAAATAAAATGACAGCAAGCAATTACGAAAAGATGTTGAAGCAATTAAGAAGCAAACCTGCAAAGATGCAGAGATACTTGAAGCACAATAAGCCAAAAACTAGAACTACTGGTAAGGCTTTGAGAAGATGTGAACAGACGGGACAATTCGGAGGACACATAAAAATGTACGGATTGAACTTATGTAGACAGGCATTCAGAGAAATAGCGGAGGAATTAGGATTTAAGAAATACTCTTAAATTGCAAAAGTAAAATGAGTCACGATGTTGTAGCAGATGGATTGAATATGTTGAGAAATGCAGCTGTAGCTGGAAAAGAAACCGTGAAGATAAATAGAATCTCAAATGTTTTGATAGAAGTTCTTAAAATAATGAAGCAAGATGGAGCAATAAAGAAATATAAAATAGATTCTGAAGATAAATCTCTTACAGTTACAATAGACAAATTAGATGAATGTAAGGCAATAAAACCAAGATTCACTTGTGATGTTTCGCAAATAGAGAACTATAGAAGAAGATATCTTCCAGCAAGAGATGTTGGAACAATGATACTTTCTACAAACAAAGGGTTAATGACTCACAAAGAGGCAACAGAAGAAAATATTGGAGGATGCCTAATTGCATATTTCTATTAAAATGAAAAAACCTTTATCAAAAATAATTGAAATTCCTGAAGGAGTGGAAGTTGCTCTAGATGGAAGAGATGTTAAGGTAAAAGGCCCAGAAGGAGAGATAACTAAAGATTTTGATTTTGGGACTTTAGATATTGTTATCAAAGATGGAAAGATAGAATTAAGCCATAAAAGTGCAACAAAGACTGAAAAGAGAACAATGAATACTTTTGCAGCGCATATACTAAACATGATTAAAGGTGTTCAAGAGAAATTCGAATATACGCTTAAGGTTGCTTCAAGCCACTTCCCTATGACTGTGAAGGTAGAAGGAAACATTGCAACAATAAAGAATTATTACGGAGAAAAAACTGATAGAAAAACAAAAATTCCGAAAGGAGTTGAGGTAGAAGTTAACAAAGATTCAATTGTTGTTAAGTCTGTTGATAAAGAACTTGCAGGTCAGGCTGCAGCAAATTTCGAGAACGCTACAAAAGTTAGAAATAGGGATAGAAGAATTTTCCAAGATGGAATTTACATAACTAAAAAACACGATAAAGCTATTTAATTAAAATGACCGAAAAGAAAAAACCAAATTTCAAGAGAAAGGACTCACACAAGTATTCTAAGCTTGGAAAGTCAAGAAAGAATAAACAGAAGTGGAAGAAACCTACTGGAAGAGATAACAAAATGCGTGAGAAGAAGAAGGGTCATCCAGCGGTTGTTTCAATAGGGTATAAGACAAACACTTCAATAAGAGGAAAAGTGGAAGAAAAGAAACCAGTTTATGTTTACAACATCAAGGATTTGGAAAATGTAAACACAAATGAAATTGTAATTGTTGGAAATGTTGGGATGAAGAAGAAAGTAGAAATTACAAAGGTTGCAAAAGAAAAGAAAATCAAAATAAAAAACATTAATGAGAAAAAATTAATGAAGAAAGTTAAGAAAAAAACAACTAAGGAGAGTAAAAAATGAATTTGAGATCAAAGAAGGAGCTAGCTGCAAGAACATTCAAGGTTGGTAAAGAAAGAATTACTTTCATTAAAGAAAGATTGGATGAAGTAAAAGAAGCTATAACTAAACAAGATATGATTGGTTTGGAGAAAGACGGAGCAATAAAGGTAAAGGAAGTAAGTGGGAGAAAGAAGGTACATACTGTAAGAAATAGAAGCCCAGGGAACGTAAGAAAGAAGGTTAACACTAGAAAAAGGGACTATGTTATCATGACTAGAAAGCTTAGACAACACGTTAGACACCTTAAATCCAATGGAGAATTAAGCCCTGAAGAAGTTAAAGAAATAAGAAAAAGAATAAGAAACAAAGGATTTAAGAGTAAAGCACATATGAAAGAACAGATAGCAACAAAGAATTATTCCTCTGTTCAAGTATCAGGAAAATCAAAAAATAAAAAAACTAAATCAAGTAAAAAGAAAAAATGAAAGTACAAAAACGAAGAAGAAGAGAAAATAAGACAGACTATCTTAAGAGAATGAAGCTTCTTAAGAGCGCAAAGCCAAGAGTAGTATTCAGAAAAACAAACAAATATGTTATTGCGCAATATGTTGTTAGTGATGAAGCTAAAGATAAAGTTGTATTTGGAGTAAGTTCAAAAGATTTGTTAAAGAAAGGTTGGGATGAAAATGCTAAAGGATCTTTGAAGTCAATACCTGCAACATATTTAACAGGGTATTATGCTGGTAAAAAAATCTTGAAAGAAGGGCTTGAAACTCCAATAGTGGATTTAGGTATGATAAAAACTTTACATAAAACAAAGGTTTTTGCTTTTATCAAAGGTTTAATTGATTCTGGAGTAGAAATTGGATCAAAAGAAGAAGCATTCCCTGAAGAAGAAAGAATAAATGGAGAAAGTTTAAAGAACAAGGTAGACATTCAAAAAATTAAATCAAGTTTAGATAAAGAATAAAATGACCGAAAAAGAACTTAATAAAAAAACTGCAGAAGCATACAAAGATAATTTGAATACTGACGCGGAAGAAGCTACAGAGAAAATGATAAAGGATGAAGAAAATGATGAATATGCAGAAGTTCCTGAAGAAGTTTTAGATGAGAAAGAACTTAAGGAATTAAAAGAGATGGAAAAGGACACTAAGAAGCCTGGAAGGGACAGAAGAGATAGCGCTCCTGCAGAAGCATGGTCTCCTATTACAAAGTTAGGGGTTGCTGTAAAAGAAGGAACAATCAAAGATATTGATGAAATTATTGAGAAAAAAATGAAGATCCTTGAACCAGAAATAGTTGATAAATTAATACCTGTTGAATCAGATTTAATTTCTATAGGGCAATCTAAAGGTAAGTTTGGTGGTGGAAAAAGGAGAGCATGGAGACAGACTCAAAGAAAAAAGAAGGAAGGAAATGTTGCTACATTCTCAGCTATGGCCGTTATTGGCGATGGTAATGGTCATGTGGGTATTGGAACAGGAAAGTCTACAGAGACTCTTCCAGCAAGAGATAAAGCTACAAGAAAAGCTAAAATTAATGTAATAAAAATTATTAGGGGGGATGGAAGTTTCGATTCTGTTGGAGGAGGAAATACAAGTATTCCATTCAAAGTTTCAGGTCAAGCAGGAAGTGTAAGAATTACTTTAATGCCTGCTGCTCCAGGTACAGGTCTTGTTGCAGGGGATGAAATGAAGAAGATACTTAGAATTGCAGGAATAAAAGATATATACTCAAAAACAGAAGGAAAATTGTCTACAAAGTTTAACCTTGCAAAAGCAACAATAGATGCACTTAAGAAAACAAATCCTTTGTATAAGAGGGCAAAACAATAAAATGAAAATCGCAGTAATAAGGATAAAAGGAATGGTTGGACTAAAAACAGACATAGCTGAGACTTTGGATAGATTAAGATTGAGAAGAAAATATGCGTGTGTGGTTATAGAAGATACACCAGAGAATTTAGGAATGATAAAGAAGGTTGGAGACTTTGTTGCACATGGCCCTATTGATGAAAAAACCTACAAAGAATTAGTTGATAAGAGAGGAAAGAAAGATTCTGAAGGCAAACTTAAACCATTCTTTAGATTGCACCCTGCTAGAGGCGGAATGGAAACTAAAAAACACTTTGGAGTGGGTAAAGGAGTTTTAGGAAATAATAAAGATAAAATAAATGAATTAATAGGGAGGATGTTGTGAAGTGTCCGAGTACTATAAGGGCAAAAAAATTAATGGCGAGCTTATTTGCGGAGTGAGTGATCAGGGAAACTACAATCCTATAATTACAACCGTTTCAAAGTCAGAGGACGAGAATTTAAGGAATACTTATGTTCTCAAAGAAGACATCCTTGAGTTTGTCAAGGCCGATCCGCTAACAGACAAACAAGCTAGAAATTACATAAACAAATCAAAAAGATAAAATGGCGCAAAGAACACATAAAAGAAAAAAATCAACAAGATACCATGGAAGGAATATGGGTACTTCTAGCAATGGTTCTAGAAAAACACATAGAAGTTCAGGTAATAAAGGTGGAACGGGATTATCTGGTACTGGAAAGAGAGCAGACCATAAGAAAACATTGATAAACAAATTATACGGAAATAATTACTTTGGGAAACAAGGAATTACCTCTAAGAAGACTCAGAGAGATAAGAGATTAAGAATAACTCTTTCTCAAATAATGAATAACCTTGAAAGCTATGGAAAAAAGACTGCAAAAGGTTGGGAAATTGATTTAAGCAAGTACAAAATACTTGGTAAAATTGAAGTTAAGGAAAAATTAATAATAAAGGCTCTTGAAGCATCAAAAGGAGCAATTGAATCGGTTAAGAAATCTGGTGGAGAGATAGTTTTGCCTGTTCCTAAAAAGAAGGTTGAAGTCAAAAGTTCCGACGATGGCAAAGAAGAATAGTTTTAAAAACACTCTTTCTTAATTCTATACTATGGCAAATCTTACGAAGATATTCTCTTTAATTCCTGAAGTTAGGAATCCAGATGAAAAGAAGCTAGCTTTTAATGTGAAGCTTAAGTGGACACTTGTTGTATTGATAGGATTTTTTATTTTAGCAAACATACCTTTGTTTGGTTTGACGAATAATGCTTTGGAGAGATTCCAATATTTAGCTATAATTTTAGGGACAGATTTTGGTTCAATAATTTCTTTAGGTATTGGTCCGATCGTTATGGCTTCGATTATATTGCAGTTGTTAACGGGAGCGGGTATTTTAAACATAAATACAAACACTGCAGAAGGAAAGAAGTTTTTCCAAGGAGTTCAGAAATTAATGGTGTTCTTCTTTATATTATTTGAAGCCACAGTTTATGTATTAATGAAAGGTCTTGAAGCTGCCCCTGGACTTGCAGGAATAGTTATCTTCCAACTTATAATTGGAGGTATTGCGATTTACTATATGAATGAACTTTGTGAAAAATGGGGATTCGGTTCGGGAGTTAGTTTGTTCATTGCAGCGGGAGTATCTTGGAATCTATTTACTGGTGCATTCCAGTTCATAAATCAGCAAGGTAGAAACTGTCTTGCAGATTTCTCGGGAACTGCATGTTCAGGAAAGATTTTCGTATTAATACAATCAATTGTGAATAAGTACCCTGTTGAATTTATGTCCGCACTTGGGGCTATTGTAGCAACGGTTGCTATATTTTTGTTGGTAGTTTGGGCCCAATCGCTTAAGGTAGAAATTCCTTTGAGTTTTGGAAGAATTAGAGGATATGGTGTAAAGTGGCCTTTGAGTTTCTTCTACGCTTCAGTTATCCCTGTTATTTTAACTGCTGCTTTAGTTGCAAACATACAACTATTTGGAGGGCTTTTGGAGAATTGGAGAGGTCATGCAACATTCCTAGGTCATTTCGTAAATGGTCAGGCAGTGTCCGGTTTAGGGTTCTGGCTTGGGCATACGAATTTGCTTGAATTGGCAATAAGAGGAGGATTCTTACCTAGGTTCTTAGTCCAAGGATTGACGCACATAATATTCTATACTGGACTTGCAATGTTGTTCTCGATATTTTGGGTTAAAAGTTCTGGAATGGACTCAAAAGCTCAAGCTCAAAAGATATCTTCATCAGGATTACAAGTTGCAGGTTTCAGACAAGATAACAGAGTTTTGGAAAGCATATTAGATAGATATATAATGCCTTTAACAGTTATGGGAGGAGCGGCAATAGGATTGCTAGCTGCTTTAACAGACTTGTTAGGTGCTATGGTTTCAGGAACAGCGATACTTTTGGTTATCATGATAATGTTCCAATTCTATCAGAGTATTGCACAACAACACATGACAGATATGAATCCTGCTATGAGGAAGTTTATGGGAAATGCATAAGATGACAGAAGAAGAAAATACAAAAAAAGAGGAAGTGGACGATACTGTTTCTGAAGAAGTTTTGAAGGTTGAAGAGAAAACTCCCGAGGAAGATAAAAAAACTGAAGAAGTTAAAGAGGAAATTGTTCAAGAGAAAAAAACTGATCCAAGGAATTCAAGCAACCTTATGAAAGATAAGAATGCTAAAGAAGGAAGTTTTACACCATTAGTTTTGATTATGATTGCTTCACTAGTTATTGCATTTTATTGGGATAAAATATCATTCATAAAAGAAGCGATACACTTTATTTTTAATCCAACCGCTGGAGCATTATTGGATTGGAATTTAAACATTGGTATGTTGATTATAGTTTTTATTATTTCTATTATTACAACACTAGTTCAGAAATATGCAACGGACCAAGATAAGTTGAAAGAATTGAAGAAAGAGCAGAAAGAAATACAAAAGCAGATGAAAGAGTTCAAGAATCATCCTGAGAAAATCATGGAGTTGCAGAAAAAACAATTTGCAATGATGCCAAAGCAGATGAAGTTGTCTATGAGAGGTATTGCTTATACAGGTATACCGTTTATATTGTTCTTTAGATGGTTTAATGATTATTTCTTAGCTGCAGGAAATCCAAAATTCATTCTTGGATTGAGTTGGTTCTGGTTCTATTTGATATTTGCAATGGTATTCAGTTCTATCCTTAGGAAGAAAATGGATGTTGTTTAGACCATTCAAAACCCTTAAAAATGCTTTTTATCTGGATTATTCATGGCTAAAAGTGAGAAATCAGAACAAGAACTTATGATGAAGTTTAGTATGTTTGAACAGCAAATAAGACTAATTCAAGATCAACTTCAGGCAGTTGAACAGAAAATACTAGAATTGAAAGATATAGAATTAGGCCTTGAAGAATTAATCGGTAAAGCGAACTCAGAAATCTATGCTCCAGTTGGAAGCGGAATATATGTTAAAGCAAAATTGGAATCAGAAGAGTTATTAGTTAATGTTGGAGGGAGAAACCTTATTTCAAAAGATATTCCTGAAACAAGAAAGATTTTACAAGAACAAATAAAGAAATTAGAGGGAATAAGAGGGGACTTGAATAAAGAAATGGATAAAATCAATGACGAAGTAACTAAGGTTTTTATGGAACACAAAGAAAATAACTAATAATTATTTCATCATTTTTCTTATGAAAGTATTGTAGGACATAAAACCCTCTTCAGTTATTATTCCAGAAATGTATTTTTTATCGATAAATTCAAATGCGGGATTTTTTATTTTTATTTTTCTTGGAGCGTTATCCCAAATTTCATTTAATTTTCTTTGTTCAATAGGCACAGGGCTTTTTGTGAATTTCCAAGAGTCTGCAACTATGTAAAAAGGTATTTTTTCGTCCTTGGCGATTCTGGCTACAAGTTCCGAACCCACTTTATTGATAACTCCATTTTTTGTCAGGGCATCGGCTCCAAGAAAGACAATTGAGACTTTTTTTGTTCCTTGTTCCTTCCCAAGTGCAATTCCAATAGCAGAATCTACAAACATAGTAACTTTTATTCCTGCTTTACGAAGTTCTTTTGAAGTTTTTCTTCCTTGGAATAGAGGTCGAGTCTCAGTGTTATACACTTCAAACTTTTTTCCCTTATTATGAGAATATTTTAGAGCATTAGAAACATTTGTAGAATGGCAATGTGTGAATATTACTGAATTTGGTTTTATTATTTTATGAACGTAAGAATTTATTTTATCTTGAGCGGAATCAAAATGGTATAGAATTGTCTCTTTTGGAATTCCCAATTCGGCCATTTCCAACACATTTTCCATCATTGGCTCGGTAGGTCTAGATTTAAGGAGGGCTTTCTTTGATTTCTTTGAAGGAACTAAGAAATAAGCTTTTATTGCTGCTTTAGCAACATTACGCGCCCCTTGTATTTTTACGGATTTTATATCCCTTACAACTTTATCAAACTTCTTTTGTTTTGAAAACATCATACACCTCTTTGAGTCTTAAGAAAGATGAATATAAAAATTGTTCGTAAGAATATTATTTCTAATGTGTCCAACCTAAGAACATTTAAAAATATCTTTTATTATTTTTAGTTATGCTTGAAAGAATAATAAGCCCAAAAACAGGTGAGAAATATCCGTGGAGAATGTTCTTTGTAGGAATAATTTACGCTTCTCTTTCACTATTGCTTGTTCATTGGTTGTTTGGAGATGACCCTAGTCTGTCTGGAGCATCAGGGATGATGGTTGTTCTATTTTGCATAATGTTTACATTACCTTATATGTATTTTATAATACGTAGAGAGGAAAGAGAAGACGAAGGCGTAGAGGGTTTCTTTGGTGTTTGGAAAGTTCATAAAGACGCAATTTATTCCCTTATGTGGTTGTTCTTTGGTTTTATAGTTGCTTTTGCTTTCTGGAATATGATCTTGCAAGACCCAAATCTTCTAAATTTCCAAGTTCAAACTTACTGTCAAATAAATGATCCTGCAAATGTTTCAAGATGTGTCTCTGACTATTCATTTGAAAGTATTGGGCAGTCTCTTGGAACTGGTGCTGCAACAAAGGAATTAAGATTGTTGGCAATTATCGAAAATAATGTATATGTTATGATCTTTACTTTAATATTTTCATTGTTGTTTGGTGCTGGAGCAATATTTATTTTGGTATGGAATGCTAGCGTTATATCCGCAGCAATAGGTATTTTCTCCAGATATAATCTGAAAGATCTTCCATTGGGCATTGCAAGATATATGATCCATGGATTCCCTGAAATCGCAGCTTACTTCATAACGGCTCTTGCAGGAGGAATGTTTGGAGTAGGAATTTTAAGGCATGGCTTCAAGGATAAAAGAACACTTAGAGTAATTGAGAATTCTATAATACTTCTGTTTATTGCAATAATTGTAATTATTCTTGCAGGGATTATTGAGGTTTATATAACTCCTCTTCTGTTTGGGTAGATTTAAAAAAACCCAAATCAATAGAAAAGTATGGAACCCTTAATTGCAATAACAATTTTTGCGAGTTTTTTTTGCTCATTTTTGATAACACCCCTTTGGATAAGGAAAGCCAAGTCTTTAGGGTTAACAGGTAAAGATATTCACAAGAAAAAATCTGAAGAGGTAGCAGAAGGGGGAGGAGTAGGTATCTTGTTTGGATTTACAATAGGCGTTTTACTTTATGTTGCAATAAATACGTTCTACTTTAACAATACTACCAAACTTACAGAAATATTTGCTTTACTTTGTGTTATATTCATAGGGTCAATTGTAGGAATAGTTGATGATTTGACTGGATGGAAAAAGGGGTTGAGTAGGAAGATAAGAATTGCGATAGTTGTATTTGCTGCAATTCCTTTAATGGTTATAAACGCGGGGGAATCTTCTATACTTGGAATAAATCTGGGCATATTCTTCCCATTGATAGTTATACCTCTTGGGATTGTTGGGGCGACAACAGTTTACAACACTCTAGCTGGATACAATGGTCTTGAAACTTCGCAAGGTATGCTTTTACTTGGAGCTTTGGCTTATATTACATACATTACGGGAAACCCTTGGTTAAGTGTTGTTGCATTGTGTATGGTTGCTGCTCTTCTTGCATTCTACTTTTTCAATATGAATCCTGCTAAAATCTTCCCAGGAGATATTACAACATACTCAATTGGGGCTCTATTTGGGGGGATTGCTATAATTGGAAATGTAGAAAAAATAGCTTTGTTCTTTTTCATACCCTATATATTTGAGATCATATTAAAGATCAGAGGTAAATTGGAAAAGGAGAGTTTTGGTAAATTAAACCAAGATGGAGAAAGTCTTGATTTGAGGTATAATAAGATATATGGTCTTGAACATCTTGCTATAAAAATATTAAAGAAAGTCAAGAAATCTGGAAAAGCATACGAAAACGAAGTGGTCTGGTTGATAAATGGTTTCCAATTATTAATAATTATTCTTGGACTTTTGATATTCTTTTAATAAAAAAGGTTTTAAATGATCATTATTTATCAAGAAGATGAGTGATAAAGAATTTTCCCTAAATGTTAAGGAAATTAAGAGTAGTTACAAAAAATCTAAGCATTTCTTTATGGACAAAAGAGTACAATTAATCCTTACTGCAGTTATTTTTCTTATTATACTAATATCTGCTTCTGTAATAAGAACCTCCAATTTGGACAATCTTAAAGACATGACTACCGGAAACTATTCTGCAGCAGATCCAGATGCTCTTTATTTCCTAAGGCTGTCCCACGTTGTTCTTGACCAAGGAAATTTAAATGGTGTTGATGCTTTAAGGGCTCCAGGTTTAAACATACCTTATCTTAAGGAGATTGCCCCTTACACAATTGTTGGAATTTACAAAATAGCTAGTGTGTTTAGCCAGGGGGCAGATCTTAACTTCATTGCGGTAATTTCGCCAGTAATATTCTTCATTTTGGGACTAATTGTCTTTTTCTTTCTCTGTTATTATTTAACAAAATCAAAACTTGTTGCTTTACTTTCTTCCGCATTTTTAGCATTTTCACCTGCATATTTGTTTAGAACTATGTCTGGAGTTTTAGATCACGATTCTATAGGTATGTTGGGAATATTTGCGACACTACTCGTTTTTGCTGTAGGCTCTAAGAGATATAATAAATCAAAAAATAAAACTTTGTTGTGGGGAGGAATTTTGGGCCTATCAACAGCATTCGCATTGGGAGCATGGGCAGGAGGGGTTACATTCTTGTTTATGATTATACCTCTTGCAATAATTGTTAATTACTTGTTTAACCTTGAAGGGAAAAAGGAGGAAAAAGAGAAACTAATTTTATTCAATATAACTTGGCTTGTTTCATATGTAATCTTCACTAGAATCATTGGATTTGCTATGTCTGATATACTTAATCGGTTGACAAATCCTTCAAGTATGTTGGTATTACTCGTCTTAGGTTTTATCGTGGTGGATTATCTTGTTGAAAGAAACATGAAGAAGTTGAAAATGATTAAAGAAGAAAATAGGGTTGCTTATTCTATTGTTGCAGCAATAATTTTGGGAATCTTATTATTGACTTTGACGGGAAACAATTTCTTCTCTATGGTCTCTCAAATATATTATAAAATCTTGAATCCTTTCGGTTACGGAGGAAGATTAGGTTCCACCGTTTCAGAAAATGCCCAACCGTATCTAACCTCTTGGATAAGCCAAATAGGAAAGGGTCTGTTCGCTTTATTCTTTGCAGGAATGGTTCTTATGGGGTTTGATTTTTCTAAGAAGATCGGCTCTAAAAAACACCGTATTTATTTTGTTGCGTTTTGGATAATCCTTATATCAGGGATATTATTTAGTAGAATCTCTCAAGGCCATATACTAAACGGAGAAAATTTCATAAGTCAAATATTTTACATTGGAGGATTTTTATTATTCCTTATTTATTTCGTAAGACTATATTTCAAAAACAGATTTGAGATAGACAAAGACATGATCTTGGTTTTCTCTTGGATGTTATTCATGTTAGTTCTTAGTAGGGCTGCTGCAAGAACAATATTTGTTGCAACACCCTTTGCATGTTTCGCTGCAAGCTATTTGCTTGTTGGGTTGGGAAAGAGATTGAGAAAACCTAGAGAAGATACGATGAAAATGATTCTTTGGTTAATTTTCATAATAGGAGTTATACTTGCATTCGTTTCTTTATTTGGAAACCCTTTAACTCAGTCTCCAGGTACGTATCAAATACTTAAGAATCAGGCGTCAGGCATCGGTCAAGCAGCAAATTATCAATGGCAATACGCAATGGAGTGGGCAAGAGATAATACTGGAGAAGGAGATATTTTTGTACACTGGTGGGATTATGGGTATCTCGTCCAAACCCTAGCAAATAGAAAGACCGTTAGTGATGGAGGTCATGCTGCAGGAGATTCAGGAGACCATAATGTAGGGAGATACATCTTAACAACCCCTAACCCTATTACTGCCTTGAGCTATATGAAGACTTGGAATGTTTCCTATTTGATAATTGATCCAACAGATCTTGGAAAATATGGAGCATATTCAAAGATTGGAAGTGATAAGGATTATGATAGATACTCAGCTCCATTTGCTTTAGCAAAAGAAGATAGTCAAACTGTTGAAACTTCTTCAGGAAACAAATTTGTTTACCAAGGAAGTAGTTTTGTTGACGGAGATATCAGCTATCAAGATATATTCATCCCTGGACCAAGCTTTACAGAATCAGGACAAGCAACTGCGAACGCATACATTATAGGATTACTTTTAGAAACCTCCGATGTGTCGGAAGGAAGAACCGAGATAAAACAACCCCAAGCAGTATTCTACTATAAAGATAAACAATATCAAATTCCCATAAGATATGTGTATTATCAAGGAAGGATTATGGATTTCCAATCAGGTATAGAATCAACATTCGTTTTGATTCCTAAAGTAAATGAAGACTCTTTAGGGTCAATAGGCATTGATTATACAGGGGCAGGAATGTATTTATCAGAAAAAGTCTCCGATAGTCTATTTGCAAACCTTTATTTGATGGATGATCCATTCAATAAATACCCTACAATCACTCTTGCAAATTCTGAAGATGATTACGTTGTTAATGCTTTGAAACAACAGGGTGCAGAGGTTGGGGACTTTGTATATTATGGTGGTTTCAGAGGTCCTTTAAAAATTTGGAAAGTAGAATACCCTCAAGGAACTGAAACACATGATGAATTCTTGCAGTTGACTTCTAATTGGGAAGGAGAATTAGATAAATTATTTTGAGAACAATGGATGGCAAAATTAAGAATAGCTTGAAAGAGAACTATGTCAAAAGAATAGCTAATAGAGTGATGAACACGCTTTATATCTACCCTTTCTTCAAACTAAAGGGTCCTTTGAAAGGCCATACGGCAAAAATAATTAATTTGCATTACATAGAGAGGGCTCCAGAAACTCAAGTTGCGGAAATAATTGAGAGTAAAGTAAACCTCGGAGACAAGGTAATTGATGTGGGAACACATTTTGGATACTATACCTTACTCATGGCAAAGAAGGTTGGATCGGAAGGAAAAGTCATATGTTTTGAGCCTTCTAAAGAGACAAGAAATATTCTTAGGAACAATATTAAGAAAAATAAATACCAAGATAGAACAATAATTGAGAGCAAAGGCGTTTCCAATGAAAGAAAAACTCTCCCATTTAGCGTTAGGAAATTTAGTCCAATGAATACTTTTACGATTGAGGAATATGGAAATGTCAAAAAAATTGAATGTATTGATTTAGACACTTATTGTAAAGAGAAGGATATTACCCCTTCTTTCCTAAAGATTGATGTAGAGGGTGTGGAAAAAGAAGTTATTGAAGGTATGAAGAAGCTAATAAGAATAAGTAAACCAAAGGTTCTCCTTGAAGCTTCAAAAGAAACAGAAGGTATGGAAGAAATATTTGATATGTTTATTAAAAATGGATACAAAGTTTACACTTGGAGAACAAGGGTTGATGAGGACTCTTGGAAAGATCTGGTTGAAATAAAAAGGCCAGGAGAAGTGATTACAAAACACATCTACTTCGAGTATCCTCTTTTCTAGTTTATCGCTTTAGAATATATTTCTCTTAGAATTTCATTTCTTTTTTCTATGGAAAATTTCTCTTTTGATTCTTTTATAGCATTCTTAGACATTTTATTAAGTAGTTTTTTATTCTTTATTAGCAATGAAGTTTTCTCAACAAGATTACTTATGAACGTTTCATCCATTTCAGCATACCCTTTCCAATTTTTAGGAAGATCTATTAGAAAACCTGTTTTCCCTTCAGAAACCAATTCTGATTTTGCAAAACTATTTGTTGTTATTACAGGTAATCCGTACGCCAATGCTTCTGGAACTGCAAAACCATAAGAATCTCCAAACCCGGGGTAAAAGAATATATCTGAAGAAGGATAAATTTCTTTGAATAACTTCTCTTGAGGAATAAGGTCCATTATTTTTATCTGTTTGTTTTTAGAATACTTATCTTTAAACTCCTTTGGAATCGGACAGAGAAATATAAATTCAACATTCTTATGATTTTTTGATAAACGATCAAAGACCTCCAAAGTTTGACGGCCCCCTTTTGCATCAAACCACCTTGCAACGAATAAAACTCTTGTTTTTTTGTGAGGTATTTTCTTAAAATTAACGGGAGGTGTTGCGAAAGGCACAATAGCCATTTTGTCTAAGATCTTTCTATTTCTATGGAATGCTTTTTCAAAAGTTTTTTTGCAATCTTCTGACCAAACCAATATTTTCTTACAATATTTACTCTCTAGCCTATTTCTTATTATTGCTTTTCCTAAGCCCTTTGTGGCAGTATTTCTACCTGCAGAAGCTAATTGATCATAAACTTCAGTATCTACCACCCATGGTTTCCTATTTAAGCTTAAACAGTGAGCACAATGAATTAGATCAAAATTTCTTGAGGTAGTAAAGGTTAAGTTAGGCAAGTGGATCAGCCTCAATAATTTCCTTATTCTATTTTTGAAAACCCTCATAGATTCGAATTTCCTTCCAGATCCAATAATTTCCATTTTCTTTGAATTCTTTTTGTAGTTAACATAACTAATATTTTTTGGAGGAAAATCAAGAATGTTTTTGTAGTATGAACTATCTGGAAATTTCCATGGATATTGCAGATGAACCTTGATTTCTTTCATATATATTTTGCATACCAGAAGAGTTTATAAAATTATAACCTTGATAATAAGTATGGTTAAGGAAGTGGACGCGGTTTACGTTGTTGCATCCAAATTGGGAAGTATTGGAATGGGTTCTGCAGCATATAGTGCTATAAAAGGTATTGATAAATCAAAAGACATATCTTATAGAATTTTCTGTAGAGGATATAATTCTAAAGTTAAAATAAATAAAAAAAATCTTATTTCTTATGGATATTTAGAATATCTTTCTTACCCTTTTCGTTTTTTGGAGAAAAAACTTAAGATAAAGATTGATTCATTCAAATGGGTAAACTATCTTTTTGGCAAAAGAATTTATAAAAATCTGCCAAAGTGTAAGATCTACCATACTTGGATGGGGATATCTCCAGAAGCGATAAAAAAGGCAAAAAAGAACGGAGCAATATTGATTCTAGAAGCGGCAAATTCCCACCCCCTAAATTTCTTAAATCTTATTAATGAAGAATACAAAACTTTTGATTGCGATAAATTCATTTTAGAAACTGAAAAATTTAAGAAAGATGTGGAATACATAAAATCATTTGACTATATTTCTTGCCCGTCTGATTTCGTTTATAATTCTTTTTTGGAAGAAGGCTTTGCAAAAGAAAAACTAATAAAGATTAACTATGGGGTTGATGTGGACAAATTTTCTCCTTCTAGAAGAAAGAAAGATAAGAAATTTCGGGTGTTATTTGTGGGATCAATACAAATGAGAAAAGGAATTCCTTATTTACTAAAAGCGTGGGAAGAATTGAATTTAAAAGATTCTGAACTAGTTGTTGTAGGAAGTGTTTATCCTGAAGCTGTTCAAATTATTAAGAAATATTTAAAAAACCCTTCAATAAAATTCTGCGGTTTTAACCCTGATTTGAGGGAATACTATTCAAATGCGGATGTTTTTGTATTTCCTTCTATTGAAGAGGGTTCTGCTTTAGTTAATTATGAGGCTATGGCTTCAGGTTTACCATTAATCACAACATTTAATTCAGGAAGTGTTGCAAGAGACGGAAAGGAGGGATTTATTATACCTATAAGAAATACAGAGAAGTTAAAAGAAAAAATAAAATTTATGCATGACAACCCTAAAAAACGTATTCAAATGGGCAAAAATGCTAGAAAAAGAATCGAAGAATTTACTTGGGACATATACGGAAAGAAGTTATCAAATCTTTATCGAGATCTCCTGAAGAAATCAAAATATACTTCTCTTACAATTATTTAAGAATAATAATGTTTATTAAATGTCATTTTTTGAGGTTCTTATGGATTTAACAAATGAATATTTGAATAAAAAAGTATTGATTACAGGCGGTGGCGGCTTTATTGGAAGCAACCTTGCAATAAAATTAGTAGAATTAGGCGCAGAAGTTTCGGTAATGGATTCGAAATTAAAGCCTTATGGGTTTAATTTGTTTAATCTTGATCCAGTGTTGGATAAAATAAATATAGATTATTCGGATATAAGGGATAGAAATGCTGTTGAAAGGAATATTGCTGGACAAGATATAATCTTTAATTTGGCTGCACAGGTAGGTGAAAAAGTAGGAGAGGAAAATCCTTTTTTAGACTGGGACATAAATGTTAGAGGGCACATGGAAGTATTAAATGCATGCAAAAACAAAAATAAAGAAGCAAGAATAATATTTCCAGGTTCAAGGTTACAATATGGTAAGACAAATGGGGCAGAGATAATTTCTGAAAGCCACCCCATGAACCCCTTAACTAATTATGCCAGAAACAAAGTCGTGGGGGAAGAAATGTACCAAAAACTTAACAAAGAGGGTTTAGAAACGGTAACATTTAGAATTGCTAATCCTTTCGGTCCTCGTGCATCAATTAATAATCCTGGTTATTGTATTGTCAATTGGTTTATTGGTAGGGCCTTGGATGGAAAAGATTTACCCATTTATGGAGAAGGGTCTCAGGCAAGAGATTATATTTTTATAGAAGATTTAACAGATGCTATGGCAATCGCAGGAGTCCATAAAAATTCTCCAGGAAACACTTACAATTTAGGGTCAGGCCAGAAGACTTTATTCAAAGATATGGCTGAGAAAATAGTTGCACTTTCAGAAAATAATTATTCAAAAATAAATTTTGTTGAATGGCCAAAAGATGCAAAAGAAAGAGAGACTGGAAATTTTGTCGCAGATATCTCAAAGATAGAAAGAGAATTGGGTTGGAAGCCTAAGTATAGTTTAGAAGAGGGTCTGAAAAGAACAATTGAATTTTATAGAGAAAATAAGAACAATTATATTGGATAAAATCACGAGAATATTTATAAAATAGAAAAAAATTCTAGATGAATGAGGAATAATTTTATTACATTTTGTAGGAGGTTATTGGATGGAAGATCAAGAAAGTAAAGTTTATTTTTCGATTGGGGAGAGTATAAATGCAAAAAAATCTTTTTATAGTCGCCCAAAAGATCTTGTTGATATTTCAAACAAAATTTATGAGTCTTTAAATAAAGGTCAAAAAATACTTGTTTTTGGGAATGGAGGTAGTGCGGCAGATGCACAACACATTGCAGGAGAGTTAGTTGGAAGGTTTAAGAAAGAACGTAAAGCTTTAGCAGCAATGGCTTTAACCACAGATACATCCGTAATAACATCATTATCTAATGATTATGATTATTCAAAGGTATTCGAGAGGCAAATTGAAGCATTTGCTAGGGAAGGAGATATTTTATGGGGAATTTCAACCTCAGGAAACTCGGAAAACGTTATTAAAGGTCTTGAAAAAGGAAGAGAAATAGGCACTTATAATTTTTCTATGACTGGTAAAGATGGAGGCATAGTAAAGAAATTAAGTGATTTTAATATAAATATTGATTCTAAAAACACTCCAAGAATTCAGGAAGCACATCAATTGGCGTACCATATTATTTGCGAATTGGTTGAAGATAAAATATATCATAATAATCTTTAAAAAGAAAAACAAAGTTTTAGGAAGGTATGGTAAGAAATCTTATAACAGGCACTACAGGGATGGTGGGTTCTCATTTGGCAGAATTTCTTTTGGACAAAGGGGAAGAAGTTTATGGAACACGTCGTTGGCGAAGTAGGATGGATAATTGTAGAGGATTTGAGGACAAAATAAATTGGGTGAATATGGAATTAATTGACGCCCATTCTGTTAGAAATGCTATTGAAAGTGTAAGACCTGATGTGATCTATCATCTTGCTGCACAAAGCTATGTTGTTGATTCAAAAGATGAGCCTGTAGCCACAATGGAAATTAACGCCCATGGAACTGCTCATATTCTTGAAACCGTGAAGGAAATGAAGAAAAGAGATGGGTACAACCCTGTTATTCATGTTTGTAGTAGTAGTGAAGTTTATGGGCAGGTGAATCCGGACGAAGTTCCAATAAAAGAAACAAACCAATATCGACCGGCCTCTCCTTATGCGATAGGAAAGCTAGGAGCAGATATGCTTGCTAGGTGGTATTTTGAAGAATATGATCTGAAGACGATACGTACAAGAATGTTTACTCATACAGGGCCAAGAAGAGGGGATGTTTTTGTAGTTTCAGCTTTTGCCAAACAAATTGCAAAAATTGAGAAAGGATTACAAAAACCAAAATTAAAAGTAGGTAATCTAGAATCTGTTAGGACTTTTGCAGATGTTAGAGATACTGTGCATGCATACTATCTCTTAACTAAGCATTGTAAGCCTGGAGAAGTCTATAACATAGGAGGAAATAGAACAATGAAGATTGGAGAGATGTTGGATATCCTTTTAAGCTACTCTCCAATGAAAGATAAAATAGAAGTTGAAGTGGATCCGAATCTTCTAAGAAAAACTGATGTAACATATCAAATACCCGACACATCTAAGTTCAAAAAAGAAACCGGATGGGATAGCCCAATTCCTCTTGAGAAGACTTTAGAAGACACCCTAGACTATTGGAGAGGGGAATTTAAGAATGAGTAAAGAAGTAAAAGTAAAATTAAATCATTTTTCTGGGGAATATGAAAATGATGAAGAGTATTATGAGAAATATTGGTCAATTAAAGTTTTGTTAGATAATTTTAATGTAAAAATTGTAGATAATGTGAAAGAGGCGGATGTTATATTTGAACAGTGTACAAGAGGAAGTAATTATAATTTTTTAAATGAAAAGAATAAAAAAATAGTGCTCTTTTCTTCAGAAGATCTATATAAAAAAAGAGATATTTTTAATTTAATAGAATCCTTTCTTTATAAGGTAGGATTGGGGGATAAAAAGTGGAAAATTATAGATAAACTAGATAGTATTATTCCTTCAAGTATCTCAAGCATTCCATTGAAATATTTTCTACCAAAACATTTGAAGTTTGTGAGAAAAATTTCAGAAGGAAAAATAAAAAATGCATACGCAATTGTTCAAAATGATATAAAAGGGGAAAACATCTTGATAATTCCCTGTTTCTTGCATGTTTTTTATTATAATTTGAAAGATTTCACAAAAAAGAAAAAACAGGAATCAAGTAAAAGGAAGAAATTTTGTGCGTTTATTGTATCTAGCAATTCCTCTAGGGAAAGGGTTAAATTTTTTAAGAAATTGTCCAAATACAAGAAAATTGATTCTTATGGAAGGGTCATGAATAATATGGGAGATAGTATTTTTAATGGCCACTGGAGTGGAACCCACCCGGAGATATATAAAGACTATAAATTCGTGATTTGTTTTGAGAATAGTTTTACAAAAGAGTATATTTGTGAGAAATTGCCTAGGACTATGCTTTCTGGAGCAATACCTATATTCAGAGGTGCTCCAAACATTGGAGAATATTTCAATAAAAAATCTTTCATTAATTATGATAATTATGGAAGTTATGAAAATATGATAAAGAAAATTATTGAGTTGGATAGTGATGATAAAAGATATGAATCATTCCTAAGAGAACCTTGGTTCAAAGATAACAAGATTCCAAAGATATTTAGAGATAAAGAGAAAGAATTAATTCAATTTTATACCAAGATTTTTGGACCTCCAAAGAGAAAATTAAAATGAACAATATTTTTTATGGAATACTTTCTGTAGGGTTTGACATCGATCAAACAATGTACGCAAAAAATAGTGAAATAGACTTAATTATTCAAGATGAAATTGCGAGGAAGATTCTTGAAATAAAACCTTCTTTCAATAATCTTGAATCAGCAAAAGAATTTTCTGAAAGAAGATATTCTGAATTAGGGAGCCGAACAAGTGTGTTAGAAGAGGTTGGCTATAAAAATGCTCAAGAAATCTTGTACGGATGCATTTCAAGTGATAAAACAATAAACCCTCTCCAGAAAGACGAAAGGCTTCAGGAAATGATTTCAAGATTGGGACATAAATATGATCTTTTTTTAATAACTAATAATTCGGAGGATATTGCGACTAAAAAATTAGATCGATTAGGTGTTGACAAGTCTTTATTTAACCTAAAATTTTATGGAGACACATTACCTGGAATAAAAAAATCTGATGGTTCTTTGTTCAAATATTTCCTAAGTAGGTCCAAACATTCCCCTGAAAACCACATATATGTCGGAGATAGCCTTAATGCAGACATAATCCCTTCTAAAAAGCTAGGTTTCAAAACAATTTGTGTAGGAAATCACTTTCTTGAAGCGAATTATTCTGTTAAAGAAATTTATGATATAGAAAATCTTCTTCTATAAGGCAATTTAGGGTAACCTAGGACATAAATTCTTTTAAAGGAATCACCCATCAAATATTAATGAAGTTAGCAGATTATGTTATTGATTATTTTGGAGATAAGGGAGTGAAGGATATATTTGAGGTCTATGGTGCTGCGAATGGTGATTTGATTGATGCTTTTACGAGAACAGATAAAACAAGATATGTTGCTATAATGCACGAACAAGCTGCAGGGTTTGCTACAGAATGTTATTCTAAGATCAGCGGTAAGCCAGGTGTTGCGATAGCCACAAGTGGCCCTGGAGGCCAGAATTTTGTGACTCCAATTGCAAATTGTTATTATGATTCTGTTCCGGCAATTTTTATAACAGGTCAGGTAAACTCCAGATTTTTAAGGCCTGATGAAAGTATAAGACAGAGAGGATTCCAAGAAACCCCTATTGCAGAAATTGTTGCTCCCATAACAAAATATTCTAAAATGATTACAGACCCAAGCACAATAAAACATGAACTTGAAAAAGCATGGTATATTTCCCAAGAAGGAAGACCAGGCCCAATTCTTCTTGATCTTCCGATAGATATTCAAAAAGCGGAAGTAGATCCGTCAAAACTATTTGGGTTTAATTCAGAAACTTATAAAACCAATTTTAATATGGAACAGGTTAATAACCAGATAGACCACTATCTTGAAGACTTGTCCCGTGCTGAAAGACCAGTTATTCTTGTTGGAGGAGGAGTAAGACCTTCAGGAGGAATAGAAAAACTTCTGAGTTTGGGAGAGAAATTAAAAATTCCGATGTTCCCCACATGGAATTCATTAGATATTGTTACTTCTGATTACAATTACTATGGAGGAAGGGTTGGAACTTATGGCGGAAAAGGAAGAAACTTTGGTTTGCAGAACTCCGATTTAGTTTTGGCTTTGGGAAGCAGAATTTCTGGAAGACTTTATGGAAGCCAGACAAAGGCTTTCTTAAGAGATGCAAAGAAATATGTAGTAGATATTGATAAAGCTAACTTACAACAAATATTCCAAGAAGTTCCCTTTGACGAGAACATTTTTTGTGACGCGAAAACTTTTATAGAAAGTTTAGATAAAAAGTTGGAAGGTGTTCCTAAGAAAGATTTCTCTTCATGGACAAGTAAAGTTATGGGTTGGAGAAACAAGTATGACCCTGTAAAGAAAGAATTTTTTGAGGCTAATGAGAATGCAAACCCCTATGCTTTTTTTAGAACACTTTCTCAAGAAATGAAATCTGGAGATATCCTTGTGGGAGACTGTGGGGGAAATATTGTTGTTGCTAGTCACGCTTTTGAAACAAAGAAAGGGCAAAGATTCATTACAAATAATGGAAACTCCCCTATGGGATTTTCATTTTCAGGAGCCATGGGGGCCTACCTTGCTGCAAATGAAGGCCAAAATGTAGTTTGCACGATTGGAGATGGAGGTTTCAATATGAATATCCAAGAACTACAAACTTTAAAGAATTATGATCTAAATTTCAAGACATTCATAATTAACAATGGAATTTATGGTATCACTAAAGCATTCCAAGAAAAGAAGTTTGAGGGTAGGGCTGAAGCATGTGGTCCAAAAGGCTATGTTCCTCCTAATTTTATGGCCATATGTGATGCTTACGGAATTAAAACCGAATCTATAAAAGGAAATGATATTGATAGCATGAGAGAGAAAATTGGAGATGTTTTGAATTCAAAAGGTCCTGTTGTGTGTGATGTAAGTTGTCCAGACTGGCATACTTACGAACCAACAGTTTTTGGATCAGTCCCAATCGAAGAAATGCACCCTCAGTTGCCTGAAGAAGAATTCAGAGAAAATATGATTATAAAACCTTGGAAAAAGAAATAATTAAATTAATATTTTCTCTAATTCGTTTATAAATTTCTTTGAACCTTTACGAACTATTTTTTTATCTAAATAATTTTCTTCGGTATTGAGAACTAAATAGGAAACAAAATCAACCCCTGGATATTTGAAGTCAAGGTCTATATCTTCCCAGTACTTTGCTGTTTTATCCCAAACAGATACGTCTGAAGGATCTGAGATAAGTCCATCTGAAGGGGGCCTAGATTTCATTCTTTTCTTTGCTTCAGCCTCAGAACAAACACATTCTACAACAATTACATTCTTTCCTGCACCCGAAGCTACACCATAAATCTGTTGTCTTCTAAAGGTATGTCTATTTACGCTATCGATTATTACCCCTTTCCCTTTGGTTAAATAATCCATTGCAGTCCGATCAATAAGCCTTAAAGTTTCTTCTTGTTTCTTTGGCATTTTTTTTAGTCCTAAATTACGTCTTACTTCGTTTTGAGAAATATATTCATAATTTTGGAGGCCTTTAGCCAATTTAGCAGAAGCACTAGTTTTACCTGTACCGGGGAAACCAGTCATCAAAATGAGGTAATTTTCCATATAACCCCAATTTTTATTTAATTTAAATAGATTTATGTCTTTGTTTAGAATGTTTTCTTCCATCTAAAATGAGTTCAGATTTTTTTTCTTTGTATGCAGCAAATATTTCTTCTGAAACATATTTTGGATCCATGGAGTTTTCTCTACCAGGTCGAGTTCTTATTCTAGTTGGATAAACTCCCATCACATGTATTCCGTTTTCAATTGCTTCCAAATTTAAGCTATCTGTGAAACCCTTAAGCCCGTATTTGCATGCTGAAGCCACGCTACGAAACTTTTTGCTTTCAAGGCCCATTATTGAGTTAATATTTATGATTGTTCCAGAGTTCTTCTTTAAAAAAAGAGGATAAATTTCCTTAGATAATTTTATTGGAGCATATAGATTTGTTTCGAGTAATTCGTCTACTGTTTCTCTGGATATTTTATCTAAGGGTAAACCAGGACAAAAAACCCCTGCATTATTTACTAAAATTGACAAGTCTTTTTTCTCTGCAATGTTTGCCAAGTCCTTAATAGTCTTCTCGGATCTTAAATCTCCATAAACCACTTCCACCTTTGACCCGTATTTTAGTATTTCTCTCTGAGAATCATTTAAGCTAGTTTTATCCCTTCCATGGATTATTAAATTGTAACCTTCTCTTGCAAAAGTTAAAGCTAATTCCTTTCCAAGACCTTTGCTAGAACCAGTTATCAGAACAGATTCTTTTTTCATTTTTTTAATTCGAAGAATTTTTTGAATACCAATCCAAAGTTTTTACAATACCTTCTTCAAGCGGGACTTTTTGAGACCACCCAATTTCATTTGCTTTGGTACAATCTAAGGATAGATTCATCTTAATCGTAGGTTTTGTTGTATCATGCTCAATTTTCAAATTCTTTCCGGAGGCATTAATGATCTTCTTTGTTAAGTCATTAACTGGTACTTGCTCTCCAGATCCAACATTATAAACCCCATCAAGTTCTTTTTCAAGAGCAATTTCCACAAAATCTACAAAATCAGAAACATACAAGAAATCTCTTTTTTCTTTTCCATCTCCCCAAATTACAATGCTTTCTCCGTCTGGAGTATTAGTAACTTCATTAATTTTTGCTGCAAAAACATGAGAAGTAGCCAAATCAAAATTATCGTTAGGTCCGTAAATATTGGAGTGTCTCATCACAGTATGTTTTGTTCTTCCCAATCCAGAATAAAAATTGCACATATTTTCAAGATAAATCTTTGTACCTCCTCCACCTGAATATTTTACATTTGGAGAAGTGGGATCTGTTTCCTTATGGGGTTTATCGCTTGAAGGGTAAACATTTGTACAGCTTGGAAATATAAACTGTTTAACATTATTTTCAAAAGCACTTCTTAACAAAAGAGAATTCATTACTGCATTATCGGTTACATGAATATAAGGCCTCTCTATTATATCTTTAACCCCTGTACTCGTAGCAGCCATTTGAATTATAACGTCTTGACCTTTTACTACCCTTTCAACGTCTTCTTTTCTAGTTAAATCGGCATATACATCTGATTTATTTCTAAATCCAACTCCTGTAACATCATATTTATCTTTTAGTCTTTCATATATGTTACTTCCTAAGAATCCTGTTGCTCCAGTTATTAACACTTTCTTTTTCATTATATATCTTCCTTTACTTTTTACTTTTTATATTTTATCATTCAAAGATATTATATCTTTTATTTACAATATCTTTATTTTCTTTATACCAATCCATTGTTCTCCGAACTCCCTCTTCTAGAGATACTTTTGGATTCCATCCAAGAGACTTTGCTCTTGATACATCCATTAACCTTATTTTATCTCCTCTTGGCATAGAAGGATCCCATTTTATGGAGGGTTTTCCTTCAATGTTATTTACAATTATATTTGCTAATTCTTTTATGCTCTTTCTTTCCCCTGATCCAAGATTTAAAGGGTAGTCTGGGCCTGGAGCCTTTTCTAAAGCCACAAGCATTCCTTCAGCAACATCCTCTGAATAAATGAAATCTCTTATTGGACTTCCATCTCCTCCTACTTTAAGGGGATTTTCTCCATCAACAGCCCTTTTTATCAATGAAGGTATTACCATTGCGTTATTCACATCAAAGTTATCAAAAGGCCCGTAGACATTTGCAGGTCTTACTATTGCTGTTTTATCCCACCCATGTTGAATTTTATATGCCCTTGCTTGTAATTCACCAGATCTCTTTGCATAACCCCCAAACAAATCATTCTCGGAAGGAAGCGTTTTGAAAACGTCATCCTCTCTCAAAATTTCGGCAGGTTGATAAACACCTATTGTGCTTGTAAACAAGAATCTTTCTGTCCCCTCTTTTCTAGCAGCTTCCATCAAATTTGTATTAAATTGGAGAACAGGAACAAGAAAATTAGCTGGTTTTTCCAAGGTCATTTTTGGAGAACCTTTTATTCCAAGAAGATTAAAAACATAATCCTGTCCTTCGCAAGCAATTTCACAGTTGTGATAATTGGTTAGATCAAGTTTCAAATATTCTGAATTGGGATTTGCCCTTGAAGGATCATCCATTGAAACAACTCTTACATTTGCACCTTCCTCAAGAAGTCTATTTACTAGAGGCTTTCCAATAAGTCCGGTTCCCCCTGCGACAAGAACGTTTTTTCCCTCATAAAAACCCATAAAGAGATGTATTTCCTTTTCTTTTTAAGGATTTGTTTTATTGATAGTATATTTACAAAACATACAGAAAAGAACAATTAATTTTATAAACAATTATAGCCCAGGTTCAGGATGGGAATTTCTTTTGGAGATTTGAGAGTCAGTAAGGAGTCTAGAAAACATCTTGAAGACTGTCTCAATAATAATATGATTTCTGGAGGAGATAAAGTGAAAATCTTGGAGGATTCTTGGGGAAAACTTTTTGGATATAAATATAATGTTGCTATGGGTTCTGGAACAGATGCAGATATGGCTGCTGCAATGACTCTTTATGATACAGTGGAAGCCAAACCAGGTGATGAGGTTATCGTTCCTGCTCTTGCATTTGCAGCCGTAGGGAATAGTGTAAGAGCTGCAGGTTTTACACCTAAATTTGTTGACATAGAAAGAGAAACATTAAACATCAACCCTGATTTGATTGAAGAAAAAATAACTCCAAAAACAAAGGCCATAATGGCAGTCCATACAATGGGAAAACCAAATGAGATGGACAAAATAACTCAAATTGCAAACAAGTATAACCTAAGGGTTTTAGAAGATTGTTGTGAATCTCATGGGGGAGAATATAAGGGGAAGTTTTTAGGTAGCTTTGGGGATGCATCTGCATTTAGTTTTTATGTTGCACACATTGTTTCTTGTGGTGATGGAGGCATGCTTTCAACAAACTCTGAAGAGATAAGCGATTTAGCCGATTCAGTAAAACACCACGGAAGAAAACCTAGAACAATTTATTTTGATCATCCAAGATTTGGTATGAATTTTAGGATGAATGCCTTGACAGCTTCCATAGGCATCCCCGAAATACAAAATTTTTGGAAGATTTTTGATAAAAGAAAAGGCAATTTGAATTATTTACTGGATTCAACAAAAGACCTTCAGGATTTTGCTTATTTTGTTAAGGAGGAACCTCATGAGGTTGTCTCTCCTCACGCTTTTAGTATAACTCTTAAAAATCCGGATCACGATTTCAAAGGATTGTATGCATTCTTAGAAAAAAATGATATAGAATGTAAAAGAAACTTCGGGAGTATGCCAACACAGCATAAAGCTTTTGAATATCTTGGATACAAGAAAGGTGAATTTCCTGAAGCAGAGTATGTTGGAGATAATGGGTTGCATTTTGGAATCCATCAATTCTTAGAAAAGAGTGATTTAGATTATGCTTCAGAAAAAATCCACGAATATTTTAAAAAATTTAAATAAAAAAATTTATTTTTTAGAATCTAAAGATTGAATATAGTTCTTTATTTCATTCAAATTGTCTTCGGATATTTTGTAGAAAAGGTTTTCTTCGGGAAAACTTCCAGATCTTATTTCGTTTACATAACTAGACAAACCTTTCTTCATTTCACTTCCAACATCTGAGAATTGTTTTACAAACTTAGCTTTTATTCCGCCTAAACCAACCACATCGTTAACTATTGCCAAGATACCGTCTACGTTTTTTCCAGCCCCGATTCCGTAAACAGGAATGTTCAAAGATTTTGCGATATATCCTGCAGGTTCATTTGGAACAGCTTCCAAAAGTATTGCGCAAGCTCCCGCGTCCTGTAATGCTTTTGAATCATTATAGAGGGTTTTGAATCCGTCTAAACTTTTTGATTGTACAACCCCCATTAGATCTGTTGATTGGGGTGTATATCCTATATGCCCTATTGTCGCTATCCCAGCATCTTTCAAGGCCTTTACTCTTTGAGTTACTCTTTCTCCCCCTTCAAGCTTAACTGCATCAACACCTGCTTCTTTCATAAATCTTAATGCATTGAAAGTTGCATTTTCATTAGAAATTTGGTAAGAACCTAAAGGCATATCCCCCACAATAAAAGTATTTGGAGCTCCTCTACGGACTGCTTTTGTTAACATGATCATCTCATCCATTGTTACTGGAATAGTATTTTCATAACCTAGAAGATTATTTCCTGCAGAATCTCCAACAAGGATCATATCCACTCCAGACTCTTCAGCTATTCTTGCTGTTTGAAAATCATAAGAAGTTATCCATGTGACTTTTTCCCCTTTTTTTTTCATCTTTACAAGATCTCCGAGGGTTTTTCTCTTTCCTTCCATATTCTTTGGTACAGGCTATTCTTTTTAAAATTAATTATATCCTAAAATACACTAAATAAAGGATGCTTTGATAAATTCAATTGTTTAACTAAGTTTTAGATTAAATTTATAACAATCCTTTTGGAAAAAATGTCTTTTACCCTATAAATATTTATAAACAATTTTCTTATTATTGGAAAATGAGGTTTATCATCTTTTTGAATAAAGTATTGATTGCAGGCAAAAGATGAAAGCATTGATACTTGCAGGAGGATTTGGTACCCGACTTCAAGGGGTTGTTAAAGATGTTCCAAAACCAATGGCCTCTATTGCGGGAAAACCTTTTTTGGAGCATCAGATACGTTATTTGAAAAGACAAGGAATTAACGAATTTATCTTGGGAGTTCATTATAAATCAGATGTCATAAAATCTTATTTTGGCAACGGTATGAGGCAAGATGTAAGCATAACTTATTCTGAAGAGGATTCTCCTCTTGGAACAGGGGGAGCAATAAAACTCGCGCAGAAATTCATTGACGGGCCATTTTTAGTTTTGAATGGGGACTCGTATACTGATTTGGATCTGGGCAAATTTATGAGATTCCATGAAAAAAATAATTCTGTTGCAAGCATGGTCTTGCAAAAAATGGAAAAGGATAATTCCCACTATGGAAATGTTGAATTAGAAGGGGATACAATAAAGAGATATTCCGAAAAAAAATCAGTTGGCAAAGGACTGTCCAATTCAGGAATCTATTTATTTGATCAAGAGATATTTGACTACATTCCTGGATCTAAAAAGATTTCTTTGGAAGAAAGAGTGTTTCCTGAACTGGTAAAGAAGGGTGCTATTTCTGGATTTGTCAACAAAGGTTATTTTGTCGATATCGGAAGACCCGAGACCTATCTTCAATTTAAAAAAGATTTTATTGAGAAATTGCAATCTTCAAAAGACATTATTTTAAGAGATGCTATAAAAAAGATGTATGAAAATGGTTCAGACATATTGTTTATGGTTAATGAAGAGAAAGAATTTCAAGGTTTGCTAACAGATGGAATTATTAAAAGATACCTAATAAGAGGGGGAGAATTTGAAGCAGGAGTTGATGAAGCCATGATAGAAAAACCAGAAAGGATTGCTACAATAAAAGACAGTGAGGATAAAATAAGAGGTTTCTTAAAAGAAGGGGTCAAGAATCTTCCAATACTGGACGAACAAGGAAAAATATACGATATTCGATTTAGAACCGAAGAGGTAAAAGGAGAAGAATATCCAACCATTAGAGGTAAAACTCCTTTGAGAATAAGTTTTGCAGGAGGCGGTACAGATATGCCCTATTTTTTTGAGAAATACGGAGGGGCTGTAATAAGCACAACTATTGATAAGTATTGCAACATTACTGCAAAAAAAAGAGGGGATTCCAAAATCGTAATTAATTCGGATATTTTAGAGGAGGAAGTGATTTTGGATGCCGGGAATTTAAAATATGATAGAAGTAAATTTGATCTAGTAAAATCAGTATATAATCTTGTAAACCCGGGGTGTGGTGTTGATCTCCATTTGAATAATGACGTACCTCCAGGAAGAGGTCTTGGTTCATCTGCATCATTTGCAGTTCTTTTAACTAAAATTTTGGGCAAGCTAAAAGGGAGTAATTTGAGTGATGAGGAAGTTGCAGAATTTGCTTATAGAGCAGAAGTTGAAGAATTGGGAATAAGAGGAGGCAAGCAAGATCAATACGCTGCAGTATTTGGAGGATTTAATTGGATGGAATTTGAAAATGGAAATAGAAAAATAATGACATCCCTTAGAATAAAAGAAGATACTTTGAATGAATTGAAAGATCATTTAACTTTATGCTACACTGGCAAAGAACATGAATCAATCCATCAACAGAAGTTATTGGAAGACAAATTTAAAAAAGAGAACCAGAGTGCAATTGAAAGGCTAAAAAGAATGAAACTTAATGCACGAGAAATAAAGAATTATCTTCTATCTCCGACCCCCGATTTTCAAAGGATAGGCGAGATAACCCATAAAATCTGGACAGATAAAAAGAAGACTTCTTCGAAAGTAACCAGCAAAGTTATTGAAAACCTTTATGAAGTGGGAATGACTAATGGATCATATGGAGGTAAGCTTTTAGGTTCTGGTGGGGGAGGCTACTTGTTATTTTTCCATCCTCCAGAAAAAAGGAACAAATTAGAGAGAGGATTATCTCAGGAAGGTGGAGAAATCATGAACTTCAATTTTACTGAAGATGGTGCCAAGATATGGGTTCCGAACAAATAAAATGAATAATAATAAATCCAAGAAATTTGATTTGAATACTCCTGTTTTATTTTTAGTATTTAATCGATTAAATTCTACAAAAAAAGTTTTTGAAGAAATTAAGAAAGCTAAGCCAAAAAAAATATTCATAGCTGCAGATGGGCCTCGGAATCAAGAAGAAAAATCTAAGACAGATTCTGTTAGAGAATATATTATAAAAAACATTAAATGGAAATGTCAGGTCAAAACTCTTTTTCGGGAAAAAAACCTTGGTTGCAAATATGCAGTATCTTCCGCGATTGATTGGTTCTTCAAAAATGTTGAAAGAGGGATTATATTAGAGGATGATTGTTTGCCTAACCAAAGTTTCTTTAGATTTTGTCAAGAAATGCTTGAAAAATACAGGGATAACGAGAAAATAATGCATGTTTCAGGGACCAATATTGAAGAAGTCTCAAAAATTCCAGAGAGTTATTTCCTCTCAAGATGCACCAACGTTTGGGGATGGGCTACATGGAGAAGAGCTTGGAAAGATTATGATGTTGAAATGAGAAAATGGCCAATTTGGAAAATAAAAATTCTTGGTCTGATGAAAAATTATGGACTATTTAACAAAATAAAATCTTGGAGGTTGTATGAATTAACTTATAGAAATAAGATAAATACGTGGGACTACCAATGGGATTTCTTATGTAGAATAAAAAAAGGACTAAGCATTGTTCCAAAGGTTAATTTGATAACCAATCTCGGTTTTATTGAAGGAACCCATACAGTCAATTATCAAAAAAATGAAAAAACATTAAAGAGGAGAGAGCTAAAATTCCCTTTAGAATCCAGAAAAATCAATATTTTGGAAGAATATCAGAAGAAATATTTTAGATTCTTTGGGAAATAAGGAATATTTTTAAAAAGTGTATGGAATTGGTTAATCAATGGTCGAAAAGCTTAGGGGAGATTATTCACTCCATACTTTCAAAAAAGAAATTTTTAGAAGAGTTCCAAGAAATTCTAAGGTTTTGGAAGTTGGATGTAATTTTGGTCTTTTAGGAAAAGCCCTTAAAGATAAAAAAGAATGTACTGTTTACGGTATAGAGATTTATGAGCCTGCTCTGAAGAAGGCTAAAGAGAATCTTGATTTAGCAAAGAAAGTAGATTTGGAAGATTATTCTTTACCATTTAAGGAGAAATTTGATGTAATAATCTTTGAAGATGTTCTCGAGCATATACGATACCCAGAAGTTACACTTAAATTATATAGGGATATGCTTACCCCAAAAGGAAAAATCATCATATCTCTTCCAAATGTTGCAAACATAAAAATTAGATTTAAACTTTTATTTGGAAAATGGGACTATGAAGATGAAGGGATACTAGACAAAAGTCATTTTAAATTTTATACAAGAAAAACTTCTCTTCTTCTCCTAAGAAATGCAGGCTACTCTGCAAAAATAGTAGACTTTACTCCAGGTTTTAGTTTTATATTTTTTAGGTTTTACCCCTTATTAAAGAGAATAAGGAAGGTTCTATGTTCAATAAACCCAAAATTATTTTCACAACAGTTTATCCTAGAAGGAAAATTAAGATGAAATCCAAACCATTTGTAAATATTGTATTGCTAAATTTAAACAATTATTTGGATACAGTAGAATGTTTGGATTCGATTAAAAATATAGAATATAAGAAATGGGGCATAACGCTTTTAGATAATGGATCTACAGACAATTCTTTTGATAAGTTGAAGAAGAAATATGGAAAGAACAAGAAAATAAAATTCATGTCAAACAAAACAAACTTAGGATTTGCTAAAGCAAACAATCAGGCTATGAAAAAGGACCTATTTGACTCTGATTATTTTCTTTTGTTAAATAATGATACAATTGTTAAGAGAGATTTTTTAACAAAACTTGTTCATGAAGAAAAAGATCTAATTTCTCCTTTAATTTACAACTACTATTCTAAGAAAGAATTGAGTAGAAACGATTTTCCAGGAAAATTCAATCTTTTTATTGGAGGGGGGAGAGCAATCAACCCTGTGAGAGATAAAACAACCAAGGTAGATTATGCTTCAGGGTGTTGTTGGTTAATAAAGAAGTCATTATTCAAAGAAACAAACGGGTTTAACGAGGAATATTTTGCATATAATGAGGAAGTTGAGTGGGCGTATAGGTTGAGAAAATCAGGCTATCAATTTTACTTGTCCGGCCATTCAAAGATCTGGCACAAAGGGGCAAAAACCTCTTCTAAAATATCAGGTTTCAAAATGAAATTTATGAACCGAAATATAATCTGGTTTGAAAAAAAATATGCCGGATGGAAATATCCTATTTTCCTAATATATTTATTTTTATATAGGGTTCCAAAGAACATTATTAAGATTATCGTCTCGAGGAAAGAAGTTGTTAAAAACATAAAGAGTTTTTTTTCAGGTCTTGGAGAAGGTTTATTTTCAAAAGAGGTAAATCAATAAAAACCCTTTTTTACTGAAGAAAGTATGTGTGGAATAAACGGATTTAATTTTTTAGACAAAAAAACTCTAAGATCTATGAATGGGTCTCTGAGTCATAGGGGCCCTGACGGATCAGGAGAATTCTTTGATACAAGGGGCAAAGTTTCACTCGGGCATCTAAGACTTTCTATTATTGACTTATCTAAAAAAGGATCTCAGCCAATGACTTATACCCACAAAGGGAAGAAGGTAGTTATTGTATTTAATGGGGAAATCTATAATTTTATGGAAATAAAAGAAGATCTCTTGAAAAAAGGACATAGGTTTAAATCAAATTCGGATACGGAGATTATAACTGCAAGTTATTTGGAATGGGGAAAGGAATGTGTAAAGAAGTTCAACGGTATGTGGGCTTTTTGTATCTATGATCCTCAAAAAGAAATCTTGTTCTTATCCAGAGACCGAATTGGAAAAAAGCCAATTTACTATTACTTTGATAAGAAGAAATTTATTTTTTCATCAGAAATAAAGGGTATATTGGAACATAAAGTAAAGAAAAAAATAAATCCAGAGTCATTGGATCTTTATTTCTCTCTAGGATTCATCCCTGCTCCTTATTCAATTTATGAGAATATATTTAAGCTAGAGCAAAGACAATCAGTGATATTTGATTTGAACAAGAAAAAACTTACAAAAGAATATTATTATCACTGGCCCGAATATTCACCAAAGAGAAATAAAGATAAGAATATCGAAGAAATAAAGAATCTTCTGAGGGACTCGGTTAAGAGGAGAATGATTTCTGATGTCCCTTTAGGCGCTTTCCTTTCTGGAGGTCTCGATAGCTCGACAATAGTTAACTTTGCAAAGAAACTAAACCCAAACATAAATACTTATTCAATTGGATTTGAAGGCAAATATGATGAAACCCAAAACATAAACCAAATAGTTAAAAAATTCAAGACAAAACACCACCATAAATATTATCACGAATCTGATTTCAAAAAAGGTTTAAAGAAAATATTTTATTACTATGATGAGCCTTTTTCGGATCCTTCCATGTTTCCAACTATATTTCTTTCAAGGTTTGCTCGTCAAAAAATCACAGTATCTCTTAGCGGAGATGGAGGGGATGAAATTTTTGGAGGTTATCCAAGGTACAAAAAAGCAAAACAACTTGAGAAATTAATGAAAATCCCAAGATTTTTAAGAAAAATTGTTTTACATCTCCCCCTGCCTTATTCTCTCAAAGAAGGAATCAAATTAAGTTTGAATAAAAAGGATTTGTTCTATTCTGAAGCAAGAAGTGATTTCTATAAACCATTCGTTACTAAGAATCTGCTTCAAGAAAAATTAGCATCGTGTCTTAAAAGAACAAAAGGCAACCTTGTAGAGGCAGTTAGGCTGATGGACATTGAATTTTATACTCTTCCGGATAATTTCTTAACTAAGGTAGACCGAGCTTCTATGGCCAATGGATTAGAGATTAGATGTCCTTTTTTAGATTACAAAATTATAGAATACTCTATGAAAATTCCAACAAAATATAGGGTTTCATTATTTAGAGATAAAATTCTTTTTAAGAAAATTATAAAGAATTTCTTGCCCAAAAAGATTATCTCACAAAAAAAGAAAGGATTTACTCCTCCAATAAATGATTGGATTTCTCGAAAAGAGTACGGAGATACACTCAACAAAATCATATCTGAATTGGAAAAAAATAAGGTGTTGTCTGGAGATTGGATCAATTTTTATAAAAAAAGGATACTGGATAGAAACTCTCTTGTTGAAAATAACTATAAAATAAGACTTTATTTGTTCTATGAATGGTATAAACTTTGGATTAAATAGTTTCAAATATTTTTATAAACCTTTTAGAGAATTTTTTTAATTCAAATTCCTTTATGAATTTTTTTCTTCCCGTAAGACCCATTTTTTTCCTTTTGTTGAAATTCTTTAACTTTAAAACAGCCTCCGCTATTTCTTCGGGTTTATTTTCCTTTAGAACGAATCCTGTTTTTTCATCATCAATTATTGAGGGTATGGTTGCTATTCCATTTGCAACAACAGGGATCCCAAACATCATCCCTTCAATTATAACCCTTCCAAAAGTCTCCAAGGGATATTCTGTTGGAAATATTATAATATCAGACTTACTTAGGACCATGTTTTTTTCCTCTCCTGATTTTTTTCCTAGGTAAGAGATGTTCTCTTGTAGATTGTGTGATGTGGCAAAATTCTTGAATAAATTGAATTCGTTTTTTCCAGGAAAAGCGCCAACAAAAGCACAATTAAATTTTAATCCAGATTTTTTTAATAAAACACAAGATTGAAGTAGTTTCATCCATCCTTTGGAGATATCCATATTTGATAAAAAAAGAAGGTCAAGTTTTCGTTTTGAACTTTTTTTGTTTATAAGTTTACTTAGTTCTTTTTCGGATACCACGTTCTCAATTGCGTTAGGAAGTAAAATTATGTTCTCTCTAGATATTGAACCGTGTAGATCTTTGATAAGTTCTTCTCCTAACAGAATGATTTTTTGGTTTTTAATCATCTTTGATAATTTTCGCTTAAACGATTTTTTTCCCCAATCGTTATCAAGAATCCTACTCCTTAGATGAAAAATAATCTTTCCCGCATAATTCTTCTTTATTTGTTTCCAGAATAAATAATCTCTCTTGAAACCCCAGGAAGAAGTTGCAGGGACAAAATATATTACGTCTGGGTTAAATTTCTTTAAAGTCTTTTTAATCATAGATCTTACCTTAAAAAAACCCCTTATTTTTTCGATATTGAATTTTCCTATATCAGATATTTTTTTAGAATAGTTTAGACGAATGTTTTCTACATCAAATTTTCTAGAATCATTTAATATCTTAAGGCACATCTCGCTAGAAAGTGCACTCCCGTAATTAGGGGGAGGTAACGGACTTATGAACAAGATTCTCTTTTTCATTTTATCAAGGTTGTGTGTTTAAGGAGGTATTTATTTGCCATAAAACTTCGTTTCACTTTTTTCCAAGTATGTCTGAAATCGGTTATTAACCTATAGAACCATTCCAAACCAATAGATTGGAAAAACGTTGGAGATTGTTTTTTGTTCCCTTTTGCATAATCAAAGAATGCACCGACATTAAAGAAAAAAGACACATTTACTTTTTCTGATAAATCGTTAGATAAAATTTCCTGTTTGGGGTTTCCAATTGCAATCCAAACATAATCTGTCTTTATTTTTTTTATCTTTTTTACTAATTCACTGTCATCAAATTTCTCTTTTTTTAGTTGAGGAAGCCCGTAGTAAAAACAACTTGTTTTTTTTAATAAAGGGTATTTTTCAACAATGTTTTCTATATCTTCTTCTGAAAAATTTCCAATAAATAAATGTCTTTTTCCTTTTAGAATAGCCTCATTTTTCATAAAAGAATCTGAGAAATCAGGACCCTTCAATCTTTTTACGGGTTTTAGAAATTTGAAGGATAATATAATGGAGAGGATAAAACCATCAACAAAGTTATAATTTTTGTCTTTTAATATATGTTCTCTAAAAATTTTGTGATTTCTGAACAAATATACAGTGTGAGAATTTACAAAATTAAAAATAGAATTTTTTGGGAATTCATTCTGAGAGATTCTTTCAAATAAACCATTAATTGACGTTTCTGTTAAACCTAATGATTCTTTCATGTAAATTTAAGAAATAAGCCCATTAAAAGGGTTTTGCTACCCTCTATTTCTTCTCCGAGAATAAATTATACCCACAAAATAAATTAGTCTGCTTGCTATCGTAGCGAAACAAGCTCCAAGTACTGCTTGAAACATTCCAGGGGGACCAAAGAAGCCATGATTTAAACCATAAGTTATTCCGAAATAGTTAAACCCAATATTAAAAATTGTACTTACGATTAGAAGCTTTGCAATTACACTTGTTTTCTTTTGTGAAATCATATAGTTATCGTATATTCCTGAAATCGGAAGTAAGAAAATTATAGCCGCTAGAAGTTTTAGGATAGGAACGGCTGTCAGATATTCTGAACCATAAGCAATTTTAACAACATAATAAGCGATAAAATAAGTTATTATTGCAGATAAAAATGCGATTAGGAAAGTTATATTTCTAGATTTCTTAAATAATCTTTCTAGAGATCTACCTTCAAGTTTAGCAAATAAAGGGAATAGTGCTGCAGCAGTAAAACCGATTATTGCTGTGGCAGAACCCACCAAACTAAATGCTGCCCCATAATATGCTATAAATTCTTCTGAAACAAAATGTCCAAGCATAAGAGTATCAATATATCCAAAAAACACTCCCGAAAGGGCTGTGACCGTTAAAGGGAGAAGGAATTTCTTTACTTCTTTTACTTCTTGTTTATCTAATTTTCCAGCTTTCCCTTTTACGAAAGAGACTTTCTTCCTTGCCATGAGGGCAAATATGAAGAGACTAATTGCATAACAAATCGTTAAAGAAAGTAAAACAAGTGCTACAACGGTTCCATTTGATAAACTTGTCTTTAGCAAGAACAAAATAGTCAAAGGAACAATTGTCAATCTTAGGGTCTGAAATATTATTTCCTTTACAAGAGGCATCTTGAAATTATTTGTTGCTTTAAAAGACTGCTCAAAGAAATTTAGGAATCCTACAATTGGTATATAAAGGCCTCCTACCAGCAAAGCATAGAATATTGGTTTGTTATAATATCCATTTGCAACAAAATAAGCACTTGCTAGGAGAACTAAGGAGCACACTGTGGTTAAAACAAATTTCCATCTTAATAAGGTTCTGAAATATTTTTTAGCTTTTTCTAGATCTTTTCTTCCAAGAACTTTAGAAATAAACGTGACAACGCCTGTTGATATCCCAAAATCAGAAAATGCAGAAAACAAAACAATTGTGGATAGTGCAAGTGAATAAAGGCCCATTCTCTCTGGCATAAGTAGTCTTGCAACGATTATTGTGAAAAAAAGTGATCCAAACTTAATTGTCAAATTTTCTGCTAATTGGTAACTAGAATTCTTTATAGCTTGTCCAGTGTTTCCTGAAAAATCTCTCTTCTTAAAACGCCTGAAAACATTTCTCGCATCTCCTTCTTCCTTTTCTAAAAAATCATCCATGAACAACGAAGGAGGATTTTATTTTTATATATATTGGATTTAAAGAAATCTTAATCTTTATGAATCTTTTTTATTATCTCGCCAAATGCAGGTCTTGTAATGAAAACCCCTACAGAAATACCAATTATTGTTGTTATTGCGAACCCTTTTAATAAACCTGCTCCAGCCCACATTAGAGGAAGTAGTGAAACCAATGCGGTGAAATAAGCTCCCATAATTATTGCAAATGCCCTTTTCAACCTTTGCTTGAGGCTCATAACCGTCTTGTTTCTAGATTCGTCAAGCAAAACAATTTGATCATCAAATCCTGTACCAATTGTAGCCAGTATTCCCGCAATTCCCGCTAAATCTATGTTCCAATCTATTAAAGAAGCTATCCCTAAAATAATTATAATTTCTGAAAAACTAACCACAACTAGAGCTATTGAAGACTTAAAATCACGGTATCTAATGAACACCACAATTGATGCTGCTATAAGTGCGGCTATTCCAGCAAGCATGATGAATTTTATGAAATTATTTCCAAGGGTGGGAGATATTGTATCAAGCTTTACAATTTCTAATTGGTAAGGCAAGCTACCTGTTATTAAAACTGTTTTAAGTCTATTCATTTCTGCCTGAGCGTTGTCGTATGCTTCTTCGATAGTTGCCCCTGATTCTGAACCCGAAATAGAAATTCTTGTTTCTAATTGGCCTTTAAGTCCTGTACTAATTTGTAAGCTACTTACAAGAGAATCATCAACATAAAGGTCAAGTGATTCTTCCAAATAAGTTGGATTGGAATCATTTGATGAAAGATTAGACGTTACTTTTGCGAATTTCTTTGCTGCTTCTGGGCTTAGAGTTATTCCGAATTGGAAACTACAAACTGGATCGTTGGTAGGGCAGGACACATAAGACTCTTGGGCATTGTTACTTACGGAAGCTATATCTTTATCCCCTCCAATAAATACAATTTCATCCCCGATTTTGGCTTCAAATTTACCTTGATTTTCGATTAGATCTTTCAAGTCTTTAGGGGTAGATCCTGCAATCTCTATTAACATGAAATAATTCCCATCCAAATCTCTTACTGGGCTTACCTTAACATCGGATAAACCATATACGTTTAATCTGTTTGTTGTAATTGAAACCAAATCGCTTATTTCTTCTGAATTTAATTCTTGCCCTTTAGCTTTGATTAACGCTCTTGCCCCTCCTGATAAATCCAACCCAGTTTTTATAGAAGTTTTGGGTATTTGGGCAACGGTTATTTCAGGGGCTGAACTAGAATAATAAATTATCTCTGAACCCTTTGTTTGAAAAACCATTTTTGTGTTTCCATTCAAGAATTTCCCTTGCAAATAATTTGAGAAATCTGAAAGGTTTTCTATTTTTACATTGTCAATAGAAGTTATTATTTGTCCTTGCCGGAATCCTTGGTCAAAAGCGGTAGAATTGGCTTCTACGCTAGTAACCAAAACTCCTTTTTGTAAAATGGTAAAACCATTTGATGAAACGAAAATAGACAATAAGGAGATCAAAATTAGGATTAACCAGATCCAAGTCTTAATTCCAAGTTTCTTCATCTTGAACCTCCGTGTTTTTTATGGAAGTACCACTTAAGTATTGAAACATTGGTGATCCAAGTGTTTATCATATCAAAGAATAATCCTATTACAAGGATTGTGAAAATTTGAGTTAAAATTTCTGAGAAAGATGAGGCAACAAACAGAGCTATTGCCATAGCAAAAAATGAAGTTAAAGTCATAGTCATACCGGTCTTAAAAGCCCCAGATATTCTTTCGTTTAGAGAGCCTTCGTGACGTTTCAATACTCTGTTTGTAAGAAGGATATCCGTATCCACAGAATAACCAATAAGCATAAGCAAAGCAATTATTCCTGCGCTAGACATCTTTATTCCAAAGAGATTTATTGCAACAAGGGTTAACAGGATATCTGCAAAAGCAGAAATTATAACTGCTCCTGAAGGAATTAGATCTTTGAAAATTATGAAAACAACTATTGCCATAAATAAGAATGCTACAAGAACTGCAATTATCAATTGCTTATAGAAACTTTCACCAAAAGAAGATCCTGTTGAAATTATGTCTGAATTCTCTCCAGATATTAATTCGTAACCCAAGAATGTCTCTAATTCGGCTTTAGCTGTGTCAACATCTGAAGTAGTTTCTATTGTGAGGGCTATTTGCTCTTGAGTTAGAAGATCAGAGATTTCTCTTACTGCGAGATTATCCAATTTTGGTTCTAGAGCTAAGGTTAATTCGGAAGCGGATATTTTATCATAAACAGTTATTGAAGTTCCCCCTGTAAGGGAGATATCTTTCTCAAAGAATGCTCCGTGGTTTGAATTATAAACTCCAAGATAAACTAGTGAAAATAGGATTAAAACTGCAGGGATAATTAGCAAATATTTGTAAGATTTATCATGCCAGTGTTTTTTTGTTGATTCTTCCATTTGAAATTCTATGCGCGGACCGGGGATCGAACCCGGATCAACTGGTCTCTTCAGACAACCTGTGGAAGCCAGTTATTCTAACCATTAAACTATCCACGCCTATTTATCTATATTGTGGGTGTGTTTTAAAGGTTTTTGCTTTTCCCAATGTAATTTTCTATGGCAGTTGGCACAAAGCACTTTGCATTTTTTAATCTCATGAAGTATCCTCTTAATTGAATATCCTTCGGAAACCATCTTGGCAACTTCCATTTCTTTATCATCCCTTTGGTGATGAAAATCTATTGTGGCGGGATGGTTTTCTTTGCAAATTGTGCAACCCAAACTATCCTTATAGTTGCGAAACCAGGATTTTATTTCTTTTTTCCTTCTTGCCACGTGCTTTATCTCTGATTCCTTATTTTTGCTGTACCAATTTTTCCGATACTCCAATCTTTTTTTACGGTCTTTGAAGGGCATATAAATTTCAGGATTTAAACCATTATAAAAGGTTGTAACCTCTTAAGAATAAAACGCCCGAGACAGGATTTGAACCTGCGACCTATTCCTTAGGAGGGAATCGCTCTAATCCAGGCTGAGCTACCCGGGCAATTGTTCTCAGAACAAGAAAAGGAGATTTAAATGTTATGCAAGGAACTAAATCTTTAATAATAAGGCTTTAGATGCGAAATAATGGTTACAAAGAACATCATATCTGACTATGAAATTGAAAAAGGTAGGAAAGTTCTTGAAAACCACCTTGTTTACCCTTTAACAAAAGAAGGAGCATTTGAATCAGGATTGTGGTGCATAAGCAGTCAGGCAACACCTTGGGAAATGGCCTCCAACATAATCTATAAACTTAGGGAAAATTCTTATCCAGGAGACCCTCATGCAAAAAAGAAGATTTCTCGGATGGAAACTCTTAAGGATGTAGGAGAAGTTAACAAGTCTGCTAAAGAAGCGGGATGGAGGTTTGCAAAGGGAAATAGATTCAACGATTTTATTAATTATTTCTCAAAAGAGGAAATATCTTCAAAGGACTGGCACTATGAAGTTAGAGATGCCAATAATGAATATAGAAAACAAATTGTGAAGGATGTTGGGTGGCTAGGCTTGAAGACTTTCTCATTTTGGAACATCTGTTTGGGAGGAAAAGATTTTCTTGCATTAGATGTATGGATTCTAAAAGATCTTAAGAAATTAGGTTTAGATATAAAAGAGGAATATGTTGTAGCTCAGAGTAGGAATGTGGGAAAACAAAAAGTAAGGAAGACCCCTAGGGAAAAAGAATATTGTAAGGTAGAAAACGAAGCAAGAGAATTATTTTCTAAAGATAAAAGATTCCTACAAGAAGATGGAAAGGTCGACCTTGCTTTAGTAGATAGTGTTTTATGGTGGAGAGGTGCAAACAGAGGTACTTTGTATCAGCAGTCTCTTTTTGAAGAAGAAGTACTTTTAGAAATGCCTTATCAAAATATGCGGAGAACAGGATTCGAACCTGCGTAGGCACTAAGCCATAAGAGCCTTAATCTTACCCATTTGACCACTCTGGCATCTCCGCATAAGCACAGAAAAACAAACTTCAGACCCTATAAAAAAGTTTGGAATGTGGTCTGTAAAGACATAAATGTTTTTAAAATTGGGAGGGTTTGATAAAACCATGACAGATGAATTAGTTCTTAAAATGGCGGTTATTGCAGGTGCGTCAAACGCTCTTAAGTTAAAAGAGAAGAATCCTAGTTGGAATGATGATAAAATATTCCAGAAGATCAACGATCAAATTCTTGAGATTTTAAGCAAACTCGATAGAGAATAAAAAGGTTTAAATAGCCCTTATTTCTTGAAAAATTAAGACGGCCATAGTAGCGATGGTTCCACCTGGTCTCTTTCCGAACCCAGAAGTTAAGCATCCTACGTTGTTACCGGTACTGTCCTGCAAGATGGGAAAGTAACAAGCTGTCCTACTTTTTTTTATAGAATTTATTTAATATTTGAACATATTCTTTATTTATTCCTTCTAACCTAAAAATGACTACTTTCTTGAACCCAGATTTTTTTACAAAGTTCAGATCTTTTTCTAAATTCTCTGGAGAGAGGATTGGTTCGTTTCCAAGAATCCCTATCGCAATTGTCCCGAGAGATATAGAATGGTTCTCTTTATTTCTCAGCCCCATTAAATTAGATTTAACCCTTTTATTAAAAGCTCTTGGAAACATACTTGAATACCACATTATGCTCCGCTCATAATTGAGATTATAATTTAACCCAATTAACTTCATAAATTTTGAAACAAATGCGAAGGGATATTCTGCGGTAGTTACTCTTTCCTTGTTGTTCTTCAAGAATTCTAGGATAAGCTTTTTGTTTTTCTTAAAGTGAAAAATATTTCTAAAGTACATCTTCCATTTATTTCTTAGAGGCAGCTCCAGATCAATAAGAAGATGATTTTTTATGGAATTTAATTCATGGAATAATTCCTTAAGATCTTCTGTGTTGGAAAATGGAGAAATCCAATAAGAATTTTTTACAATAGGCCAATATGCTACTTCAAGATCTTTTTTGTAAGACTTAGCTATCTTTTCGTATTTTTGGAATTCATTAATTGATTTAGAAGCAATAAATATTTTTGTTGGATATTTTATTAATTTTAGTTTAGAAAGATTTTCTTCATTTGGAAATTCTTCATAAAATTCTATCTCCATCAATTAATATAAATAAAGAAGCTCTTAAAATTAACTCTTCTTGAACTTAGAAATAATTTCAATTGTATCTGTTTGACCTAAGAAGATTGATCTGCAACACATTCTTTCAAGACCTAATTCATCTAGAACTTTTTTTGGGTTCTCACTATTTTCTTGTGTTCTCTTTTTGAACTCTTCCCACAAGTGACCAAGAGGCTTTCCACAACTCATACATCTTACTGGAACTATCATGATATTAAAGACAATTGGCTATTTTTAAAGCTTTTGATGTAAGAAATATTCTGATTTATACAAATCTTTAAAAAGAAATTTTCTCTAAGAATTTGATTAATCAAAAAAAGGTGTGCTAATGTCAAAAAAGTGTATTTATTGTAAATCTGAGATACCTGATGAATCCGTAATAGATTTCTGCAATAGGTGTGGAGTTAGTGTCTGGGGAGAAAAGATGTTTGAAGCGATAGTTAAGAATATGGAAGATGCGAGAGATAACGACGATCTCTGCAGAACAAATATGAACCCGGATCAGATTGGAGAAACTCCAAGATAAAACAAAAGGATAGTTTTTTAAAGAGAATATTTCTGGATATTTTATGGCAAACAAGAAACCAATAAGGACAAGAGGAAAAATAAGCCTTAGTAGATACTTTAGAAGATATAATGATGGAGATAGAGTATCTATTGTTGAAGAAAGATCTGTTCCAAAGAATTTTCCTGGGAGATTACAAGGTAGGACAGGGATAGTGGAAGGAAAACAAGGAAGGTCTTATAGGGTGAAATTGAAGGATCAGAACAAGGAAAAAGTATATCTTGTGCAATCAGCACATTTAAAAAAAATAAAAAACTAATTATAAAATGATAAAAAGCTCACAACAACTAAGTACGCCAGAAGCAATGGAATATGTAGATGGTAAAAGCGAACAAGGTGCAAAAGTACTAGCTTTTGCTAAGAAGTTTGGAGCAATAAACCCAAAGAAAGCTAATGAAATGAGAGAGAAACTATTGGAAGTTAACTCTATAAAAATAAATGAGGGGCATATAGCTAAGATAATTGAGTTTATGCCTGAGAATTCTGAAGAAGTGAATAAGATATTCACTGAATTAAGTTTGGAAGAAGATGAAAAGAATAAAATACTTGACATCGTCAACCAGTTCAAATAAAGGGACCAAAATCTTATATCAAGAGCGAGGAAATTAAATGGCAAAAGAAGAAAAAGCAATAATTTTAGAATATTTACCTAACGGATATCCCCTATCAAAGAAGATGTTGCCAGTTGCACAGGCAATAGGGGAGAATAACTTGACACTTTTAGAGCTTGTTCCAAGAAAAGGCGTTGGCTTAGAACTGGGAGAGGAAGTTTACATTGGAGAAGGTAAAAGAGATAAAATATACTATATTTTGGGCAGATTACATAGAGAAAAGCTTACAGAAACTGCTAAGAATCAATTAGAAGAATTTATAAAGGGTGTTGTCAAGAAAAGAGAGAAGGAATTTGTAGAATTCTTCAATAAGGCAGATGCCATAAACAAAAGAATTCATCAGATTGAACTTCTTCCTGGTATGGGAAAAAAACATATGCAGGAGATATTAAAGCAAAGAAAGGAAAAGGATTTTGAGTCCTTTGACGACATGAAGGCGAGAGTACCTAACCTCCCTGACCCTGAAAAAGCCGTCGAAAAGAGAATTTTTCAGGAGTTAACGAATTTGGAAAGGTACAACTTGTTTACAGGAAACTAAGATGGAAAAACCAATACAACAGAAAGACTCCGAAAGAATAGTAAGAATTTTATCTAAAGATATAGAAGGAAATACAACAGTTTATTCTGGATTAACTCAAATAAAGGGTGTTTCATGGAGTTTTTCAAATGCAGTTTGTAGAATTCTTGGAATCGACAAAAAAAAGAAAATTGGATCACTTACTTCTGAAGAAGTGAAAAAAATTGAAGATTTTATAAAAAATCCGCAATTACCTGAATATTTGTTGAATAGAAGAAAGGATCTCGAAACAGGAAATGATAAGCATTTGCAAGGAACAGATTTGGAATTAAGAAAAGACTTTGATGTTAAGAGATTAAAACAAATAAGAAGCTACAGAGGTTTAAGACACACTCTTGGGTTACCTATGAGAGGTCAAAGAACAAAAGCTAATTTCAGAAGAAATAGGAAGAAAGGTTCAGGAATTAAAAAAAAGAACGTAAAGAAGTAAAATGAAAAGAAAACATAAGATATATTCGAGACCAAAGAGACCTTTTGATAAGAAAAGGATAGAAGAAGAAGGAAAAATCAAAGAAGAGTTTGGTTTAAAGAATAAGAGAGAAATCTGGAGAGCAGAAGCAAAAATAAAGGTTATAAGAGAAAGGGCTAAGAAACTTGTTTCAGCAAAAGATGAAGAGAAGAAAGCGTTCTTTGATAAATTGAATAAACAAGGTTTCAAAGTAACTTCTATTGCAGAGGTTCTTTCATTAACAAAAGAAGATTATCTTAATAGAAGATTGCAAACAATTGTTTTTAAGAAAGAGTTAGCAAAGACTCCAAAAGAAGCAAGACAGTTAATAACTCATAAGAAAGTTATTATTGGGGATAGCATAGTTAATATTCCCTCTTATTTGGTTTCTATTGAAGAAGAAGGTAAACTGAAAGTTAAAGAAAAGAAGGTTAAGGCTAAGCCGGTAGAAGCTTCAAAAGAAGAACCAGAGGAGGAAGATAAATCAGAATAAAATGGCAAAAGAAATAGAAGAAAAAAAAGAAGAAATTGTTGAAGATAATAAGGAAGAGGCTTCGAAAGAAGAAGTTAAAGAAAAGACTGAAGTTAAGAAAAAAAAGGAGAAGGAAATAGAAGCTGTTGTTAACATTTATACTTCATTCAATAACACAATAGTTCATGTTACAGATATGTCTGGGAGGACTCTTGCAAAAGTTTCTGGAGGAATGGTCACAAAGCATTCTAGACTTAAGGCAAACCCTACAATTGCGATGTTTATAGCTAAAAGAATTGCAGAAAATATGAAAGAAAAAGGAGTCAAATCTCTTTATATTAAAATAAGAGCTAAGACTGGAAATCCAACTCCGGGTCCTGGAGCTAATGCTATCGTTAAGAGTCTTACAAAGGAAGGTTTTAGAATATTAAATATCTTAGATGTTACACGTGTTCCAAGAGGAGGTCCAAAGAAGAAAGGTGGAAGACGTGGTAGAAGGCCGTAGACCCCTTAAATTTAAAAAACCCCAAAATAACCTAATAATATGGAAAAAATAAACGAAACAAAGGATAAGCTTGTATTTAAGGCAGAAGTTGATGAGAGCTTAGCTAACGCCGTTAGAAGGTATGTTCACCAGATACCTGTGGTTGCTGTCGATAGTGTAGAAATCTCAAGAAACGATTCTCCTTTGTATGATGAAACCGTTGCTCATAGAATTGGATTAATCCCTTTGAAACAAAATAAAAAAGAAGGAACAATGAAATTAAAGGTGAGTAAAGAAGGATTTGCTTATTCCGGAGAATTTGAAGGAGACATTAGTGTAGTTTATGATGGAATACCAATAACTTTGTTGAATAAAGGACAAGAAATTGATTTAACTGCTACTGCAAAGACTGGAAAGGGTGCAGACCATTCTAAATTCTCTCCTGGATTATTTTATTACAGAAAAGTGTTAGAGCTATCTATGGAGAAAGATGTTGCAGACAGATTAAAAAGAATGTATCCAGAAATAGAAATTAAGACAAAAGGTAATAAAGCGGTAGTTATTGATGATCAAGAAAGAGAAGTTTATGATTTTTGTGAGGGAGTTAGTGAAAAGGAAGGAAAGGAAGTTGAAGTTAAACCAATGAAAGAGTTGGTTGTTACAATTGAATCATTTGGCCAGATCCCTGCTAAAGATATTTTTACTAAATCATTAGATGTTTTGAAAAAAGATTTAGAAGATTTTGCAAAAAAAATAGCAAAATAATTTTTCTAAAAAATAAAATATAATTTTGGATTTTTGTGACAAGAAATTTGTCTTTGGAAGTAATAATTTAATGAAATAGGGTATTTCGGGTAGGCTTATTTTTGGAAATTTTGCAAAAAAAATATCCCAAAACCAAATTAATGATTCGGGGATATTTTGTGAATTTAATGTAACGAATGATAAAGCTTCTGCGGGGGCAAAAGAATTTTAAAGAAATCACCGGAATTAAGGAAGTATAAATAGAATTCAAATGAATCCCCTCCTTTATTTAAATAGAGGACCCAGCAATAATTTTCTTCCCAAATTAGCTTCGCTTTATTTCTTAATTCTCCCCAGCTAGGACTAGTTTTTGTAAGCGACCAGTCATTTGTTTGAATTACTCCGAATATCGAATTAGGAGAATTTTCTTTATTGAAAGCTTCTTTTACAATTTCTAAATCATTTTTCATACCATTTTATTTTAAGGTTAAGCAAAATAATTAATTGAGATGAAATTAAGAGGGTGGAATTCGCCTTGTTCTTTTTCAGATTTTATTTTCTCATGAGACCTCCAAACCTTTCCATCTTGTCCAATCAATATGGCCTTATCGCCAGCGTAAACAATGTACTTGGGTCTTGGATCTACCTGATAAACATAATCCTCTTCGGCACTGTAATTATCACAGAAATCTTCATAATCTTCTATCTTTAATGACCGCCCGCTCTTAAATATAACTCTAACAGAGAGAGGGTTTTCTTTTAGGATAGGTTTCAGATCATCATATTTCCAAAATTCTTTGAATGGGACAAAACGAACAACTTTGACTAAAGAATCTTCTCCTTTAATCGAATATCCTTCCGTGTTTATTAGTTTGGATTCCTTTTTCTTCAGGAATCCTTTTTCTTCAACAAATTTTGCGGCGTCAGTCACAAAATCTTCAAGCGTTGCCTCTTTTGGAGGTTTTACTATTTTCTCCTGAGTTTTAGGAGATTTTTTATTGCAACCAGAAATAAAAAGTGCAATAATTACTAAAATAACGATACGTGTTTTCATAATTATAAATTTAATTTGGATAATTTTTAAAACAAAAGACTAAAATAATTATCAATTTCATTATCAGATACGGCCTCTTCAAAATTCTCTATATTTTTTACAGCAAGTTTTAATTTATTAAAACAATCTTCTGTAATGATCAAAAAAGGCGATTCTTTATAAGGGACCTTAATAGTGATGATGTAATCTTGATTTCTTAGAAGAGGAATAATCTTCTTATAATGCTTATAGAATTCATCGGAATCTGACATGAAACCAAGCGCAATGAGCTCTTGAATTGCTTCTATAGTTAAACGTGTTATCCCGGGCTCTTTTAAAGTCTTTATAACATCTTTATTGTTCATCTTTTTATCAATTATATTAAACAAAAAGAAAAGGCATAAGCTATTGCTCTTTGCCTTTTCTAAGTTAGAGATTGGTATAGAAGAAATTAATAGGAGATTAATTTGTATTAGTTTGGGTTGTTGATGGATTGCTTAATACTTCAAACCTTTCTTTAATCATTGTTATGGAAAGCTTCTTGTGGGTATTGGAGGCGTATCCCATATTAACAACAACCAAATATTGTCCTGGTTCAAGTTCCAGCCCGATATTTTTGCCTTGTACAAACTTTTCAAAACGATTATTGTAACCGTTACCTCTTATCTGAAAAGTTTCAACTTTCAAGACCTTTCCAGTTGAAGCGTCATATATTTTTGCATTAATACAAGGTATATCTTTTGATAACATTTTAATATAAAATGCAAAGTTTATTTCTTCTCCTTGAACGAATGATCTTTTCTTGCCTTGGAATTCATCTATTTGAGCAAGACCATCTCTGTTAAAATCAGAATACCAATTGTACATGAAAATATTGCCCAAAGTGGCATAATCCTTTACTCCAAAAGTATTTGAGGGTATGTATGCAAAGTTTACTAACTCATTTTGAGTATACTCTGGAAGAGTATGGGAGACAGAAACGGGGGTGTGTATAACGTTAAAGTCGCCTGGATCTTCGTTTGCCCAGGTGTATCCTTCATCAGGGTACACTCTCCTAGTGCCATCAACTTCTAAAACATGAGTATTTGGATAGTTATGCGTTACATTTATGTTTTGGGTGGAAGTATTTGAAGCGGTAGTAATCTCCATAGTGTATTCCATTTCACCAGATGTTGTAAGAGCCTTTCCCAATACACGGGAAAATTTATTTGCACCATTTTCTACTAAAAACTCTCCAGCAATAATTTTCGCCTGAGTTTTAACTGATTGCGCACTTGTACCTAGTACAAGTAGAACCATTACTGAAATAAAAACTAATTTTTTCATCTTATTTAATTTTTGTTAATAAATGTTATTTTTAATAAAAAAGAAACCTCCAGAGAGGTTTCATAAAAATTGCTTAAGAAATTATTCTTTCTTAACAAAAATTCGAGAATAATTATTTATTCCAAGAAGCAATTGGTTTGAACAAATATAAACCAAATTTGTGACTATTTGACATCTAAAAGCCCCGTTTATGGAATTAGAGGGGTGCATTAAACTGATCTTATGATCTCCGTTTCCTTGTGTGGGCACCCCATATTCATCAATATCTCCATAATAACGCCACTTAGCTGAATAATCCTCAGACCAAATAGATCTTTCTGTAAGATCGAATAACCCTTCCTTAGTTAATTCTAATCCCGGAAGATCAATTTTAAGAGGAATTTTTAATTTTCCAAAAGAATCAATCTCTCCAAGAGATTTTTTGAATGATTTGAACTGGTTGATCAAATGGGTTGCATCTCCCTTATTTATACTCACTCCGTTAAGATAAATCCCTGCTTCAACCAAGTGTTTTCCAAAGAATATTTTTTGGTTATTGTAACATTGATATGTTGTCAAAGGATTGTTTTTCAGACCTTCAGTATTTACCCACATATCATAAAGAACAATGAACTTTGGGTTAGCACGAATAATATCTACTTTTCCGGTTGAATAAACAATATCTTTTGTCATTAATTCGAAAACTTCTTTTCTAAGAAAAGATCTTCCGAACCTGAGAACTTCTTTGAATATTTCAACATCTGAAAGCATTTCTCCATTCACTTTTAAACTTAATTCATGGAAAGGGTTTGATCTTAAAATATTTTCCATAATTGTTGTTTTACATTATACATTATTTTTTCTTCTTGTTGAAACCTTTCTTCCTATTATATTCCAACCTTCTTTTTATCTTCTCTGGATTTACCTCAGAAGAATCAATAAAATCTTCTTGCAAAAATAGATTGTTTTTCATAAGAACTAATTTAAATTATAACTACTCTTTAATCCCTGTTATCCGGATTTTACGGAGGTGTAGATATTCATTCTTTTCTTTTAGGAATTTATCATATTTTGCCACCACTCCTATCTTTATTATCCCTTCACTTTGATTAATTGACTTATTAAATTTTGTTAGATAATCTAAAGGGTCTTCCCAATTAAAGTCAGGGATTGGAGAAGAATAAATATCAAAAAGAAGGAAAATGTTTCCAAGACTATCTTGTCCAAATATTTCCAAATGACCTCCCTTTTTATTCCCCGCATCAAAAGATAGTTTTGTAATTGCATAACCTGACTCTGAGAACAAATCATCAAACCAAATAGTGTCCTTACACCCATATAATTTAAAGGGCCCTTCAATTTTGGAAGTCTCTTTTGGGATAAAGGTTGTATCTCCAGGGGCGAAAACAAATACAGAATCATAAATCACAAGAGTATCTTTACTTGAAATGAAAACGCTGTCTATGCTATACACTGTGTCTTTCTGGTAAATGTAAATATACTCTATATTATAAATTGTATCAAGTTCAAAAGTAAAAATTGAATCTATACTAAAAACCGTATCTTTTTTATAGATAATAACAGAATCTATACTAAAAATAGTGTCAAAGAAATTATTTACAACAAATACTGTATCTAACTTCGATATTATAAGTGTGTCCACATTGGAAATTATTTCTCTTATAGTATCATAAAAGAAATAAATTTTTGTCTGAACAATTGTGTCTTTTTCCACAATCCAATTAATTTTTCCACAAACTGTATCTTGAAGCAATAAAACATCTTCTTCATAAAACAAATAAATGTGGCACAAATCATTAAGGGCAACTGCCTCAAAATGAAAGTCGGGTTTTGTAACTTGGCTTGAATCGCCTTTTGGACCTTGAGGACCCCTATCTCCATTACAAGTAGTGTCTCTATATATGAACCTGTCAACACCTTCATTATAGGTGGCATCTTCATCAAGGTTTTGATAAAGTGTTCTCACCCGGCACAATTCATCTATCTTTTTTGATTCAGAAAGAATTGGGGGCCACTCTGGAGATCCGATATAGATTGTATCCACCCTGCCTTCTGGAGAGTTTATAGTTACATCAATAGAAACATTTGTTTCTTCCAAATAATCTTCACAAGAGATAATTGTAAAGATTGTAATCACTATTACTAAATAGATTAAATTTCTCATAAATTTAAAGATTTAAAGGGTTATTAGTTAAAATTTTATTTTTAAGCCTGCACCATATTGAGAGGTTTCTAATTCAAAAGAATTCAACAATTTGTATTGGTTTTTTATTTCTCTGAATTTTCTTCCAAATATTCCATCCAAAAGAATTATGCCGCCTGCTGTTATTAAAACTGGCTTAAAGGGGTTCATCGTTTCCTTATAGGATTCAATTTTAGTCGAAACTTCAACACCATCCAAGTTTAAGTTAATGTCTTGGTTCGTTCTTTTAATTCTATCAGGTAGAAAAAACCCTCCAATAATTAAACCTGATCCAAGAGCGGTTTCGTAGTTTAGAAAATCATTAAATTTCCATTTCAAAGTTTCTTCAAGAGACAAGAGGGATTTTTTTGAGAGTAAATTACAAGGATATTCAAAATAATGGTACATTGAATCAATATCTCCTTTATAGTCTAAAAGAATTAATGTATCTTTTCTAGAATATTCTTCAATAACAATATACGAATCTTTTGGGCATTCTTTTTTATCAGTTTTTCCCAATTCAATAGAAGGTTCACTGTTATTACTCTCATTTCTGGAGGAATCAATCGTCACACCTTTATTTGCAGAAAAGGTTGAATTCTTCTTATGCGATCCAACCTTGGATCTGGAAGGTTTTCTATTAGTTTGTCCTTTAATTTTAGGACATGTGCAGCAACAAGTGTCTACTTTTTCTTCTAGTTTCCTTAATTTATCTGAAAGGATAATCATTTCATCAGTTAAAGTATTCAAATTTAATTTATTTCTGAGTACTTCACTTTCGAGTGGAGATATACTTCCATTGGAGGAGCTTTTATCTTTCCAAAAAGTTCCGTACGCTACAAAACAAAGTATCGCAAAAAGCAATACAGTGTTTATGTGAGAATTTTTGATTGTTTTCATTTTTAAAATTTTAAAGTTTTAAACTATTTTCAGATTATTTCTTGAACAAGAGGACAAATTAATATAACCTGATATTAAATTTTGGTTATTATTTTTCTTTGAATCCTTTCTTGAGAGATTTTCGATTCTAAATAAAATGATCTTTTTTCTCATTTTTCTACTATTTTTTGAGGATTGTTTTTTAAATAAACTAAAATATTATCAAACTCATGGAAGGCTCAATACCGATATCTGGATCATCTGGAAAGTTATCTCCATAGTTATAATAGATGTCGTATTGATCCTCCTCAAAAAAATATTTTAAATTCATAATTTTATCTCCTATTTTTAATTATATCTTTTAAAATTAAATTCTCTCGGCTCTTATGAACATGTCTCGGTAGGCATGTTTTTGGTTTCTAAATAGATTCCTCCAAGAACTTCTTCTCAAGATTATCTTTGCCAAAGTTTTAGACACGGCTATTGGATTCCAAAGCAAAGGAATCTCGGGAGATCTATAAATCTCTGTTTGAATTATTTTAAAACCTGATTCTACCAATATTTTTTCTACAATTTTTTTATTTGCAAAAGAGAGGTGATCAGGAAGAAAATAAGGACGATGATGATACTTTTCAGGCAAGTCAGAAGTATGACCTGTTTCAACAAATAATTCGCCCCCTTTTCTAATCATGGAATGTAGTTTTTTAAAGAACTCTGGAGGGTTTGGTAAATGCGGATACACATTGAGAAGGGATATAACATCATATTTTCTTTTTGGATAAGAATCATCCTCCATAACATGAACCCCGTTCTTCTTACAAGAAATTCTTTTTTTAGAGTTTGGCTCTACTCCAGATACCGTTATTCCAGGGAAGAATTCACTTATTGCTTGAGGAAATTCCCCATGTCCACAGCCGATGTCCAACCAATACTTTGCCCTTCCAAAATAAATTTTTTCAGCATAATAAAAATCTTTTAGTATGCGCAAGAATCGGAAATATTTACTTATTCTATATTTCCCTGCTACTTCAAGATCTCCCTCGTGCTCTCCCGTTTCAGGGGATTTTCTCACTATTTCATCATTTGGACGAGGAGTTACATAAAGTAACCCACAGCAAGGAGTAGAACACTTAACAAGAGAATATCCGTTTTCTTGGGCATACAAAGTATGCTTCTGGCTACCACAATTGTAGCAGTTAACCAAAATCAAATTTTCTTTTTCTTTCATAACTTTGAAATTTAAGTTAATAATTTGTTTTATTTCATTATTTTATTTTGTTCTATCTTAGTAGAATATAACTTCCAAATTTAAAAGAAAAGGACCTATTGGCCCTTTTCGAAAATAAAACGGAGATTACTCCTTCTCTGAATCTTTACCCTTTTTTCCTTTAAGGATTTCAGAATTCAGAGCACCAAGCACACCTGGAAGACCTAAAGAGGCGATGGTGTTTTTCAAAATCATTGCCACATTTTCTCCAGAAGTAAACTGTAGTTTACCAATGCTTTCAAACAGTTCACCGGCTAAGCGTTTATCAGCAAATACAGAAAGGGCAGAGATTAGATCGGGAGTTATTGCAATTGCCTTTTCTTTTGTTGCATTAACCTCTGACTGAAGTTTCTCAAGCTCAATAGCAAGTTCAGCCTTCGCAATTTTGTTTAATTGATCTGCTTCTTTTTTCTGCCTCAATAAATTTGATTCCGAAGTTTTATCCTGTATTTCTTGTTGTTTTTCAACAAGCTTAAGCTTTGCTTCTTCACTTTTCAAATCTTTCGCAGAAACTAAAAGAGTCAACTCTTCATTCTGAACAATTCCCTTTTTGGCAATATCATGAGCCAGCGCATCTGTAATTTTCTTATCCTCAAGGGTTTTTCTTCTTAACTCCTCTATACGGGCTTCTTTCTTCTGCTTTCTATCTTCTGAATCAAGTTTTATTTGAGTATCAATCACCTCTCTTTGATTTTCAACAAGTGCGGCCTCAACATGACGATCTTCAATCATGATTTCTTTCACCTCAAGGTCGTAAATTCGCATCGCATTTTCTTTGAATGCGCGGCCAGGACGACTACCTTCTTCAGGTTTTTGACCAAGAACACCATCACGCAAAATATTCCGATGATTTGCCATAATTTCAACAATGCTATGTTGCTTAACCAGATTCCCTATAAAAGAACGCATATGATCACAAAGTAACTGGATATAGTTCTTAACATTGAACCAGGAAGCTTCATCTTCTTCAAAATTAAGGCGATAAGAAAGGGGTATCTGTATGCTCACATTGTCTGAAGTTACAGCATTAACAATATCAGAAACATGGTTGCCTTTTATAACCAAGAAAACATCTTTGATAACATCTCCATGATCTTTTGGTTTGCCTTTTGAAAATTCCAAAACTTCAACAACCTCATCAAATGCGAGAAGAACAGTTTTTGGTCCAACTTCAATCCTGCTCTTTCCCTGGGAATCTGTTACCTTAATTGCATAATTAGTCCATACCTGGATTGCAACCGCACCTTCAAAATTATCATCAAAGGAAATAGCACTAATCGGAGGCCCTTCAACTTCAGGTTCAACCCCTGGAACAAAATCTGCATCAACAATACTTTGCAGGGATGATTTTGACATGGATAAAGAAGAAATCCTTTTGGAAACATCTTTATCCTCACCTCTTAACACTTTACTCATCCTTTTTTGATTTACTTCCAATGCCTTTTGACTATTTGGAAATAACAGTTTAACAAGATGTAATGGAAGAGAGCGCGTAACAAATCTCTGTGTTCTTGGGTCAGGAAGGAACATTTTAGGACCTTCAATTAATAGGACCTTGCTTTCTGTTTGATCCCATACGTACATCCCCTGTCCCGGAGGAATTGGGGCTGCATGATGAATAATTTGGCCGTCAATCTGAACAATCTGCCATTCACCTGGACGAGGAAAAACAAATTTTTCATCTTTCCCAGTAATAAATATTTCACTCCCGGCTTCATAATCTTTTCCGCCAAATGAAGATTTTTTCAGAACTTTAACATAAACTCCTGAGTTTTCATCCAGTTCAATCGGGGCAAAAACCTTTTTTCCACCCACTTCAAGGAATATTTGGGAAGGAAGAGGGACAACAACATTCGGCCCTTGAACAGTAATTTGAACACCATCTTCATACTGTAAAATACAATATTGACTTTGTTGGAGTGTTACAGCTTCACGGACATATTCTCCTGTTGTCTCATCTTTAAGGACTTCAATTCCTGAAGGAGGTATAAAAAATGAGAATGCACTTCCCTTAAGAATCATTTCCTTGCCTGTGATTAATGAAGGCTTGGAATCTCCAGGATTAATAACTGCTGTTTTTGCACGGGCTCCATCTTTCCCTTTTTTATCCTCAGGACCCCCAGGAGTAATCTTTTCCACGATTTTTCTTCCCAATCCTTTTTTCTGATCCGGATCAGCTTTTTTGCCTTCTGTTTCAAAGAAACTAGGATCTACCTGAACTTCAAAAACTGCAGAATCCCAATTTTCTTCAGCCCTTTTTGCATCAATAACCTTTATTCTAAGGTATTGGTTGGTGTTTAACCTGTGGCCTTTGATAACCTCTGCCCATTGCCCTGGAAATAAATCAAACCTTGCAGGCCCAGGAATAACTACAGTGGTACCCACTTCCAATTCAACAGTACCTTGTTTTTTTCCAGTATCAGGATGTTTTTTTGCATCTGCCTTTACTGGATTTCCTAAAACAATATAATCTCCCTCAGATGCAACTGGAGATTGAACAACACCATTGCCTGGATCTGAAGATAATACCTGAAAAGATTCTTCACTCTTAGAGTAAAGTAATGGAACATCCGTAGCTTGTAAAGTATAGGTCATTGGACCCACTGCTACGTACAAATTTGTTTGATCCTGGAAACAAAGACTCCGTCCAGGAAGTAATTTAATTTCTCTACCTGTTGATTCGTTCGGCATAATTTCTATTTTTTAATTAAACAATTATAAATAATAAAATGAATTTTCTGACTCTTGGAAATCCTTTAACCTCAAATAATTTTTAAAATGTATTATTGAAACATTTGTTAATCCTTTTTTTTAAAATAAAATTTTATTTTAGTAAGTTTCTTAATCTGATTAAACCTAAACTGCATACTTCAGAATCATACCTTGTTTCTTTCATAACAGAAAAAATTACGGTGTCAGAAGCCAAAAGAGGAATGCAGGCTTTGCATAATTCAAGAGAATACTTTAGACGTTTTAACAAAGTGGTTAACTGATACTCTGATTTTTTATCTAAGTATAATCTAGGGATTAACGCCTCAATGAATTCTTTGTCATTTGGAAATTTATCCAAATTAGAATCAAGTATGTATTCAGATTTTATGTGAGGCAATGCTACCAAACAAACCCTTGATTCAAAATGCATTTTTTCTAAGAAATTGATAACCCGGTATTCAGACCAACTTCCAAAAGGCAAAATTCCCACATAATATTTGTAAAGATCCGGTTCCACTTCACTTTTTCTTAAAAGATCTACAAGCTCAGAGTCAGATTTCTCTTCCAAACTTTCAAATTCATAATCTGAAGGAGGGTTATCTTCTTCTTTAGCCAAATCCTCTGAAGCGTTTGATTCTTCACGAACCTCATCTTCTTCTGTAGACTCGAAAATTTCGTTTGACATTAACTCATTTTCAATAGATGAATCTTCTTCACCTTCTACAGAGTTCTCTTTAAGACAGGGTACCTCATTGAAAATATTCTCCTTAACTTCTCCGGAATCTATGAATGGGAGAAGTTTTCTGCACAAACCAGGGTCATAACCTGACTCTCTAAGAAATCTTTCAATATCTTCGTCATCGGCATTTTTAAAATTATCAACACAGGCTTCGAAAACTTCAGGATCATTACTAATGCTAATCTCTGAGAGAATCTCAAGGATTTCTGAGATATCATCCATCTTTGGAATAAGGACTTTGCAAAATTCCTCATCATAACCAGCCTCGTTAAGAAAAGAATTGATCTCTTCACTGCCAGCATCTTTAAATTTATCAAGACAACTTTCAAAAATATCACGATTATTGCCAATTCTAATCTCTGAGAGAATCTCAAGGATTTCCGAAGTATCTTTCATTTTCGGAACCAGCACTTTGCAAAATTCGGCATCGCACCCAGCTTGATAAAGAAAAGATTTAATCTCTTCGTCATCGGCATCCTTGAATTTATCAAGACAAATTTCAAAAACCTCACGATCATCACTAAGGTAAATACTTGATAGAAAATCTACTATTTTCGAGAGGTCCTTTATATTTGGAACAAGTGCTTTGCAAAATTCAGTTCCATAATTTACCTCCCCAAGAAAAGAGGTGATATCGTCATCATCGGCATCTTCGAAAATAGGTATTAAGCTAAGAAACAATTCTTTGTTATCGTCAAAATTAATATTTGAAAGAACGTCGTTTATTTCTGAAACATCATTAATTTTCGGAACAAGTGCTTTGCAAAATTCAGTTCCATAATTTACCTCCCCAAGAAAAGAGGTGATATCGTCATCATCGGCTTCATGAAACTTTTCGATGCAGCTTTCAAAAACTTCACGATCACGATTGTCATCTACGTCAAAATAATCACTAAGAACCTGGATAATATTAGAAGGTTCGCTTAGTTTTGAAATAGCATATACAAATAAATCGTAATCATCTTGGGAATCTTTTTCCTCCAAAAATTCAATAATTTCATCGTCATTTAAGGAGGAAATTTTTATCTTATCAGATGTATCCATAATAATTTTAATTTATAATTAAACAATAAAAACATAATTAATAACCAGATAACTGGGTTAAGGTGAGCGAATTTTAATTTTTTTCATAATTACTTTTATTTAAAGGGTTAACAATTTTATTTATTTTATTCAAATGCAATGATTTTTCCAAAAAGAAAAAACCCGCTAAGTTTTGATAAACGGGTTTTGTGATTTTTAATTTAATTTTAATCTGGAGTTACTTCGGTTTTTGATCTTCCTAGATAATTTGTACGATTTATTCTGATTTCTTCTTTTTCTTCTTTTGACCTTTGTGGCCTGATTTTCTCCGTTTTTCTCTTCTTTGTCTTTGCCATAAACTAGATAATTTTTTGTTAATAATTTATTGAAAAATTGTTTTTTGAACTCAAAATGTTTTTCAAGGTGAACTAATTTTAATTTCCATAGTTAATTCTTTAAAATTTAACATTTATTCCTCCAGATAAGAGGCAAGTAAAATTCATTATTTCTGGAGCAGGATAAGAGTCATAAAGTAATGCGGCTCCCAGTAAAAATGAAATTTTCTTTGATAGATCCAAGATCATTTTTGATTCATTAGATACCCTATAGTCTTTAAAAATACTGAGGGAGGGTTGATAATATAAGACATTTCTTATTTCAACTTTATCTTTGAATTTAAATCTCAAGGAAATGTAGTCGCTCATTCTTGTTGTGTTTAGAGTTTTGCCAATAACTAATTTTTCTTTTTCACCCATGACCAAAAATCCTAATTGCAAGCAAGAATCTATTGTAAAACGTAACCCTCCCCCATAAACTATCCTTCTATCCACCCCAAGGGTGCGATCTAATGTTGCTTGGTAAAAGATCTCTTCTGCAATTTTTTTCCTTTGCAGATAGTTGTACCTAAAATGTACATAAGCTGTTTCATCAGTGACACTTTCATCGCTTTTCTCATAGGATAGTGAACCTAAGCCCATAAAGAGGTGTTTGTCTTTTTTATAGGCAAGATTCGCTCCCGATTTTATGTCAATTTTGAATAACTTATCTTGGTCCAATTTACCTGTCCAAAAAACACCTCCAAATAGCCCATTTGAATCAAGATCCATACGTACATCCTCAATATTCTTTATTTGAGAAAAAATATTTGCAGGTAGAAGAATCAGAAAAAGACAATAAAATTTTTTCATTATAATTTAATTAAGATTATATTTTGCGAGGGTCTTATCCCAAAGATCGCTCTCTAAGAACCGAAGTATCTCATAATTAATTTGTTTTTCTAGACTTTGATCTACGTTTATTCCAAAAGCATAGTATTGTTGATCAAAAGTCTTTGTAGATAGTCTAATATTATACCCTTTTTTACTGATATAATATTTTAATATGGGCGTATCATAAACAAAAGTTTCAAGTTCTCCATTTTCAATAGCTTCAAGACCTTCTTCAACTGTTTCATACCCGATAAATTTTACCCCTTTTTTGTTAAGAAAATCTGCGCTTGAAGTCTTTAATATTGAACCGACTTTGGTTTTATTAAGTTGAGATATGGAATTAACCCCGCTTTCCAATCTGGCCACCATCAATCCAGCACTATAGTTGGCAATTATTATTCCATTTAGGATAAAAACTGCAACAATCCCCCAGAAAATAGTTAATATTTTTCCAGGGCGGCTTATGGGATATTGATTGCCAAAACCAATTGTTGAAACAATCATAAAGGAGAAGAACATGCCATCTAATATTCCGTCCCCAGCATAGGATCTAAATTGTTCTGGATTAATTTTCATCTCAACACGCCAAAATATGAGACCCATAACAAAAATCAAACCCAAAATTACTGAAAAGATAGATAAATTAAGTTTCATAAAAGCTTTTGAGAAGAAATAATTAACCCAAGAGAAAGATACATTTGAGGCTATAGAAAGACTTGAAACAAAGAAAGGGATAGTCGTTTCCAATCCCTCGGACAACCTATGGGCGTTAACAGTCATGGCTCCGATTAAAACATCAAGGGAATCTTTATTGAGTCTCTCAACAATTTTTCCTGTTGCTTCATCATAAACATTAATATAATAACTATCTTCAGACAGGTCGATGTTCCGGGAAATATTTTTCCAGAGATCTATTACTAATCCTGTTTGTTCTCCTGTTACTTCATCAATCATAACAAAAGGAGGGGTAATTGGAGCCCCTACCTTAAGTGTTTCTGATGAAAAGGCTTGCAAACAAGATAATGAAACTAAAAAAACTGCAAGTATTTTCATAATAAAATTTTAATTGTTAATAATACCAAGGGTCATAATACCAGCATGGTGCGATAAAGAAAGGATCCAAGTAAAGACCATCATCATAATACGTTTCTTCAACGGTTTCAACATAAGTTACGATCTCTTCTTCCTCAAATTCATCGCCATCATCTTCCTCAGAATTTTCTGCTTCATCGATCTCTTTCTGTTTTGCCATTAAATCCAATCTTAATTGTGTTCCGGCTTCAATTATATTGGTCATTATGTCTTCTTCTCCAGGGATATTTATTTGATCAAGAATATCATTTGTTTCACAAATCTCTAAGATTTCGTTCCACATCAGATCATTAACAAGATCAAACTCCCAACCTTCCTTTTCAAGGTCAAACCTTCCTTCAAAAACAAACAGCATAAAAACAACTTCTGTAACAGGAATGGTTTTTCCTTTTTTAGCATTTTGATTTTTATAAGCGCATACTGCAACCCTTAAGTCCTCCCACTTTTCATCATCAAGATATTTGTTCCACTCTTCTTCTTCCATATCATACCAGGAAGAAAAGGCAAATTCTCCGGCTTTAGTGTCAACTGCACAATAAAGGTCATAAGTATTAAGATAATCACTATATTTGTCCAGGAAATTTTGTAAAATTTCTCGGCCTTTTTCAGTTGGAACATAGTATTTCTTACCTCCAATTGATTCTATTCTGACCGTTTTTTTACCAAGCATATATTCAAACAAAGGTTCGAGATAGGTTTGATTTCCCTCAAAAACGATTGGAAAGTATCTCTTTTCCTGTATCATTTCCCGGAGGATAATAGAAGAAGCATATTGCTTCTTCTGTTCATCGGTTAAAACGTATTTTCTCATGATTAATTTCCTCCTTTCATAAAATCATCAAATAACTTATTGTTATCTGTTTTTGAGGGTGTTTTCAGAAACTCATCAATATTGTCTGAAAGGGTTTTCCCTTCATCAGCGATTTCGGCATATGCATCTGCTTTTGCCTGTTTTTTATTTACCTTCTCTTTCATACGATCAATTGTTTCCTTGGTTGACGAATTGCCCAGACCAGATAATTGTTTATTGATTTTAAGTTCTGCATCCGCAACCTTATCATCTGCCTTAAGTTCATCAACACTTTCCTCAGTCCCTTTAATGTCATCACGCATTGACCTAATCTTATTTGCCAAGGCTTCTTCTTTGATTTTGATTTTAGCCGCTTTTTCTTTTGTATTTTTGGCTTTATCTTCATAATTTTCTTTCTTATTAAGGGCTTCAACAATCATGTTTTTAATTAATGATTTTTGAGTTTCATCAGGTTCTCCGTCATACCTTTCTTTAAGTTTGAGTGCTTTCTTATTCCACTCAATACTTTTTTCCACATATCCTGAAGCTTCTCCCTCAATACCAATTCTAACCGCCTTAACCTCTGAATGGGTGCCGATTACTTCCTCCAAGTTATCCTTCATATCCCGGATTGCTTGTTCGGTAATTTCAACCGGGTCTTCAAGAGCATCTACTGCTTTATTGGCTTTTGCTTTGCCAATAGTCACAATTCTTTTCCAAAGTTTACTCATAATAATAAATTTTATTTGTTTAACATAAATTAATAATTAATCTGGCCCCTAAAAGATACTTAAGATCCAGATTGGAAAATAGTTTTAATTTTATTTAATCTTTGTTTTTCAAACCATTCAATTCCATCTGCAATTGATTTATTGTGCTGTCTTGCTGTTGAACTGCCCTAACAAGAACTGCCACAACCTGGAAGTAATCCATAACAAGCTCACCTTTTTCATCAACAGAAACTGCTTCGGGTATAACTGTGCGAACATCCTGGGCAATGAACCCGATCAGATTTGTTTCGGGTAAACCTTCTTCAACAACATGTTCAGAGTCATAATTAAATGAAGCTACATTGAGAGCCAAAATTTCACTAAGACCATATTCCACACAATAGTTAATATTCTCTTTAGCCGTTGAATCACATTTGCTTCTTGACCTACTTCCACCTCCAGTGCTTCTGCTTCTTGAAGGAGCACTATAGCTTTTTTTAGTAGGTTTCGGAGAAGTCTTCGGCTTTGGAGTTGTTTTTGATTGATTTGGTTTGTTTGAAGAGGTGTTTGTTGGTTTCTTACTAAAACCACTTGCATCAACCTTTTTATTAGCATCGCGTTTTTGGATCTGCTTCTGAGTTTGTGTCTGGCTACCAATTTTTTGATTATTTTTTTTGGCAGTCTGCGTTTTTTGAGCTGTTGATTTAGCTTTACTTGAAGTGTTATTCCAACTTTTGTTTGTGCTACTTTGGGGCCTGGAAGTTTTTTTGTAAGTTGTGGTTGTTCTTGCGGTCCTTACAACTGAACGAGAACTATAAGCTCCAAAACCTACAGAAACATAAGGATTGTAGTAAGAAGGGTAATAGCCATAATAGTAAGGGTTAACATAATGTGCCCGGTAAGGTGAAAACCAAAAGAAGGTAGATGGATACACATACGGCCGCACATAATAGGCATCTGAGGGGTAATAAGAAGGGTTCCCTGCAATTGTTACTTGTTGGTTTACTTTATCATAATTAACACTGCATATATCCGTTTTTCCATCTGCAAGTTGGGCTTCAAAAACAAGCTCGACCACTTGGCCAGAAGAATTATCTCCTTCTCTTACACTGATGAAATCAACATTCCCATCTTCATCTATATCCAAGTTGTTAATTCCTCCAGATTTGTTAACCTCCCGGATAAGATCTTCGGGATCAGGATATTTTACTACAAGTTCTCCTAAAGCCTGCAAATCAAAGTTCTGACCTGCAAGAGCTGTTGTTGCAGTAATGTTTACCTGTGGGGCCGGATGAGCCGGTTGTTGCCTTCTGCAGCCATTAAATGCTACACTTAATGTAAATATTAAAACTAATAAAAAATTAATTCTTTTCATGATAAAAAATTTTAATTGTTAATAATAATTGGTCTTAATCATAGCGGTCTTAAGGTTAATCTTCTAATATTTCTTCTAATATTAATTGGGATAAAATAATCAGGTTAGTCATCACCCCCTCCAAAATCTCCCCCTGAATCATAATCTGAGCTTCCGGAATCATAGTCTCCCCCACTTTCTGAAGAAATTCCATCAGAATATCCTGAACGCTTATTTGAGTCTTCCTCTTCGTAGATTTCCAGATCAAATTCTTCATTTTCAGCTTCAATATCTTCGTTTGAAGTTTCCAAGTTATCCCCGTATTCACTAATTGTTAGGTCAAATTCTTCCTCTGTGCCTTCCCAAATCATATCATTGCCCTCAACCTCTTCAAACCCAAAATATGAATCAGCACTTTCCATATTTGTAAGAAAAAGGAAGAACAAAGCATTATCTTCAAACAAATTTCTAAAATACACATAAGCAAACCCATCTATATCTTCAAAATAATAAAGATTTTCTGCGTGTAAGATATCCAAAATTCGGCAATTTGATATAATTTTGGAAAGTTTTTTTTGCCTTTTTCTTTTTACATTAATTACTTTGTTTTTGATTTGTTTTTTCATTTTTCAAAATTTTAGTTGTTAATACTAAATTAGGTCTTTTTAGGGTAAATTTGGTATTGTCTTGCAAATAATTTCCCTGTTTAAGGGGAGCGGATGTTAATAATTAAATTCATAATTTTTGATATAATTACTGTTTAAAACTCCTGGTTATAATTGGTTGTTCAAATTTATGTTCTTCCCTAAACATGTTAAGTGCTTCTGTGTGATTAAGCCCTGTGTTTTCTTCATACAGTTGAACAAAAGCCTTGACAATATCCTCTTTAGTTAAACCTTCAGGATTATCCATTGAATTATTAAGCTCATTTCGTTCAATGGCAATACTCGTAGCACGATCAACTACTCCTTTAATCATGGCCCCATTAAGTATCTGTGGGAGTGCAAAGATTTTTTTCTTTCCTTTTTCTTCAAACTCATAAAACTTGTACTTTTCAGAAAAAAGTTCTTTCACACAGAAATCGATTAATTCTTTAAGGCCCAACCCTTTTGAAAGAGGTATTTCTTTGAAATGTATTCTAAATATCTCTTTTGAACCGTTTTTATCAGGCCTTCCTATATTTATTTTCCAGTCAATCCTATTGTCTCTTACAACCGCAGGGTCAATTATATCTGCTCTATTTGTTGCCATGATAACCAATGCTCCACTTTCGGTCAAACCATCCATTTCTGCAAGAAGTGCCGGAACAAGGGTGTTCTGGAAGTCAGAACTTATTCCTTTTCCTCGCTCACTAAAAGGTGCTTCTGCTTCGTCAAAGAAGATTATTGCGGGGAAGCCATATTTCTTTTTATGTTCAGCAGCTCTTCTAAAAACATCTCTTATTATTTCTTCCGGATCGCCTAACCATTTAGTAAGCATTTCGGGGCCTTTTATGTAAATGAAACAAGAATTAATTGCTTCAGGGTCCTCAATTTTATAGATATCAGCTATAGCCCTTGCAGAAGCTTTTACAAGTAGTGTTTTTCCGCAACCTGGAGGTCCAAGAAGAAGTATTCCTTTTACAGGCTTCTTATTAAAGAACTTGTAAAGGGCTTTCCTCTTGTGTGGCCCCTCAATAGCATCTCTCATTCTTTTCTTAGCTTTTTCAAGACCTCCAATATCTTCCCAGGTAACATTAACTTCTTCTGTAAAAGCAAATTTGTTTTGGGCCTTTCCTATATTTTTTAAGATAAGATTCCTCCCTTCATCTAATACTACGCGGTCGCCTTTTTCTACTTCTTTGCTTTTGTAAACTGAAACAAGTGAGGAATTAAGAGAAACTATACAGAAATCACCTACAACCTCCCTAACGATTGCAAGATTACCAACAAAATGATGGGGAATAATTTCAATCATTTTAGCAGATTTTGAAGTAGTTTTTACCAAATCTCCAGGACAAACAAGACCAATAAGATGTTCAGGAACTGTTGTTTCGATTAACCTACCTTCTAAAGAAATAATCGCTCTTAAGGGATTTTCTTTTGAATAAGAATCGTTTTTTAATAACAGATCACAAAAACCACCATCTACTTCTGGATGTCCCGAACGACAAGGAAGATTTTCACCCGGAAACCTCACTCCAACTAACCCTTTACCCAGCTCATCATAAATAATTGTTCCTTCTTTAGAAGTCTTTTCATATAATGGGCTATTTTTATTAAGTTTCACAGTCTTTCCATTTAAGAAACTTGAATAAGGGGCTTCCACAAATAGATTTTCCTGAGATTTTGTAAACATACGTATTACTCTTGCAATGGCAAAAGAATTAGAAGTCAAATCAATGTTCTTTTTCTCCAATGCTTCTATTTTTCTATCTCTTTCTTTGAGTTCATTATTGAGATTTAGAATTCTTTCAAAGGTATTCTCTCCCCCAGCCTCATGAAATAAATTATTGCTAAGGTCTTTGTTTTTTTTCTGAAGCTCATCAATTCTCTTTAGAAGAGAATTGATGAGCTCATTAGAATGAATTGTATTCATATTACTCTAATTAAATTGGTGGATTAATTTGGGTTAGTTACTAATGCAATCTTCATGACTCAAATCAAATTCAGCTATTTTTTGTAAATTTGAAGAATCAAGACCTTTTAACCTTACATCGTGCATAATCTCATTAAACTCTTTTGAATGTTTTATGCTTGCAGGATCATCTGTGGACCAAAAAGGTATTTTTATATCCTTTACAATTTTGGATCCTTCTTTACCCCCTTCATAATATTGAGATAGAACAATTAATCGAGTTCCCATAAACAGAGCTTCTTCTAAATCATGAGTCACAAAGAAAATTGTTTGATTCGTTTTAGTCCATAAATCCTTTATGAACAATTGTACTTTCTCTCTGGTACCCACATCAAGGGCTCCTAAAGGTTCATCCATAAGAAGTATTTCCGGCTTCATGATCATCGATTGAGCAATAGCTGCTCTTTGTCTCTGTCCTCCAGACAATTGTTCGGGGTACTTTTCTGCATGTTCAAGAAGCCCAAAAGTTTCTAAGTAACTATCTGCCTCTTGTACAAATTCTGAACGTTTTTTCTTATAAAAGAAAGGGAACAATAAGGCTAATAAATTCTCAATCAGAGAAAAAGACTCCATTCTTAATCCAAAGGTAACATTCATCCTAACAGTCATGAAATCAAATAGAGAATACTTCTGGAATACAACTCCTCTGACGCGTTGCGGGCGGCGAATACGTTTACCATTCATTTCAACCAATCCTTTTGAGGGTCTTTCGGACCCAAGGATAAGCCTAAGCAAAGTTGATTTTCCGCAACCAGTAGGGCCAACTATGGAAACAAATTCCCCTTTCCTTATCTTTAAACTAATATCGTTGAGAATAATTTTGTCACCATATTGTTGAAATGCATTGTGCAAATTTAAAACATAATTCTTTTCCATAGTCAAATTATTTAATTTTATTACTACCCAATTTTTTTATCCACATACGGAAACTCCAATCCAGGAGAAATGCGAGTAAGCTTATCCAAACAACATAAGGGATAATCAAAGCCATATTTAAATATCTTATAACTAGAAAAATCCTATATCCAAGACCAGATTCTGCCCCAAGAGCCTCTGCTGCAATAAGAAATAAAACTGCAGCCTTAAAATTCAACCGGATAGTATCCATTACTTTCGGTATTATTTGAGGGTAAATCACAAAAAATATTGTTTCAAGTGTGCTTGATTTAAGAGTCATGGATTTAACAATCTGTTCATCAGGAACATCTCTCACTCTTAGAAAAGTATCAAGAATTATTGTTGGAGCAACACCCATAATAATCAATGCTATTTTAGACTTATCTTCCATACCGAAAATCATGAGAAGTATTGGTAAAATTGCGAGCGTAGGGATTTTATCAAAAAATAAAATAAAACGATATAAAAATTTTTCAGCATAACTAAAGGATCCCATAAATAACCCCAATGTAACCCCTCCAAAAATTACAAAAAGCATTGCGATAACAAACCTTTTTCCGCTTGCAAGCGTGTCTTTAAGAAGCATAGATTCACCCTTAGACAAAACTTGTTTCCGGTATCCATTTCTCCACATATCAATTCTGGAAGAAAATTCGCCCATCCGAAATGCATCTTTGTCTCTTTGTTTAGCTTCAGCATAAGATTTAGGGTTGTCGTTTTCTACAATATCTCCATTTTCATCATACTCTTCCTTTATCTCTATTTCAAAGACTGCTCTTCTGAAGGATTCCCACATACGAGAAGGGGTTGGCATAATTTTGTCCATTTTATTCTCTTCGTTCCTCTTATGAGATTTACCCACATAAAGATTAATTCCCAAAAGAAAGAGTATAAGAGATAAAAATAAAGAAATTCTAGGTCCAGGTTTAGCCCTCAAATCAAATATATGATAGGCCATACCATGAACTTCCTTGAAAAAAAGGATTATCTGTTGAGATATCCAGAAAAAAGGATTTTTATTATTTCTCATAACTTTTTTTTTAATTATTTGTAAAAAGAAAGATTACCTCATCAAGGTAATCTTTCATAATAGGTTGCTTTGGAATTATAGCTTACTTAAGCTTTCCTTCAGCAGCCATCTGCATATATTCTGTACTGAATATGAATAAGATGTTGTTTGTGTTGCCTTGTATTGTTCCATCAGGAAACTTTATTCCAATATCTCCTTTACTTGTTCCTTCTCCAAATAAATCATATTTTGAACAAAAATTTCCAACCCTTTCCATTGTTTTTTTAATTTCTGCTCCTTTGGTATAGTTAACAGCATCAACAGGATTATAGAACATTGCAGTTGTTTTTAATTGATTTTCATATTCAATTAAAGTGGATCCCCCCTCTCTTGCCATTACTTCTTTTGCAGATTTTGCCTGAGCAGAACGAGAAGACATGATATTCATTATTTCGTACCATGCACCGGTTAAGGCTTTTGCAAAATCAGGGTTATCTTTAAGAACATCGTTACGTACAAAACACAAATCAAGAATTTCTCCAGGAATGTCTGCAGAAGAAAAGAAAACATGAGTTCCAGGAACTTTTGCTACATTCATGGCAATAGGATTCCATGTAGTCACATATTTGATTCCTCCTGTTTTGTACATACCTTCAATTTGCTTTTCGTCTGAAATATTAACAACTTTTACATCATCTATACTTTTTCCTTTTTTATCTAAAAACCTGAAAAACATGTAGTGAGATACGCTGTACTCCACCATGTAGTTTGGGCTCCTTAATAATTCTTCAAAAGAACTATTGTATCCTTCTACCTTGTCATTACCATTGGAAAAATCACCATTGATAATGGCTGTTACGGCTACTCCTGATGCAACAGGAATAGTTAGGGCATCCATATTAGTCATGACACATGCATCAGCATTACCATTTGTAAAGTTGTTTATGGAAGTTATATAATCCTGTTTAAGAATCTTGATTGTAATCCCATACTTCGCTGCGTGCTTTGCAACAATACCTGATTCAACCCCATAAGCCCAGGGATTCCATCCTGCGTAAACAGACCATACAAAAGTAAAATCCTTCTTTTTCTGAGCTGAAGAATTTTGAGTGTTAATCACTGTTAAAACTAATGCCAAAAAGGCAATCACTAAAAATTTAATTGAATTTTTCATAATAAAAATTTTTAATTGTTAAACTTAATTTGAGTTTATTTGTTAATTTATTAATAATTTAATTTATGGTCCCTACTTCAATTAAGAAGTAGGGCCTGAAAGAGAGATTAAAAAATTTCAGCAAGATCTTTTGTTAACTGACTACGTAAAGCATTACCTTTTTGCATTTTTTCATTTTCTTTCTCAACATCTTTATTTAGGGTGTCAATTTGGTTTGCTTCATCTTTTAATACAGGAGTAATTTCATTTATGAATGTACGGTAATTGTCAACTGCGCTTAAAGTGTGTTGAACGGCTTCAGTAATTTTCTGCATATCAATACCATTTTGGGCAGCAGTTTTGAACACTTCCACAACAGTTTCATTCAATTCTTTTGCATTCTCAACAAGCATATTGCCTGTTAAATCGTTCAGTGCAGCAAGGGCGTCGTTTACCTGTCTTGCATCTTTAACTGCCATTTTCTGTGTAAGGGCAATTTTTAAAGTATCAATGGTCATATCAGAATTCCTAATACCATTTATTAATTGACGATTAGTACGAACAATTACCTCAAAACTCATGATTCCTTGGTTTTTCACAACGCGTCCTTTTTCAAGAGCATTTATCCTTTGAGTTACGGGGAATAACATCTCTTGTTGTAGAAGATCTGCCCACTCTGTATCAGAGGCATTAGCTATTTCTTTTTCCAACTTTTGTTGCAATAATTTCGCAAACACTATAGCTTTTTTTATTGCCTTAATTTGATTCCTCATGTTTTCCTTCTCACCATTAAGAGTAGTATTATTTCGTTCCAATTTCTCTTTTCCTTCTTTAAGGCCGTCCATAATGTCCTTAATTATTACTTTTGATGACTCATACTTCTCCAAGTATCGGCTTAATACATTTGGTCCAAAAGTTCTTCTTGTAAACCTTGCAGCCATCCCTCTTAATCCCCTGCCATTCCAATTAAATGTGTGAGGGTTCAATGCATCAACCTGGTCCCTTAATCCCAAAAGACTATCAACAATTACCTTGTTACCGGCGCCTGTCATCAATTCTTTAATCTGCCTGTCAAGGAGTTCATTTGATCCGGAAGTCATAGCTGTATTTCCAATAAAATCTATACTATTGGTCTTATCAGAAGTTTTTACATCCTTATCTATGAGTTTTTGGAAAAATTGGTCTACTTTAGGAGACACTTCCTTCACAATTTCAGGATCAATGTCTTCAACTTCAACCGTTTCTCTAAAATCGAGATCAGAATTGTTTTTTACATCGTTTTTAATCTGATCTGCACTTGGAAATTCCATTACTTGTTTTTTTGCCATTTTTTCAAATTTTGGTTATTAAAAATATACTATAAATCATCTAACAGGTTTTTCCTGTCATCTAAATCGTAATCTGAGAGCTGTAAAACAGCAGCACGTAATTCCATCATAGACTGTTCGATTTTTAATCGACTTTTGTGGTCTGTGGTGGTGATAGAGCCGATTTCTTTGGTTGCTTCATCAATTAGGGTCATTGCTTCTTCATTCTGAGCAAGCAACAAGTTTATTCTTTCAGTTTCATCCTCTAAAAGCTTAAGGCGTTTCTTCAAGGCTTCAAGTTCAATTCTTGTAGACTCCTTACTTCCATTATCCTTTCCTAATTTCTTTATCCTTCCTCTAATATAATCCCCATCTATATTTTCTAGATTTTTTAGGATAAGGACAATTTCCTCCAAATTATTTGTTCCAGAATTTACAACTTCAAGAGCAACCGTATGATATTTTGCATAAACCATTTCAGAAGGATCAAACTTTTGGTCTAAAACTTCTTTCAACGCTTCAAGTTTTTCTTGTAATTTGTGAAACTGGCGTACACCCCTCTGAAGTCTAAAATTCTCAAGATCATGCATAACTTTCTCACGCTTTCTTTCATTGTGTTCTTCAATAATCTGGGTAAGCCTCTTTGTGTACTTTTTCTCAAACTTGTCAAATCCAAAGAATAAAGGAAACCCCCAACGACCTGCAACAACAATGCCTCCTCCAATCACGGCAATCAGCCCAATATTCCATCCAAAAAGTAAGCCTGAAATGATCCCAAGAAAAGGCAAGGAATAACTGGCCTGTGTAGACCAGTCATTTTTGATGGATTCCTTTAAAGCTTTTTCTACAGCTTTTTCTGTAAAATCAGTAGCTGTAGGAACTTTTTGGATACTTTTTGTTGTGGAATTATTTTTGCCCATATTTATTGAACAAGTACAAACTCCACCCTCATCATCCTTGCCCGATAACTTCTTGAGGAAGTGCTTTCTCCTGGTTTAAGTCTTGGAGGCTTTTCATCTGCATAACCCTTTGCATGAAGTCGATTTGAATCTATTCCATGAATAGCTATGAGATGCTGGCGAACCACATCTGCTCTTTCTTGAGAGAGTTTCAAATTAGCCTGTTTATCTCCTGAAGCAGTATGCCCTTGAATTAATATCCTGTACCCCGGATAATTGTTGGTTATAAGCATTGCCACTTCATTTATTATTTCTTCGGCTTGGAATTGTAATTCAGAGGTTCCTGCCTGGAAAGGAATATCTTGAACCCTCAAGTTTCCTGCCTCTGTCATATTGCCCCATGCTTTATCCTTGAGAGCATCAAAAGTGATGTTCTTTCCAGTAGTTGACCCTACAACAGCTCCTCCTGATCTAATCAACCCTTCAATAAAACTACTGTTTATTATACTGTATGGATCTTCTACTTCTGCATCAATACCTACAGAATGGTGCACATTATTCCAAGCATAAATTGAATTAACAATTCCCTCATCAATATTCAGCCCAGCATTATTTGCGGTATTTATTCCGAACAATTGCAAAGCATTATCGTGTAAGGTATACAAGCGAATATTCTTAATCAAACTCTCGGTTTCACTTTTGGAAGTTCCAGCATCAATTTTAATCATTTTGAATCTCTCCTCATCATGACTATTGTAATATTCTACAACCTCATAATAAGTTTTTAATATTGTGTTAACCTCTTTCTCATCCCTAAGAATGCTCTTTTGGCTAAACACAAAAACATCCACAATATAGTTACGGAATTTTTCAGAACTCCAAACTTTCTTCATCCCAAGTTTTTCTTGTGCCTGGGAAACCTCTGGTTCCCACAATAAGAATAAATTCCCTAAAGATTTATCTTTTTGGGCTTTTTTAGCCAAAGAATAAACCTCTTTGGAACCTCCAAGACGAACAACAGCACAATTTCCATTGATCAAATTTTCCAAATCAAAATCAACGGCCGTCAAATTAAATAAGTCTTCACTTGGCGAATTGTCAGTTAAAACAAACTTCAGATCTGGGTCATCAAGATCATTAACCTTGTTAAATTGGAAATCCGGAAATGCCATAATTGCATCAGCTCCAACCGATTCACATATTCCCCCTACAATCTTTCCAGGGAAATGATGTTTGAATCCTACACGTTTGTATGTGCTTATGGGAATTGCAATAAATTGGTATTCTCCTTTGTCAAACTTTTCCAATCTGGTTTCATAAGCCCCTCCATCATCAACAAACTTCAAAACAATGCCCTTGCGTGCTAAACGTTTCTTCATTTCGTGGGATCGAATCAGAGAATATCCGGCATATCCATCCCCTGCCCAAACAATCGTTTTGGCGGAAGAATTGGAGTCGGAAGATATTAGGCTATCCCGTTTCTCTTTCCATTGAGGGAAGAATTTAGCAAACAATAATCCAAGGGTTCCCAATATTAAGATTATAATAAAAATATAACCTTTTGATTTTCTTTTCATAACGATTTTAATTTTAATTGTTAATTTAAAATCAAAAAGAAGGAAAGGCTAACCATTCCTCCTTTTTGGGAAACTAATTTATTTTGCAGTATCCTATTCTGAGAATAGAGATTCGTCAAACACACTAGGATCAAATACTTCCGTTTCACCTACAACTTCCTCCAGAGCCTTTTCGAGACTTTGATAATCATTGGCATCACGGTAATACCTAGAGTATTGTTTTAAAGTGTGTTCCCGGTCAAGACACAATCCAATAGTGTATGTCATAATAAATGGATATTTTGATGCGTGATTCACTGCATCCAAAATCTCTTCTTCATAAGCTTCACCATCAGTTACAATTACCAAGTTATATTCTCCATAACCCAATTGTTTTTTATATTGTGCAACAAGGCGATCAACACCAAACTTCATTGCATAACCCAAAGGGGTCCCTCCGCTTGCACTACTCTTTGTTATGGCTTTCTCAAATGCGGCCCGGTTATTTGATCCTATTGGAACTACTTCTTGGCAATCATTCTGTCCGCCATTGCCATATATCAACAAACCAAGATTTACATCTGAAGGTACTTTCTTAAGGAACCTTTTTACTGATTCTTTCGCACCATCTATTTTTCTATTTCCAGAACAACGATCACTCATGCTTCCACTACCATCAAATATAAAATAGAAGTTTCTGGTTATTGAAATTTCTCCAGCACTTTTCTCAAAGGTTATCACCTGAGGTTGAGTCCCTTTTTCTTTCTGTCCCTGATTATCTGAAGAAGAATTGTCAGGAGGATTATAAGTACAGCCCGCAATTAGGACAATTAATCCAATTAGTAAGAATAATTTTTTGTTTTTCATCTTAATTTTCCCCCTAATTTTATTGATATAATGATGGATCAAATTCAAGTGATTCTGACTCAAGATTTTTTATCCTAAAAACAACCCTGAAATTTTCAAGCCACTCATCTTTAGTTGAGGGTTTTGGATACTTTGGAGAATCCACCCCACGTCCAGTTGCATGCATTTGGGTTTTGTCTACAACGATGCCTCTTGTCTTTGCGTATTTTACAAATACTTCTTCAACCATTTTTGCTCTCTCTACTGAAAGATTCTTTGCAATTTGAGTTATTTGGGCAATCTCTTGATTTGAAGCACCACTTTTCTTTGCTTTCAATATTCCTCCTCTATCAGAATGACCTTCTATAACAACTATTGCACCTGCATAAGTTTCCATTATATCAAGAGCTTTGGCAAATTGAGTTTTGTACTCTTCAACTGTAAAATCCTGTTGATTTGGTTTGAAATAAATTTCAACAACAAACAAAGTGTTATCTGTTTCCCAGGTATCTGACTCCGCTTTAATTTTACTTTCTATAACTTGAGCTACTTTCTTTTCATCAAATTTTGGCTGTGACTTAACTACAGGAGTTGTGGTTGTTGCAGTTGCATATTTAAGACCTGACTTCAAAGAACTATAATCCCAGTTCGCCTGCTTAAGATTAGCGTTTCCTGTCAAAAGACCCATTTTAGCAAAAGAGGATTGAATTTCAGAATTCAATTTATCAAAGTTCCTAGTTGTTCCTTTACCTGTAAAGAAAGCAAAGTTTCCATTAAAACCGGCAAATTCGCAGTCACCAATCATTGCTTTTGCATCTTCACTCATAGAAGTTGTTCCAAAAAGCAGACCAGAAGATTTTGACATTAATTGTTCGTATTTAGATTGCTGAGCACTTTTATTTTTTAACAGATCGCTCAACTTTTCTTCTGACATCATTAATGCCTTTGTTAATTTTTGTACTTCTGATTTATGGCTGTTGTAATAATCTTCCCTCACAGCATATACATCTGCAATTATTCTGCTTGCGGATTTGGTGGAAACGTAAATCTTTGCTCCTTTGACTGAACCATCAGCACCAGTGCCAACGTTTCCATTTGAAGTTAAAGCTAAAGCATCGGGGATTATACAAAATGCAGCATCCAATGAAGGATCACCAATGAAGGATTCAACAGGATTACTTTTTCCAAAATCATTATATGACAATTCTTTTGTCCATTTAAATGAAACAGTATTTAACCTTCCCGCCTTATTAAAAATATTTGCTGCATAATCCATATGAGGGCCATATAGCTGCAATGCAACTGTTTTGATATTAGAAGGGGTTTTTCCACTTCTTACAACAAGGGCATCTCCGCCTACAGACCAGGTTAATTTATAAAAAACAACTAAACCTGTACCTGCTTTTTGAAATGCTTCTGCGGCTTCCTTAACCATCCCCATTGTTCCTCTCAAGTACGGGGTTTTTCCATTAATCACATCCTGAACCTGCTTTTTGAAATCATTTTCACAAAATAACTCCACATTTAACCCATTAGACGAAAACACCCCTTCCATTTCTCCATAGATTGTTAAAATATCTCCACCCCAGGTGATTAAAGGAACAGGAATTTTAGATCCCATTTGAACTGGTTTTAAAGAAGTATTTACCACCTGCGATAAAGGTTTTGCTGTTTCAAAACTTTGCGCAAAAGTATTTCCAAAGAATAATGTTGTTAAGGTCATAATAAGACCAAAAATAATTAATTTTTTCATAATTTAAAATTTAATTTGTTTGACTCTTTTATAAAAATTTATTAATAATTATTTAACTAAAAATTAGTTCTTTTTCCTTATTATAAAATGCCACAATAAGAAGATAATTATTGCGAAACCAAGGAAAGAAAATATAATGCTCAGAGCGAATGAAAATATTCCACCCAGAAGAACAAAAATTGCCCGAACGATCCCCAATTTAAAAGCGAGGAATACTGCAATAAGAATAATTGTCCAAAATAAACCACCTTTTTGTTTTTTCATTTTTTTTATTTTTTAATGATTAATTCTTCCATTTGATCAATGACTTTATTTGCTTGCCATTGATAATAAGAGACTTTAACTTCTCTAAAAGAGCTACTTGATTCTCTCAATATTGAATTGCATCTACTCACAATCGATCTAGAAAAAATACCCATTTTGTCTGTAAATACATTATACTCATCGTAAGCAGATTCTTTTTTCCGCCTAATAACAAGACTATCCATATACCCCTCAATTGAAATCGATTCCATAGGGGTTGTATATTCGTAGAGGATCCTATCTTCAACTTGATTTCCTAATTTGTTATCTTTGCTGGTTGCAGAAAATCTTTCGTTATAATTGAGAATCAGTATAAGAGTTACATTATTGCCTTCTTCAAAAAGTTCTATATCCTGAGATTTTCTAAGCCACACATTAGCTAGCGTATCCAAAATCAAATTAAATTTATCTTCCATAAACTGATATGAACTTTTGAAGTAATCCTTTTTACTCTCCAAAATCTTAAGCCCTTCTTCAACAATCAATTCGTCTACCTTATCTTTATTTACAAAATGTTTTATAGTATCAAACCCATAGATAATGAATATAGAATCTGCTGTTATGTGGATTTGTTTTGTGAAATCTTTGGCATGGTGAATAACAGAATATTTATCCTGGTTATCTCCAAAAACTGTATCCACAGGGTCATCAACAAACAATTCTGTAATGCTATCGGAACTTATCTCAAGAGTCATTGTGGAATGATATGCATCGTTTATCATTTCCTGTTTCTCTGTTAAAACAAATAAATTGCCATTGTTGTTTAAAACAATTTTATTATTATATTCTCCAGAGTTACAGGAAATGAAGAACAGAGTTATGAGAAATTTAAATAAATTTTTCATTTTTTCTCAAGTGTGTCGCTAATTTTGCGGAGTTTTTTGGCAATCCAACCAATAGTTCTCTCCTTTCCTAATTTTAAATCCCCCTCCATTTTTGTAATTAGACTGGAGACCCCAATTGTTCCCTCAAGGAGGGCATCAGCAATTTTATCCCCAAACCGAACTTTTAGGTAAGCTATCTCGGCCTGAGGAGTTAGTTCAACCACAGCAACATTCTTTTTTATGGACCAGGATATAACTTCAAGAGCGTTTAAAGATTTCAACTCGTTATTAATTTCTTTAGAATCAAACTCTTTTGAGAGTTTTACTATTAAAGATTGTCTCCCGCATTTTTTGTTTTCACTCTCGAGAATTGAACAAACAATGATTACTTTTAATTCATTAGAATTAACACCTAATAACCCCAATACTTTTTTACTAATTTCTTTCATTTTTTTAAAATTTTAATTGTTAATAATTTGATCTAATTCCGTGGATAAAAATTTTGGGTTTCTAATTTTGGTAATTTAAATCAGGGAGAATGATTTTGAAATTGATTTTTCATTTCTTTAAAATATTAATTGTTAACTTTATTTCGCCTTTTCAATTTCATGCAAATAAAGGTAGTCCACTTCGTTTAAAATACGATAGAGATAACTTCCACCACAGCCACACCCGCTATTTTCATATTCGCGAACGGTTGGAAAAAATATTTCCCCTCCTTCTCTTAAATATTCTAGGGATATTGCAGGAGAAAGTTCATAATTATAAGATTTTAGTTGCATCAAATATTCTTTTTCTCCATTAACCTTTATTTTAACAATAATGCCCGCATAATCATATATGGTGACGTTATTCAAAGCTTTACCTCCTTCCGAAAGTATCAACCCTCCATTTCCTCCATTTGCCTCCATCCGAATGTGGTTTATAGATAAGGCATCATCTTCTATGTTCATCAAACCAATGTAAGTAACGATACCTTTTTCGTAGCTTTTCTCCTCCAACCCACCTTCAGAAGACCTAATATTGGTGCTTCCAGGGTGAGCGATTGATGGAACTTTTTCTCCAAGAGTTTCATAACCATTTGGAAGAAAAACTTGTTCATAATTCTTTTCTGCGCATCCTAAAATCAAAAAGAGGATCAATAAAATTGAGGATAATAATTTTGTTTTCATTTTTTGTTAAATTTAAATGATTAATAATAAATTGGATCTTTTTTCAAAAGAGGGTTTTTAGATTTAAGATATTAATCTGTTTCCTCTTCCTCACAATCATCATCTTTCGGCAACTGCAGCGATTCTCCTTCGCATTCTAAAATGCAACCTGTTGCAGGAACTACCAATAAATCGGCTTTTTCAGGATCTTCCTCCGAGGCAAAAGCTGCAGATACGAAACCAAAATTGTTTTTGCCCTTCTCAGGTTTATAATTGCGAGGATGATAATAATGTAATTCATCTAAAACTCCTGGAGAACACTTGTCTTCCTGAACTTCAGTGAGATTAATGAAACTTCCCCAGATCATAGTCAAGCTATGGAATTTTTGAATACATAATTTAATTTATTTAATGTTACTAATTTAAACTAAAATATCTGTCCTAACAGATATATATTGAACGAATTAATAGTGCTTCCAAAACCAACCGCACAGTTTTTTAGATGTGCTGAAGGATAGTCAAAGAAATGGAGGAAGATTAATTCAGTGTATAATTTGTCTGAATTGGTTTTTTCATGATCGTACACCATGTCAACCGATAGGGCAAATTGTTTTTCTTTACCTAACTTGGTTTGCATATATCCCGACTGGATATTTTCTCTACAATACCCAAACACAGTCACTCTTTCCTTGAATAATGAAAGATTAATTATTCCTCCTGGGCTGCTTCCCGAAAGGTAGAACCCCAAGCTTGAACCCTTATATCCAAGAACAATTTCTGATCTTAAGCTATCTCCCAGATTAGGCCCATCTTCACCTACGCCTAAACCAACCCAAAAATCATTTTGGAAACAATATTTAATATCTACGTGTTCCGTTTTTCCTGGAACCTGTCTTTGGGACATAAATGAAGCTTGAGAAGCAAGGTCAAGAGGATGAGGAGTAAATTTGGTTATAGGTGTTGCCGAAATCCCCATTGTTGCTTTAAAGCCATAATCGGATGTATCTCCAAAACAAACATAGGGTATACCTAAACTCCATCCATCATTACTGCTTAATTCAAGAACTGCATCATAATTTATACGCACATTTTTGTTTACATTCAAACTAAAATATGCTCCAGTTCGCATTTGAAAATCTGCATTTGATTTGTCTAGGTTTTCGTACCCTGTTGAAAGGTAATTAAGAGCTCCCAAATAGGGAGTAACGCTAAATATCCTGTTTTCAGAGATATCCATTTGGGAATTAACTCCTTGAGTTAAAATGGATATCAAAATAAGAAGAATTATTTTTTTCATTTTTTCATTTTTAATATTTGATTTATTATAATCGACAACTGAGTCAATAAAGAAGTTTAATACTTCATTTAACATGTTAAGGATTATTATGCTAAAGAATACCGCAAACACCATCCCACTTATTAAGAATGTTGTTGCGATTATCTTAAAAGCGATACGCTCAAAGATTAAAGCTAATGCGTTAAAGAAGAACATTCCAACAAGAGAGATCCAAAATAGCTTCTCTCTTAATGGAGGATCAAAGATTTTTAATTTTGTGCTCATGTTTGAGTTCTAAATTAATCAAATTTATATCCAAAAGTTAGTGTAAAATTCCTAATACCTTTGTTGTCCAAGTTTATATGGAAACCTGTATAAAAAGGATCGGAAACCACAAAAGAGGCTCCAAGAACACCTCCAAATTTAAAACCAGATGTTTCGGAGTACATCCCAGAGATTCCTGTATTTAAGAAATACTCATCAGTAATCCTCCACATAAGGAAGAAATTTGAAAGGGTGTTTAAGCTGTCAAGATTATAGCTTGAGGTAACATCCACATTAAAACCAATCCCGGTTTTCTTTTTTATAGTGGATAATTCAGCACCAAGGCCAACAGATTTGTCTGCACCTCCTGATATTGAAAGTCCAGCAAAACCAATCCGATCTTTACTATATTGAGCAAATGTTGTTGATACAACGAAAATAACTAAAATTGAAGTGAAAATTAATTTTTTCATTTTTATTTGTTTTAAAAATTGTTAATAATTTATTGGCAAATTAATTTACCGAGTTTTCTAAAATAATTCTTTTTCCCTCATAACGAGAGTTGTAAGAGGCTGCCATAATCTGGCCCTTTTTGTTTACAAGTATATTGAAACCAAGATCAATCTTTTCTTTTGGAGAAATTTTCATATCAATCAGATTAAAAGTAAAAAACAAGACCAAAATAGAATTTACCTTAGCCTTGTTAAAAAATAATCTAAAGGGGAGAATTATTTTGATTCCAAAAGGATATCTCTTATAACTGCGAGTTTGTTTGTGTAAGCCTCACTGAGAGGATCTTTTATCTTGCACAACTCCCCAACTTTTTTATCTATTCCATAAATTTTAACCAGGTGTGCTTCCTCTCTACTTTGATCACAATTTCCTACTAACAAAGTATGAAGCAGGTTAAGTTTTGTGTCCAACATCTTGTAAAAATCCAAGTATAGATACGCCTTCTTAAGGATGTGACCCAGAACCGGAGAACCTTCTCCTCTTTCTTCGTCACAATACCAGCAAATTTGGATTTTGTCAGGGATGCAAGAATCTATTTCGTCACATTCACCAAGAATTTTAATTAAGGTATAGAAATTTGAAAGTGTTTCATGGTTACAACTTTCCCAATAGACTTTTATTGTTGTCACTTTTCTATTCATAACAGCCGTTTTTATTCCATGGTGTAGATCTGCCCAAGAAGGCCCATAGTTCACCCCCGGTTCTTCAAGAAGATAAACTACCTTATCTTCGATTTTAAATAAACCAAAATTTTCAACTGTTTTTGAATCCAAGTTTTTCATTTTATTTTGTATTAAGTGTTAATTACTAAATTTAAGAAAAAAACCGCAAGCGCATCATAGCCTTGCCCGTGTCAAACTAACTACATCCTATTTTCTCCATCTTTCCGTTATCCACCCAAAAAGGAAGATAATGAAAATGAGGAACAAAATTCCCAAAAAGATAAACAAGAATTTCTTGAAAGAATCGTATTGGGAAAGAATCGCAAGTGCATCTTCTCCTCCAACACCCAACTCAGAATACAATGCCTTGTTTTGTAGAAACAGGAACAAAATAAAACCAATTACTCCTCCAAACGCCATCACAAAAATCTTCTTCATTTCTTACTTATTTTGAATTAAATATATCATCTTCTATAGTGGGCGTATCGAAAGTATCTGTATTGATCTTTTCGTAAATAGTCCCATTTCTTTTCTGGTACTCATTGAGTCCATCATTAGTTCTTGTACCTGAATTTCCAAGCACACAAAGCAATATAATTCCAATAATTGCTAATATAATAATTAAGATGTTTTTGATTAAATTTTTCATTTTTTTATTCTCCTTTTTATATTAACTTAACATTAAAATTGGAAACCGCAAGCGCCTACAGATGATTTCTGTACTTAGCCTTGCCCGATTCAATCTCTTTTCAAAATTCCTGTTTTTCAAGCTTTTAAATAATCGATAAAAAACATCCATAAAAGTATAAACAAACTAAACAATCCAACCTTCCATATCCAATCTAAGTAATTTGATCCTGAAAATTTTTTTCTTATCAAGTCATATGCTCCTTTAAAGAGGAATACGATCAAAAATATTGAATACCCTAAACAAAAAGAGAAATTTGCGTCAGACATATTTGACTCTTTCAAATTTAATAAATAATCCTGGAAATCCCCTTTTATAAAAATTACCAAGTAAATTATGAACGAGGAGGCAAATATGCTAATTTTAACTAAATTTTTAAGTTTTGTTTTCATAATAAAATCTCCTATAATTTAATTATTAATTACTCAATTAAAAGAAACCGCAAGCGCATCATAGCCTTGCCCGTGCCAACATTTGAAATAAATGTTAAGAATCATCTTCCTCATCATCCGGACTTTTTATTCTTGTAAACCACATTAAGGAAGGGGAGGATAGAAGAAATGTTCCTGTATGGGGGATAGCTTTGTCACTAGGTCCGAAGGTGATGTCTATTGGTGTGGGCGTTATTTTTGGTGAACTGATTATGAAACGGTAAGTTACTTCCAATCCAACATACATTGCAACGGCTTCTGTTTTATTTTCAACTACCCATCCAGGAAAATAATCTCTTCCTTCGGTGGCCATCAATTTGATCAAATTTTCGTGAATTTTGCTTTTTGAAAGAAGATGCAGTTCCTGCATTAAGCTTATATACCTTTTATGTTCTTCTGAAAAATTTGGGGCAAGGTGAGAAATATCTATAGCCAAATCAAGGTCATAGTAAATTGCTGTTTTTCTTTCGCTCATTCTTTTCATCAACCAATATAATGAGCTTCCAGCTAATTTTGCGTTAGTGATCCCATAGGCCTTAAGATATTTTAACACTTGAATCAACAATTTCAATTCTCCTTTATTGAAAAACCAAGAAATTCTTGTTTTCCACCATAATATATGTATAAGGGGTATCAGAAATAACGCAACACCAATACTAGGGGTAATGATTTTTATTGTGTCTTCTCCAGAGGCAATAAAAATAAAGTCAATTGATCCAAATAACACAATTGGAATAATTAAGGGCAACAAATCCCTAAATCCCATTATAAGAACATTTATTCCGGGAAATAGTTTTTCTCTAAGAATATCTCTTTGGATTTTCATAAGTCTTTTATTATTTCTATTAACAAGGTTACGTATTTACAAGTGAATATTCTTAACCTCTTCCTCTTCTTCATCCTTATTAATCAAAGGCTTGGTTACAAATACTATCCAGGAACAATAGATGGATGAAATCCCCCACAAAGCTGCCCAAAAAGATGGGCCGAGACCAACTTTCAATCCCTCTCCCCCTACAAGAAAGAAGATAGATACATTTCCAATTGAAAATAAAGTTAATATTGCCAAGGAAATTTTAAATGAAGGGCTTTCGGTTAATTCTTCTAGATTGGTTGTTGCGGTCCCCGGATTTTTTTCAGAATTTTTAATTTGCTTATTAAGATTGAGTTCCTTCAATTTATTTAGGGGTTTAATTAGAAAAACCACAATACTACAAAATGCAGAAGTCATAAATCCAATAAAGTATATTGCAACCCATAAGAAATGTAAATTTATGTTATTCCTTTGCCAAATAAGGCAAACCAACAAGGATAACGAAAGCGCAAACAATGCCGATATAAAAAGAGCTACCTTGAAAGAAATTCTTTCTGTTAACTCGCCGTATGAAATTTTATTTTCCATAATATAATCTCCTATTATTTTAATTATTATTTTTTAAACAAAAGATTCTGTGTTTTCATTTTATTTTGTTTTTATATTAATAATTTTCTTAAGTAATTTAATATTAAAATTGAGCTTGGAAATGTAACTACAAAAATAGAGAGTGTTAATTGTACTTTTTCAATTGGAATATTCTTTCCAATTATAACACCTAATGCAATCATTAAGAGGAACATCATAATAAATACTCCTTTAGGGAATCCTTTGCTAGAAGTTGGGTTTTTCATTCTTCTCAAATTTTAAGTTAATACTCAATCATCCACCTTTTTTGCCAACCTAAATTAGTCCACCCTATACTAAAAGCTCCTATTGTAGCCTTAATTTTTACTGGATAAAGAATGTTTTCATCCTTAGGTGTGTTCAAAATTATATCTTTGCGATTTAAAGATAGTTTTGAAACCCTTTTTCTTCTCCTTATTCGGATTTTTGGTTTTTCGTTTAAATTTTTCATAATAAAAATCTCCTATTATTTTAATTTGTTAATGCACAGAGACATTCTCTGTTAAAGACTCAATAATCTCTCTTTCATTTTCCCGATTAATAAGTACCAAATCTTCTTTGCTTGGTAATTCTGAAACAAGCTGAGAAATTTGTTTAAATCTTTCTTCATCCATTTTTTAATCTCCTATTTTTAATCTTTTGAAATAATTTCTCCAGTTTCTACATCCACATAAATTATAGGCTTGAGATCCCATCCAACCCACATATTGGCTTTCCTACCTTTTGTCCAATAGTCATCTACGGTATTTTTTCTTTCAAGAGTCAAGCCTTTTTTCTTCAACATCTCCTCCGTCCATACCTGGCCAACTTCCAGTGATTGAGTTCGTGCAAATTCATTTTGTTGTTCTATATGCCGAAGATTGTTATATTCTTCAACAGTTTCAGGAACTTTTTTTTCTCCTTTTGCAATTTTATCTTCAAATTCATACATAGCTTTTATTTTTAATTATTAATTACTAAATTAAGAAACCGCAAGCGCATCATAGCCTTGCCCGTGTCAGCATTTAAAATAAAGACTAAACCTATCTTATTGGCAATTCTAGTTCCCCTCGGAGATAATCAAACAATTTTCCTTGTTCAAAGGCTGTGAGGCAATTTTGAGCAAATTTCGGAAGATGACTTCCAAGCCAAGTACTATTTTTCTGATTTGTGCCTTTGTACCAATAGGCATTAGTCGGGAAATGAGAGATCAAATTTAAATTTTTCTTTATATTGGAAATTGTATCCCCTATTAACTCTCCAAAACCGGGAAAAATCCCATTTCCACTCCACCTCTTTAACATTGTTAAATAAGGTATATTTTTCTTTAATCCAATTGCAATTGGATCTATTCCCGCAATCCAATTGGGATCTGCCCATTCTTTTGAAGCGATAGAATGATAAGGAGTTGCTATAATCTCCAAATCATAGTAAGGTTTTGTTATAGGCATTATCTCTTTGTAAGATAAAGGAATTGGATCCTTGCCAATATAATTTTCAATCAACCTCGTCCTCCGGTTATATAATTGATAAAATTGGGCAAATTCCCAGGAACCTACGAAATCGCAAATTAATTGCAGAGCCTCATCAGGTTCAGGATCATCGTTTGTAGTTGTATCCCTCAATTTGTCTTTTCCCAAGAACCAAACAGGCATTGCAACAAGAATTTCAGGCAAATTGCGTGCTGGGATTACCAGAGGGATCTCCCAAATATATCTTTCAAGGTTGTGCTTACAAACCAAACCGATGGGTTTAATGAAATCAGATTTGTTATTTATTCCGCTAATGGAATTGAAAGCTATAGCAATGCTATGTAGTGCTGTAAGGTTTTTCCCACTAAATCTGTTTAGCTCCATAATCTTTGTGGAAAGCCTAAACACATATCTCATACTGATAAAAGAATCTTTTAAGAGATTAAGGTGTTTTTCTAAAGAAGGATCTTCCGAAATCTTGTTACCTAGAATCATGCTAATTTCTTCATCACTTTTATCCAAGGTTACCCCCAGATCAAATAATTGCAAAAAATGTTCTTTGTAAAAGCCTTCCTGAAACATGGGGAAAACTTCAAAGAATTGAGCCACTCTGTCCGGTTCTATTTCCCAATTAGGAATTTTATCCAGAGGGTTATTTGCAAAGGCCTTTTCTATTAGAACGGGATCAACAAGTTTCTGCCTGCGTTGCATTTCGGGAGGCAACGTGCACAAATATGTGAGAGCAACACTTTTTACAATTCCAGTATTATCTTCTGCAAATAAAACTGGGAGATCATTTTTTTCATCTAAATTTTTCATATCCTTAATTTTTAAATTGTTATTATTTATGTTAATTATTTCTTGAGTTTCTTCTCCAAATCTTTACAAAAACATACGAGACAAGGTAAAAGAACAAAAAAGTAGCAATTATAATTGACCACGATGGCAAAAATAAAGAAAAAATTGAGGCTATAAACCCTCCAATTAAGCCCATAATTATCCCTAGGGGAAAGAACGAAACGGAAACCATAACCAAAATTAAAGTCAACAAAGCTGCAATGAAATAATCGGGCAATAATTTTTTTGAGTTTTGTGTTTTCATAATAAAAATCTCCTATAATTTAATTATTATTTTTTTAATTTTAATTGGTCTGTCATTCCTTTGTTGATTTTGTGGACTTTATACAAAATGCCCAATAGTAAATTAGGACTAAAAACAAAATCGTGCAGAAAAAGGCTCCAGCAGAGTAAAATAATCGGTTATAATACGATGAGAACTCATCGCGTGCAATTCCGATAAATCCAAGATCCACTAATCCAACTAACACTATTACAAGAGCAAGAATAAACATTTTGGAAGAAAGAATTATCTTTTTTGGTTCAAGATCTTTGTTAGTTTTTTCTTTCTTGTTCCAAACAAAATCAACCAAGTGACCAAATAAGAACACAACAAGAAACAATGATCCAAGTAGACCTGTTAGCCCGGTAAATTGAATTATTTTTATCAATAAGGTATTTTCTACATGATTTAGGCATATCGCAGAAGATACACCCATAGCAAAAAGGATTGCTAGTACTATTAATAACGATTTTAATTTCATATCTTTAAATTTTAATTTGTTAATATTCTAATTAATTTTATACTAAATTTTGTTAAAAATTTCTTGTAAATATGTGTAAGTATTAAATGTAAATTTGGGCTCCTTAGGGCTTTTTCACCTTATTTTGAGGTATTTCGGCCAGAGCGTAGATTACATCTTTTTGAGAATCAGATAACCAAAAGGTATTTCGCCTTTTTGTATCTTAGCGTATTGTAACTCTTTGTATCTAAAGCGATACGAGAGTTATTTCACTTCATTTTTTGCTTTTGCAAATGGTTTCAATGTAGTGAATTGTAAATCTTTATTGATCAAAAACCAAGTTTTTGTTAAAGATAAACGAACTAAATTGTAAGTATATTTGTTACTTTTTAGTGGTTTATAACTGTTTCGGTTGGCTTTGTGTTGGTGATTTACGGAGTTAGTTGTTTAATTTTGTAAATATGAATTGTTTAATCTTATGAGCTTCTTCCAGCCTTTTTCGTTCTTCTCTTCTTTTATTTCTATTAATCCTTTGTTCATTAAATCGTTCTTTACTATGTTCCCCTTTCTTGAAGACAGTCCTATTTTGTTGTAGAAATCCACTGTGCTAAGTATATGTTTTGGATTTTCAATTAAGAATTTCATAAAGGCTTTTTCTTCTTCATTTAAGTATTTCATAAAATTGTATAATTCTTCCTTAATCACTTCAATTTCTGATTTTTGTTCTGATTCTATAGGCTTCTCTGTATATTGATTTATCATCCCAGATATAGAATACTTATCTTCCTTTTCAGTTAATTGATCTTCATCAATATTGACGCTCTTAAATTGCCCTTTAAGAGCTAGATTAATCACTTTAATTACATCAGATCCGGTGTAGTAGTTATCTTTAAGACCTTCCTCAAGAGATTGTTCTATTTCTCTAAGAGTTCTACCTTGAGATAATTGATCTATTGTAAAAGTGTAAAGAACCTTCTGATTTTCAGTTAAGTCTTTAGCTTCAGGAAGAACTATTTCAACTTCTACTTCTTTTATGTCTTCAGGCACATTTGAATCATCAACCTCGATTATCCCGTGAGCTTCTGAATAAGTTATTTCCTCTACAAATTCCTTATCATTTTTCTGAACTTCAAAACCTTCAACCATGCAGGACATTCTATTCTTAATCATGTCATCTGTAACGCTTTCGTTCCTTAAATCTGCAAAAGGCACCCTAACTAAGAAAGGCGTATTGTGTCTTTCTGAAAGCTTTACTATTGCAGTTCCTACTGGTAATTTAGAGAAAAATTCTTTCTTATCGTTTAACTGCATCAAATTGCTTATATCCATTATATCTTGAGGTAGTTGCTGTTGGAATGCTATCTGACATGCAGAATTACCCTTAACTGTATCTGAAAGCTTTGAAATATGCTGATCAAGACAGATTAAACTTATACCGTATTCTCTCATTTCCCTATAAACCATGTCTGTAACTGATTCTGAAAGGAAATTAGTCTTATTCTTAAGGAAGATATTATGAGCTTCATCTACAAGTATAGCGTAATTGAAACCTTCATCTATTTTGTTTTGCTGTGATTTCTTTAGTTTGTATATATAAGTTAAGATATATTCTGCAAAGAATTTCTTTTCAATATTACCTAAGGAATTCAACTCGAATATTACTTTCTTATCAAATAGATCTTCTACTGAAAGAGATTTCTTTCCATCGTAGTTAATTGCTTTTCCAAATTCTCCAAAAGTAAGTACTGAGGCTATTCTTAATGCACTTTCATACCAAGTAGATTCTCTTCCAGAGGCCTCTCTAGCTTTCATTTCTAACATTCTTTTTACATGTTGCCAGTTAGGATAGTGTTTAGAACCTTTGTAAACACCCCATCCTTCAAAAATTTCATCTAAAGTTTCCAATAATATCTTATGAACACCAAAAGAAACTGCGAAACTCTCTGTTAAAAGATCACACAATACATTAATCCATTCTTTTGGGGCAACTCCTTTTGGAGGCTTATTTATATTCATTTTGAATAGATTGCTTACTGCATCGTTTCCTACTGTGAAAGCCATAACAGAGGGATCAGCTCCAACTAAAGGTCTGAAAGATTTCTTCCAATCAAATACCAAGAAAGGTTTTTCCTTCTTTATGAAATTGTTAAGAACATTAAAAGCTAAAGTAGTCTTACCAGAACCGGACATACCAGATATACAAACGTGTCTTGGCCAGTCTTTTTCTTGTAATGAGAAGTCGTAAAGTTCTTTTTCTCCATAAATTACCTTGGATAGAGGGTATTCTCCTGAAACTAAAGCTTCTTTTGGAGGTTCAAGTAAAACTTTTTGATCCAAGAATTTTCCTAAGTGTTTTTGGTATAAAGCTGCAAGAACATGAAGTATTTCGTTTTTTTCTTCTAGAGATTCTGAAAGAGTGTATCTAAAGTATAATTCGTCTATCTTACTTCCAAGTATAGGTTTAAGCTTGTTGCTTATGTCTTCAATTGTTAGTTTTTGTGTTTGTGTCATTTTCTTGTTTGTGTTTGAAGTTTAAGTTAAAAAAATAAAAAATGTTTAACTAAAGATATCCTCCTCAAACCTGATTTTTGCATCTTCGACAGCAGACTCCAATGCTTTTGCTTTGTTATTATATTTCTCTGCAAAATTTGTATGATAAGAATCGACTTTGTTATGAGTGAATTCTTTTGTAACGTCTTGTGCAACATTTAAACTAAAATCTGCATCCAAATAATCATCTTGCATTAATGCAATTTCTGTTTTCTTCAGATGCCTTTCAACTATTTTTTCCTTTAAATTTCTAACCTGTAACTTATAGAGATCTTTGTTATCTACTTCGTTAAAAATTAAGAAACTTTCTGCATCCCAAATTGAATCATTCCAATAAGAGGAGAAATCGTCTCCGTGTTTTACTTTGTCCAAAAAACCTTCAATAATTTGTTTTTTGTAAAAGTTTGGAGTTTCTTTCTGAGACTCCATTTCCCAATCTTGGAATGACTGTTCTGCACGAGAGTAATCGCCTTTTTCTAAATAAGAAATTCCTTGATAAAATGCATCTCTTGCTTCAGATGATTCTTTCTCAACAAAACCATATTTTGCTAATTTTGTGTTTTCCATATTAATTTAACTTCCTTTCAATTCTCCATTAGGATATTGTTTAATTCTATGAATCTAGCTTCTTTTTCAGCGAGTTCTTTCTCGTTTTCTCTAAGTTCTTTCTTAAGTAATGCTATATCTTTCCAACAATTGATCTTTTCATTAAGCTGGTGTTCTGAGATTTCTACCTTTTTGTTCCTTAGAGAATTCTTTTCTATAATTGGGTCTTTGTCTCCTAAAACTGCAGGAGAGTTCTCAATATCCAAAAGGAAGTTACTTATCTCTAGCTTTATTTCATCTCCTTCTCTTAGGAAGTTCTGACTAAGAATATTTCTTTCTTGAATCAACTTCTGGATTTCAGAAATTGTTCTTTTTAGGGAATTAACCTTATCTTGACCTATTGATCCAATAGAGTTGCCACTTGTGAGACTTGATATTTCGGGTCTTACCGCCTCTTCCGCATGGTATTTCATATTTTCCATCATTTCATAGTGATAACATACTTTATAAATGTTTCTATTTAGTAGTTACTCTATAGTTAGTACATTATCTTAAATAAAACAGGTCTCCTAGTTTAGAATGGGTGAGATTCAAGACAAAGAGATAATTTCAGAGTTATGTGGGGCAATAATTGGCGATGGGTGGATCCAATCAAATGAGAGGTGTTTCTTTCTTGCAGGAGATCCTACAGAAGATAGAGATTACTATGATTCCCACATTCCAGAAATATTTAGAAAGGTTTTGATAACTGTGACTCCAAAAGAATTCCCCTACTGGAGTGTCTATGGCATTTCAATATATAAGAAAGACATAATTCAGAAATTACTTTCTTGGAATATCCCCAAGGGCAAAAAAGTTGACACTGCAAGAATTCCAAACTGGATAAAGAAATCAGAGGATAAAGTTAAGAAAGCGTTCCTTAGAGGATTCTTTGATGCTGATGGAAGCATCTTCTGTCAAAAAGATTATACCAAATACGCGAAGGAATTTAATTCAAAACATCATGTTAAGGCTAGATTGAGAATAACAAGTATCTCAAGTAATCTTGTAGATGAAATGAAGGGAATGTGTGAGGAAGTAGGGTTTAAAGTAATAAGAAGGACAATTAAAAGAGGGAGAATAAGTGAACGTAATTGTAAAGATATTCACATAATTGAGATAAATCATTTGGAGAGTATAAGGAAATGGTTTGAAGAATTGAAGCCCTCTAACCCCAAACACACTACAAAATATCGGATATGGAAGAAATTTGGCTTTTGTCCTCCAAAAACGACGCTAATTCAGAGGAAAGAAATACTTAAAAATGAATTAAGCCCTTATTCATTCTATATGCAGGAGTAGCGAAGTGGTCAAACGCGCAAGACTCAAGATCTTGTCTCTTAGTGAGTTCGAAGGTTCGAATCCTTTCTCCTGCATAAACTTTATAAAGCCAAGATAATTCGGCATTATACGACCTGCGAGTTAATCGCGTTAGCGGGGAAACATTTTTCTCGTTAATTGGATAATATAAAATGATAAAATCAAAAACAAAGATATCGAAGCAATTAGAAAGAAAAACTAATCCAGAATTAGTCGAAACAATACTATTAGCTAAGAAGAGTGCTTCTTGGTTAGAAATTGCATCAATCTTGTCAGGATCTAGAAGAAAGAGAATTAATATTAATCTAAGTGATTTAAGTAAAAGTATTGAAAGTGAGAAAATAGTTCTTATTCCCGGAAAAGTATTGTCTGAAGGAGAAATGGATAAAAAAGCAAAGATTGTTGCCTTAAACTTCTCTGAAAAAGCAAAAGAAAAGTTGATAAAAGCTGGATGCGAAGTTTCAAGTATACTAGAGGAAATTAAATCAAACCCTGAAGCTAAGGGTATTAAGGTGTTAAAATGAAGGTAGTTGATGCAACAAATTATCCAATGGGAAGACTTGCAAGCTTTGTAGCAAAAGAAGCTTTGAAGGGGGAAGAAGTAAAGGTAATCAATTGTAACAAAGTCTTGATAACTGGAAGTAGAGAATATGTTGAAAAAGAGTTCCAAGTTAGAAGGGGAAGATATGGAAGTTCTCAAAAAGGACCAAGAATTTCAAAATCAAACGAACAAATAGTTAAAAGAACAATAAGAGGTATGCTTCCAAACTTTAGAGAAGGAAAAGGAAGAGAAGCTTACAAAAGAATAATGTGTTATAATGAAGGTTTAGGTGAAGAAGTTAAAGAGATTGTAACTCTTGGAAAAAGAAAACCAAAGAAATCAATTAAATTAGAATCAATGAGAAAATGAAAGTAATCACATCAGGAAAAAGAAAGACAGCTATTGCAAGAGCTATACTTGAAGAAGGAACAGGAAAAGTTACAATAAATGGTCAAGATTACAAGAAATTACAAGAATTTGATAAGTTGAAATTGGAAGAGCCATTAAGAATAACTGAGAACATATTAGGAAAATTGAATTTCAATGTTGCAATAAAAGTTAGAGGCGGTGGAGAAAAATCACAAGTTGAAGCATCAAGACTGGCTTTAGCAAGAGCAATTGTTGAATTTACAAAATCAGAAAAAGTAGAAGATGCTTTCTGGGATTATGATAGAAATCTTCTTGTTGCTGATGTAAGAAGAAAAGAAGCTTACAAGCCTGGTGATTCCAAAGCTAGAAGTAAGAGACAGACATCATATAGATAGTTTTGCTTTTAGAGGTAATTTTATAAAGATCTTTTTCATATTTATGATATGAAAGGGGTGAGAAAAGTTAATTGGATAGGTGCTTTGATTGTTTCTATCTTGGTTGGTAGTCTGGGGGTTGACCGATTTATGATGGGCAAAGTTGGCCTTGGAATTCTTAAACTTATCACTCTCGGTGGATTTGGAGTTTGGTGGCTAATAGATGTTATCCTTATAGCTACTAAATATAACTTCAAAGGAATCGAGTGGGCATAATTAGGATTTCTGCATAAATTTATAAATTGTTTTTAACATTTTTTTAAATGGTAGTTAAGAAAAAACCAAAAAAAGAAGGTCACGAGAGATCTGAAGCTTTAATGAGAATTGTTGTTGGAATAATTTCAGGAATAATCTTTTACTTCTGGAGTTATGTAATAATTGCTTTTACAATTTTCAATTTCTTATTTACTTTAATTAAAGGTGAAAGATCTAAAGAAGTTGCAGGGTTATGTGAAGTTTACAATACTCAAATTTATACATTTTATAGGTATATGACTTTTGTATCAAATAGAAGACCTTTCCCTTTTGATAAATTGGAAAAAGACATTAGTAAGTTTGAATAAGATAACATATATTTACATACAATAATCCTTATATAGGATCTTCTTTATGAGTCATCATGGGGTTGAGTTTAGATGATCTCTCTGAAATAAGTCGGAAATTATTTAAGGAAGCGCAAGAAACAGAAATCAAGGAAGACTATGACCTTGCTTTGAGAATTTTAGACAAAGAAATTAAAACAACAAAAGATCTTACAAGCCGTCATTACAACCAAAGAGGCATTTGTCTTTGTGCTCTTGGAGAATATAACAATGCAATTGAGAATTATAGTAATGCTATAGATCTTCATAAAGGAGGGTTAGAAGACTCCGCAATACTTTATGCTAATAGGGGAGATGCTCAAGTCAAAAGAAATATGTTAATGAATGCTCTATCTGATTATAAAGAAGCAGTAATTAGGGATCCTAAAGCTAGCTATTATTTGTTTAAAATTTCAAAGATAAATAAAAAATTAAATCAAAAAGAAAAAATGAGACAAAATTTTGAAGAAGGATTAAGAGTATTTTGTACACAAATAAAGGATAAAGGTCTTAACAAAATATCTGAGGTAAAAAATGAATATCCAAACACATTGGAGATAATAAAAGAAATTTCGCAAGAAACAACGGATATAAATGTAGCATTGATGGGGTTATTTGAATAATTATTCAGAAATTTTTCTTCTTTTAGTTAAGGTATCTAGTTTATCTTGTACTTTATTAAATAATATTGAAGATACAATTGGTTTATGATCTGCTTCATGAATTTGACCATCAAATTTTATCTTTCCTATATAAGCAAAATTTCTAAGTATTTTCTTTAAACCATTTACGGAAAGTTGGTGTTTTTTTGATAGTGTGTTTAAGTTCATTCTTGGTTGTAAGAACTCTTCGAATATTTCTTCTACCTCTTCATAGTTTTGAGCTGGAACTAAAACTCCTGAATCATGATTTCTTTTATACCCAAATGGTGCTCTAGACATGTGTAATCCTTTAGAAGATTTCTTTATCATCCCAATTTTTTGATTTTCCCCACGGAACTTAGAATATTTTCTTAAAGGTTCAAGATTCTTTTCAAGGATTTTTTCTTCAATATATACATCTAATTCTTCGGGAGTATTGGGGGAGAAAGTATGGCAAATACTACATAATGTTAGTCCAAACTTACTCTTGTTCTTATCCGAAACATACCCGCATTTTACGCATTTACTTTCATTCATTTTGCATCAATCCATCTATAGGGGATTTTATTTTTTTTAATTGTTCCGTTGAAACGTGAGCGTAAATTTCTGTGGTCGCAAGGTTACTATGGCCAAGAAGAGTTTGTATAAATCTTATGTCTGTTCCATTTTCTAATAAATGTGTTGCAAAAGAGTGTCTTAAGGTATGGCAGTGAACATCTTTGTTTATTCCTGCTTTTTTTGCTGTATTTGAAACTATTTTTTGCATATTTCTAGGAGTAAGTTTTCCCTTTGGACCTGAGAAAATGTAAACTTGGTTGAATTCTTTTTGATTTTTAGCACGATTTTTTAGATCTTCATATAAGAATTCGGGAATATTAAACATACGATCTTTCTTTCCTTTAGCTTGTTTTACATAACCTATCTTATTATCAAAATCTAGATCATCTATTTTAAGACTAACCAGTTCTGAAACCCGAAACCCACAAGCATACATAAGAGACATCATTAACCTTGATTTCTTATTTGAAGCGACATCAAACATCCTTTTGACTTCTTCTTTTGTTAAAACTGCAGGGATTCTTTTTTCTCGTTTTGGTCTTTTAATACCTTGAGTTATATCTTTTTTTAGAATATTTGAATAAGCATATTTAATTGCGGATAAGAAAACAATCGTTGAACTTGAACTTGAATCAGATAATCTCTCAACTAAGAAAAGTTTTAGATCGTCTTCACTCATATCATCTGGTATTTTATTTGTAAATATGAATAATTCATTGTTTGCTCTTAGATAGTTTCTTAAAGTATAATTGGAATTTTTAGAGATCTTCAGTTCTATTTCAAGTTTTTTTAGAAATTCTTCTGGAGTCATATTATTTCTTAGGGGCTTTTAGGAAAAGATTTTTCCAAACAGGCTGTTTAAACAGCTGTTTATTATCTTTGAAAACTATTGTATTTATTCCTAATTTAGAAGCGGGTTTTGTATTCCAAACTTGATTATCAATAAATAATATATTTTTTGGTTTTACCCCTATTTTTTTTATTAAAAGTTTGAAGATCTCAGGATTTGGTTTTCTCATTCCAGCGTCGCAAGATACAATTATATCATCAAAATTCTTGTAAAGTTTTGGAGGCATTAGTGCTTTCTTAGATAAAACCCATTGATCTGATAAAACACTTACATTATATCCTAATTTTTTTAGTTTAGATGCCTGATTAAACAGCCATTCATTTTGTTTGAAATGTTTTTTGTAAGAATTTATGTATAAACTTCTTACTTTCTTTTCTGAAATTTTGAAGTTTTTTGAAAGTGTAGAAACAACTCTTTCTGGAGAGATTTTACCTTCTATTGCAAGTGCATAAGTCGTATCTATAGCATCAAGATATTGATCCAATGAAATCTTAAGTTTTTTTGCAATATCTGTGTGTACTCCAGATGGAATTAATTTTCCAGATTCTAATTTAGAACTTTCGCCTAGAGCAAGAACTCCGCTTACATCAAAAACAATGGATTTTATGTTGAGATCACCTTTTTTCATGATATGGTTATACGAACTATGTTTAAAAATTCTTCTAAGATATCTTTTTATAGTTAATTCGTGTGATTGTTTGAGGAGAGGTTAAGTATGAATTCAGCAATAATAGTTATAGTTGCAATAATCTGGATGATTCTAGGATATAAGTTTTATGGAAGATTTATCGAGAGAAGGGTAAAGATAAATGACAAAGACAAAACACCTGCAAAAACTAGCAAGAACAAGGTGGATTTCTCTCCCGCTAAAAAGAAATTTCTTTTAGGACATCATTTTGCGTCGATTGCTGGAGCTGGACCAATAATAGGTCCAATACTTGCGGTTAGTTATTTTGGTTGGTTACCTGTTGCTATTTGGGTTTTAGTTGGATCTGTTTTGATCGGAGCTATGCATGATTATATTTCTTTAATTGCCTCTGTAAGAAATAAGGCTAAGGGCGTTGCTTCAATAACAAAACAATATTTGAATAAAAGATCTGGATGGGTTTTTGGATTGATGATTTGGGTAACATTAATCTTAGTTATAACTGTTTTTACAGTTTCTTCTGCGGAAAGTATAATAGAAAAACCAGATTTGATAATTCCGATAATAACAATAACCGTTCTTTCAGTTTTCTTAGGTGTAGGCGTTGAGAAATACAAATTAAACCCCAATATTTGGAGTGTAATTGTTGTCGTTTTAAGTTTTGCTTCAGTGTGGTTAGGACAAAAAGGTTTAATCTCTGCTAATATAATAAATCCAGAAATAACTAGAATATTTTGGATAAGTATAATTATGTTGTATGCTTTCATTGCTTCAGTAGTTCCAGTTTGGGTTTTGTTGAGGCCAAGAGGGTATCTTAGTTCAATACAATTAGTTGTGATTTTGCTTTTAGGGTTTGTTGGAATATTAATAGTGGGCCCTCAAATAAATGCTCCAGCATATATTCCTAATGCACCATTTCCATTATGGCCAATATTATTTATTACGGTAGCATGTGGCGCTGTATCCGGATTCCATGGAATTGTTTCTTCTGGAACAACAAGCAAACAGCTATCCAAAGAAAGTGATGGAAGACCTATTGCGTATGGTGGAATGTTGATGGAAGGTTTGTTAGCAATACTTGTTACAACGATAGTTGTTGCAGGGTTAAAATGGGGTGCGGGAGTTCAAGGAGGTTTCCAATTAACCTTAGAAAAAGGGTGGATAGTTTTGTTTTCGGAAGGGTTTGGAAATATAGTTGGAAGCCTAGGAATACCTTTGATAACTATGACAATTGCAGGATTGCTTGGAGCGTTTATGGTTAATCAATTTATTTTAACTTCAGTAGATACTTCATCAAGGTTGGGAAGGTTTGTATTTACAGAAACACTATTTCCCAAGGTAAAGAATAGATATTTGACAACATTTATAGTGTTAATTCCTGCTTGGCTTCTTGCAATAACAAATTCTTATCAGAGTTTATGGAGATTATTTGGAACCTCAAATCAATTAATTGCATCTATAACTCTTATTGGTCTTTCTTCTTACTTTATATCTAAGAAAATAAAGACTAAATTCATAACAATACCAGCAGTATTTGTTTTAGTTACAACAATGTCTGCTTTGTTATACTTAACATTTAGATCTGGAGGGTATTTCACTGAAGGGAAGATTGCTTTAGGAATAATTTCACTAATAATGTTTGGTTTAGGCGCGGTAGTAGCTTATGAAGGATTTAGAACTTTGATTAAGAAGAAGTGATTATCCTTTGTTGTAAATAGTTCTGACTTTTTCTTCAAACTCTTTCTGAACTGCTTTTGGAACATAATCATTTGATAATTTCAGAATCTCTAAAATATTCTGATCAACCAATATCCCCTCTTCTAAATTTTTCTTTGCGGCTCCGCCGCTAGATCCGACGAACCGATCGCTCCAGTCGCCAAGATCGCCCCTAGCGAGGGCAATAGACCTGCTCCCAAGCCTGCTGAGGTACAAGGCACGTCCCTTTTCAAAGTTACTTTTAGAATCAAAATAAATCTCCATAGCTTTTTCTATCCCAAATCTTTTCTTCATTTCAGGGAAGAATTCATCTGCATAGTCAGAAAGTAATTTATTGCCTCTTGCTAGAAAATTCCATATTTCAGAATCTTTCACACTTTCAACTGTGTAAGTTTTATTGTGAAGATTTTTCACTTCACCTTTGGACAAATATAATACTTTACTCTTGTCATTTAAGCTTTCAAAAGTTCCATTGTCTAAAACAACTGCTCCTTCATTTAATTTTGTTGAAGGGTTAATATTTCTGATGTAATCTGCATCCAAGACAATTTTAACATCTCCTCTTGTATTGTAAACTGTTCCGTCAGAAGTGTCAAAAAAATTATCTTTCCAATCTGAGAATTCTCTTCCATAACTCAATCTATTTTGCATAACATC
>JBNLCO010000011.1:0-55240 GCA_050303855.1 Candidatus Pacearchaeota archaeon
CAAGAAATCTACAAGGTCGTGAGTTTATCGTCGGTGTTTCAGATTTTACCGACGACAAATTTCAATTTTTTCGAACAGACTTTTAACGAACTTTGCCAAATTTGGGTAAATTAAAGGTTAAAAGTCTGGAATTTGGATGCAGTGTATAGAGTTTTAATCTCTTCTTTTGAACATTCTTTCCCACAAAGAAGGCTTTTCTTTGTTTGAATCGTATTCTACTTCAAGAATCTTTGCAGCTATTTCTTTGTAAGCTCTTGCTGCTTCTGATTTTGGATATACATGAACTACCGCATCTTTTTTGTTTAATGCTCTTTTAATGTCTAAATGTTCTGGGACCATCCCCAAGATTGGTGCCTCGAGCATTTCTTTAACGGTTTCTGGAGACATTTCAATATTGTCTTTTCTTACTCTTGTCATGATTACCCCTCTTACTGATTTTTTTGCTTGTTCTGCAAATTTTATTGTTTTTAGGGCATCTGTTATTGCAGGCATTTCAGGGTTTGTTACAATTATGATCTCATCAGCCATTTCTATTGCAGCAAATGCTTCTGAGCTTAAACCTGCGGCACTATCAATTATTACATATTCAGAGAGTTTTTTGAAGTCTGGAGCGAAATCCTTTAGTTTTTCTTCGTTTATTTTCTTTAGTTCTTTTATTGATAAGGAGGAAGGCATGATTTTTAGTCCCGAATCGTGTTCATATATTGCCTCGTAAGCATCAGCTTTCTTTTGTAATACATGGTTTAGATTAATTGGGACTTCAGGAGAATTAAGGTGTATTCCTACGTTTGGGGTAGATAGGTTTGCATCAATAACAAGGGCGTCCTTACCAAAATAATTTATAGCTGCGCCTAGGTTTATAGCGGTAGTGGTTTTGCCGACACCCCCTTTTCCAGAAGTTATAACGATTATTTTAGACATTTTTAGTACTCTTAATTTTTTGTAACGCTTATTTTTTTGTCTACTTTGATAGAATGAATTGCTTTGTTGAACTTATAAACTTTTCTAACTGGTCTGCATACTCTTTTAGCTTCTCAAGGTTCACATTTATTTCTTCTCCCCTGTAAAATATTCTAAGTGTAACATTTTTTCTGAATTCTCCTATTCTTTCTGTTCTAAGTTCTTCAAGTTTTCTTAACATTTCGTAGAATTCGATAACTTCCATGAAGTTTTGGTCTTTTTTTAGGAGTTTTTTTATTTCTTCAATCTTTTTAACGGGGTTTTCTGGGATGGCAGATATTTTCTTTTTTGATTTTGCTTTAACTAGAATTCCTTCAATACTTGTTTCAATCATTCTCCGCCAACGTAAAAGAAGATTTCTTATTACATCGCACGTTTTAGTATATTTTAGACTAACGTACAACAAATGATCTGCGCTTATCTTTTCTTGTATTATTTCTTCCATACGAGTCCCTTTCCTTTATGTAAATAGAAGTATAGTTTTAGAGGGTACTGGGGTTTATATACTTTTGTCTTTTATCGTTTTCAAGGGGTGAAAGTCAAAATTTATTCGGATAATTCAAGAATTGTTTCTGCAAGGTCTCCGTTGTTTTTTTCAAGTGCCTCTTTAGCTTTTTCTTCAGAAACTCCTGTTTTTTCAACAATTGTTTGAATATCTTTTTCTGTGAATATCTCCTGTTCTTCAGAAATATCTCCTGTTATTTGGAATGATTCCTGGCCCTGCATTTTTATCATTTGGATTGAAGGATTTTCAATAATTATCTTATTTCCATCTGTTTTCTCAATTATAACTCTTTCTGAAGGAACATCTTCTTGGGAAATTCCCATTTTCTTCATCATTCCTTGCATTTGTTTTGGGTTTATTCCGCCGAACATTTTAGAAGATATATGGTAAAAGGATCCTCAGCCCTATGAAGAATATTATTAACATAACTACGTGTGAGGGTTTTAGTGTGATAAAACTATCATATTCTTCGCTGTAACGCATTAAACCTCCAAATCCTCCTGGAAGGTTTATCTTGTTGTCTTGTGCCATGGATTATTCAGAAATGAGAAGTTTTTAAAAGTTTGGTGGAGGTAGTTTATCATGGGAAAACAAAATTTTGATTTTAAGTCTATGGAAAATAAATGGAAGACTTTTTGGGAGAAGGAAGGAATCTTTAAGACAGATCTCAAAAAGAAGATAAGTTATTCTGTTGATACCCCTCCTCCAACGGTTTCAGGTAAAATGCATATTGGTCATGCTTTTAGTTATTCTCAACAAGATTTTATTGCTAGATTTAGACGTATGCTTGCTGTACAGAAAGGGGAGAATATTTTCTATCCTTTTGGAACCGATGATAATGGTTTACCTACCGAAAGGCTTGTAGAGAAAACAAACAATGTTAAGAGCAAGAATATGTCTAGGGCAGAGTTCATTGAATTGTGTTTGAAAACTTTAAAGGAAATAACTCCTGGTTTCATTCAGGATTGGAAAGATATTGGGATGTCTTGTGATTTTAGTAAGATCTATTCAACTATAGATGATAATTCTAGAAAGATTTCTCAAAAGAGTTTTATTGAATTGTATAATAGAAAAGAAATTTATCGAAAAGAATTTCCTACTATTTGGTGTCCTGAGTGTCAGACCTCTATTGCACAGGCTGAGCTTGAAGATAAAGAAGAAAAGGGTTTATTTTCTACACTTAAGTTTTCTATTCCAGAATTAAAACAAGATTTGTTAATTGCTACTACAAGACCTGAAATGCTTGAGGCCTGTGTAGCTGTTTTTGTTCATCCTACTGATAAGAGATACAAGAAACTTGTTGGAAAGAAAGCTAAGATACCTATGTTTGGATTCGAAGTTCCAATTATTGCAGATGAATCTGCTGATCCTGAAAAGGGAACAGGGGTATTGATGATTTGTTCTTATGGAGATAAATTTGATGTAGAATCTATTAATAGACATAAACTTACTCCTAAATTAATCTTGGATAAATCTGGTAAGATTAGTGAAGGCAAATATTCTGGTTTGAAGACAAGGGAGGCTAGAAAGAAAATTCTTGAAGATCTAAAAGAAGGAGGCTTTGTTGTTGAACAAAAAGAAATTACCCATACTGTTAATTGCCACGATAAGTGTGGGACTCCAATAGAATTTATAACAACTGACCAATGGTTTATCAAAATACTGGATAATCAGAAAAAATGGGTTGAGTTGGGTAATAAAATTAATTGGTATCCTGAATTTATGAAAAAGAGATATGACAACTGGATTAATGGTTTGGAGTGGGATTGGGGAATTTCAAGAGAAAGGCATTTTGGTATTCCTATTCCTGTTTGGGAGTGTAAAGATTGTAATGAAATTATTTTGGCAAATGAGAAAGAACTTCCTGTGGATCCTCTTGAAACAAAGAAAAAATGCCCTAAATGTAAAAAAGAGGCTCAACCAGAGGATAAAGTTTTGGATACCTGGGCTACTTCCTCTTTGACACCTCAAATAGCTAGTTCTTTATTTGGAGATAAAGTTAAGATTCCTTTTTCCTTGAGACCTAATGCTCATGATATAATTAGAACTTGGGCATTTTATACAATTGTTAAGAGTTATTTGCATGAAGGAAAACTTCCTTGGGAAAATATTGTTGTTTCTGGAGTTGTTTCTTTAGGTGGAGAAAAAATGAGTAAGAGTAAAGGGAACGTTATAGAACCTAAAGATGTTCTAGAGAAATATGGTGCTGATGCCTTAAGATTTTGGGCTGCTGGATCTAAATTAGGTAATGATTTGGATTATCAGGAAAAAGATTTGGTTGCTGGGACAAAAATGATTAATAAGTTGAGAAATGCTTCCAAATTTGTATTTATGAATCTAGAAGGTTATGATGGAAAGAAACCTAAGAAGTTGGAACCTTTGGATGAATTATTCTTGAAAACTTTGGATAATTTGGTTTTTACCTCAACTCTTAGGTTTGAGGAATATGATTATTCAAAATCAAAATTAAATGTTGAACAATTTTTCTGGAATGATTTTTGTGATAATTATTTGGAAATAGTAAAAAAAAGAGTTTATCAGGGAACTGGAAATATGAAACTTTCCGCTCAATATACTCTGTATAAATCTTTGCTAACTATAGTTAAATTGATTGCACCTTTTATGCCGTTTATTACTGAGGATATTTATCAAGAATACTTTAAGAAACATGAAAAAAATAAGAGCGTTCATATTAGTAAATGGCCAGAAAAGAAGATTTGGGGAGATATTGGAGAATCCTTAAATAAGTGGCTCTTGATAAAAAAAGATCTTGCTGAGACTAGGCAAGCTAAAAGTAATAATCAGTTATCTTTGAATTCACCAATCCAAGAAATAATCACACCTAATTATGATGTTCTAATTCCTTATGAACAAGATTTTAAATCTGCTTCTGGAGCTATTATTCTTAAACCTGGAAAAGAATATAAATTTAATTTTCCTCCTGTAGCTGGGACGCAACCTAAGTTATAATTTTATAAACTACTCCTTTCTTTCTTAATTATGGCAATTGTTAATAGAGATCAATTAATTGATATTATTGAAGAACTTAAGCAACATCGTGGAAGGCATACAGAATTAATAACTGTGTATATCCCGGGAGGATATGATATAAATTCTGTTCAAAAGCAGTTGGAGGCAGAACAATCTACTGCTAAGAACATTAAATCTACTTCTACAAGAAAAAATGTTATTGAAGCCCTTGAGAAAATTGTTCGATTTTTGAAAGATTTTAAGGGCTCTAAAGAAAATGGAATTGCTGTTTTTTGTGGTAATGTTTCAAAAGTTGAAGGGCAAGATGATTTGCAGATATGGGATGTAGAACCTCCAAGACCTTTAAAAGTTAGATTGTATAGATGTGATAAGGAATTTGTTTTGGACCCTTTATTAGAGCAGTTAGAAATTGAAGAAATTTATGCTTTGCTTGTCATGGATAGGAAGGAGGCTACAATCGGAGTTCTTGAAGGTAAGAGAATCGAGATTTTACAAAAGATGACTTCAGGAGTCCCTAGTAAAGTTAAGGCTGGAGGCCAGAGTGCGCAGAGATTCCACAGAATTACAGAAGGTTTGACAAAAGATTTCTATAAAAGAATTGCTGACGAGATGAAAACTTTATTTTATGATAATACTAAATTGAAAGGAATAATTGTTGGAGGCCCGATACCAACAAAGGACGAATTTTTAGATGGGGAGTATTTGCCGGGTAAGTTGCAGGAGAAACTTATTGGTAGAATAGATGTTGGGGGAAGTGATGAGTCTGGAATAAAGGAGTTAGTTGAGAAATCTCAGGATATTCTTGCTAGTCAGGAAATTGTTCATGAAAAGAAATTACTTGAAAGATTCTTTGAAGCAATTGGAGAAAAACCAGATTTGTCTGCATATAAGGAACCCGAAATAAGAAAGGCTTTGGAATATGGAGCAGTAGATCTTTTATTAATTTCAAAAGATTTTAATAAAGAAGTTGCTAAAGAACTTAGAAAAGAAGCTGAAAGAATTGGAGCAGATATAGAAATGATTTCTACTGAAACTGAGGAAGGTAAACAGTTTTTGAATTTGTCAGGTATTGGAGCCTTATTGAGATTTAAAATTTAGAAAATCTTAATTATCCTATTTGGAATTATTCCTGTATTATTACAATGGTAAACTTTGTGTGTGATTTGATTTAAATTTGTTTCAAGTTTTAGATTGTTATCTTGAATTAATAATTTGTTTTCTTTAGATATCTTTAATTGAGGTGGTTTGAATTTTTCTGGAGTTTGATTAAAACAGTTCTGAAATTCGGACATTGCAAAATCCATTTGTTTTTGAGTTATATTCTCAGTTAAGAATCCTCTATAAGGTTCATGATCTATCCCATGCATTTCTATTGTCTTATTTAGATTTTTTATTAAATTGCACCAAGTTTGATTATTTGATATGGGTATATTTTTGTAGTTTGGGATTACATAGAGTGTATCTGGGTTGTACCTTTCTAATTCTGGACAAGGGATGGTTGGATTTACATCATCTATTTGAGTGGGCGAAATTAATCTGATTAAGAATAATAATACAATTAAGATAATAATTATGGATATCGTTTTTGCACCTCTTTTCATCTATTTACATCGGGATTAAATTTTATAAACTATTCTTTGTTTTGGTTATTATGATTATTAAAAAGAATTATCTATTGAATTTTATTGGAATTTTTTTGATTGTTCTGGGAGTTGTACGTGTTTTTCAGCTCATCTTTTTTGGAGAACCCATTCATATAATTTGGCTTTGTAATCATCTTTTAATCTTTATGGGAATATTTATTTTAGTTGGGAGTTCTTTTTGGTTGATTGCATTATTTAGCTTTTTATTTGTAGGTCAATTTTTCTGGATTATTGGTTTTTTGTTATATGTTGTTTTTGGAATTGCTCTTCCTGGTAGTTCTGCATATCTTATTTATGATTCTCAGTTTATTAATATCCTTAGTTTATTGGTTCATTTTTTGACACTTCCTCTTGCATTTTTGGCGATATTTATTATGGGAAAAAAAGAGAAATTTGCATGGTTAGGAGGGTTGGTTTTTGCAATTGTTTTGATTCCTTTTGTTCTTTATTTTGGGAGCCAGTATAATTTGAATTGTTTTTATGAGCCATGATTTTCTATTATTCCTTCATTTAAGCTTTATTCTTTATTCGTTATCCCTCTTTATTTTGTTTTATTTGTTATCCCAATAAATTATTTGGTTAATTGGGTTGTTGGAAAGAAAAGAGGGAATTCTTAAAAACTCTATTTTATTTTCTAGATTCATGGTTAGTGATAAAACAATAAAAGAGATTGATGAAGCAAAGGAAATTGAGGGCTTAAAGGTTCTTGAAGCAGTATTTTTTATTTCAGGGAGATTTTTGAATATGTCTGAGCTTATCTCTTTAAGTGATTTAAATCCTATTTTGATAAAAGATTTGCTTGAGAAATTGAAAGAGAAATATAACAAAGATGATTCTGCTTTAGAAATTGTTGAGAAGAATGGTTTGTGGAAAATGGATGTTAGACAGGAATATGCATCTATAATAAATAAACTTGCAACTGGATCAGAAGAATTTACAAAAGCTGAACAGGAAACTTTAGCAATAATTGCGTATAAGCAACCAATAAAACAATCCGTTATAATTAAAATTAGAGGAAATAAGGCTTATGATCATATAAAGAAATTTTTGGATTTAAGATTGATAAGAAGTAAGAAAATGGGGCATACAAATGAATTAAGTTTAAGCGACGAGTTTTATGATTATTTCAATGTTGCAGATGGAGAAGCTAAGGGTAGAGAGATCTTTGAAGCTGCTTTAGAGAGTTCAGGTACTAGTGAGGAAGAATTGGATGAAGAGACGAATGATTCTGGGGAAAATGATGCATAATTCATACTATAAATATCTTTAAAAGACACAGATTAAATACAATTATATGGTTGAGACTATAACTGTAATATATCTTGTGTATAGCTTTATTGCTTTTTACTTTTTGTTCCTATTTGTATTGATCTATTTCCAAAATAAAAAACAGATATTTTATTGCCCAAAAGCAAATAAGAATTATTCCTTAACTATGGTTGTTCCCTGTTATAATGAAGGAGAAACTATTGAGAAAACTGTTAGAAGTATTTTATATGCAGGGTATAAGGGATTGAAGAAGGTTATAGTTGTTGATGATTGTTCTAAGGATAACTCTTATGAAATAATTAAGGGTTTAGAGAAGAAGTATTCTTTAGTTATGGCTGTTCAGACACCTAAAAATACTGGAAAGGCTGCAGGGTCAAAGAATTATGGAGCTAAATTTGCAGATACGGAATTAGTTGGATTTTCTGATGGGGATTCATGGATTGAAAAAGGTTCTATAGATAAGATGGTTGGATTCTTTAACGATGCAAAAGTAGGAAGTGTTACTTCTTCAGTTTTAGTACATAATAGGCGAAAGTTTATTGAGAAATTACAATCTATAGAATATAAGGTTATCAAATTCTCTAGAAAATTGTTGGAATTTATTGATTCGATTTATGTTACTCCTGGTCCTTTGGGAGTGTTTAGAAAAAGTGCTTTTGATAAAATAGGTGGATTTGATGAAAAGAATTTAACTGAGGATATTGAGATTACTTGGCATTTGCAGGCAGAAGGATATAAGGTTAAAATGGCTGTTCCTGCAAGGGCTTATACAATTGCTCCTTCAAGAATAAGGGATTGGGTTAAGCAGAGAAATAGGTGGAATATTGGGGGATTGCAAACTATTGGGAAATATAATAAAGAGTGGTTTAGGAAAGGAATGCTTGGGAATTTTATTCTTCCGTTTTTTGTATTTTCTTGGGTTATAGGTCTTTTTGGATTAGGGGTTTTTTTATATAGAATCTCTAGGGGAGCTTTCATAAATATATTTTCAGCTAAACTTTCTGTTGAGGCTCAGACAGCAGTTATAAGATTTAGTGATGTTAACTTGACTCCTAATGTTTTGATTTTCTTAGGCATAACTATTTTTGTTATGAGTGTTTGGTTTACTATTGTTGCTTTGGTTAATATGCAAGAGAAGAAGCAATATAGGAGAGAAAATTTCTTTACGGTAGGTTTTTATATGATCTTTTATCTTTTAGCATATCCGATAATTTTAATAATCTCTGGTTATAAATTTTTGAGAGGAAAAGCTACATGGTAAAAGCGTTAGAGAATAGGAAGAGAGTATTTTGGGAGGCTTTAATCTTAACTGTTGTTATCTTTTTGTTTGGTTTGCTTATTGGAATAAGTTTTGAATCGGGTAAGGTTGAATCTATAAGGCAGTATTATTCTCATTCGGAGGTATCTATTATGGATATTTTTGCTTCAAATAATGTGATTGATTTGCATAATACTAATTGTACTGATCTTAAGCAGAATAACTTTGTTTTTGCGGACAGGATTTACTATGAGGCTGTTTTACTTGAAAAGTATGAAGAATCTGGTAAGATTACTGATGGAATGATTCTTGAACATAAGAAATATGATTTGCTAAGAACTTTGCTTTGGATAAATGAGATGAAAACCTTTGAGAAATGTGGAAGAGATTATGATGTTGTAATCTATTTATATGAATATCAACCTGAAGATTTGGCTCAAAAAGCAACTCAAAATGTTTGGTCTAAAATATTAGTAGATTTGAAGGCAAAGAAAGGTTCTGAGGTTCTTTTAATTCCTATAGCAGTTGATAGTGATCTTGTTTCTTTGAATGCTTTAGTAAATGAATATTCTATTGAGCGTTATCCTGCTTTGATTATTAATGGTGACGAAGTTGTTGACACTTTAAGTTCTGTTGAAGAAATTGAGAAATACATTTAATTGTATTTTTTATCACCTAAATCTTAAAAAAGAGACCTTTTGTTAAATCATTTATGGGCGTATGCATTATATGTGAAAGAGAGGTAAATTCTAGTAATCTTATAGATGTTATATCTTCAAAAGGGATAGCTAAGGTGTGTAACCACTGTTATAATGAGGATATGCCCTTGTTCAACAAACCTTCAAGAGAGGATTTTGAATCTGTCTATAAAAGAAAATCTGTATATAATAGGCTGTCTGAGGCTGCAGGGTTGAATTTGGAAGAACATAAGAGGAGAATATCTGAATTTGGAAAGCAAAAGAGCCCAAGTGATGATTATTTGAGAAAAGTAGCAAATAAGAATTTTGAGGATAAGGCTAAATTGGCTCCAAAGAATGAATCTCTTATTGATAATTTCCATTGGATTATCACTAGAGCTAGAAGAATGAAGAAGTTATCTCAAAAACAACTTGCTGAGAAGATTGGTGAGCCTGAATCTGCAATTATTTTGGCTGAGAAGGGTCTTATTCCTTTAGGAAATGATCTTTTAGTTAGTAAAATTGAGGCTATACTTGAGATTCGGATTTCCACTATTGTTCCAGATAAGGAGCTTTCTCCTTATGAGATGATCCAAAAAGAGTACTTGGATAAAATCAAGGAAGAAGGGGAATTTGATAAGGTCATTACAGAAAGTCTTACTACTGATGATTTAGTTTCTGAAGGACAGAGAGAGAAGAAGAAACGATGGAGGCTTTTTGGAAGAAAAGGAAAGAAAAGAGAAGATCCTGAGGAAGACCTTGATGATTCTGATTTTGGTTTCGAAGAATAATCGTTCTTGTTTGAAGGCAGAAGCTAAAGAGAAGAAGGCTAAGAAGTAATTTCTGGAGGTCAGTTATTTAAATGCTCAACTTCTAATAAGGGGATGGATTTAATTGAGATAATTGGATTAATTTTGGCGATTATAATTTTAATTGCAACCATATGGCATAAATTTACTGGGAGATAATTTCTGTGTATAAAGTAAGGGTTTATTTGGACTTTTTACACAAACCTTTGGAGACCGAATGATTTATAAATCAATTTTGTCCATATTTTACTATGGAAGTAAAGATTTTAAAGGAAGATAAAGAATCTCTTGAAGTTGAAGTGCCAAGCGTTACTTTGGTAGAGGTTTTGAGAGTGTATTTGAATAATGATTCTAACGTTAGTTTTGCAGCTTGGAAGAGAGAACATCCAACTAAGAGTCCTATTTTGAAGATAGAAGGTAAGAATCCTAAGAAGGTATTAAAGGATGCAATTTCTACTGTTTTGAAGGATCTTGAGAAGGTTGAGAAAGACTTTAAGAGTATGAAGTAATTACAATAATGCTTATTAATTTGGTTTTTGAATATTTTTTATGAGAGTTGAAAGAATTTCTACAGGAAGCTATGATTTTAACAAATGGCTTTATGGTGGATACGAGAAAGATATCATAACTATGATTGCTGGAAGTCCAGGCTCGGGGAAGACTAATCTTGCTATTCTTGCGGCTTGTAGTCAGGCTAAATACGGGAAGAAAGTTATTTTTATTGATACGGAAGGAGGTTTTAGTATTGATAGGGTTAAACAAATTGTGGGGAATGATCTTTTGGATAAGATCCTGGAGAATATTATGATCCTTAGTCCTACTGGTTTTGAAGAACAGAAAAAAGATTTTGTTAAACTACTTGGTCTTTTGAAAAGAGAACAAATTGGTGCAATAATTATTGATGGGATGTCCATGTTGTATCGTTTGGAATTAGGTGATGCCGTTACTTCAAAAGATGACGAGAAGATTAAGGAGATAAATAGAGAGGTTGCTAATCAGATGAGAGTTTTAGCAGAGATTTCTAGAAAAAAGAATATTCCAGTGATTATTACAAACCAGGTTTATTCTGAATTTGTTTCCGAAGAAGATTTGAAAAATCAAGTTGAGAGAAAAACAAATATTGTTGGAGGAGATTTGTTTAAGTATTGGAGTAAATGTATAATTGAGTTAAAGAATTCTGGGGGTAAACGAAGGGCTATTTTATTGAAACATAGAAGTCTTCCAGAGAAAGAGATGAGTTTTATAATAAGAGATGAAGGACTATTTAGAAGAAAAGTCTTTTAATTTTCTTAACTTCCTCGTGGTGTTATAAGAATATAAAAAATGATTGCTTTGTTTTTTGGTGTAAAATGGATGATATAAAGTTTGAGGCTGTTAAAAAGGTTGCAGATGTTAATTTTAAAGTCAGAGATTTAGGAAATATTTCAAAGATAAATTCTGTTTCTCCTCCGAGTGTATTTATTGGTTCTAAATTAAAATATCCTTTGGTGAATGTGGGCATCTTAAGTCCTGTCGAAAGAGATGAAGATTCTTGGAAATATGATGATGCAAAATATTGGGCTGAGAGTAATTTGAGTATTAATGATGTTTTGAAGTTTAGAAATGGTTTGCTTAATTCTAGATTTCAGACAAAAGTTAGCGATGCGAGGATGAATAAGAAATTTGTTGAGATTTCTAAAGATATAGCTGTTTCTTCTAAACAAGTGGATGTAGAGCTTGAACTCCAGAATAAGATTAGATTTGGTAGGGATAAGGATAGAGTTTTAACTCCTCATGGTATGAAAGGTAGTTTGAAACGTGCTGAGATAACAGGTAATGTTAAAGTTGATAGAAAATTGGATAGAATTATGGGAGATGATATTAGAGCTTCTGAAGGGATTGAAATGTTGTATAAAAACGATTTTGACGAATATTCTTTAAGTCAAATACTTAGCGTTGGTGTGATGGGTTTCAGAAAGGATAGAAGACTTGTTCCTACAAGATGGAGTATTACAGCTACTGATGATATTATTTCCAAGACTTTGTGGAAGAGAGTAAGGGATAATAAATGGATAGAGAATTATGAATTATTTTATGGGGAGTTTATGGGAAATCAATATCTTATAATGTTAATGCCTGGTATTTGGAGTTATGAGTTGTTTGAATTTTACATTCCTGGGAGTTCTTGGAATCCTTCTGAGGAGATAAAAGCTGCGACAGATTATGAAAGTTATTCTGGAAGGAAGAACTATGCTTTTAATACTGCGGGAGGATATTATGCTGCTAGATTGCCTGTTTTGGAATATCTTAGTTCAATTCAGAGACAGGCTAAGGTTTTGGTATTTAGAATCGAAACTCCTAGTTATTGGGCTGCTCTTGGGGTCTGGGTTGTTAGGGAATCGGTAAGAAAGGCTTTACTGAATAGGATGAAGTTTGATTCTCAAGAAGAGTTGATAAATAGTTTAAAACAAATTGGCAAGATAAAATATAATTTTAATTTTTCCGATGTATTAAATCAGAGCAAAATATTAAGGGAAGATAAAACCCAGAAGAATCTTGGAGATTGGTTTTAGACCGAAAAACTTAACCCAAAAACTTATAAGTGCTGTTTTTTTGGACTGGGTATGGCAATAAAACAAGGAGACAAAGTGTCTGTTGAGTATGAAGGTAAGCTTGATAATGGAGATGTTTTTGATTCAAGTACTCATGGAGATCATTCCCATCCAATAGATTTTGTAGTTGGAGAACACCAGGTGATTAAAGGTTTTGAAGATGCTGTTGTTGGTATGGATCTTAATCAGGAGAAAGAAATTTCGATTAGTGCTGATGAAGCTTATGGTCAAAGAAAAGAAGAGTTAGTTAGAGATTTTGATAGAAAAGAGATTCCTATGGAACAAGAACCTAAGGTTGGAATGGTTTTAGGATTTAATCTTCCTCAAGGAGGACAATTCCCTGCAACTATCACAAAAGTTACAGATGATAAAATTACTTTTGATTTAAATCACCCTCTTGCGGGTAAGAATCTTAACTTTAAGATCAAAGTTGTTAAGGTTAATTAATTGTTTTCTTGTTTTACTTGAATAAAAAAATAAAAATTTATTGGAGTGAATAAGTAATTGAACCAATTACTTTTTCTTTTTTTTAGCTGTTTTTTTAGCTGTCTTTTTCTTAGCTGCTTTTTTCTTTGCTGCCATGTAATCCACCCCCTTTGGATGTTAAAACTAAAACTTAGAAATATTTAAACCTTTTTCCAGGTTAAAAAGGATGATTTTTCTCGACGACAAATTCATTAATGTCGTCGGTATATGAAAAATAAAAAAATAAAATTTTGAAGATAAATTAATATCTTCTTCCGCCACCGTTTCTATCTCTTCCTGCACCGAATCCTCTTCCGCCACTTCTATTTCCATGGTCGTTGAAAGATCTTCTTGGTCTTGGTGCATCAGGGTCGATTGGTTTTGCTTCAGAAACTTTTAATGGTCTTCCTTCAACTTCTTTATCATTGAATTCTTCTATTGCTTTTTTAGCAGCTTCATCATCTGAAATTACTACAAAACCGAATCCTTTTGATCTTCCATTGAATTTATCCTTGATAAGTGTAACTTCTTCAGTTTCATATCCTGAAAAGATTTCTTTAAGCTTTTCTTCATCAACACTAAACGGTAAATTACCTACGTATATCTTCATTTTTATCCTCCTTACATTTATCTAAATTTGAGAGAAATATTGTTAGAATTTCTTACTTTCGATTTAACTGACATTCTAAAAAGACATTTTAGAGGGTTTTAAAGGTTTGTATTTGATTTTTTCACAATAATATTTATAAAGGGTTAGATAATTTTGTCAATATGACAAAAAAAGTATTTGTTTTAGATTTTTATGATACTCCTTTAGATAAAGAAACTTTGAACCCTGCTGATAGAATAAATTATTCCGTCAATCATGGAAATAAGACATACCCTGTTTTATATGCTGTTGGTTCTGGAAATGTTGATGCTCTTTTGGTAGAGCCTCGCATTGCATTTTATAGCCCTACCGCAAAGAGGGAATTAGGATCTTTTCTTGAAGAGATGATGGCAAGAAAAGAATTCCCGATAATTGTTGTTTCTACGGAAAAACTTGAGGTGATAAATCAAAATTATCAGCTTGAAGAAGGAAAACATTACCACAAATATATCTGCAAAAAGGGAGATGCTCCCTTGGAAGATGTTAAAGGTGCTTTAAAATTAATGGTAAAATAAACTTATTATTCCTTCTTTTCGGATTTTTGTTCACGGTTTTGAGCCCATTTTGAGTTTGTTGGGCATTGGGGGTTCCAACAGAAAATCCAAGGTCTTTTTCCTTTGGAAAGTCTCATAAGCATAGGATAGCCACATTCTTCACAGATTTTATCTGTTTTCTTTATTACTCCGTTTGGAGGTAAAGAGTATGTGTTTGTACATTTTGGATACGCATCACATGCAACAAAGTATCTTTTGGTCTTTTTGGAATAGTTTATTATTAGATTCCCTTTATTACATTTTGGACAGGTTTTCAGTTGATTTTCCTGTTTTTGTTTTTCACGATATTCAATGTTGGCATCTATTAGTTCTTTACCGATATTTCTCTCATTCTTTTCAAAATCATGAGAGATATCTATTATTGTCTTTTTTGCTTTTTCTATTAGATTATCTTCCTTTTTTTCTTGTTCTGCTTTTGATTTTAGATCCTGTATTTTTTCCATATCTTCTTCAAAGTCTTCAGTAAGTTTCTCATTGATTATTATTGGAGAGTATTTTTCAAGGGTTTCTATTAAAGATATTCCTAGAGGAGTTGCACTAATGCTGTTTTGCCCCTCAATATATCCTCTGTCGTAAAGAGTTTCTATTATGTTTGCTCTTGTGGCCTTTGTACCTAGATTTCTTTTCTCTAACTCAGATACAATTGAGGCTGGAGAATATCTTTTTGGAGGTTGGGTTTCTTTTTGTTCTGTTCTACTGTCAACTATTTCTGCTTCCCCGTTTATTTCAGGGATTTTATCTTCTTTTATCTTTTCAGGATATATTTCTAGCCATGCTTTCTTCTTTATCGTTTTCCCAGAAGCATTAAATCTTAATTTGTTTATTTCTGCTGATACCAATCTGTTGCTAATTATTGCATCTTCACAGAAGAGGCATAAGAATCTTTTTACAATTAATTTGTATATTTTATCATCGTCTCCAGATAAAATTACTTCTGACTGTCCTGTAGGGTATATTGAAGGATGTGCGGGGTCTGATTTTTGTCCTTCTATTGGGGTTTTTCTTTTTATGAGATGCTCTGCTTTGAATTGTTTTGCTAGTTTCTTAAGGATCTCTTTATATCCTATTGATGCAGGGAGTTTTTGGGAAGATGTTCTAGGGTAGGATATTAGGCCTCCTAAATAAAGCCCTTGGGCTATTTGCAAGGTTCTTGATGGTTTTATTCCGTAAAGTTTGTATGCTTCTGTTTGTAGTGCTGTTAGATTAAAAGGCGGTTTTGGACTTAGTTTTTGTTCTTTATTTGTTGTTTTTACTTCTGCTTTCTTTCCTACCAGGTTGTCAAATTTGCTTAATTCGGATTTATCAAATATATCTTTATTGTGTTTTAGTTCTAATTTATTTTTCTTATCGTCTACGGTTATGAATATTTGCCAATAAGGTTCTGGTTTGAATTTTCCTATTTCTAGCTCTTTATCAACGATTAATTTAAGAGTTGGTCCTTGAACACGCCCTATGGACATGATTTTGAATTTTCCAGTTGTTTTTATAGAATTCATTAGGGCTCTTGATAAATTGATGCCGTAGAACCAATCCAAGTAATGTCTTGTCTCGCCTGCAATTGCTTGACCCCAGTTTATGTGTTTGTTTTTTGTTTCATACGATTTTTCTAATTCATCTTTTGTTAGTGTTGAGAATTTCATACGGGATGCATCAGGTTGGTTACAGATATACCTCATAACATTTAGTCCTATAACCTCCCCTTCTATATCATAATCTGTTGCTATTGTTATTGATGAAGCTTCTTTTACAAGTTTTAAGATTGTGTCATAATATCTTTTTGTAAAATCTCCTTTTCTTGCAATAAAATTTGGTATCCAAGAGATATCAAAAACTGGAACTGTTGAACCTTGAGAATTTTGTTTTAAAGTAAATAGATGTCCTACAGCGCAGGCAACAACTATCTTCTTAGAATCTCTTGAAACTTCATAATAAGGTACTTTGTTTATATTTTTTTGAGTTGCTTTTCCTAGAGCATTTGCAATTTTTAATGCTGCTTGGGGTTTTTCGGTAATTACTAATTCATATCCAGAAGATTTTAATTTTGTTTTAGGGGGCGTATATTCTTTTGCTTTCTTTGAGGATCTTTTGCCTTTTGGACGTTTTTTTATTACATTAAAACTTTCTATTTTTTCACGTTCTTTTTTTGAGGGTTTTTTCTTTGTAATTTTTTCTATTGACCCTTGTTTTATTACTTCGGGGTTTGTTTGTTTTACTGCTTTTTCAATGACTCTAATTAATTTCTCAGGTGGAAGAGTTTTTACAATTTTTTCTGTAGCATATTTTACATCAGATTCGTTCACTCTAAATTCGTTTTCTGCTGCTTTCTCTTCCGTAGTTTTCTTTTGGGGTTTTCTTGGCATCTTATTAATTTCTTAAGAATCTTGTTTTTATAGGTTTTTGTATTGAATTAAATCTCAAAAATAAATGGTTTTCTTGCAACGTTTATTACTTTTGTTCCATAAATGTTGTCTTGGAGACCGCCTGCTTCATGTATGTGTCCGGTTATTACTATTTGTGGCTTAAATCTTTTTATTGCTTTTAGTACTGATTCAGAACCTGGAAATCCTGAGAATTCTGATTTACTTCCTGCAGGATGAGAGTGAGTGATCATAATTTTTTTCTCCATATCTTTTATTTCTTTGTGAGATTGATTTAGTAGATTGAACAATTCATTTTCTTCTATCCAAAATGGCCCAGTATTTATTGAATATCCTGCTCCAAAGAAACCGATGTTATTGTGCTTTAGGGATTTTCCATGCATATCTATTACATTGTTATATGCTTGTTCAAAGGAACTTATTACAGGCATTGTTTCATGATTTCCAGGCATAATTAGTATTTTCTTATTTAGCATATCAAATGGTTTTAACAGATTTGTTGTTTGTTGCTCCAGCCAGGTTAAATCTCCTGGAATTATAATTAAGTCTACTTTTTCTTTTTCTGCTTGTTTTGCTACCCGTTTTGCAAGACCGCTATCTCCGTGCAGATCTCCTATTGCAAGTATTTTTGTTTTCTTTACCATATTTTACCTAGTTAGAATTAATTAATAAGGGTTTTGTCTATCTTGTTTTATGTTTCTCTAGTATTTCTAGATAAAATTCATATAGTATGCTGCCTTTTTTTATTTGCGCTTCTATTTTTGCATGATTTATGGAACTTATTTGGTCATTAGATCTTTCAGGCATATAATTCACAAATTCTTTTTCGTCAAAACTTTCTATTTTCATCTTATCCCATATGTATCCTTTATCCCCTTTTGAATTATAAATCTTGAATTCTGGGTTTCCATCTATTGAATAAATATATTCTCCTTCATCTTTTATTGCATCATTAATATAGGATTCTTCAGAAATTTGGTAGACATCTTCTCCTACTAACCTATATTTATCAGCTGTTCTTAATATTTCTCTTACAAATTCACTATAATTTATTCTTGATATTTTTCTGTTTTCATCGGATAACAAAGGTAGCACCTTTGATTCTATGTTTTTTACTTCGTATCCTTCTCCAATTCTTTTCAATATTTTGAATTTTTTTGATTCGAATTTGTGTTTTTTATCTATTTTTTCTCTAAACATTTGTAATAAATCTTTTTTGAATAGAATTTCTTGTTTGTTGTTTAGAGGGATATGTTTTGTGAACATTTCTTTATCAGCTTTAATTTGTTTAAAAGTATTATTGCATTAAATTTTCTTTAAATTTTCATCAAAAACAAGTAACAAAATATATGTTCCAAAACATTTAAAAGAAAGACATTGTCTGAATATATACATTAAACTGAATACATCATTCGGATTGAGAAGATGGACACAAAAGATAACTTTGATATCTTCTTCCGAAGAAAGCCCGCTTTAATGCTGGTGTCTTTGAAGAAGAACACACGAATGAGGTACGGTAGTGTATTAGCTAAAGAAGTAGATTGTACTTATAGCCATGCAGTGAAAATACTGCAAACTTTGGAAGAACTTGGTTTGGTTGACTTTGAGAAAAAGGGGCGAATAAAGGTGATAAAGTTGACCAAGAAGGGAATTGAAGTTGCAGATGCTATTGAGAACATTCAGAAACTGATTAAGTAAGATAGCGAGAGGTGATCGCTACTAATGCCCCATGAAGAGTCCGCCTGGAAGGCGAACTAAAGAGACTTATGATTTGTTAGTATGTCATATGGCTTTTAGAAAATTTATTAAATTCTTTTTCTTTTATTTTATTACTTTTGGAAGATGGTGTTACAATATAAGAAAAAGGTTTCTATAAGGTGGAAAGATTATCCTGGAAAGGATAAGATTGAAGGAGATGTTAAGGATTTTGATTTTAGATTATTAAGTGAGGATAGGAAGAAAGTTCTTGCGGAGAAAGGTTCTTATGATGCTGTTATGAAAAGATTCAGGCAGATTGAATTTTTCAAACATAAGAAGTAGATTTAAAAGAGATTCTTTCTTTTTCTGTTTATGGTAAGTTATGGTTATAAGAATCCAAAATTTCCTCCTTTAACTGATGAGGAAATTGATGAGAAGTATTCTGAAGCTGAAGAAGAAATGAAAGAAGTTCTGGAATGGAAAAAAGAGGAAGAAGCTAAGCTTGATGATGAGAATTCTACTCCTCAAAAGAAAGGTGCTGCTAAAAGGGCTTTAGTAAAAGTTGCTAGAAGAATTGATACTGTTAATGGTAATTTATTATATTGGAAATTGAGGAAAGAAGGAAAGTCTCATTTTCATGCAAATATTGAGAGAGCAGAGTATTGGGATAGTTTGAAGAATCCTGAGAAGAGCTAATAAATTCTTTTCATTATGGCAATTATTAAAAATGTTGTTTTTTTAATAGTTTTATGGATCAAGTGGAAAAAATTGAGTTGCAAGTTGGAGTGAAGGTTCTCCTTAAAAATTCTAGGGGCAAGTATTTACTTTTGTACAGAAATGCGGATAAATATTCTGATGTTAAGAAAGAGAGGTGGGACATAGTCGGAGGAAGGATAGATCCCGGAAAACCTCTTTTTGAAAATTTAGTGAGAGAGGTAATGGAAGAGACTAAGCTTGAGTTGATTAAGGAACCTAAACTAATTCATGTCCAGGATATTTTAATAGTGCCTGGAAAACATATAGTTAGACTCACTTATTCTGGAGAAATAGATGGAGAGCCTGTCTTAGACGATGGAGAACATGATTCTTATAAATGGTTGGACTTGTCAGAGATAAAGGAAATACCTGCGGAGGAAATGAATCGTTATTTCAAAGAAGTTTTAGATAAATCTTTGATCGATTGAAATGACCTCGAGGGGATTTGAACCCCCGACACCTAGATTAAGAGTCTAGTGCTCTAACCAAGCTGAGCTACGAGGCCATTACTAAAATTATAGAAATAAATTGTTTAAAAGTTTACCTGTTTGAAGAATTACCTATATTCTCTCCAAGTGTGTTCACATTTAACACATTTGAAGAATTTTGTTTCAGCTTCATCTCCTGCACGTGTTTGTATTGTCCAGAAGTAAGCTTTGTCATGAGAACACTTCTTACACTTTTCGATTATTATTGGAAGTGATAGGGAATTGTCTTTTTTTGTTACAACACCAATATCTTGTTTTTTGTCTATTTTTTCAGAGGTTTTTATGTTAAGTCCCTCTTTAGAAGCGTAATTACATCTCGCGCATCCAGCGTTTTTTCTTTTTTGAATCAGTACGGCACCGCACTTAGGGCAAAATTCCATTTTTAGTAATAGGTTATTTTTGATTGAATCTGACTTGATTTATAAACGTTTTTATTTTAGTTTATTCCGATTTTTTGGTTAAATCGTCTGGAATTCTATATTCTTCCCATTTAACTCTCTTTTTTTGTATTGCTTCTTTTATTGACTTTTGAGATGAGTTTAGTTTTGATTTTCCACTTTTTATTTCCATGAAGACTATTTCTTCAATTTCTTTTTCATCAAGTCCTCTGAAAATGATTAAATCAACTGGTTTTCCTATAAACTTGCATTCTGTTGGAAGATAATTAAAATCAGGCATGTATGGAGCTAATTGTTCAGAAAACTGCCCTCCTAGAACAGAACGGGATTTTAATATTGCTTCCTTTTTGTATAAAGGTAATTGTTCTTCCCAATACCTATTTTGTTTTTGCTTTCCTGAATTATGGCCAATATAATAAGCAAATATTAACCCTATTAAGGCTATTGCACTTAGGAGCACTATTGTTAATTCATTCATTTTAGTTTTCTTTACAAAATCCTCTTTCTTGAGGACTCTTTCTCGATTCAAATAAAATTAGTTTTCCCCACCCTATTGATGGAGCTATTTTTACTATCGCTTTACCAACTAATTGTCTTTCGGATATGCTTTTCTCGAGATTTAGTTGACCATTATTGTTATCCCCTAGGGTTGAGAATATTTTCTCGTTTGTTTCTGAGTCTACTTCTATTTTTATTATTCTGTGAATTATAGGGTTTTGTTGTCCTCCGTTGAAGATTATTATATCCCCTACTTTTAGTTTATCTGGGTTGGCCTTTACTATAAAGAGTATGTCTCCTTTGTTAAACCCCTTTTGCATCTTGAAGTTTTCAAAAGAATCTTTACTTATTGAATAATCTGAATATTTATCTTCATGCCTATCCCACCAAGAATCAAAATTACCAAATATATCTCCTTTGTGGTACATTGAGCATGATTCTACAATTGCTAAAGGTAGCGAAGTTCCTGTTACAAGGTTTAGTAATGGAAAGAAAATTAATTTTATTATTATGAATATGAATATCAATGACAATATCCATCCTCTAAAAGAGTCGTCTTTCCAAACGATCCACCAGAATTTCTTCCAGAATTTTTTAAAGCTATTTTCCTCTTTTTTCATCTGTTAGCTAATATCTTGTTGTTTTAAAGTGTTTTGTAAATATGTTTTGGATTATAGATTTCTTTAAAAAAAGATTTCTTTAGATCTTTATATGAAGTTTAGGCTTAAGAATTCAAATAAAACTCTTATTCATGGTGGGGGAATAAATAAGAGTGTTTTAACTGGAATGATTTCAGAAGCGTATACAATTCCAGATCTTTATGCAGAAGATTCAATTGCCTATACAAGATTGAATAAATCTTTGGATAAAGAAGAATGTTTTATTTCTTATAAGGAACTTTGGGATTCTTATCGCAATATTACTCAGAGAGAGGATAAACATCCTTATGACAAGGATTATTCAATAAAAGAGAAATCTGCTTTTTTTGTTGCTCAAACATTGTATAATCTTAAAAAGAAATCTTTGGTGGTTTCTTTTCAGGAAAAGACCGAAATATTTAAATAGTATATGTTCTCAGTGTATACGTGTAAATATACACAACCTCTTTTCAACCCTCAGCCGTGTTGAGAATCTTAACGCGGCTTTTATATTCACTTGGGTTCTTGGAGGAAATTATGATAATTAAGAAAATGGCAGACGTCTTTGATAACACAATCCTTTGTAATAAATGTGGTAAGAAAATGAATAAGGCTAAAGTTTTGAAGAATAATTTTATTCTTAGGGCGATGATTTGTCCTGACGAAAAATGCTCCCAGAAAATAATTCATCCTGTTGATGAACAAGAATACAACAAATTTATAAATCTAAAGAATAAGGAGTATCGTGTTAAAATGAGGCTTGTAGGAAACAGTTATGCTGTCTCAATTCCTAAGGAAATTGTTTCATTTATGAACACTCAAGAGAAGATATTAGATGATATGGTAAAATTGTGTTTTGAGGACTTGAATAGATTAAGTTTAAGTTTTGGTAAAGAAATTTTAGGAGATAAAAAATGAAAAAAATGAGTAATTTCCAGTTAAAAGTTGTTGAAGCTTTGCAAGATGATGCATACAAAGGTATTGCTAGAATTGATGCTTCAGTAATGAGAGATTTAGATCTTAAGAGAGGAGATGTTATTTTAATAAGAGGCAATAGAGAAACTGCGGCTATTGTTGATAGATCTTACCCTGCAGATGTTGGTCAAGGGATGATAAGAATTGACGGTATATTAAGAAGAAATGCTAAAACCGGTATAGGGGATATGGTTAGTATTTCTAAATTAGAAATAAAGGAGGCTAAGAAAGTTATGATCGCTCCTGCTCAAAAAGGAATTATGGTTCAGGGAGACCCTGAGAATTTGAAGAGGGGATTATTGGGAAGGGCGGTTGTTAAGGGAGACGTTATTGTTTTAGGTGGAACTGCTAGAAGAAAAGATTTGATGTCAGATGAATTTGGAGATATGGACGATATCTTTGGAAATTTAAGCGATTTATTTGGAGGTATGGGCTTTGGAAATCTTGGAGGAAGTATTTCTCAAGTTAGATTTTTGGTAGTTAGTGCTAATCCTAATCAGCCTGTATTAATAACTGAAAATACTGAATTAACACTTAGTCCTAAAGCTGTTGAAGTTTCAGAAGAAAGTATTCCGGATATTACTTATGAAGACATTGGGGGATTAAATGAAGAAGTTAAGAAGATAAGGGAGATGGTTGAGATTCCTATGAAAAGGCCTGAGATCTTTCAGAGACTTGGTATAGAGCCTCCAAAAGGAGTTTTATTGCATGGGCCTCCAGGAACGGGTAAAACTCTTTTAGCTAAGGCAGTTGCAAATGAATCTGATGCTCATTTTATCTTGTTGAATGGTCCCGAGATAATGAGCAAGTATTACGGTGAGTCCGAGAAAAAGATAAGGGATATTTTTGAAGAAGCTGAAAAAACTGCTCCTGCAATTATATTTATAGATGAGATTGATGCTATTGCTCCCAAAAGGGAAGATGTTGGAGGAGAGGTTGAGAGAAGAGTTGTTTCCCAAATGTTAACAATGATGGATGGTTTGAAATCTAGGGGAAAGGTAATTGTTATTGGTGCTACTAACCGGATTAATGCTCTTGATCCTGCTTTGAGAAGACCTGGAAGATTTGATAGGGAAATAGAAGTTGGAGTTCCTAGTAAAGAAGGTAGATTGCAGATCTTGAAAATCCATACAAGAGGTATGCCTTTAACAAAGAATGTTAATTTGGATGATTTGGCAGGAAAAACTCACGGCTTTGTTGGTGCTGATTTGGAATCTTTAACTAAAGAAGCTGCTATGAATGTTTTGAGGAAACATTTGCCTAAACTTAAACTTGATGAAGAGGAACAGATACCTCAAGAAGTTTTGGAAAAACTTGTTATAACTCATGAAGATTTTATTGATGCTTTGAAGACAGTTAGACCTTCAGCTATGAGGGAAGTTTTGGTTGAAACTCCTAATGTAGATTGGGAAGATGTTGGTGGTTTGGACAATATTAAAGAAGATTTGAAAGAGGCTGTTGAGTGGCCTATGAAATATGCTGATAGTTTTACAAGAATGGGTATAAAACCTCCTAGAGGGATTTTATTATATGGTCCTCCAGGAACGGGTAAAACTCTTTTAGCTAAGGCAGTTGCAAAAGAATCGGAAGCTAATTTTATACAGGTTAAGGGTCCTTCTTTGTTAAGCATGTGGGTAGGAAAATCTGAAGAAGGAATGAGAAAGATTTTTGAAAGAGCAAGACAGGTTGCTCCTTGTATTATTTTCTTTGATGAAATTGATTCTCTTGCAGGCCGTAGAGGAAATGAATCTGGGACAAAAGTTACAGAAAGAGTTTTGAATCAAATGCTTGCAGAGATGGATGGTTTAGAATCTCTGAAGGATGTTTTAGTTGTAGGAGCTACTAATAGACCGGATATGTTGGATAGTGCTTTACTAAGGCCAGGAAGATTTGATAAGATTCTTTTAGTTAATGCCCCTGATGAAAAGGGTAGAGAGAACATATTGAAGATCCATACTGGAAATATGCCTGTTCAAGATAAAGAAAAAGTTGTAAAAGAGTTTGCTAAAAAGACCGAAGGATATACTGGAGCTGATTTGGAGTCTTTTGTAAGGGAAGCTGCTATGATTGCTCTTAGAAAAGATATTGGCTCTAAAGAAGTTCTTAGAGAAGATTTCGAGAAGGCTTTAGATAAGGTTAAACCCTCTGTAACAAAACAAACTATTGATGTATATAAGAAGGTAGAAGAACAATTTTTGAAATCTGCTAAAGCTGCTATACCCCAAGAGAATAGTTACTTAGGATAATACTATTATTTAGTGGTAACTAATAGAAAGGTTTAAATATTGGTCTTTTTTGGATGTTTTATGGATAATTTAGGGGTCTTAGTAGGATATGGCTTTGACATAAAGCAAGGAGGTCAAGATAAAATAGCTGAGTCTCTGAAAAAGAAAGGGTACGATGTTATGAATGTGAATGAAGCTTGGCCCAGAAATGAATTTGTTTATTTTAATGGGAAATATGTTTTTATGGATGGATCTGATACTAATTCTAATCCTTTTGGGAATGGGGGAATGGTTCAAAAAGGAAAGGATTTTGTTTTGGTTTCAGATGGGGTGTTATATTCTTTTGATAAAATTTATGATAGAAAAGAATTGGAAAAGAATCCTTTTAAATATAAGAAGGCAGTGGAACATTTGTCGGATTTAGCAGCAGAAGAATTTGCTTCTCGAGCATATGTTGTTCCTACTGGAAATTTCTCTGGAAAAGAGAGTAATTCTGATATTGACTTGTTTACTCTTTTACTTCCAGATAAGAAAATAATGCTTTTTGATAAGAATTTTGGCGGGATCGCGAATAATGGTAAAGATTATAATGCTGTTGCAGAAAAAGAAGGTTTTGATTTTATAGACTATGATGGAAGAGGGGATAATGTTTGGTACCCTCTCAATGCTTCTGTTCTTAAGAAAGGTCAAGAAGATTTAGTTGTTTTAGACAGTAATTCTAAGAGTCTTATGAGGATATTGGATAAAAAAGGGGTTGATTTTGTTCCAGTGGATATGCCCCAGAAAAGTCATGTTGCAGGTAAGTTAAATTGCCAGACAAATACATTTAATTTGAAAGATAAAGAATTCATGGAGAGATTTTTTAGTTAGTTGTAATTATTTTGTTTCCTTTTTCGTCAATAAATACGGTGTGTTCTGATTGTGCTACTTTTGCTTTTGTGGACTCTATTAATTGTGCATATTGATGCAAATTTCCGTTTTGTTCTAATTGTCTCAAGGCTAAGAGTGCTTTTGTTCCAAATTTGTTTACAATCCATCTTGAACAGAATGGTAAAGTGTAATATTCTTCTAAGAGGTATTCAAGTATTTCTCTTGCTGTAGGATTTCTAATGTTTTTTGAATCTTGTACTTGATATATTCCGGAAGGATTTCCATCTTTTACTCTTCCAGATGCAGACCCGAGTGTTGCGAAAGGTTCTACGGCATAAAGTCCTGGAGAGTGGATTTTGTCTGTTGATCCATTGTTGTAATTGGGTATTGTTAATCCTGCATGGAGGTCGTTTTGTTCTATTTCATGTCCAGACAAATTAATTATCGGTTGTAGCCCTCTTGATTTTATTTCTTCTTCAATTGATTTTCCAATTTGTCCTGTTTGGGTTTCTTTATTTATTGTATTTATTGCAGCTTCTAATGCTTTTTCTGAAGCTTCTATTAGCTTCTTATTTTCTTCAGAATCTTCTAAATCTATAGAAAATGCTTGATCTGAAACCCATCCGTCTATATGAACTCCAAAATCTACTTTAAGCAATCCGTGAGCAAGAGTTTCATCATTATAAGAAGGAGTGTAATGGGCGGCAACTTCGTTTATTGAAAGATTTACAGGGAATGCGGGCTTCGCTTTTGGGTCTAATTCGGTTATTTTATTTTCAATTAATTCCGCTATTTTAACTAAAGGCATATCTTTTTTTATTTGAGGTATAATCCATTCTCGTACTTGTTTTGCTATACTTCCTGCAAGTATGATTTTTTCTTTATCCATTTTATTTTATTTTATTTTATTTTTAATCTCCTGTTTTTTGGTATGAAATTTCCTATCTTTTCTTCCGAGGCTTTTCCACATCCAAGGAATTCTTCATTGTATTTTATTACAATCATACCTCTTAAATTTGTTTTCATATTTAATTCTTGCCCATTCATCCATTTTTCATAATCTTCTTGTTTATCAAGCATGAATATGTTTTTTTTAATTTGATCTTTGAATATTTGGGATCCTTCTATGCTCAATCTTATTTCTTGTGTGGGTTGGAATATTTTTCCTATGTAGATCCCTACCCGCTCAATTTCAACAATCGAATCCAATTTCTTTAATTCTTTTTCTGATAATTCTCCTTGGAAGATAAATATTCTCTCCTTTCCTTTTCTCAGAAGTATCCCTGGAATGTTTCTTATTCCAAATTGATCTTCTAGTTTTTGAGATAGTTCTTCTAATTCTGTTTTTTGTATTATTTCTATTTGGTTCATTTTAATTTGATAGTTTTGTAAATTTACTTATAAAAAAACCTTCTGTATTGCTATCATGAGGATATATCCTACAGGAATATTTTACATCCTCTAAATATTCTTTTTCTTGCCATTTTGGTATTCCTGGTCTTGGATTTAATTCTTTTGGAAGTTCTACCCTTTCTATTTTTATTTTTCCTTCAAATTCTTTTAATGCAAAGTCTACAATCTCTTCATCTTCTTCAGGAGAGTGTGTACAAGTAGAGTATATAATTTGTCCTTCTGGTTTAAGTATTTCAAAAGCAGTTTTGAATAATTTCTTTTGTATTTTTGAAAGCGCCTTTACTGTATTGAGATTCCACATTCTATATGTTGCTAGGCTGCTTCTTAGTGTCCCTTCTCCAGAACAAGGAGCGTCAACAAGTATTTTATCAAATTGAATATTTTCTTTTTTGAATTTTTCACATAAGTTGATTCCATCTGCTCTTGTTATCACAGCATTTGTTACACCACACCTTTCTAGATTTGAAGATAGTATTTTTATTCTCCCTAGGGATTTTTCATTTGCCACAATTAAACCTGTGTTGTTCATTTCTGAAGCGGTTTGAGTTGTTTTGCTTCCGGGAGATGCACATAAATCAAGTATTCTTTCATGAGGTTTAGGTTTTAGAGCTATTATTGGAAGCATAGAAGCAAGTTCTTGTATATAATAATAACCTAGCAAGTGTTCTGTTGATCTTCCTAGCTCCCCAGGCATCAAATTTGAATCGATTATCATAACTTCTGGATTTTCTGACCAGGGTTGTAAAACTTTCCAATTGTATTTTTTTTCTAATTTTGATTTTAGTTCTGAAGGATCAATTTTTATTTTATTACAACGTATTGATTTTACTGGTTCTACTTTTAATATTTCTAAATATCTATTAAAATCTTCTTTGTTTGGAAGAAGTTCTTGCATTCTTTCTATGAAAGGCTGTTTTAATTCAGGTATTTTTCTCATAGAACTAGGATTAAATAGGGCTTTTTATGTTTATCCTTATAGGTGGTCTTCTTTTAATCTGCTTATTAGATTCAATCTTTTTTCTAAAACTTTGTTTTTTTCCAATAGTGTTTTGTTTTCTTCTATAGTCTTGAAATTCGATTCCAATAATGTTGCGTATTTTCGAACCACCTCTGATATTTCCTTGTAAAACTCTCTATCGATTGCACTTTTGTCTTTGTAGTGTTCTAGCTGTTTTAGCATTAATTCATATTTATTTTCTTCTTTGTTTTCCATTTTACTTTTTATTCTAATTTTCTTGTAATTTCTGAATTTGGGATTACGATTTTTTTTGCATATGTTTGTAGGTTTTCATTTGGGCTATAGATTTCTTTATCACCAAATTTATGCAGTATATCATAATCCTTGCCGATTATTGAGTGATTGTATATTTCTATTTTTCCGTCTAATAAACTTAATATTTTATTTACATTTTTTGTTCCATAGCCTTTTCCAAGACCTTCTAAGTTTCTTTGCTTTCTTCCATTTGTTTTATTTTCTATAATTAATTCTAAATCGTTGTTTTCGTTTGTTTTTATCCCACTTTTTACAACAGTATTTTCAAGGGCGTTATTTAAACTATCTCCAATTATATTTGAGTAAAGTATCTCAAATATATTTGGTATTGAGAATACCTTTTTTTGTTGTTCATTGTATTTGAAGTCTAATCTCAATCTTGCTTCTTTAAATTTGTTTGATAAGCTATGTGCATTATTTAATGCAATATTTTCAAAGTAGAATTCTTCTTTTCCTGCTTCAATATCTTTTTTTGTTAAATCACTTAGTCTTACTATTTCATATATGTTTATTCCCTTTTTAGCACTTGAGTCTAAGTATCCATAGAATTCTTTGATTGTTTCTTTTGGGAGTTCGTCTCCATGTTCAATTAACATCTGGACAATCTGTTGAATTGTCGCTAATGGTCCTTTTGCATCATGAGCGATCATTTCTCTAATTGTTTCGTGGTTCTGTACTTTGTCTTTTAGTTTAAGATTTTCCCAGAGAGCTTCAGCTAACCTTGTCCTATATTCTTTAATTTCTTGAGAGTATTCCTTCTTTTTCATGTAATCACTCAATAATGGTACTTTTTAAATCTTTTGTACTGTTTTAGAAATCGGTTAAAGATGTTTGCTTCTTTTCACTAGTTAAGTTCTTTGAATCTATTTTAAATACTTGTATTATGTTTTCTACTGCGGGCATGATTTGTCTTTCAAGATAGTATTCTATATCATAATTGCCTGGTTCTTCAGGAAGTTTCACTTTATCTCTTACTAATTTTGTTTTTTTACCTGGATCTTGCTCTGAAATGTAGTATTCTATTAGATTTCCATGGGTTACAGGAATGCCTAGTTCTTTCATTCTTTTTGCGGCTATAACATGTGGAGAAATTGACTTATATTCTGAAATTGGTTTTTTGAGCTGGGTTTTTATTATTAGATCTCTTTTGTTTATTTTCTTTGATTTTATTTTCTTTATTATTTCTTTTATATGATTTAATGCCCTTTTTTCATTCCCATCTTCAAGAACCATTTTTATTACGTTGTTTTGCAGTTCTCTAGATAATTTACACCAATCTCTTCTAACTGTTTCAAACCCTCTTATTTTTATTCCTCCTTTTTCGTCCAATAGTGCATATTTTTTCTTTGCTCCAAAATCTCCTGTACGTTTTGTAACCCATATACCTCTTTTGAAGAATCCTTCTAAGTCTAGCTCCATTATTCCAGGAAGATTGCTATTTATTTCTTTAAGTAAATTTAGTGCTTGTTTTTTTGTTTTATCTCCAAGAGTTACTGCTATTGAATCTGTGTCAGAATAGACTGGTTTGAATTTATTTTTTTCAAAAATGGCTATTGCTTTTTTTATGTTTTCTCTTGCAAAATAGGCAGTTGCAGCAGCGGCTTCAACACAATAATATCTTGCTCCAAAAAAACCTTGGTATCCATAAGCTGCATTGGCTATTAATTTGAAGGCATTACTTCGAGCTTTTAGTATTGGGTTTGGATTTTTATTATAGTCTTCTTTGAATTGTCTTCTTTTCATAATTATTTCTTTTAACAATTCAGGTATGAATCCTTGTTTGTTTGAGAAATATATTTTTTCATCTTGATATTTTGCTTCGTGTGATTGTTTTTCTTTTCTATCTATAATTGTTGACTTAGAAAGATTATATGTCACTATCACACTACCATACATACTTGAGAAATCGAAAAATCCAATATTTTCATAAAGTCCGGGTTGAGGCTGGAAAACAAAAGCTCCTTCATATTTTTCTCTGGAACGTCTTTCTTCTATTTGAGGGTTGTATGGTTTTTTCTCTGGAATCTCATTGAATTTATCTAAATTATGGATTACAAAATCTTCAAAGTTTCCGGCCATTGTGCTTCTTGAAACTGAGAATAGAGGTTCTTGGGTTATCTTTGTTATTTCTTCTAGATCTGTCCATATCTTCTCTAGGAGTTTTAAGGTTATAACTGAGTCTTGTAAATTATACTCATAAAAGTCTTCCCAGTTTATTTTGTCATTTTTTAGTTCTTCAATCAAATTGAATTCAGTTTTCTTTTCTCCTAGTAGTTCGGAAGCAACTTCATTCAAGGACAATGTTTCTGATTGAAGATATTGCGAATATGCATTTTTTATAAATTTTAATAGGTCTATGTGGATTAACCCTTCTATTTTTCCAGTTCCTGTACCTTTTCCTAGTGCTCCTCTTGTAAATTTAGGGGCAGAATTATCTAATCCTAACTCTAGTTTTATTTTGTATTTATCTGCACGTGCTTTTATATAGGGGAGATCGAATCCATCGGAGAAGTATCCTGTTAAAATATCTGGAGAATATTTCTTTATTTCTTCAATGAAACCTTCAATCATTTCCTTTTCGTTTTTGAATTTTTGTACAAAAGATTTTTTTGAATTGTCCTTACAAGTTAATACTTTCTTGAAATCATCCCCTACAAGAGATATCATAAATATTTCTCCCTTTCCTATTTCAAATTCTCCTGTTTCTATATCGAAAGCAAGTATTTTTGGCTTGAACTGATCTTTTTTATTTAGTTTTTTTGAATTTTTTAGTTCTATACAGAAGTCTACATTTAGGTTTTTGTCAATTCCTCCGAATTTATCTGAGTTGTTTAACATTTCTCCTTCAATTTCGTATAATTCTAATGGATATATTTTTTTTTCAATTATATAATGCGTTATGTATCCTAAATCATAACCTCTACGCTTTTCGATGGGTTTGTGAGGTAGTTTATCTGCTAAGTCATGTAGATCTTTGTAATTAGTCCCATATATTTTTAGGGCATTTTTGGGCTTTCCCAGAAAATTCTTTTTTTGTAATTCTGCTTTTTCTATTTTGGTCTGACGATTTTTTGAATTGAGCTTTATTTCTAGTATATCATTTATTAGTTTGTCAATTTCGGTTTTTGATATTTTGTCGTTTAGGATCGCCCAGAAATAGTTATCGCAAGTATCTATTATACAAATCCTTTTTCCAGATAAATTTCTACCATAGATTTTTACATAATTTTTCCCTTCATAATCAAAGCTTTGATAGTCTAGAGGAATGAATTCGGTTTTCATATTTACTTATATATTGGCTATTATTTAAAATTTGGTAGTTTGTTTGGTTTGTAGTAAATCGAAACATTTAAATATAACTACTAAGTAGTTACAATATGGACTACAATCCTAATATTGAGTTACGACCGAATGAATTTAATGATTTTGGTAAGAGTGACTATGGCCAAAGTCTTGCTGATGAAATCTTGAAACATGAAATTATTGAAGATGTGGCTGAACAGGCAAATTTGGAGTATAAAGAAAGACAGCTTTCAAAGACCAATTTTGATAGATACGAGGCTATGGAGATTATTACGGGGTTTCCTAGTTATTCTCTAATTTATAATTCTCCTAAACAAAGAGTTTTACTTAAAGGCGCTTTAGGCCGTCTGGAGAGAGAAGCTCATTTGGATATTGGATATTCTCCCAAAATGAGTAACGGGGAAATGTGGAGCCTTTATAGGCGTGTATTAAATATTTTGGGCGTTACTTCTGGTGAAAAAGAAAACAAATAGTTTTTATATTTGGGTTTTCTTGGGATTTTATGGGATTGAGTATAAAGGATATTATTCCAAGAAAAGAACTTGAAATTGAAGATCTTAATGGAAAAGTTGTTTGTGTTGATGCTTTTAATGCATTGTATCAGTTTTTATCTTCAGTTAGGCAGCCAGATGGAACTCCTTTAATGGATTCTGAGGAGAGAATTACTTCCCATTTATCTGGTATATTTTATAGGAATATTAGTTTACTTAATGAAGGAATGAAACTGGTTTATGTTTTTGATGGAAAACCTCCTGAATTAAAATATAAGACTCACACTAAAAGAAGTGAGGCTCGTGAAAGTGCCAAGGAAAAATATGAGCTTGCTAAAGATGATGAAGATACAGAAAGTATGAAAAGATATAGTTCTCAATTTATTCGATTAGATAAAGAAATGGTTGAAGAAAGTAAAGAATTGTTGGAGGCTATGGGTATTCCTTGTGTACAGGCTCCTTCTGAAGGAGAGGCAGAGGCAGCTTATCTTTCGAGAATTAATGAGAGGGTTTATGCTTCAGCTAGTCAGGATTATGATAGTTTATTGTTTGGTGCTAAGATTTTGATAAGGAATTTGACTCTTGCTAGGAAAAGGAAGACTTTCAATGGATATGTTGAGGTTAAACCGGAGATTATTGAATTAGATCGGGTTTTGAATACTTTGGAGATTAATTTGGACCAATTGATTTGTCTTGGGATTTTGGTTGGAACTGACTATAATCCTAAAGGTATACCTGGAATAGGTCAGAAGAAGGCTTTGGATTTGGTTAGAAAATTCAAATACCCTGTTGACATATTCAAAAATGTTGAAGAAAAGATGAGGGGTTTGCCTGAGGAAGATCAATTTGATTGGAAGGAGATTTTTGCCTTATTTCATAAGCCCGATGTTGTTAGAGCTGAATTTAAGTTTTCCCAGGTTGATGTTGATAAGATAAAGGAAATTCTTGTTGAAAGGCATGAATTCTCACTTGAAAGGGTGGAGAAGCAATTAGAGAAGCTTCAGGCAGTAAAAAAGAAACAATCTCAGAAGAATTTGGGTAAATGGTTCTAATGTTACTATTTAATAAAAGTAACAAATAGAAAGATTTAAATAGTGGATATTTCTGTATTTTTTATGGTAAAAACAAAGTCAAAGAATAATGCGAAGACTAGTAAGAGGTCTTTGGTGAAAGGTGTTACAAACTTATTTAGAAATGAAGGGTCTAGAAAGGCTTTATCTTACACTAGTAATTTTGTTGCAGGTATTGAACCAGTAAGATATATTGCTGGAAAGAGTTTGGAATCTATGGGAAGCTCCGCAGGCTACGAAATCGGTAATCCTGTTGGTGCTATTATTTATGGTGGTCTTGATTTGATTAAGAGTGTTTACCCTGGTGCTAGTTCAAGTAAATATGTAAGGTTGCTTGAATCTGCGGGTGCAGTTTATTACGGGCTTTCAGTTGTTGCAGATTTATTTGGGGTTCTTAATGGAGATTTTGGACAATTAGCTAAGTTGCCTTTGGATGTAGCAATGCTGTATGAAACTGGAACAAACACGGCCAAAGATTATAAGAAGGAAAATTCTAAAATAAGAAATGATTTATCTGAAGTTAAATCTGATGTTAAATATGGTGTAGATTGGGTGAGAGGCTTGTTTGGTAAGAAAGATTCTGGTTTAGAAGATAAAGTAGAAACTGCTGACGTACCTTCTAGTGAAGATAATTTTAAAAAAAAACGTAAAATAAAAAATTCTTCTTTAGAAGATAATTCTAAGTCTTCAAATGGTTTTTATCATGGCGTAATTACTTCTCCTGATTTTGAGGAAAGTATTGGCGAAATGGGTTATGAGGGGGATGATCAAAACGTAAACCCCAATCTAGAAAGTAAGCCAAGCGAGGTTTTTTACCTATCTACTCCAAATAAGGATGGGAGTTTTAATGTGAGTTCTATACGAGACTCATTTAAGTATGGTGCATCTATATATCAATTTACTAAGACTTCAAGAAACAGAGCTAGATTTAGAATAGATTCAAATGAAGGGGCGATTAAATTGGCTCTGGCCTTCCCAGATAGTAATATTGAGCCTTCTTGCGAATTGCAGAATGCGTATAGAAAAAATTCTTCTACTATAATTACTGAGGAAGAAGGTGAAGCTGAATTGAAGGGTAATAAATGGAGAGTTATAAAACCTGTAAAGATCAGATATGAATAAATTTAGACTTTTCCGTACCTATTAAATACTCTTACAAAATCGTTTCTTGATATATGCATTCTTTCACAAATTTCTTTTTCGTTTCTTCCCCAATTGTTTTGTTTTAGGAAATTTATGAACATTGCCCAACTTCCAACTATTTTCGGGTTTGGTTGTGATCTTGCCCATTTCTTGAAATTTTGTGCTGCTTGAGTTAGTGTTGCTAAACCTTGTTTTCTTAGCTGAGAAACGTCTGGAGCATTATTTGCATTTGGGTTTATGTTTTGTGGAGTTACCTTAGACTTCTCTTTTTTTTTACGCCGAGAGCCTAGTATTGCTCCCAAGATTGTAAATAAAATACCCACGTAAAGAACAACATTTGTTTGATATACTAATCTAAATACTGCAGAAGTCATCATAAGAATACCTAAAACTATTAACATTCTTGATAGGAAGAATTTTCTCTTTTTCTTTGGTTTTCCATTTGGTTTCATTTCCCCTGTTTCTATACTTTTTAGCCCTATAAGGAAGAGAAATATTAGGAATAAGAAGGGGGCTACTTTGTAGATGAATTCATCGGAGACTCCTATGGAAGAAAGGAATCTTGCTGGGTCAAATCTTGAACGGCTTATTCCCCATGTTGCGAATAGTGCTAGAACAAAAGAAATTATTGTTTTTATTGTGGGGTTGTCTTTCATGGTTTTTCCTAGTGCCCATAAAAATAACATTAAGAATATTACAAAGAGGCTCCCGAAGATCATTATGTTTGGATCTACTTGACTTAAGAAATTAAATGCCATTAACTATTAAGTTAATTGCAGGTTTTAAATTTAGTGTTTTTAGAAAGCTTTAATAGTTGTAATAATGATTAATGTTTATGGCTAAGAAAGTTGTTCAAAGATCATTTAATATTTTGGGTAATGTTGCTATAGTTAATTTTAATGAGGGTGTTAAAAATTCAGATAAGAAGAAGTTTGCACAGGAAATTTTGAAGAAAAATAGCAATGTAAAAACTGTTTTGGAAAAGTCAGGTAATTTTAAAGGTCGATTAAGGAAAATGGAAACGAAATATCTTGCAGGAGAAAGAAATAAAGAAGTTTTGTATAGGGAGAATGGATGTGTTTTTCGATTTAATATTGGTACAACTTATTTTTCTCCTAGATTAAGTAATGAAAGAAAAGAAGTTTCAGATATGATTAAGAAGAATTCCGAAGTTTTTGTTATGTTTGCGGGAGTTGGTCCTTTCAGCGTTGTTATCGCTAAGAATTCTAGGGCTAAGAAGATTTATTCTAATGAGATTAATAGAGAGGCTAATAAATATGCTCAGTTGAATTTAGACTTAAATAAAGTTAAAGATAAAATTGAATTGGTTAATGGAGATGTTAAGAAAGTTGCTGAAAAATTGAATACGAAAAATATGAAGTTTGACTATATTATTATGCCTAGACCTAATTTGAAGGAGAGTTTTTTGAGAGAAGCTTTTATGTTAAGCAAGAGGGGAACAACAATTGTTTATTATGGATTTTGTAGAGTTGAAGAAGTGAATAATGTTGTTGAGATGATAGAACTTAAGGCAAAGGAGTCTTGTAAAAAAATAAAGATCCTAGGAACTAAGCATGCCGGGGAAATTGCGCCTTATAAAATCAGAGTTCGGGTTGATTTTAAAGTATTGTGATTTTTTTGAAGTTTCTTCTAATTTGTTTTCCTTTTTGGGGTGTTCCATTCTTCCAAGAATTTCTCAATTGTTGTATAAAATCCTAGATATTCTTCTAATTGTTCTTTTGTTCCGTAAAAGCTCATTTTAGATTTCTTTTTTCTCTAATTTTCTTACTAACCCTTCAGAAGTACAAATAGTTATAGGTGGTTCTCCTTCTCCTAGAGAAAAACTCTCGGAATTTCCGTAAGGGCAGGATTTGTTTTTTGCGTAATCGCATAAAAGTAATGTTCGACCTCGGATTTGATCTTCTCTTGTATATTTAATTGAATTGTAAGGGCAATCGCGGTTTTCCATTTTCTTTTTATTCTTTTTTATTTTATAATTATTTATGTTCTAAAATTCTTTTTCTTTTTCTATTGCTGAGGGTGCTTCTCCTCCGTGCCATGTATATCTCGGTCTCATTCTCATTGGATAGATTCTCTCCGAATTATCATCTAAGATGATTGCAGAACCTTTTAGTGTTGGGAGATCATCCATGTATTGCTTTATACTATCTAGTAAATAACTTTGCATTATTTGGTTTAGTGCTTCCAAATCTGGAGCAGAAGTTACTCTGTGAGATAGAACTATGTCTGATTGGGTCATAACATCTCTGTGTATTTTTCCTGGTTGTTGTGTTGCAAGAACTACTGAAATTCCTGGTTGCCTTCCTTCCCTTAGTAGTTGAATTAATGCATCTGTTGCAAGTGTTTTTTCATTCAATGGAAGGAATTCATGGGCTTCATCTATAAATAACCAGACTAAAGGCGTTTCTTTTTTTGTATTCTCGCTTGAGAAACTTAATCCTTTTGAAATTGATTTTATTTCTTCTATCTTTCTTGCAGCCATTCTTTCATTAAACATTTTTCTTGATATTAAACTTATTACTAGGGCACGAACGTTGAAACTTCCTACTGAGTTGTATACACTTAAATCTAACACAGTTGTTTTTCCCGCATTTATTAGGTCACGTATTTTTGTTGGTTGGGTGTGTTCATCTGAGAAGATTCCCCATGTGGATGCAGCTTCAAATAACCCTATTGCTGCATTTTTTGATTCTTGGGAATTTTTTTTATCCGATTCTATCTCTTCTGTAATCTTTTTTATTGTGTAATTGTCTTTTTGTTTCAGTTTGTTTATTGTTCTTTCAATTAGTACTGCTATTGGATCAGTTAGGTTTAATCCGAAAGTTAAAATCCAATCTTCCGCATCCATTTCTTTAACATCTAAAGCAAATTTCTCATCTATTGGCATTCCTTTTTCAGCGTATGATGCATAGTGTCCATAAGGAACAAATACTTTTATTGGGGCATTTTGAGGTCTTAAATCCCAATCTCCTAGCAAACGTTTATCTTTTTCATTTTGGTATTTCATTGTCCAGTATATTCCCATTGTATCAAATATTAGCGATGCAATATTTTCAGAAGTTTCTTTTGGTAGTTTAGATAATTCTTCTGCTATTACCCCTAATGTATATGATTTTCCTGAACCCCTTTTTCCTGCGACTAAAACTACATGGCTTCTAACTATGTCCATATAAATTTTGTTACTTAGGGAAGTATATTGTCCCATTTTTACAAATCCTTTTCCTAGATAAATTAGTCCCCTATTTTTGAAGCTTTTTTTATCAGATTCATTTCTTCCTATTATTATATCATAAGCCATCTTTCTTTTATTATTCTTAGAATAAGCAATTTTTAATTGTTTGGATATTATCTTGATTTTGAGAAATTTTTACCCAAATGTTTTTAAATGATTTCTTCATTTGTATGCTTGAGGGATATAAATGGAAGAAAAAGACACTCATTCTCATGAACATGTTTCTGTTAAAAAAAGTGGTGGATCTGCTTTGAAGACGATTAGAGAAAATCCTTGGGTTGTTTCTACTGTTGTTTTAGGGGTTCTTGTTGTTATTATGCTTGTTGGAGGTACTGGTTTTACTGGCAATGTAATCTCTCAGGATGATATTGGATCTAAGGCCGTGGGTTTCATTAATTCCCAAATTTTGCAAGGTCAGGGCGAGGTAGAGTTGTCTTCTGTTTCAGAAGAGAGTGGTTTCTATAAAGTTCTTGTTGAATACAATGGAAATAGCGTTCCTGTTTATTTCACTAAGGATGGTTATTATTTGGGTAGTTCTTTGGTTTCAGTTGATTCAGTTTCTACAACTTTTGGTTCTTCTTCAAGTTCGGGAACTCAAACTACAAGTGTTACTAAATCGGATAAGCCTGCTGTGGAACTTTTTGTTATGTCTCACTGTCCTTATGGTACTCAGGCAGAAAAAGGAATTTTGCCTGTTGCTGAACTTTTGGGAGATAAAATTGATTTTAATATAAGGTTTGTTTATTATGCAATGCATCCTTCACAGGGCGAAGTTGAGGAACAGTTAAGGCAATACTGTATACAGGAAGAGCAGGAAAACAAATTCAACGGTTATCTGGAATGTTTCCTTGAAGAAGGAGATAGTGATGGCTGTTTGGTTAGTGAAGGAATTGACAAGTCTGCTTTGAATTCTTGTTATTCTGCTGCTGATAAAGAATTTGATGTTTTATCCAATAAAGACGACACTTCAGGCTGGTTGAGTGGAAGGTATCCTTTATTCAATGTAGACAAATCTTTAAATGAACAATACGAGGTTCGAGGAAGTCCTACTCTGGTTATTAATGGTAAGCAAGTAAGTTCTGGAAGAAGTCCTGCTGCAATGTTAGACACAATTTGTAGTTCATTTACTGAGGGCAATGTTCCCGAAGAATGTGGTAATCAAAATCTTCCTACCGATAGTTATGTTCCTGGATTTGGGTGGACTTTATCTACTGGGGCTACTACAGAGGGAGCTCAGTGTTTCTAATTTTTTAAAAATACTTAATTTTTAAGATAATCTAGTTCTTCTTGAGTTAGCTTTAATTCTTGTGCTATTTTTGAACTTGAATTTATTATTTTTTTTATTATTGGGAATTCATTCATTGCACGTTTTCCTCCTATGTGTACTAGTTTGGAATATTTTTGAGATATTGATTTTTTGTGGACGTTTTTATTGTTGTTCATCCATATTTTTAATATTCTGGTTGGTTTTTTGTATTTTGTAAATCCGTTTCTATTTTCTTTTTTTGCGGAAGCAATTCCATAACTTAAGAATATGTTTTGGTATAACATGAATCTCCAATATTGTTGTTTGTAGATTCTTCCTTTGAAGACATCTGCTTTACTTAGTTTATCATAGGCAATTGCAAGTTCTTTGTTTCTGTATTCTGCAGGGATGTTTTCTTCCACCCATAACATTATTTCGTCTAGGGGCATATGTACCGAATCGTATATTGAGAGTGTTTCTTCTGAGGCCTTTGTTTGGAATACTTTTTTTAATGCTTTGAAAATATCTAATTCTTTATTTCTTGAATCAAATTGTGCGTCTTTTGCATCTAAACTTACTAAACTAGATATCGTTTGTAAATCATTTATTGCAGCCCTTATATCCCCATTAGCCTTTACAGAAATTCTTGTAATTGATTCTTCTTCTATGTACTTATTTTCTTTTTTTATGATGTTCATAAGTACTTCTCTTATCACTTTGTAGTCCATTTCTTTAAGTTGTATCATCTCGGTTTTTGATCTTAATGAAGATAGTTTTTGAGACCAAGCATCGTTTGCAGTTATTATTAAGGGGAAATTAGATGATTCGACTAGTGATATTAATTCTGGTATTCCTCCTCGATCTTGAGTTCCAGAAATTCCATCCACTTCATCTACAAGAATTACCTTTGTTTTGTTTACTAAGGACATTTGTTGTAATGCGGGTTTTAATGTGTCTTTTAGTTTGTCTTTGTTTCTAAAGTCAGAAGCATTTAATTCGAAGATTTCTGCATTGAATTCTCTTGCTGCAACTAATGCTAAGGTTGTTTTACCAACTCCGGGAGGGCCGTGCAAAAGTAATGCCTTTTTTGGCTTCTTGGTCATTTTATGTAGGTTAAAACTTTCTAAGAAGAATTTTATCTTTCTTATAGCTTCTTCTTGCCCTTTAACATCTTCAAATGTTTTTGGACGGTGTTTTTCAATCCAAGGTTGGCTCATATTAATTCTCTCCAATTTTCTTTGTAGTAATTGTATTTTTCTTTGAACATTTCTTTTGATGTTTGGGCTATATTAAGTTCTAAGAATTTTTCATTTAGTTCTTTTAATGTTTTTTCTTTATCTTCTTCTGTGGACATTTTTTCGAGTTCTATTATATATCCATATCCTTTTGTATGGTCTAAGCAAACTTTTATTCCGTTCCAATTAAATTGATTTCTTAATCTTAGCCATTTTATTTTTACTGTATGTCCGAGTTTGTTTAGGAATTTTTCCATGTTTTCAAAGTTATCTCTGTTTGTGTGTATTTCAATTTCTTCCATAAATTCATCGTGAACATTTCCTGACTTGTGCCAAAGTTTTGCACCACTATTATTTCTTTGAGTTCTTAAATTTGAATTTTCATCAAAATAAAATGTTTCTTGATAATCTTCTTTAACAAATTCTGAATTTTGGTTAAAAAAATTTAATAATTCTTTATATTCTTCTTCAGATACAAAACTTTGAATTTCTACTTCAATATTTTTCTCTTTTGGAATATAAAATTTTTGTTGTTTGTAGTTTTTTAGAACTTTTAAACTTGGAAAATATATATTCTCTGGAAGCTTGTCTAGATCGAACCATTTCCATTCAGTTATTTCTTCTGGCTCCATAACCTGCGGGTATCCTTCATATTCTCTTGAAAATAATCCGATGGTTATAAAATGTGCATGTTCGTTCATATCTTGGTTTATACACATAACTTTTGGGTTCCTCAATTTTATCCCTGTTTCTTCTAAAACTTCTCTTGTTGCTCCTTCCTCAAAACTTTCCCCGTATTCTAGTTTTCCTCCTGGCATTGTCCATACATCTGAAACACGAAACACCGAATCTGCTTTATTTGGATCTTCATGCCTTCTTCCTAATAGGACTTGATCTTTTTCATTTAGAATCATAACTCCAAAACCTGTTCCTACTTTTTTTGGCTTTTCATTCAACATTCTTACTCCTTCCCTAAACCTGCAAGAACAAAACTTGCAAGAAGAGCCTGAAGCTGTATGAATGGATCTGAACCTTCAACAATCCTGAATTCTGCCTCACCTGTTTTTTCAATTAACCTTACTCTTAATTCTGGTTCTGCTGGAATGTTCCATATTTCTTTTTGTATCGCTTTTATTACATCTTGTCCCGAAATACTTTCTCTCAACATTATGTCTAAAAGTTTTTCTTTAGCGTTTACAAAATCTCCTGCTAGAGCGTAATCTAAGACTATTTTTATGTCTCTTGGTTTGGCACTTGATATTATTGTTGAAACTAATTCGGAGGTGATGTTAGGAGATATTGCTGCTGTTGATTGGAGAAGGTTTGTCGCTTTACGGCAGTCTCCTTCTGATCCTTCATAGAGTGTTTCTACTGCTTCAGGACTTATTGTTAATTTCTCAAATTCAGAAATTCTTCTTAAATATCTATCTACATCTTTTTTTTCTAGAAGTTTAAATCTGAAGATAGCACAACGAGATTGTATCGGATCTATTATTTTTGAGCTATAGTTACATGAAAGTATGAAACGACAAGTGCTAGAATAATTTTCCATTGTTCTTCTAAGAGCTTGTTGAGCTTCTGGAGTTAATGCATCTGCTTCATCCATGAAAATTACTTTGAAAGGTACATTTCCTATTGATTTTGTTCTTGCAAAATTCTTTACTTTTTCTCTTACTATATTTATTCCACGTTCGTCAGAAGCGTTTAGTTCTAAGTAGTTTTCATGCCAATTGGAACCGTATAATTGTTTAACGATTATTAGTGCCATCGTGGATTTACCTGTTCCTGCAGGTCCTGCGAAAAGTAAATGGGGTATGTTATTAGAATTTGTTAGCGATTCAACTCTTTTTACTATGTCCTCTTGACCAACCATTTCGGAGAATTTCGAAGGTCTATATTTTTCAGTCCAGATTTCACTCACCATGCTTAGAAGATTAACTTTTGGTTAATAAAGGTTATTGTGATAAAGTGATATTTATCTTTATGATCAGATTTAAATATGCTTTTTCTTTATATGGTGTATGGCGTTTGAGGGGTTGGTTTTTCTTGCTGCAGGGCTTATAACTGGTTTAATTACTGGAATTGTTGGTGCCTCTGCGGTTGTTTCGTTTATTCCCCTTATGTTTATCTTTTTTGATTTTGATGCCTTTACTCTTATTGGTATGAGTCTTCTTTTGGACGTTTTTATTGCTCTTCCTGCATTCTTTAATTATCTTAAATATAAGAATGTTAATATAAAAGCTGGAATTTACATAATAGTTCCTGCTTTGTTTGGAGTTGTTGTAGGTAGTTATTTCTCTAGGTATATTCCCAATACGAGTTTGTTTGGCTTTGTAGTTTTGTTTGCTTCTCTTGCGGGAATCTCAATATATAGAAGGAAGAAATCTTATGAGAAATCTGGATCTTTTGCAGTTGATTTGGCTAAGAGAGATTGGTTATTTTGGGTTTCCCTGGTTTTATCTTTGGTTGTAGGATTTATTGGGGGTTTGATTGGTGCTGCTGGAGGTCTTTCTGTTTTGCTTTTGTTGGTTTTCATATATAAATTTGAGATTCATGAAGCGATTGGGACTTCGGTATTCATAATGTTCTTTATTGCATTACTTGGAGCTATTGCCCATTTCTATTATATTGATATAAAGATTTTTTCTTGGGGATTATTTTCCTTAGCAGTTGTAGGAGGTGTTTTGGGTTCTTTATTTTCATCAAGGGTTGCAAATGTTATTTCTGAGAAAAAATTGAATAAAATAGTGGGTAGTCTATTGGTTGTATTGGGTATTGCTACTTTCTTGTATAAAGTAGTATTTGTTAATTTCTTTAGTTAGGATTATTCTATTTTGAAGTTGTTTTCTAAATGGTTTATTAGGTCTTCTAGAAATTTGTCTGTTAAATTTATATCTTCAGATGTTGTTGTTTTTCCGAGATTATGCAGTATTTTTTCGAAATATTTTGAAGAAATCTCTTCGGGTAGACTAACTTTATATTTTGGGTGGTTTTCCATACTGCATATATTTAATCCGATTGTTGCAAACCAACCTTTTCTACATTTAAATCGATTACCATATATTGAATCATTGTAATCACTATGGATTATTTCTTTTGGGATTTCATTAGAAAAATTATTTTTTAGTTGTCTAGTTTAACTATTCTTGATTCAATAAACTCCTCTTGGTTTTCAAATTTTCCGGGTTCATATAACATTTTAGAATTACTTGCTTCTAGCTCTTCTTAGCTTACGCTTGTGTTTTTCTTTCTTAAGTCTTTTACGTTGCCATTTCCAACGCATCTGTCTTTTCTTTTTCCAACGTCTTGAGCTTCTCTTCATGGAAATTTCAAGCTAAAATTAGTTTATAAAGTTTTTTGAATGAGTTTTTGGTGTATTTTTGGTATCTTAGTAATGTTTTTAAGCCATTGAATTTACTAAAGTATGTATACGCCCCGATAGTATAGAGGCCAAGTATGCCGCCCTCTCAAAAGGTATTCGCAGAAATTCTTACGGATGCCAATAGAAAAGAGAGGTGATTGGAACTCGATGAGAGGAAAGGTCTAGCGTCTCAACGCAGCCTCCTTGGAGTACGGCGGTGACCCGTGTTCGAATCACGGTCGGGGCGTTAGTTTTTAATACTCTCAATTTTTAATTTTCTTAAAGCCCTGTAGTACAGTGGTCAAGTATACAGCCCTCTGGAGGCTGTGACCCAGGTTCGAATCCTGGCAGGGCTATTTTTATAAAAATATTAAAAATAAAAATTAAAAAAATAAAAATTTATTTTCTTTTCTCGTCTTTCCAAGCAACAAATCCTATTGCTATTAGGTAAAGAATTCCTCCAATCTTTGGGACTATCATAGATAGGCTAAACCATCCCGGATAATTTCTCTTTTCAAAGATCTTCCATGTTGCAATTACTACTAAAACTAGTATTGCAATCCAACCTAATACAGGTATAAGTAATAGGAATATCCATGCCCAGTGGAATCCTCCGGCTTGAAGAATTGGCGCTATTTGGGCTATTGGGATCCATGCTAACCAATGGTTCTTATATTTTAGCTTTCTAAGGATTGTTGACCATGCGATTGCCCAGTAAACATAAACTGCTATACTTAATAGTGCTGATAGAACAATTAAACCTCCAATGAGCGCATTTATTGGGCCGCTGCCCCAAGTGCTACCAATTTGTCCGTAAAGTTCACTTCCAAACATATTTTTCTACCTCCTTTCAATATTTCAATGAGCCTGCGCGGATTTGAACCGCGGACCCCTGCCTGCCTTAGATTTTTTCTATGGAAAAACAACCCTCGCGGATTGCACTCATATAAGAGCAGTGCTCTGACCTGGCTGAGCTACAGGCTCATTCTTTAATAATAAGTCGTCTAATAACTTATTTAAAGGTTTTTCTACGAATATTTCTATGTTAATTGGATTGGTGGGAAAGCCTTCAGTGGGAAAAAGTACTTTCTTCAAAGCAGCGACTCTAGCAGAGGTTGAAATTGCTTCATACCCTTTTACAACAATAAAGGCAAATCATGGTGTAGCTTATGTTAGAGTTGATTGTATTGATAAAGAGTTTAATTTGAATGGAAAACCTGCTCAGTGTAATCCTAGGACTGGATTTTGTATTAATCATCGGAGGTTTGTTCCTGTTGATTTGATGGATGTTGCCGGGTTGGTTCCTGGAGCTTCAGAAGGAAAGGGACTTGGAAATCAATTTTTGGATGATTTGAGAGAGGCAGATGTTTTTATTCAAATAGTTGATTGTTCTGGAACAACTAATGAAGAAGGTAAAATGTTGAATGAAGGTGAAGAATATGATTTTACTTATGATGTTGTATTCTTGGAAAAAGAGTTAGATAAATGGTATTATAATATTCTTGTGAAGGCTTGGAGAAGTTTTGCTAGAAGAATTGAAGTTGAGGATATTAAATTTTCTGAAGCAGTTGTTAAACAGTTTTCTGGATTGAAGGTTAAAGAAGATCATGTTAAAAATGTTTTATTAAAATTAAATCTCCCAGAAAGAGCAAGTACTTGGACTGATGAACAACTTATGCAATTTGCAAATGGTTTGCGTAAAGAAAGCAAGCCTATGATAATTGCTGCAAATAAAGTAGATTCTCCAAAAGGTGAAGATAATTTTAAGATTCTTAAGGAAAAATTTAATGATTATTTGGTTGTTCCTTGTTCTGCAGATTCTGAATTAGCTTTGAGGCAGGCTGCTAAGGCGGGTTTGATTGAATATATTCCTGGTGAGAGAGAATTTAACATTTTGAAAGATCTTAGTGATAAACAGAGAGAAGCTTTGGATAAAATTAAGAAAAATGTTTTGGATAAATTTGATTCTGGAACAGGTGTTCAGAAAGTTTTGAATTCTGCTGTTTTTGATCTTCTTGGATATATTTCTATCTTTCCAGCTTCTGCAAATAAATTAGGAGATAGTAAAGGAAATATTTTGCCTGATTGCTTTTTGATGCCTTCTGGAACTACAGCTTTAGATTTTGCTTACCATCTACATACCGATTTTGGAAAGAATTTCATAAAAGCTATAGATGCTAGAAGTAAGATGGCTTGGGGTAAAGAACATGTTCTCAAGAATAGAGATGCTTTAGAGATCGTTACACGATAATTTTATAATTTGTTGATTCTTATTTGTTGTATGGAAGAAAGAGGTAAGAAAGTTTTGAATTTGGCTTCTAATTTAAAGAGTAAGTTGAGACCTTTGTGTAAGAAAATTGAAGTTGCTGGGAGTATAAGAAGACATGTGGATAATCCGATTGATATTGATATTGTTTTAGTTCCCAAAGATAGAATTAAACTTGAAGATTTTATTAAAAAAGAGTTGAAGGGAAGGAAACTGCAAGGAGGCGAGTATGAATCTAGTTGGAGAATTTCCGGAGTTAAGGTTGAATTATATTATACTACTTTAGACGAGTGGGGTGCTGAGTTATTGGCTTATTCTGGTATTAAAGGTTCTAATATTGGATTAAGAATGGTTGCTAAGAGAAAAGGTTTCAAACTAACTCAACATGGATTATTTGATCGGAAGAGTGGAAAGAAAATTGCAAGTAAAACTGAAAGAGAAATTTATGAAGCTTTAGGTAGGCCTTATAAGGAGCCAGAGGGTAGATAATTATGGGTTTTAAATTGAGGGTTCATGCTAATTCTTCTCAAGAAAAACTTGTTGATCTTGGAGAGGATAAGTATGAAATTTGGATAAAAGAAAAACCTTTTGATGGAAAGGCAAATTTGGCAATTGAGAAATCTTTGAAGAAATATTTCGATAAGAACATAAAAATTGTTAAAGGCTTAAGGTCTAACAATAAAGTTTTTGAGATTTTAGATTAAAATGAAATATGAATATGCTCCAGATATACAAAAAATTGCCGAAGAAATTTCAATTATTTTATTTCCTCATATAGATATTTCTAGAATAAAATGTTTTAGAAGTAGAGGGAGTTCTACAAAAAGAACTATTGCAAGATGTCATGCACTTGGAAAAATAATGCAACTTGCCGTAGGGGTTAAGGCTTATTATGCCTTGGAATTTTTGGAATTGTTTGAGAAACAATCTTCTAAAGAAAAGATAAAGACTATAATTCATGAGCTTATGCATATTCCTAAAACTTTTGGAGGGGGGTTTAGACATCATGATTGGGTTTGCGAGAAAAATGTTAACATTATGTATGACGCTTACATGGAAAAGAAAGATGATAATCAAATATAAATCAAAAAAAGTTGAAATTCCCAATGTAAAAGTTCTTTCAGGCGTTAAGAATTTTTCTAGAGGTCTTATGTTTAGAAAAAGAGAGAATGCAAGAGCTTTATTATTTAAATTCAATAAACCTACCTCTTTTAGTTTTACTTCTTTGTTTGTGTTTTTTCCTTTTGTGATTATTTGGCTGGATAGGGATAATAATGTTTTAGATGTGAAAAAAATAAAACCTTTTACTTGGCATATTCCGTCGGTAAAGGGTTATCATAAAGTCCTTGAAATACCTATTAATTGTTTTTACGACGACAAATTATCTTCTCTCGTCGGTAATCAAAAAGTTTATAAAGAAGATTGAATAGTTTTTACTATACTAGTCAAAAAGGAGGTGAATTCGATGGGAAAAATAATTGTTAAGAAGGCTGTTACAAGAAAGCCAGGACACCTTTACTATGTTGATGGACAGGGTAATGTGTGTGAAGCTGTAATGGCTCGAGGAGGAAAGAAGAAGAAAGCCTCTAAGAAAAAGACAGCTAAGAAGAAGGCTGTTAAAAAGAAAGCTGTTAAAAAGAAGAAAAAGTAATTTTTCTTTGATTAGGCTTTAGTTTTATTTTTTATTTTATCTTTTTTTAATTTTTGTTTTTGTATATAAATCCTTATAAATTACCTTGGAGGGATTTTTTTATGGATTATTATGATCTTCCTTCGTTATTTGTAGGGGAGCGATGTAACGAAATTCCTTTTGCTTATTTTGGAGGCCCTTGGCTTCCAATGTTTAATACTCAGAAGTTTGTTGATTATACTTATAGTGTTGATTATCCGCTCCAAATTTTAGAAAATAAGTCTAGGAGAGAAGGTATTGTTGAGGGTTTAATTTCTGTTTTGCCTACAACCCAACTTGATTTATTTAGTGATGAGCGTAGCAAGGTTAATTCTTTGCTCGATGATTTACTTGTTTTGGGTAAGGATAGTAAACCGCTCTATGCTCAGTGGTCTCAAAAAATTGGTAATAAAGTTAGAAATCTTTCTAAAGCAAAAGGGTCTTTGGATACTTTCTTGAGAGATTATGTTTTGGGTGTTGTAATGCAGGCTCCTTCACATAAAAGTGCTCACGGCGGTGAGAAAGGTTGGTCTGTTAAAAAGAGCCTTGAAACTCATTTGCCTATGGGCAATGTTCTTTCATTTGATTTGCAAAATTGTTTTGATAATGTGACCCATCAGTATATTTTTGATTTTTATTATAACTTTTTTGATGGAAAGGTTTTGGATAGTGATCTTAGAAGAGATCTATCTGGTTTTTTAACTAATATCTCAAGTGTTCCAAAGAAAAGTTTTGGTGAGGTGACTTATTCTGCTATTGATGAGCAGGTTAGCGAATCAAATTCAAGAAAGATTATTTTAAAGGACCATGTTTTGCCCCAGGGGTCACCTATAAGTATACAATTGTTTAATCGATTGTTTTACCCAATAGATAGTTTATTTTGTAAGAAGGCTAAGCAAAAAGGTTTAAGATACTCTCGTTGGGTTGATGACATAATTATTAGTTCTCCTAAATCTAGCGGGAAAATGTTAAGCAAATTTCTTGGAGCTTTACATGTTACTAGGGAGGATTTTCCTGTTGCGGTGAATAAAGTCTTTTGGCAATATGGTCTTAAGGATTATTATCTTTTGGGACATAAGATTTCAGAGGATCAAATAATAAAAGTTGATAAAGAAGAAATGAAGAAAGGAGAACTTGTTTCTTCAGATATTTATGGTCCTGAAAACAAGAGTTTTTTTGATGATTGGATTGATGGCGATTTTTGATATTGGAGGTGTTAATTAATTTTATATATTCTTTTTTTGTGGATTTTGTATGACTATTGTTTTAGGTATTGAATCTACTGCACATACTTTTGGAGTGGGTGTTGTTAGGAATGGAAAGATAATTGCAAACGTGAAAGATGCTTTTACCACTGAAGATGGTGGTGGAGGGATGATCCCCAATGAAGTTGCAAAACATCATGTTAAGGTCAAATATGAAATTTATGAGAAAGCTTTGAAAGAAGCAAAAATAAAAGAAAACGACATTGATGCGATTTCTTTTTCTCAAGGTCCTGGATTAGCCCCTTGTTTATTGGAAGGTATGAAATTTGCGAAAGAGTTATCTTTGAAATTGAAAAAACCTCTTGTGGGGGTTAATCATTGTGTTGCTCATTTAGAAGTTGGAAGGATTACTGGGGCTAAAGATCCTGTTTTACTTTATGCCTCAGGGGCTAATACCCAGGTTATTGCTTATGCTTCTGGAAAGTATAGGGTATTTGGAGAAACTTTGGATATCGGAGTTGGGAATTTTATTGATACTTTTGCAAGACATGTTGGGTTAGGTTTTCCAGGGGGTCCTAAAATAGAAAAATTAGCTAAAGAAGGAAAATATCTTGAATTGCCCTATTCTGTTAAGGGGATGGATGTTGCTTTTTCTGGAATATTAACTAATTTGAGACAGAAGTTTGATAAAGGGGTTCCTTTGGAAGATCTTTCTTATTCTATGCAGGAAACTGTATTTTCAATGCTTGTTGAAGTTTCGGAAAGGGCTTTGGCTCATGTTGGAAAGACTGAATTGGTTTTGGGAGGGGGTGTTGCTTGCAATTCTAGATTACAAGAAATGTGTAAGATTATGTGTTCTGAACGTGAGAATCTTGAGGGGAAGAAAACAAAGTATTTCTGTCCTGAGAGGCCACTTTTGGTAGATAATGGTGCTATGATCGCATTTTTGGGTGAAATAATGTTTGAGGCCAGGGCTAATACTTTTTCTTACCTTGAATTGGATAAGGTTGATATGTTTCCTAGACAGAGAACGGATGATATTGAAGTTAGCTGGAGATCTTGATTTTTAATACCTATTCCTATTCATATAAATATATAAAAAATAGGTCTTTTATTCTAAACATATGGAGAGTGATGAATATCAACCAGAACAGAAACCCTCTAGTGGTAATCATGAGGAACTTTTAATTGAAGCTAAGAATTTTTTTAGTTTCCATAAAGAGGCTTTGGGAGACTCTATAAGAAAGAAGACCAATGTGATTTATCTTGATTTTACTGATCTTATGCAGTTTTCTAGTAAATTGTCTGAAGAAGTCTTACTTAATCCTGAAGAAACTTTGGGATTGTTTGAGCAGGCCGTTGAGGAGTTAGGTTTTGTTCAAAATGCGAGAGTTAGGCTTAAAAATATACAGGAATCGCATCAGATAAAGATAAGAAATATTCGTTCTAAACATTTGAATGAAATGGTTCTTGTTGAAGGTATAATTAGGCAGGCTTCTGATGTTAGGCCTCAAGTTGTTAATGCGAAGTTTGACTGTCCTTCCTGTGGCACGGTTATATCTGTTTTACAAATTGAAAAAAAATTTAGAGAACCTTCAAGATGTTCGTGTGGTAGGAGAGGAGGATTTAGGCTTATGTCAAAAGAAATGGTTGATACTCAAAGATTGGTTATTGAAGAATCTCCAGAGAGTTTAACTGGGGGGGAGCAGCCTAAGAGGCTTAATGTTTTTGTTAAAGAGGACTTGGTAGAACCTAGAATGGAAGAAAAAACTACTCCTGGAGCAAGAGTAAAAGTTATAGGTGTCTTGAAAGAGGTTCCTGTCCCTCTTTCTACTGGGGGCATGTCAACTAGATTTGAACTTGCAATTGAAGTTAATAATATTATTCCTATGGAGGAGACTTTTGAGGAACTTGATATAAGCGAGGAAGATGAGAGGGAAATAATTGAATTGTCTCAAGACCCAGAGGTTATGGATAAGCTTTCAGGCAGTCTTGCTCCTGAGGTTTGGGGTTATCCTGAAATAAAGAAGTCTTTGGTTTTCCAATTATTTGGAGGGGTGCAAAAGGACAAATCTGATGGTTCTAAGAATAGAGGGGATATTCATATACTTATGATAGGTGATCCGGGTGTAGCAAAATCGGTTATGCTTGGTTTTATGGCTAATATTTCTCCTAAGGGGAGATATGTTGTAGGTAAATCGGCTTCGGGAGCGGGTCTTACTGCTACGGTTGTTAGGGATGAATATCTTAAAGGATGGTCTTTGGAAGCGGGAGCGATGGTTTTAGCTAATAAAGGTCTTGTTTGTATTGATGAATTAGAAAAGATGGATCCTCAGGATAGAAGTGCGATGCACGAAGCAATGGAGCAGCAGACGGTTACTATTTCTAAAGCAAATGTTCAGGCAACTTTGAAAGCGGCTACTTCTGTATTGGCAGCAGCTAACCCTAAATTTGGTAGATTTGATCCTTATCAATCAATTGCTCAACAAATTGATTTGCCTCCAAGTTTGATAAACCGTTTTGATGTTATTTTTACCATGAGGGACATCCCTAACCAGTCTAATGATGATAAAGTTGCTAACCATATTCTTAAATCTCACAAACAGGGAGAAAAGGAGATGATTGTTCCAAGAGATCTTTATAGAAAATATGTTGCCTATGCAAAACAGAGGGTTAAACCAGTTCTTAGCGATGATGCTATTAGTGAGCTTAGGGATTTTTATGTTGAATTGAGAAATAGGCCTGTTAGTTCTGATGCAGGTATGAGGCCAATTCCAATTTCAGCTAGACAGTTACAAGCTCTTGTAAGAATGGCAGAAGCTGCTGCTAAAGTTAGATTGAGGGAGGAAGTACTAAAGGAAGATGCCCAAGAGGCAATTGAATTGATGAAATATTATCTTATGCAAGTGGGTTATGATTATGAAACTAAAACTTTTGATATTGACAAAGTATCTGGAAAGTTTTCATCAGCTCAGAGAGGTAAGATCATGCTTGTAAAGGAGACTATTACTGCCCTTGAGTCACAAATGGGTAAAATGATTCCTTACGAAGAGATAGAGAAGGAGCTTAAAGATAAAATGACTAAAGATGAGCTGGAAGAATGTATTGAGAAGCTATTGAGAAGTAATGAAATTTATAGGCCTAAAAGAGGTCATATTGGCGTGTTCTAATTTTTTCTCATAAAAACTTATAAACTTGCTTAATTTTTTTGGATAATGGATGATCAGGAGCAATTTAAGAGAAATGTTGCATTTAAATTAAGAGTGGGTGATCTGTCTCATGGAAAACCTATTATGAATGGGGATAGATTTGCTTTTTTGGAGCTTGGAGATAAAAAGATTGTTAGGGTAAATATTGTTGGAAATATAATTGATAAATATGAAAGTCCTGGAGAAAGTAAATACATCTTTTTTACACTTGATGATGGTTCGGGTCAGATTAAATTGAAGATCTTTGGTGACGATTCTGATAAATTTAAGAGCGTGGAGCAAGGCGAAACAGTGGTGGTTATAGGGGTATTAAGGTATTGGAACAATGAAACTTATATTCAACCAGAAATAATAAAATCTCAGGATCCAAAATACCTTCTTTTAAGAAAATTGGAGGTTGAAGGTGAGCGTTCCCAGATGTCTTCTGGAGGAGAGGTAGAAAAGAGTGAGGTTGTTGCTTTGAGAGATAAACTTCTTGATAAAATAAAGGCTTCTGAGGAAGATGGAGGTATTGAAGTAGATAAATTAATTATTGAAATAAGAGATGTCTCGCCAGAATTAATTAATGTTGAAATAAAGAAGCTTATTGAGGATGGTATTGTCTTTGAACCAAGACCTGGAAAGATAAGATATCTTGGATAGTTTTTCCAACCAAAACTTTATAAACCGGAATTTTCTGAGTATAATATCCGATGAGCGATCAACGTGAGGAGGTTTTCTTATGTTGGTTTTGGATAAATTAAATAAAAATAAGTAAAATGGCTGACATATATCAAATTGTTGAAAAAGCAAGAAAGACTGGAAAAGTTGAGAAAGGAACTAACGAAGTTACAAAAGCAATAGAGAGAGGAACCGCTAAGCTTGTTGTTTATGCAAGTGATGTAGAACCTAAAGAAATTGTTATGCATCTACCTGTTTTGTGTAAGGAAAAGAATATTCCTTGCCAAGAAGTAGATAGCAAGCAAAAGCTTGGTATTGCTGTTGGTTTGCCTGTTTCTGCTTCTTCAGTTGTTGTTATTGATGCTGGCGAATCTCAAAAGGATATTGCTGGTTTGAAATAAACTCAATAATTAATTAACTCGGGGAATGTTGAATTAACAAAATGGCAAAGACTCAAAAAAAACAAGAACAGAAACAGCAAAGTTCTAAAGGTAGTGATAGAATTGCTTCTGGAGAAGTTGTTCCAGCTACAGTTCAAGAATTAGTTGGTAGAACTGGTTTTAGAGGAGAAATTACTCAGGTTAAATGTTTTATTGAAGAGGGTAGAGATAAAGGGAGAAGTATGAGGAGAAATGTTAGAGGCCCAGTAAGAGTTGGAGATACTTTAATGTTGAGAGAAACTGAAATTGAAGCTAGAAGGATTAAATCTAAAGTAACAAAGGGAGCGTATACTTAAAATGAATGAATTTTATAAAAGTAAAGATTTTGACTTGTTTGTTGAGGGTATAAGTTTGTCTAATACTTATCTTGTTTTTGCTGTACCTAAAAATGAGGTAGATATTCTAAAAGAAGAACTTGGAAAGAGAAAAGAATTATCTGATTTTACAATAGGTGTTCCTGATGAGCTTAAGGACTATAATACTTTAACTTTAAAGAGAAATTATGAGGTGAGAAAAAATGCCTAAATGTTCATACTGTGGAAAAGAATATGAACTCCATAAAGGGTTAAGTTTGGTTATAAAAGATGGTACTGTTAAGCATCTTTGTTCTTCTAAATGTAGAAAAAACATGTATATGAAAAGAAGAAAAATTAGATGGGTTTCTAAGAAAAAGAAAGAAGTTTCCAAAGAATAATTTTTTATATTTAATTTTATTTTTTGTTGTTCTAATTTTAGGTTTCGTTTAAATCTTTTTGTTTTTAAATTATTGTTATTATTTTAAAGTAATTTTATTTTATCGTCGGTAAAACCTTAGAAAGGTTTATAAATTGGACTGTGTTTTTGGTTTTGTATTTGAATGGATTTTTCAGATATTTTTAATAAAAATGAGCGATAAGAAAGATTATAGTGCTGAATCAATTAAGGTCTTGGAAGGTCTTGAAGGTGTTAGAAAAAGACCTGCAATGTACATAGGATCAACTGGAAAAGAAGGCCTACATCACCTTGTTTATGAAGTTGCAGACAACTCGGTTGATGAAGCTTTAGCAGGATTTTGCAAGAAGATTATTGTTAGTATCAATAAAGATGGTTCTGTTACAGTTCAAGATGATGGAAGAGGTATTCCGGTAGATATGCATCCTCAATTAAAGATTCCTGCTGTTCAGGTAGCTTTAACAAAACTTCATGCTGGGGGTAAGTTTGATAAAAAGTCTTATGCTATTTCGGGAGGTTTACATGGTGTTGGTGTAAGTTGTGTTAATGCTTTATCTAAAAAATTAATTATTGAGATTAGTCGAGATGGAAAGGTTTACTCTCAAGAATATTCTAGAGGACATCCTCAAACAAAATTAACTGTTACTGGTAAATCAACAGGTACTGGAACAAAGGTTACTTTTTGGCCTGATGAAGAAATATTTTCCACAACAGTGTTTGATTATAAGGTCCTTGAAGCAAGGTTTAGAGAAATAACTTTCTTAAATGCCGGTTTGAGAATTACTTTGATTGATGAGATAAAAGGTAAAACTCAAGAATTTTACGCAGCAGGTGGTTTAATGGAGTTTGTTAAATGGATAAACGGTAATAAAGAAGTTCTTCATACTAAACCGATATACTTTAAACGTGAAGGTGAAAATAACACTGAGGTAGAAATAGCTGTGCAATATAATTCCACTTATCAAGATAATATTTATGGTTTTGTTAATACTATTAATACCGTAGAGGGTGGAACTCATGTTTCTGGTTTTAAGACTGCTTTGACGAGAGTGATTAATGATTATGCTAAAAAGAAGAATATGCTTAAGAATGATTCATTAAGTGGAGATGATGTTAGAGAGGGTTTGACTGCGGTAGTTAGTGTTAAGATTGCTGAACCTCAATTTGAAGGTCAGACAAAAACTAAGCTAGGTAATTCTGAAATGAAAGGTTTTGTAGATTCTATTGTTACAACTGCATTAAGTGAGTTTTTTGAGGAGAATCCCTCTGTTGCTAAAAAAATTGCGGATAAGGCGCTTAATTCTGCAAAGGCAAGATTGGCTGCTAAGAAAGCTAAAGATCTTGTTAGAAGAAAGAATGCATTTTCAATAGGGGGTTTGCCAGGTAAGTTGGCAGATTGTTCTTCTAAGAACTTTGATGATACTGAATTATATCTTGTAGAGGGGGAATCGGCAGGAGGTAGTGCAAAGATGGCAAGAAATAAGGAAACTCAGGCTATACTTGGTTTGAAGGGTAAGATCCTTAATGTTGAAAAGGCAAATCCTTCTAAGGCTTTATCTTCGGAAGAAATTGCTAATTTAATTACTGCGATTGGTACTGGAGTGGGGGATGTTTTTGATTTGAATAAATTGAGATATAAGAAAGTAATAATTATGACGGATGCGGATGTTGATGGTGGACATATAAAGACTTTGCTTTTAACTTTCTTTTACAGGTTTATGCCCGAATTGATAAAGAATGGAAATATTTTTGCAGCTATGCCTCCTTTGTTTAGATTGAGAAAAGGTCAGAAAGATTATTACGTATATGATGAAAATGAATTGAAGAAATTGTATAAAGATCTTAATATTAAGGAAGGTGGAGTTACAAGGTTTAAGGTTTTGGGTGAAATGAGCTCCGATCAGCTTTGGGATACTACAATGAATCCTAAATCTAGAAAGCTGAAAAAGATTTATGTTGAAGACGCTGTTGAAGCAGATAGGATCTTTAGTATGTTG